>NZ_JBVIXO010000004.1:0-588226 GCF_055593565.1 Streptomyces sp. NPDC040718 | reverse complement strand
CATGCGTGAGCCACTCACACAGGTGGAGAGGGGTTCGTCCGGCGGGGGGCTGTGCGCCCCGGCCGCCTCGGCGACAACACCAGTTAGCCAGCCCCGGGACGCCCTGGCAACGCCCCCCATCTACTAACCCCCCTCGCAGCCCGGGTCCAACGCCCCGCCCGGCAACCCGTACGACTACGGGCCCGCCGCCCTACTACCCCGGGCCGGATGTGACGTGGGTCCTGTGGGCCGCCTCACCGGCCGGGAGCCCGAAACTCACCCCCCGTAGCCGATCAGACCCGCTGAGCTGAGTGGCCCCGGTCACTTCCGGCACCCGAATCGAAGGAAACGGGTGCGTCGAACGCGGCTTTCCGAGTCGCCCGCCGCAGTGCCCGCAGCAGCGTGCCCCCGAGGGTGAGCGTCAGTACGACGGTCAGCGCGGCCCGCCCCAGGTCCCAGCCCACCGAGGTCGCCAGGCAGTACGCGACGAAGCGCGCCAGGTTCTGAGGCACCGGATCGCCCGGGTGGAAGGAGATCCCCTGCCCCATGCCCTGCAGGATCACCCAGCCCTGGAGGTTCATGACCGTGCCGTACGCGAAGGAACCCAGGAACCCGTACGCGGCGAGCATCGCCAGCTCGGCCCGCCCCCGGATCCGCTCCGGCCCCGGCAGCAGACCGGCGCCCAGCGAGAACCAGCCCAGCGCCAGCATCTGGAACGGCATCCACGGCCCGACCCCGCCCGTGAGCAGCGCGGACGCGAACATCGTGACGGAGCCGAGGACGAAGCCGAAGCCGGGACCGAGGACGCGGCCGCTGAGCACCATCAGGAAGAACATGGGCTCCAGCCCGGCCGTGCCGGCGCCCAGCGGCCGCAGCGCCGCCCCCACGGCGGCGAGCACCCCGAGCATGGCGACGGCCTTGGAGTCCATGCCGTTGTCGGCGATGGTCGCGATGACCACGGCGACGAGGAGGGGCAGCAGCGCGGCGAAGAGCCACGGGGCGTCCTGGGAGTGGGCCAGGCCCGACTGGCGGTCCGCGAGCAGGGGCCAGCCGAAGGCGGCGATGCCGATGAGGGCCACCAGGACCAGGGCCGCGGCGGCGCGGGGGCCGACGCGGACGGGGCGGGCGGGGCGGGGCCTCACGGGGCGGCCTCCAGGGCGGCGGCCACCTGGGACACCGTGAGCCAGTGGCCCGGGGCCAGGATCTTCGCCACCTGCGGCGCGAAGGCGGGGGAGGAGACGACGACCTCGGCCGTCGGGCCGTCCGCGACGATCTCCCCGCCCGCCAGGATGACCACCCGGTGGGCCAGCTCCGCGGCCAGCTCCACGTCGTGCGTGGCCAGGACGATGGCGTGGCCGTCGGCGGCGAGGCCCCGCAGGGTCTGCACCAGGCGGGCCTTGGCGGCGTAGTCCAGACCGCGGGTCGGCTCGTCGAGGAGGAGCAGGGCCGGGCGGGCGGTGAGGACCAGGGCCAGGGCGAGGGTCAGGCGCTGCCCCTCGGACAGGTCCCGGGGGTGGGTGTCGTCGGGCACGCCGGGCAGCAGGTCGCCGACCAGGGTGCGGCAGGTCCCGGGGGCGGCCCCGGCGTCGGCGTCGGCCGCGGCGCACTCGGCGGCGACGGTGTCGGCGTAGAGGAGGTCACGGGGCTCCTGCGGGACCAGGCCCACCCGGCGGACCATCTCCGGGGGCGGGGTGCGGTGCGGGGTGCGGCCGCCTACGGTCACCTGCCCGGTGGAGGGGGCGAGGGTGCCGGTGAGGGCGGCGAGGAGCGTGGACTTGCCGGCGCCGTTGCGGCCCATGAGGGCGACGGCCTCGCCGGGGGCCACCTGGAGGGTGACGTCGTGGAGCACCTCGGTGCGGGCTCGGCGGACGCCGAGGTTCTTGGCGGCGGCCGCGGGGGTTGCGGCGGCGGGGGCGCCGGGCGCTGCGCCGTCGCCCGGCCCGCGGCCGCTCCCGGAGGGGGCCGTGGCCGTCGCGTCGCCCGGGTCGCGACGGGGCCGGGCGGTCAGGCGGGCCAGCCGGTGGCGGAGGCGGGCCGGTGCCGGTGCCGGTGCGGTGGGTGCCGCTGCGCGGAGCTGCTCCCCGCCCCGCCCTTCACCCGTTCTCGCCTCAACCGCCGGTGCGGCCGCAGGCACGGCGCTACCGCGCCCGCGCCTCAAACGCCGGCGGGGCTCTTCAGGCCCGTCCGGCGTTTGAGGACCGGGGGCCGGGGCGGAGCCCCGGGGAACGGGCGAAGGGAGGGTAGGGGACTCGCCCCGCGCAGCGGCCGCCCCGCCGCACGGCAGCCCCGGCAGGACCGTGTCCGCGTCCACGGAGGACAGGCGGGACCTGAGCGGAGCGGCCTGGCGGCGGGCGTCGCGGACCGAGAGGGGGAGCGGGGTCCAGCCCGCCAGGCGGCCCAGGGAGACCACCGGGGGGTGGACCGGGGAGACGGCCATGATCTCGGACGGGGTGCCCAGGACCGGGGGCTCGCCCGGGGACGGGAGCAGGAGCACGCGGTCGGCGTACTGGACCACCCGCTCCAGGCGGTGCTCCGCCATCAGGACCGTCGTGCCCAGGTCGTGGACCAGGCGTTGCAGCACCGCCAGGACCTCCTCCGCCGCCGCCGGGTCCAGCGCCGAGGTCGGCTCGTCCAGGACGAGTACCTTCGGGTGCGTCGTCAGGACCGAGCCGATCGCCACCCGCTGCTGCTGGCCCCCGGAGAGCGTCGCGATCGGGCGGTCGCGGAGCTCGTTCAGGCCGAGCAGGTCCAGGGTCTCCTCCACCCGGCGCCGCATCACGGCCGGCGGCAGGCCCAGGGACTCCATCCCGTACGCCAGCTCGTCCTCCACCACGTCCGTCACGAAGTGGGCCTGCGGATCCTGCCCCACCGTGCCCACCACGTCCGCCAGCTCGCGCGGCATGTGCGTACGGGTGTCCCGCCCCGCCACCGTCACCCGTCCGCGCAGCGTCCCGCCCGTGAAGTGCGGGACCAGCCCGGAAACCGCCCCCAGCAGGGTCGACTTGCCGACCCCCGACGGACCGACCAGCAGCGTCAGCTCACCCTCCGGGAGGGTGAAGTCCGCGTCCCGGAGGGAGGGCCGCGCGGCGCCGTCGTACGTCACCGACACCTGCTCGAAGCGGATCAACGGGAGGACTCCTCGGAAGGTACGGGGGCCACGAAGGCCGGAAGCAGGCCGATCAGGATCGCCGCCGCGGGCCACAGCGGCAGCGCGGGCGCGACCAGCGGGACCACGCCCGGCCGCAGCCCCTCCGGGTCCACCGACCCCGCGTGGACCAGCAGCCCGGCGACCGCCGCGCCCGAACCGGCGACCAGCCAGGCCCGCACCCCCCACCGGTCGGGCCGGTACCGGGTGCGGACGCTGCGCCGCCCGCCGAGCCGCAGTCCCGCCAGGGCCAGGACCAGGCCGATGCCGAGCACGGGCAGCCCGTACACGGCGCCTTCCGCCGCGAGCAGCCCGTACGTACCGGCGCACATGCCGAGCAGTCCGCCGAGGGTGAGGGCGTTGGTGGTGTGCCGCACGGCCGGCGGGACCTGCGCCGTACGCCCGTACCCGCGCGCGTCCATCGACGCGGCGACCGCCACCGAGCGCTCCAGCGCCCCCTCCAGTACCGGAAGCCCGATCTGGAGGACGGCCTTCACCCCGCCGGTGGGGCGCCCGCGCAGCCGGCGGGCGGTCCGCAGCCGGGCCACGTCGGCGACCATGTTCGGCGCGAACGTCATCGCGACGACCACGGCCACCCCCGCCTCGTACAGCGCGGCCGGCAGCGACTTCAGCAGCCGCGCCGGATTGGCGAGCGCGTTCGCCGCGCCCACGCAGATCAGCAGGGTCGCCAGCTTCGCGCCGTCGTAGAAGGCGAAGAC
This sequence comes from Streptomyces sp. NPDC040718, assembly GCF_055593565.1. NCBI lineage: Bacteria > Bacillati > Actinomycetota > Actinomycetes > Kitasatosporales > Streptomycetaceae > Streptomyces > Streptomyces sp. NPDC040718. Next base: position 584,383 of record NZ_JBVIXO010000004.1, on the reverse strand, counting down.
CAGCTGCTCGCCCGTGACCCGGCCGCCGAACCGGATGCCCTGCGCCCACGCCGGCAGTGGCACCTCGGGCAGCGTGAAGAGGGTGTGCGTGCCGGGGATCGGGGAGCCCAGCAGCATGGAGAAGACCAGCCGCAGCCCGATGACGAAGAGGCCGAGCTTGACGAAGGCCCCGTAGGAACGCGCCCACGGCGCCTCCGTCCGGCGCGCCGCCACCACGTACCCGGCGACGCCGACGATCAGCCCGAGCAGCAGCGGGTTGGTGGTCCGGGAGGCGGCGGTGGCGAGCCCGAGGGCCCACAGCCACCAGGCCCCCGCGTGCAGGGCGTTCCCGCGCCGTGCCTCGGGGGCCCGCCAGCGGCCTTCCTTCTCGTACGTCGGCCCGTGCGGGGGACCGGACCGCCCGGCCGCACCGGACCGGGCCGGGGGTGCGTCGGCAGGTTCCGCGCCGTGGGTGGGGCGCGCCGTCATCGCCTGCGGCGGCGGGACTGCCAGACGGCGGCGGCACCCAGGACGAGGACCGCCGCGACGCCCAGGTACAGGCCGGCCGAGGGGCCGCCGCCCGAGGAGCCCTCCGAAGCGGAGGAGGCGGGGGCGGAGGCCGGGGCGGGTGCCGACGGCTTCGGCTGCTCCGCGTCCTGGATGGGCTCGCCGCAGCCGGTCCTCGGGTAGCCGGAGATCCCGCACAGCAGCGCCGCGCCGTTGTACCGCAGCGGCTTAGCCACCTCCGCCAGCGCCTCTGCCGCCGTGGCACCGGGCGCCAGCTGTGCGCAGGCCGTGCGCGGGGTGCCCTGCGGCGGGGTCTCGCCGGCGGGGGCGTCCTCGGGCACGCCGAAGTCGACGACCAGCGCCACCCGCTTCTTCCCCTCCGCCGGGGCGGTGCCGCCGCAGACGGCCTCGAAGTCGGCGGCCGCACGCGGCCGGGCCGCCTCGGCAGCGGCGTCCTTGCTCACGGAGAAGCGGAAGCCGAGCGTGGCGCCGTCCGCGGGGCGGGCCGTCGAGGGGCCCTGGGTGGCGTACGCCCAGCGGCCGCCCGCACCGTCCCAGAACGACCAGTAGCGGTAGCTCGCCGCCAGCGCCGGGGACGCTGCGAACAGGGTCAGCAGCAGACCCAGTACGGCCAGGACGCCGGTGAGCGCACCGGCCGGGGTACGGGTGCGGGTGCCGCGGCGGATCACTGCTGCTGCTTCTTCCTGCGGCCGCTCAGCAGGATGCCGATGCCCATGCCGGCCGCGGCGCCCGCGCCGACGATCCACCAGATGTTCTGGTTGGCGGAACCCGGCTCCTCCTTGCCCTCCACCTTCTGCGGTTCGGCGTCGGGGACGGCCACCGGGCCCGGGCCCGTGGCGGTCAGCGCCGCCACCAGGTCGACGCCGCCGAAGGCCTTCGGGTCGGTGCCGGTCGCGTGGGCGGTCAGGACCAGGGTGGCCAGTGCGGCCGGGTTGCGGTTGGCCCAGGCGGTGGAGTTCTTCTGGAGCCACTCCAGGGCGCCCGCCGCCGCCTGCCGGTGCCCGGCCGCGGCCAGGGCGATCACGGCGTCGGCGGTGTTGCCGGTGTCGGCGGTGGGCTGGTCGGCGCCCGGGGTGACGGCCGTCAGGTGGCCGTCCTTCTTCAGGGCCTCGGCCAGGTAGCCGGCCGCGCCCTGGGCCGCGCCCGCCGGGTCGGCGGAACCGGCCGGGCAGGCCAGTGCGGCGGCCGGGGTGTCCGTGGCGGCCGGGTCGACGACGATGCCCTTGCCCAGGCCCGCCAGCGCGGCGGCGGCCGTGGCGTCGGCGTTCGCGGCGAGCTTGCCGTCGGCCGGCTGGTACCCGAAGGCGCCCCGGTCGGAGGCCGGCTCGGCGGCGCAGCCGAGCTGGAAGGAGAGCAGCCCGTCGTACGCGGACTTCCCCGCCTTCGACGTGACCTCGGCGGGCTTCTCGCCGGCCGCGGCCAGCGCGCTGATCACGATGGAGGTGGAGCTGCCCTCGCTGGGGGAGCCCGGCACGTAGGCCCAGCCGCCGTCCTCGTTCTGTACGGACTTCAGCCAGTCCGTCGACTTCTTCGCCTCCGCGTCCTTGCCGCCGAGGGCCTTCATGGCCTGCACGGCGATGGCCGTCGCGTTGGTGTCGTACGTCGTCTTGTCGTCGCACGGCAGGCTGGCGTCGCGGTAGGAGGCGAAGCCGCCGTTCGGGCACTGCTGGGCGATGAGGAAGGCCACGGCCTGCGGCGCGGGCTTCGCGCCGGCCGTCTGCTGGGCGAGCAGCGCGAGGGACTGCCGCCACACGCCGTCGTACGTCGGGTCGGCCTTGCCGAACAGGCCCGCCGGGAGGTTCGGGGACGCGGAGGGGGAGGGCGGCGGCGTGTCGGCGAGGGCGGCGGGGGCGGCGCCCACGCAGAGCACGGCGGATGCGGCGAGCGCGGCGGCGCTGCGGCGGACGTTCATGGCGGGGCGGGTGCCTCTCGTGCGGGGGGGCGGGAGACAGGCACGCGCAGGCACCGGGCTCCGGCTCCGTTTACCTCGACGGTGCCGGCCGCCGGAGGCCCCGGCGGCACGAGCCGCGCACCTCCGGTACGGGGCATTCCGGCTGCCGTCCCGCGGACTGCGGGCCGGGTCACGGTTGCGGGTCAGCGCCGGATTCGCACCGGCTTCCCCCCGTACGGAAGTGTGGACGACGGGCTCACTCTACCGGCCCGTAGCTCCCGGCCCCGGTGGCACGGGGGCGGTGCGGGCGGCCCCGGGACCCGTGGTGGGCGGCGGTCTACAGCGCCCGGTACGCCACCGGGTCCGTGCCCGGGACCGCCTCCGCCCGGCCCTGCTTCACCAGCCGCCGCAGATGCGCCTCCGCCTCCGAGACGGCGATGTTCCGGGAGCCGTACGGGATCTGCTCCCAGGGCCGGTTCCACTCCATCCGCTCCGCGAGCCCCCAGGGGGTGAGGGGCTCGGCCAGCAGCCGCCACAGCCCGGTCAGCCGCTCCTCGTGGTGCTCCAGCAGCTCCCGTACGCGGGCGGGCGCGTCGGTGAAGGCGTACTGGTGGGCCGGGAGCACCTCGGCGGGTGCCAGGCGGCCGATGCGTTCGAGGGAGTCGAGGTAGTCGCCGAGCGGGTCGGTGACCCGGGTGTCCTCCGGGGCCTCGTACAGGCCGATGTGCGGGGAGATCCCGGGCAGGAGGTGGTCGCCCGAGAAGAGCCGGCCGTTGCCGGGGAGGTCGGCGGGGTGCCGCTCCTCCAGGTGCAGGCAGACGTGGCCGGGGGTGTGCCCGGGGGTCCAGATCGCGCGCAGCCGGCGCCCGGCGAGGGGCAGCAGCTCGCCGGGGACGATCTCCCGGTCGGGCACGGCGGCGCTGAGACCGGGCAGGGTGCGGACACGGCCGCTCGCCCGGGCCGTGCGGAGCGGGGCGACGTGCTCCTCGGGGGCCCCGGCGGCGGCCAGCTTCTCGCTCATGTAGTCGAACCAGACACCGGGCTCGGCGGAGCGGGTCCGCAGGACGACCTCGGTGTCGGCGGCGTGCATGGCGATCCACGCGCCCGACGCCTCCCGCACCTGCCCGGACAGGCCGTGGTGGTCGGGGTGGTGGTGGGTGATGACCACCCCGTGCACGTCGGCGACGGCGATGCCGAGCGCGCCGAGCCCGGCGGTGAGGGTGTCCCAGGAGGCGGGGTCGTCCCAGCCGGTGTCGATCAGGACGGGCCCGCGGTCGGTGTCGAGGACGTGGACGAGTGTGTGGCCGAGGGGGTTGTCGGGGATCGGGACGTGGAGGGCGTGGACGCCGCCGCCGTGGTCGGTGACGTGGGGCGTGACCTCTGGCATGGGGGCTCCCTGGGTGACTCGATCCGCTCTGACGAGAACGCGTTTCAGTAGTAGCCCAAGTCGACCGTTTACCAAAAGGCCTGACCGTCCACCGGATCTTTCGGGGGGTCTCGTCCTGGCCGTGGACTCCTCGAACTAGAACTGGTATCAGTTCTGCGACATCGGTGAGATCGTGCGCAGCCCCTGGAGGCATCGGACATGACCGAGCTCGTGGAACACGGCCAACTGTTCATCGGCGGGGAATGGACCGATCCGCTGGGCGCCGACACCATCCGCGTCGTCTCCCCCCACACCGAGCAGGTCATCGGCAGCGTCCCGCACGCCTCCGAGGCCGATGTGGACCGGGCCGTCGCCGTCGCCCGCAAGGCCTTCGACGAGGGCCCCTGGCCCCGCCTCTCACTGGAGGAGCGGATCGCCGTCGTCTCCCGCATCAAGGACGCCATCGCCGTCCGGCACGAGGAGATCGCCCGCTCCATCAGCTCCCAGAACGGCTCCCCGTACTCCTGGAGCGTCCTCGCCCAGGCACTCGGCGCCATGATGGTCTACGACTCCGCCATCAAGGTCGCCGCCGAATACCCCTACGAGGAGCGCCGCCAGGGCGCGCTCGGCCCGATCCTCGTACGCCGCGAACCCGTCGGGGTCGTCGCCGCCGTCATCCCGTGGAACGTCCCCCAGTTCGTGGCCGCGGCGAAGCTCGCACCCGCGCTGCTCACGGGCTCCTCGGTCATCCTCAAGCCGTCGCCGGAAGCCCCGCTGGACTCCTTCATCCTGGCGGACATCGCACGGGAGGCCGGGCTGCCGGAGGGCGTGCTGTCCGTCCTGCCCGCCGACCGGGAGGTCAGCGAGTACCTGGTCGGGCACCCCGACGTCGACAAGGTCGCCTTCACCGGCTCCGTCGCCGCGGGCAAGCGGGTCATGGAGGTCGCCGCCCGCAACCTGACGCGCGTCACCCTCGAACTCGGCGGCAAGTCCGCCGCCGTGATCCTGCCGGACGCGGACCTGGCGAGCACGGTGGCCGGGATCGTGCCGGCGGCCTGGATGAACAACGGCCAGGCGTGCGTCGCGCAGACCCGGATCCTCGCCCCGCGCAGCCGGTACGAGGAGGTGGCCGAAGCCCTCGCGGCGGCCGCCGGGGCACTCGTGGTCGGCGACCCGCTGGACCCGGCCACGCAGCTCGGCCCGCTGGTCGCGAAGCGGCAGCAGCAGCGGTCGCTGGACTACATCCGGATCGGGCAGGAGGAGGGCGCGAAGGTCCTGGCGGGCGGCGGCCGCCCGGCCGGCCTGGAACGGGGCTGGTACGTGGAACCGACCCTCTTCGGCGACGTCGACAACTCGATGCGGATCGCCCGCGAGGAGATCTTCGGCCCGGTCGTGTGCCTGATCCCGTACGGGGACGAGGCGGAGGCCGTACGGGTGGCCAACGACTCGGAGTTCGGCCTGAGCGGCAGCGTCTGGACGGCCGACGTGGAGCACGGCATCGACTTCGCGCGGCGCGTGCGGACCGGCACCTTCAACGTGAACACCTTCAGCCTGGACATGCTGGGTCCGTTCGGCGGCTACAAGAACAGCGGCGTGGGACGGGAGTTCGGCCCGGAGGGGCTGGGCGAGTACCTGGAGCACAAGATGATCCACCTTCCGGCGGGTGCGTGATGGGGGACCGGGATAGGGGCCGGGACCGGGACCGGGACCGTGGGGACCGCTGGCAGGTCGAGGTCGACCGGGGGGTCTGCATCGGCTCGGGCATGTGCGTGAACCACGCCCCCGACGCCTTCACCCTGGACTCGGCCCGCCAGTCCCACCCCCGGTCGGCGGAAACGGACGCCAACGAACCCACCCTGACGGCCGCCGAGGGCTGCCCGGTGGAGGCCATCCTCATCACCTTGTCGGCGACGGGCGAGGCGGTGTTCCCTCCGGAGGAGTGAGGGGCGGGGCGGGCGGGGCTTCGGGGCGCGGGGTGCCGGCTGGGCGGGATCACAGCCGGTTTGGGGGTTTCCCGTCAGTCCCATCGTCCTTCCGTGTCGGGCCGGTCCCTCAAGGGCGCTCCCTTCGGTCGCGTCGCTTCGCGATGGCCTTCGGCCACCCTTGACGGACCGTCCCGCCCCGGAAAGCCGAAAGACTGCCGGGAAACCCCCAAAAGAACGGCACGGTCCAGAGGGAAGGGACGGGCATCTCAGCGATGAGGCGAGGGGCCGGGCGTCGGCCCGCCGGGCATCCGGGCCCTCAAGAGTCGAGATTCCGGACCACTGGCGCGGCTACCCGCACGAGAGGTTGTCCAGAGCCCCCTGCGGAGCCCCCAAGCGCAGCAGATCGCTACGCGCTCCTCCCGGCTTGGCGTCCGACGACCGCCCGTGGCTGATACCCGCACCAGAGGACGAACAGGCCAGCCCAGGGAGCGATTGGGCGCATCGGATCGCTACGCGCTTCTCTGATCTTGGCGTCGGACCGCCGTCTTGGGCTGATATCCGGCGATGCCCCAGGACCCGCCCGCGTCACAACTCCCTTGATCGACAGGCCCGAAGTCTCTCAGGTGGGCGTGACGTAGCCTCTCCGGATGATCGCTGAAGCCGACGTATGGGACCGTTTCGTCCGCCTCTTGCCCGACAACAAGGGGTACGAGGTCCAGGTGTGCTGGGACATCGGCGAACAGGAGGCCGGACTCGACCTCCTGGTCAGCGGTCTCCTGGAGCACCAGGTGGCCATCAGCGAGACCACCCGGGTGGAGCTCTCCGTCATAGCGGAGAGCTGGGGTGTGCGGCGGGACATCACCTCCCGCCTCCTCGCCTGCCGGGGCGACGGGCTCCCCAGCCCCGTCACGCTCGTCGGACACCCCACCACCAAGCCCCTGACCGCCCTGCCCGAACTGGCCGGCTTCCTCGTGATCCCCTGGGTCCGGCACGCTTCCGGACGCCTCCTGACCCGTGCGCACGTCGAGGAGCCGTGGGGCGACCTCTCCCACATCCCGGAGCACTACGCCGTCCTGGCCTCCCCGCAGGGCCCGACCCTCAGTCTCTTCGAGTCCTTCTCCGCCCGCGAAGCCCTCGAAGCCCTCGCCCAGCCGTGAAACCAGCCCAAGACGGCCGTCGGACGCCGAGATCAGAGAAGCGCGTAGCGATCCGACGCGCCCAATGGCTCCCGGGGCTGGCCTGTTCGTCCTCTGGTGCGTGTATCAGCCCCAGACGGTCGTCGGACGCTGAAATCTGAGGAGCGCGTAGCGATCTGGTGCGCCTGGGGGCTCCGCAAGTCGCTCTGGTCGACCTCTCGTGCGGGTAGCCGCGCCCCCGGCCCGGAAACTGGACTCTTGAGGGCCCGGATGCCCGGCTGGCCGACGCCCGGCCCCTCGTCTCATCGCTGACGCGGCCGCTCCTCTCCTCCTGCCCGGTGACCGTTCTTTTGGGGGCTTCCCGGCAGTCTTTCGGCTTTCCGGGGCGGGACGGGCTGTCAAGGGTCGCCGAAGGCGATCACGCAGTGACGCGACCGAAGGGAGCGCCCTTGACAGGCCGGCACGAACCGGAAGGACGATGGGACTGACGGGAAACCCCCAAACCCGCTCTGATCCGGGCCCAGGGGCTACCGCCCCCGAACCCCGGCCCACCGCAATCAGGCCCTTCTCGTCCCCGTCCCCGTCCCCGTCAGGTCGATCAGCCGGCACACCGTCTCGATGTCGATCTTCACCTGGGCGATCGACGCCCGTCCCGAGAGCCAGGTGATCAGGGCCGAGTGCCAGGTGTGCTCGATGACCCGGACCGCCGAGAGCTGTTCCGCCGTCGGCGGGGCGTCGAGGCCCATGGCGTCCAGGATGATCGCGGTCGTCAGCCGGGAGACGGTATCCACCTCGGGGGAGACGCTCCGGTCCGCGAACGTCAGGGCGCGGACCATCGCGTCCGCGAGGTGCGGCTCCCGCTGGAGGGCGCGGAAGGCGCGCATCAGGGTTTCCGCGACGCGGGCCGCCGGCTCCTCGCCCGCCGGGGGGCGCTTGCGCAGGGTCGTGTGCATGTGCTGGAGCTGGTCCTGCATGGTGGCGACCAGCAGGTGCACCTTGGACGGGAAGTAGCGGTACAGGGTGCCCAGCGCGACGTTCGACGACTCGGCGACCTCCCGCATCTGCACGGCGTCGAAGCCGCCCCGGCTGGCCAGCTGTGCGCTCGCGTGCAGGATCCGACGGCGGCGCGCCTCCTGGCGCTCCGTCAGGGGAGGCGTCACGGTCTTCGCTTCCGCTGTCATGTGTCCCGTTCCTGGCGTTCCGTATCGGTGCGGCGGCTGATTCCGGGATGGTCCGGGGGTCAGCATGTCAGGCGTCCGAGCCGTGGCGCGAATCACCTGCTCCGCCTCTTACGGTGTGGTTTCCGGCCGGTAGATTCAATGGTCTTCAGAGGATCAACTCTGAAACTTGTTCTACATTATCCGAGCGGTTACGCTCCGGCGAAAGTGCAGGGAGAAGGGGGCCGAGAGTGACCGCAGAGGCCATGGTGGCGAGCCCTTTCGCGGGTTCCGCCGCCGACGGCGACCGCCCGTTGCGCATTGCGCTCCTCACCTATAAGGGGAACCCGTTCTGCGGCGGCCAGGGCGTCTACGTGCGCCACCTCTCGCGGGAGCTGGTGAAGCTCGGGCACTCCGTCGAGGTCATCGGCGCGCAGCCCTATCCGGTGCTGGACACCGGCGCCACGCTCACCGAGCTGCCGAGCCTGGACCTGTACCGCAGCCCCGACCCGTTCCGCACGCCCAAGCGCGACGAGTACCGGGACTGGATCGACGCCCTGGAAGTCGCGACGATGTGGACCGGCGGCTTCCCCGAGCCGCTGACGTTCTCGCTGCGCGCCCGGCGCCACCTCCAGGCCCGTGCGGGTGAGTTCGACGTCATCCACGACAACCAGACCCTCGGCTACGGCCTGTTGGGCGACCTCGGTGCCCCCCTGGTCACCACCATCCACCACCCCATCACCGTCGACCGCAAGCTCGACCTCGCCGCCGCGAAGGACCGCAAGAAGCGCGCCTCCGTGCGGCGCTGGTACGCGTTCACGCGCATGCAGGGCCGCGTCGCCCGCCGGCTGCCCTCCGTGCTGACGGTGTCCGGCTCCTCCCGGCAGGAGATCGCCGAGCACCTCGGGGTGCAGGACGACCGCATCCACGTCGTGCACATCGGCGCGGACACCGACCTCTGGTCGCCGGACCCGTCCGTCGCGGAAGTCCCCGGGCGGATCGTGACGACCTCCAGCGCCGACGTCCCGCTCAAGGGGCTCGTCCACCTCGTCGAGGCCCTCGCCAAGCTCCGTACCGAGCAGCCCGACGCCCACCTCGTCGTCGTCGGCAAGCGCGCCGAGAGCGGGCCGGTCGCCCGCGCGATCGAGACGTACGGGCTCCGGGACGCGGTCCGGTTCGTCAAGGGCATCACCGACGCCGAGCTCGTGGACCTCGTGCGCAGCGCCCAGGTCTCCTGCGTGCCCTCCCTCTACGAGGGCTTCTCGCTCCCGGCCGCCGAGGCCATGGCCACCGGCACCCCGCTGGTCGCCACGACCGGCGGGGCCATCCCCGAGGTGTCCGGCCCCGACGGGGAGACCTGCCTGGCCGTGCCGCCCGGCGACGCGGGGGCGCTGGCCGGCGCGCTGGGCCGGCTGCTGGGCGACGCCGATCTGCGCGCCCGCCTCGGGGCCGCCGGACGGGAACGGGTCCTGACCCGGTTCACCTGGGCCAAGGCCGCCGAGGGCACTGCCGCGCACTACAGAGCCGCCATCGCGCAGGCCGCCGCCCGGACCCGGTGAACGGCGCGCCACCGAGCACCGCAAGCACCACCCGCATCATCCGCACCACCCTTCACCCCCGTGACCGCGAAGGCAGGACCCCGTGCTGACCGTCGATTTCTCCCGGTTCCCGCTCGCCGCAGGCGACCGTGTGCTCGATCTGGGCTGCGGCGCAGGCCGGCACGCCTTCGAGTGCTACCGGCGCGGCGCCCAGGTCGTCGCCGTCGACCGCAACGGCGAGGAGATCCGCGAGGTCGCCAAGTGGTTCGCCGCCATGAAGGAGGCCGGTGAGGCCCCGGCGGGCGCCACCGCCACCGCCATGGAGGGTGACGCCCTGGCCCTGCCGTTCCCGGACGAGTCCTTCGACGTCGTCATCATCTCCGAGGTGATGGAGCACATCCCCGACGACAAGGGCGTCCTCGCCGAGATGGTGCGCGTGCTCAAGCCCGGCGGCCGCATCGCGGTCACCGTCCCGCGCTACGGCCCGGAGAAGATCTGCTGGGCGCTGTCCGACGCCTACCACGAGGTCGAGGGCGGCCACATCCGCATCTACAAGGCGGACGAGCTGCTGGGGAAGATGGAGGCCGCGGGCCTCAAGCCGTACGGCACCCACCACGCGCACGGCCTGCACTCCCCGTACTGGTGGCTCAAGTGCGCCTTCGGCGTCGACAACGACAAGGCGCTGCCGGTCAAGGCGTACCACAAGCTCCTGGTCTGGGACATCATGAAGAAGCCCCTCGCGACCCGCCTCGCCGAGCAGGCCCTCAACCCGGTCATCGGCAAGAGCTTCGTGGCGTACGCGACCAAGCCCCACCTGCCCGTCGGCGCAGCCGGCTCCGCCCAGTGAGCTCGCCGGGGCGCACCGTACCCGAGCACCTCGTCCTGGACGGCGTGCTGACCGCCGAGCAGGCCGCGCAGACCGTGGCCGGGATCCTGGCCGTGCAGCGCGAGGACGGGGCCATACCGTGGTTCCGCGGCCACCACCTCGACCCGTGGGACCACACCGAGGCCGCGATGGCCCTGGACACCGCGGGCGAGCACGAGGCGGCCGAGCGGGCCTACGCCTGGCTGGCCCGGCACCAGAACCAGGACGGCTCCTGGTACGCGGCGTACGCGGACCGGCCCGACGGCGTGGACACGGCCGTGCCGCAGGACGCTGGCCGGGAGACGAACTTCGTCGCGTACATAGCCGTCGGCGTCTGGCACCACTACCTGGCCACCGGCGACGACACCTTCCTGGAGCGGATGTGGCCGTCGGTCGTCGCCGCCGTCGAGTTCGTCCTCGCGCTCCAGCAGCCGGGCGGCGAGATCGGCTGGAAGCGGGAGGCGGACGGCACGGCCGTCACCGACGCCCTGCTGACGGGCTCCTCCTCCATCCACCAGGCGCTGCGCTGCGCGCTGGCCATCGCGGACCACCGCGGCGACCCGCAGCCGGACTGGGAGCTGGCGACGGGCGCCCTCGCGCACGCGATACGCCGGCACCCGGAGCGGTTCCTGGACAAGGACCGCTACTCGATGGACTGGTACTACCCGGTGCTGGGCGGGGCGCTGTCCGGCCCGGAGGCGAAGGCCCGCATCGAGGGGCGCTGGGCGGAGTTCGTCGTCCCGGACCTCGGGGTGCGGTGCGTGCTGCCGAACCCGTGGGTGACGGGCGGGGAGTCCTGCGAGCTGGCGCTGACCCTGTGGGTGATGGGGGAGTCGGACCGGGCGCTGGACGTCCTGCGCTCGATCGGGCACCTGCGCGCCGAGAACGGCATGTACTGGACGGGGTACGTCTTCGAGGACCGGGCCGTGTGGCCGGTGGAGCAGACGGCCTGGACGGCGGGTTCGCTGCTGCTGGCCGTCGCGGCGCTGGGCGGGGACGAGGCTACCGGGGAGGTCTTCGGCGGGTCGGCCCTGCCGGCGGGCCTGGAGCCGGACTGCTGCCGTTGAGCTGACGCTCCCTGGCCGGGGGACCCCCGAACGGGTCCCCCGGGTGGTGGCGCCCGGTGCCCGGGGTGAGGCTGCGGGGGACACCTCAGTCCCCGGAGGCAACCGTGGCCGTACCCGCAACCGTCCGTATCCGTCGAGCCCTCACGGCGGTGGCGCTGTCCACCGCACTGCTGGCCGGTGCCACCGCGTGCGGCAGCGGCGGCGACCGGGGGCAGCGGGAGGAGATCTCCTCGGCCGCCGCCGCCGAACTGGCGGTCCTGGCCGTGGCGGAGCCGGACGCGGCCGCGGCCGACGAACTGGCCGCCGCGACGCCCTCGCCGACGACCCCGGCCGAGAAGCAGAAGTTCGCCAAGACGCGGTTCGTCGCCAACGCCGGGCTCGCGGCCGGGGCGACGTACCAGTGGATCGTGAAGCCGTACCGCGAGGGCAAGTTCAAGAAGGGCGCGAAGGGGCGTACGTTCGCGCTGATCAAGGCCGGTCTGGCGGGTGCCTTCGCGTACAACCGGCTGAAGGCGGCGGCGGAGAACGCCAAGGGCGACCCGCTGCTGTCGAAGGCGATGGGTCCGCTGACTGCGGGCATCGAGTCCCTCAAGGGGCTGGCCGCCAAGCTCCGCAAGGGCGAGGCGGGCGACGCCGACATCGACGCCTTCAACAACGTGATCAGCGGCGTCAAGGAAGCCGGCAAGAACTCGGGCGCCGTGGTCACGGACACGGTGCCGAGCACTTCGCAGCTGACCGGCTGAGGGTCCCCGGGCCGTCCGCCTGTTTGAATGGCCGGTGTGATCGAGTTCCTGTTCCTCGCCCTCGCGGCCGGCGGCCTGGGCTGGCTGCTGCGGCGCAAGCACCGCGAGCGGGTCGCGGCCGGCAGCCCCGCCGGGATCCCGGGCATGGCCCGGACCCCGGCGGGCGAGGGCCGCTGGCGTTCCGGCCGGCTGTACGCGGACCCGGGCGCCGCCCGCTGGCAGCCCGGCCGGGGTCCGGCCGTGTCGCTGGCGGGCGCCCGGGCCACGGCCGTACGGGTGCCGTCCGTACGGGAGGGCATCTCCATCAACCCGGGCTCGCGGATCGTGTCCTGCGCCCTGGAGGGCGGGGGGACGATGGAGATCGCCGTGATGCCGCTGGACCTGCGCGGGCTCCTCGAAGCCGTACCGGAGGCGACGGACCGGCCGGAGCAGACGGACCAGACGTACTAGACCGGGTCGGGCATGGGGAACCAGTCGGTCCAGCTGCCGTCGTGGTGGCGGGTCTTCACGAAGCGCCAGCCGTCGTTGCCCTCGACGGAGAGGCTGAACTGCCAGGGGTCGCCGCCGCTGAAGCGGTCGATGACGACGATGCTGCTCCTGGCGGTGCCGCCCATGGACGACCAGTGGGTCCAGTCGCCGTCGGAGTCGGTCCAGCGCGTCCACACGGCGTTGTCCGTGCCGACCAGGAACTGCTGCTTGCCGCCGTCGGGGAGCTTGTGCTTGGTCACCCCGTACTGGCAGATGTAGACGGCGCCGCCGCCGCCCTGGCAGTGGTCGGCGGCCTCGGCCGGTGCGGTGGCCAGGGCCAGGCCCGCGACGGTGGCGGCCGCGAGGACGCCCGCCTTGATCCGGTTGGTGCTGATGGCTGTTCCCCTTTGTGGAGCTGTGCTTCGGTGGTCGAGCACCATGCTCCGGCCCGGCGCAAACGATTCGCTAACGCGCCCGCCCTCAGCCGTTGAGCTCCGCCAGCACCCGCAGCGTGTGCGGGTCCGGGGCCGTGACCAGCAGGTCCGTGACGGGGCCCTTGCGCCACAGCTCCAGCCGTTCCGCGATCCGCTCGCGGGGGCCGACGAGGGAGATCTCGTCCGCGAACGCGTCCGGGACGGCGAGCACCGCCTCCTCCCTGCGCCCGGCCAGGAACAGTTCCTGGACGCGCCGGGCCTCGGCCTCGTAGCCCATGCGGCCCATCAGGTCGGCGTGGAAGTTGCGGGCCGCGTGGCCCATGCCGCCGATGTAGAAGCCGAGCATCGCCTTGACCGGGAGCAGCCCCTCGGCGACGTCGTCGCAGACCTTGGCGCGGGCCATCGGGGCGATCATGAACCCGTCGGGGAGGTCCGCCAGCGAGGCCCGGTGGACGTCGGTGCGGGTGGGCGACCAGTAGAGGGGGAGCCAGCCGTCCGCGATGCGGGTGGTCTGGGCGATGTTCTTCGGGCCCTCCGCGCCGAGCAGCAGCGGGAGGTCCGCGCGCAGCGGGTGGGTGATCGGCTTGAGGGGCTTTCCGATTCCGGTGCCGTCCTGCCCGCGGTAGGGGTGGCTGTGGAAGCGGCCGTCCAGGGTGACGGGGGCCTCGCGGCGCAGCACCTGGCGTATGACGTCCACGTACTCCCGGGTCGCGGTGAGCGGGCTCGCGGGGAAGGGGCGCCCGTACCAGCCCTCGACCACCTGGGGCCCGGACAGGCCGAGGCCCAGCATCATCCGGCCGCCGGAGAGGTGGTCGAGGGTGAGGGCGTGCATGGCGGTGGCGGTGGGGGTGCGGGCGGCCATCTGGGCGATGGCGGTGCCGAGCCGGATGCGGGAGGTGTGCGCGGCGATCCAGGTGAGCGGGGTGAAGGCGTCGGAGCCCCAGGCCTCGGCGGTCCACACCGAGTCGTAGCCGAGGCGTTCGGCCTCGGTGGCGAGGTCGAGGTGGGCGGGGCCGGGCCCGCGGCCCCAGTATCCGAGTGCGAGTCCGAGGCGCATGTACGGTCCCCTCCGCGGGTCTTATCTGACGATGCGTCAGTTGACGTCAGGCGACTGTAGGGCACGCGCGCCCCGCCGGGAAGTGGGGTGGAAGCGCGGCGGCCCCCCGCCCGTGAGGGGCGGGGGGCCGCGGGCGCGGTGCGGGGCCGGGTCAGCCGCGCTGGATGCCGGAGGTGTCGTTCAGGACGCCGCGGCGGCCGTCCTGGGTCTGCGCGACCAGCGACGACGGGCCGCGCTGGTCGACGGCCAGGTACCAGGTGCCCGGGGCCAGCTCCGCGATCGGGGCGGGGGAGCCGTCCTCGCCGTAGAGGGGCCGGGCCACCGGCACCGCGAACCAGAACGGCGTGAAGTCCGCGGCCGGCGTCGGCGCCGGGTTCTGCGGGCCGGGCGCCGGGGTGCCCCCGTACGGCGGGACCGGCTGCGGCGTGGTCCCGTAGCCCTGCGGCTGCTGCTGCCCCGGGTAGCCGTACCCGGCGCCGGGCTGGGCGCCGTACGGCTGCGGGGCGGCGGGCCGAGGCTCGGGCACGAGCGGCCCGGCCAGCGCGGGGATCTTCGTACCGGCGACGGCCATGCCCGCCAGGGCGAGGTTGGCGAGGAAGGCGATGATGCTGCCCGCGCCCAGGTCCGTCTTGGACGGGCAGGTGATCAGCGACCACAGCGAGGCCCAGGCCGCCGCCACGGCCAGTACGGTGCCCCACGCCGTCAGGGTCAGGCTCCCGAGCTTGCGGCCCTCGGGCTGGAAGCGGGCCGCGATCAGCAGGCCCACGGCGATGAAGCCGGTCAGGAAGACCGTCGGCAGCACCAGCCCGTAGAAGTCGGTGTCCCACGCACTCGGGAGGTCCAGGTTGGTGGCGGAGTAGAAATCGAGGAACGAGGCGATGAACAGCAGTACCGCTGCTCCGATCACCACGCCGTCACCTCGAGTGAGGGAGCGGATGTTCACGTCTGGGAGTGTCCTTCTCGGTCTTGGCTGGGGCGGAGCGGGCGCCCCCATGGTACGGAGCTTCGCGCGGCCGAGAAGATCGGGGCGACGAGCCGCCCCGGGACGACTACCGGTGAACTACCCGCCCAGGAAGCCCGTGATGCCGTCCGCGATGCCCTGCGCCGCCTTCTGCCGCCACTCCGGACTCATCAGCTGCGCCGCGTCCTTGTCGTCACGCATGTTGCCGCATTCGAGGAACACCTTGGGCCGGGTCGAGAGGTTGAGCCCGCCCAGATCGTCGCGGACCACCAACCCGGTTCCGCTGCCGAGGTAGTTGGCGGGCGAGGAGCCGGTGGTGCGGCCGAAGTTGCTCGCGATGCGTTCGCCGAGGTCGCGGGAGGGCCCGACGATCTTCGCGGTGTCCGCCGCGCCGCTCTTGACGCGGGCCGGGAGGATGACGTGGAAGCCCCGGTTGCCCGCGGAGGCGCCGTCGGCGTGTACGGAGACCACGGCGTCGGCCGCCGCATCGTTCCCGGCCTTGGCCCGCTCGTTGATGCAGGGGCCCCACGGGCGGTCGGCCTCGTGGGTGAAGACCACCTTGGCGCCCTTGGCCTCCAGCAGGGCGCGCGCCCGGCGGGAGACGTCGAGGGAGAACTCCGCTTCCATGTAACCGGAGTTGGTGGTGGTGCCGGTGGTGTCGCACTCCTTGCGGTTGGTGCCGATGTCCACCAGCTTGTTGATCTCGGCGGAGTGCTGGAAGTTGCCCGTGTTGTGGCCGGGGTCGATGACCACGGTCCGGCCGGTGAGCGGGCCCTTCGCGGGGGCGGGGGGCTGGGCGGCGGGGCTCGTGGCCGGGCTCGGGGAGGCGCTGGCCTTGGCGTCCGACCCCGCCGTCGTGTGCGAGGCGGTGAGGGGCATGCCCTCGGGCTGCCGACCGCCGTGCTCGGAGCCGGTCAGGACGTGGGTCAGCACCCAGCCCGCCAGGCAGGTCGGGGCGAGCGCCGCCAGCGCCACCGTGAGGGCGGGCCGGCGCGCGAACCAGGGCCGGTCCGGGCTGATCGAGGACCGGGACTCGGGAAGCGGGGGGCTGTCGTCGTAGCGCACGTCGCGATGCTAGAACGCCGGCCCGGGGCCCGTACGGACCCTGGGCCATCCGGGGGCGTGGTGTGATTGTCGTCTTATGGTCCGCCGGGGCTTTGCGGATCCCTAGATGCCCTCGCCGGTGCGCCGGAGCACGCGCAGGGAGTCCGTCACCGAGACCTCCTCGAAGGCGCCCGAGGCCAGGGCGCGCAGGTAGATCCGGTACGGGGCCCGGCCGCCGTCGGCCGGGTCCGGGAACACGTCGTGGATCACGAGCGTGCCGCCCTCGGCGACGTGCGGGGCCCAGCCCTCGTAGTCGCCGGTGGCGTGCTCATCGGTGTGGCCGCCGTCGATGAAGACGAAGCCGAGCTTGCCGCCCCAGGCGGCGGCGACCTGCGGGGACCGGCCGACGATAGCGATGACGTGCGCCTCCAGCCCGGCCCGGTGCAGGGTGCGGCGGAACGTCGGCAGGGTGTCCATCAGCCCGATCTCCGGGTCCACGACGGTCGGGTCGTGGTACTCCCACCCGGGCTGCTGCTCCTCGCTGCCGCGGTGGTGGTCGACGGTGATCGCGGGGACGCCCGCCTCACGGGCCGCGTCGGCCAGCAGGATCGTGGAACGCCCGCAGTACGTGCCGACCTCCAGCAGCGGCAGCCCGAGGGCCGCGGCCCCGGCGGCCGCCTCGTACAGGGCGAGGCCCTCGCGTACGGGCATGAACCCCTTGGCGGCCTCGAAAGCGGCGAGGGTCTCCGGCTTGGGGGCGGCGGCTGCCATGGGTGTTCCTCCGGCGGTGAGCGGGTGTGGCGGCCCATGGTGCCCTACTGCCGGGTAGGGCACCATGCCGGGGGTGCGTGCCCCTCAGCTCGCGCCGTCCACGCAGACGGCGTAGACGGCGATGCCCTGCGGATTCTCCGTGGGGTTGTCCACGCGTACTGCCCATGCGGTCCGGTTGGTGCCGGGCTCGGCCGCGCTGGTCAGGATGTCCACCGCGGTGGTCCTGGTGTAGCCCCCGCCCGTGACCACCTTTCCGGCCGGGCACTGGGCGTAGAACGTGCCTTCGCCGGGCGGGACGCTGTGCAGGTCCCACACGACTTCTTCCCCGGTGACACCACCGTCGGCGGGCGCCGGGTTGGTGATGTCCTGGGACGTGCTCTGGCTGCAGCTGATGTTCTGCGTGCCGTTGACGGTGTTGCCCACGCCGGCCTGGCCGGACGGGAGGCAGGCCGCGCCGATCGCGGGGTTGTCGAGGGCCGACAGGAGGTCGTCGTCGGCGGTCGCCGCGCCGGCGGAGAGGACGGCCGCGGCGGTGGCGGCCGTACAGATGGTGGCGAGGGTCCGGGTGAGCTTCATTCGTGGAGTCCCTTCCCGGTTACTTGAGCAGGCCGCCGAGGGCGGTGGAGCCGGCCGGGGCGGGGGAGAGGCCGGTGAGGAGGCCGGAGACCTGGCGCTTCGCGTCCTTCACGGTCGGGGTGAGGAAGCGCAGCGACAGCAGGTTGTCCAGGCTGAGGGGGCCGGCCTGGGTGCCGGGGGCCGGGCGGGCGGCGGTGGGGGCGGCCTGGGCGGCGGGGGCGCCGGCCAGGCCGATGGCGAGGGCCAGGGCGGCGCCGGTCAGGGCGCGGGCGAGGGTGAGGTGAGCCATGACCGCCCCAACGCCCCCTGCCCCGCCCGGTTATGGGGCATGGGCCGGGCGGGGGCGGGCTTTCGCCCGACTGGCGTCGTCCGTTGGGCCGTTCGGGTCGTTCAGTCCAGGTCGTATTCGAAGGTGTAGGGGACGGACGGCTCGCCGTGCCGGGCGAGGAAGGTGCCGGTGCCGCGCAGGCCGGCCAGCTCGCCGGTGCCGGAGCCGGGGACGACCTCGAAGGAGCAGTGGGTGGTGCCGTCCTCGTGGAAGGTGCCGCGCTCCGCCAGGGCGAAGCCGCCCTGGCGGCCGTCGAGGCTGCCGGTGAGCAGCTCCGTGCCGGAGTAGGAGCCGGTCGTCGCCGTCAGGTAGGCGATCGTGTAGGCGCAGACGGTGCCGGCGGCCTCGATGCCGCCGGAGAAGGTGTTGGCGACCGAGGCCTGCGCGAGCCGGGGCAGTGCGTCGGCCGGGCCGGCGGGCCGCTCCTCCCAGTCGGCGAAGGTGAAGTGGCCGGTGGCGGTGCGGGTGGGCATGGGGGTCCTTTCGGCGGTCGCGCGGGGCCGTCCCCCGTGCTGTGACCAGCCTGGGTGCCGTACCTGACATCTCTTGTCAGGTACGGCGGCCACAATGGGGCCCATGCGCGCCGACCGGCTTCTCTCCTTGCTCCTGCTGCTCCAGAACCGCGGCCGGATGACCGCCCCGGAGCTGGCGGCGGAGCTGGAGGTGTCCGTCCGTACCGTCTACCGGGACATCGAGGCGCTCGGCGCGTCCGGGGTCCCCGTCTGCGCCGACCGGGGCCCCGCGGGCGGGTACCGGCTGATGGACGGCTACCGCACGCGGCTGACCGGGCTCACCGACGCCGAGGCGGCCTCGCTGTTCCTGGCCGGGGCGCCCGGACCCGCGCGGGAGCTGGGGCTGGGCGCGGTGCTGGCCACCGCGCAGCTGAAGCTCCAGGCCGCGCTGCCGGCCGGGCCGGCGGACCGGGCCCGGCTGGTGCGGGACCGCTTCCACCTGGACGCGCCCGCCTGGTTCCGGGACGCCGACCCGGTGCCGCACCTGGCCGATGTGGCGGCGGCGGTGTGGGAGCAGCGGGCGGTGCGGGTGGAGTACCGGCGCTGGTCGGGCGAGCTCCGGCAGCGGGAGCTGCACCCGCTGGGCGTCGTCCTCAAGGGCGGCATCTGGTACCTGGTGGCGGCGCCGGAGGGGGAGGGCGTACGCACCTACAGGGTGTCGCGGCTGCTGTCGGTGCGGGAGACGGGGGAGGGCTTCGAGCGGCCGGCCGGGTTCGGACTGGCGGCCTACTGGGACGAGTCCTCCCGGCGTCTGGAGGCCGCGCTCCTCCAGGGCGTGGCGCGGCTGCGGGTCTCGCCGCGTGCGCAGCGGCTGCTGCCGATGCGGTTCGGGACGCCGGGGGTGCGGGCGCTGGAGGGGGCCGGGCCGCCGGACGGGGACGGCTGGGCGGAGGTGGAGCTGCCGGTGGAGTCGCAGGCCGTCGCGGTGGGGGACCTGCTCCGGCTGGGAGCGGAGGCGGAGGTGCTCGGCCCGCCGGAGCTGCGGGCGGCGGTGGCCGGGGCGGTGGCCGTGCTGGCGGCCCGGTATGCGATCCCCGTGCCGGTGGCGGGAGTTGAGGGCTCTGTATGATCGCCTCCCGTGTCCGGGGAGGGCGGGGTAGGCATGGAGCCGTTAGGGCCGTCGGGTCCGTCGTACGTGGGGCCGTTCCGGGTGCTGGGGGTGCTCGGCGAGGGCGGGATGGGCCGGGTGCTGCTCGGCGCCGCGCCGGACGGGCGGCTGGTCGCCGTCAAACAGGTCCTCGCGCGGTTCGCCGACGACGAGGGCTTCCGGGCCCGGTTCCGGCGGGAGGTCGCCGCGTCCCGGAGGGTGTCCGGGGCCTATACGGCGGCCGTGATGGAGGCCGACGCCGACGCCCGGACCCCTTGGCTGGCCTCGGTGTTCGTCTCCGGCCCCTCGCTGGGGGCGGCCGTCGCGGAGGCCGGGGCGCTGTCCGAGGAGACCGTGCGCCGCCTGGCGGCGGGCCTGGCGTCGGGGCTCGCGGAGATCCACCGGGCGGGGCTGGTCCACCGGGACCTGAAGCCCGAGAACGTACTCCTCGCCGAGGACGGGGTCCGGGTGATCGACCTGGGCATCGCGCGGGCGGCCGAGAGCGGCGTCGACACCCGGCTGACGCACACGGGCCTGGTGATCGGCTCGCCGCCGTTCATGTCGCCGGAGCAGGCGGAGGGGCGGGAACTGACCCCGGCGAGCGACGTGTTCTCGCTGGGTTCGGTGCTGTTCCTGGCGGTCACGGGGCGCAACCCGTTCGCGGGGTCGTCGACCCTCATGACCCTGTACGACGTGGTGCACGCGGAGCCGGACCTGAGCGCGGTCCCGGCGGGGCTGCGGGTCGCCGTGGAGCGCTGCCTGGCCAAGGACCCGGCCGCCCGGCCGTCCCCGGCCGAGCTGCTGGGGCTCCTCGGGCCGGTGGCCCCGGCGGGCCGCCTGCCGTGGCCTCCGGCGGTGCACCGGATGATCGCCGAGCAGGGCGCGGCCATCGACCGGCTGCTGGGTGCGGGCGACCCGTCCGGGACGGTGGTCCGGCCGGTGGAGAGGGAGCTCCCGGTCGCGGTTCCCGTGCCCGCCGATTCCCCGGCCCGGCGGCAGGACCCGGACCCGGCCGGCGGCCCGGACCCGGTCGGCGACGCGGCCACGGTCGCGGCCGTGCCCGAGCAGGCTGCCGGGGGACCCCGGCCGGCCTTCGTGCCCCTGCCGGAGGAACCGCCCGTCACCGTAGGCGCCCTGCCTCCCGCAGCGCGCGGGCGGTCTCCGCGCCGGAGCGCGCTGCGCGTGGCCGGGCCGCTGGCGGGGGCCGTCGCGCTGGTGGCGGCCGGTGCCGGTGTGTGGGCGTACGGGCAGCAGTACGGCGGGTGGAGGGGCGAGACGGTGCACACGAAGCTGGACCGCTGCCACGACGCGGCCGCCAAGCTGCCGCTGCCGCCCGTGGTGGGGCGGGCGCCGACGCTGGAGACCGTCCTGCCGGAGCGCGGTGACGGCCCCACCACCTCGGTGCGCTGTTCCTGGTCCGGCGGGGGGATGCCCCGCGTGATCGTGGAGTGGGCTCTGAAGCTCGGCGGGGAGGGCGACCGGGACCTGCCGGAGGAGCAGCGGAAGTGGCTCGCCTCGGAGCGGCAGACGGTGGCGGCGGCCGTGCCGCCGGTAGCGCAGACGGAGGTGCGGCTCGGAGACGAGACGCTGTGGAGGGCCGACTGCGAACTCGTGGTCCGTGACGGGAACCTCAGGCTCTCCGTGTGGAGCGGAGGGGATCCGGGTGGAAGCGGGCCGAGCGGGAGCGGGCCCGGGGGGAGCGAGTCGCCCGCCCCGCCGTCCGAGTGCCGGTCCGAGGCCGTGGCGATCGCCCGCGCCGCCCTCGCGGCCGTGCCGGCCGGCTGACGGGCCGGCCGAGGGCGGGGCGTTCGGCTACCTGCCGGACGGCCCGACGCGGCGCGGGTTGCTCGTGCCGCAGCTCAGGCAGACCAGCCAGTCCCGGAGTTCGCCCGCGCCGGTCTCCCGGACCTCGCTGACGACGTTGGACTCCTCCTCGCCGCAGAAGGGGCACGTGCCCTCGTCGCCCTCCAGCCGGCGCATCGTGTGCAGCGGCTGGCCCGCCGCGGGGCGGTGGCCCAGCCAGTCGCAGCCGGTGCACCTCCACCACTGTTCGGGCCTCGGCGACGGAGGTGCGCCGCCCCAGCGGTTGCGGCGGTACGTGACGCTCAGCGCCGTCAGCGCTCTCCCGCAGCGCGGGCAGTCAGGGCTCATGGCGACAGCCCACAGCGCCCGGGCCCCCACCGCAAGGGCCGGTCCAAGAGAACCGCTGTCTGACCTTCCGTCAGATTGAAACGTGTTCTAGTCTGCCGCGCATGGGCATCGGAATCACGCAAGAGCAGCGGGAGTTGGCCGACGCCGTACGCGGCTGGGTGGCGCGGGCCGTACCGCCCGAGGAGGTGCGCAAGCTGCTCGACGCCCCGCCGCAGGCGGGCACGCGGCCCGGTTACTGGGACGGGCTGGTCGCGTCCGGGCTGCTCGCGCCGCACCTGGAGGGCGGGACCCTGCTGGATCTGGCCGTCGTGGTGGAGGAGGCCGCCCGGGCGGCGCTGCACGGCCCCTTCCTGCCGAGCGCGCTGGCCTCCGTACTCCTGGACCGGGCGGGGGCCGAACCCCTCGACGGGCGGGTCGGGGCCGTCGCCCTCGGGGCGGGCGGCGTCACCGCCGTCGCCGTCGAGGGGGCCGGGTGGCGACTGGACGGGCTCGCGCCGCCCGTGCTCGGCGCCGGCGAGGCCGACCTCGTGCTGCTCGCCGCCGAGGCGGACGGCGGGACCCGCTGGTACGCAGTGGACGCCGCCGCCCTGGAGATCCGCGCCCACGAGAGCGCCGACCCCACCCGCCCCACCGCCGAGGTCCGGGCGCGGGCCGTCACCGTCCCGCCCGGCCGGCTGCTGGAGCTGGACGCCGCCCTCGTCCAGGACCTGGCCCGCACCCTGTTCGCCGCCGACGCCTGCGGCACCGCCGCCTGGGCGGTGCACACCGCCGCCGAGTACGCGAAGACGCGCGAGCAGTTCGGCAGCCCCATCGGCCGCTTCCAGGGCGTCAAGCACCTGTGCGCCGACATGCTGGTCCGCCTCGAACAGGCCCGAGCCCTCGCCTGGGACGCCGCCAACAGCGCGGACGAGGAGCCCGGCGCCCGCTCGCTCGTCGCCGCCCTCGCCGCCGCGACCGCCCTCGACGCCGCCTACTCCTGCGCCAAGGACTGCATCCAGATCCTCGGCGGCATCGGCTTCACCTGGGAGCACGACGCCCACCTCTACCTGCGCCGCGCCCTCGTCGCCCGCCAGCTCCTCGGCCCCGGCGACACCCACCGCATCCGCGCCGTACGCCTCGCCGCGGCCGGCGCCCGGCGCGAGCTGCGCCTCGAACTGCCGGCGGAGGCCGAGGCGCACCGGGCGGCCGCCCGCGCCGCCGTCGGGGCGGCGCGCGGCCTCGACCCGGCCGCCGCCCGCCGGGCCCTGGCCCCCACCGGGTACGCGGCCCCCTACCTCCCGCCGCCGTACGGACTCGGCGCCGGGCCCGTCGAACAGCTCGTCGTCCAGCAGGAGTTGAAGGCCGCCGGGGTCAGGATCGCCGACCTCGGCATCGCCACCTGGGTCGTGCCCTCGCTGCTCGCCTACGGGACCGACGAGCAGCGCGCCGCCCACGTCCTGCCGACGCTGCGCGGGGACACGACCTGGTGCCAGCTCTTCTCGGAGCCGGGCGCGGGCTCCGACCTGGCCTCCCTGCGGACCCGCGCAGAACGCACCGCCGACGGCTCCTGGAAGGTCAACGGACAGAAGGTGTGGACGAGTTCCGCGCACACCGCCGACTTCGGGATCCTGCTGGCCCGCACGGACCCGGCCGCGCCCAAGCACAAGGGACTCGGCTACTTCGTCGTCGACATGAAGAACACCCCCGGCATCGAGATCCGCCCGCTGAAGGAGATCACCGGCGAGGCCCTGTTCAACGAGGTCTGGTTCGAGGACGCCGTGCTCCCGGCCGACGCCCTGGTCGGGGCGGCCGACGGCGGGTGGAAGGTCGCCCGCAACACCCTCGGCAACGAACGCGTCCACATGGCCGACCAGATGACCTTCGACACCGGCCTCGCGGCGCTCATCGCCCGCTCCGCCGGACTCGACGACTCCTACCGGGCCCGCATCGGCGCGCTCGCCGCCGAGGCGCACGCCCTCGCCTGCCTCGGGCTGCGCACCACCCTCCAGCAGGTCTCCGGGCTGGAGCCGGGCGCGGGGGCCTCCGTACGCAAGCTCGTCCAGACCCCCCACCAGCAGCGGACCGCCGAACTGGCCCTCGAACTGCTCGGCCCGGCGGGCGCGGTGCGCGAGGGCGCGGGGGAGCGGGCGGTGCACGGGATGCTCATGTCCCGCTGCCTGACCATCGCCGGGGGCACCACGCAGGTCCAGCTCAACGTCGTCGCCGAGCGGATCCTCGGCCTCCCCAGGGACTAGGAGTCAACGGACATGAAGTCGTACATCGTCGGCGTCGGCATGACGAAGTTCGAGAAGCCGGAGTCCCGGGACTGGCAGTACTGGGACATGGTCAAGGAGGCCGGCGGCGCGGCGCTCGCGGACGCGGGCGTGGACTACGGGCTCGTGGAGCAGGTGCCGGCCGGCTACTGCTTCCAGCCCTCCACCGCAGGGCAGCGCGCGGCGTACGAACTGGGCCTGACCGGCGTGCCCGTCTACAACGTCAACAACAACTGCGCGACGGGCTCGACGGCCCTGATGATGGCGCGGCAGTTCGTCCAGGGCGGCCTGGCCGACTGCGTGCTCGCCGTCGGCTTCGAGAAGATGAAGCGCGGCGCGCTGGGCGGCGGCGCCGACGGGGGAGACTTCAAGACCTCTCCCGTGGCCCGGCACTACGGGATCATGGCGGCGGCGCACGGCTTCGAGATGTCGCCGCCCACCGCGCAGATCTTCGGGAACGCCGCCCGCGAGCACATGGAGCGGTACGGGACCACGCCCGCCCAGCTGGCGGCGGTCGGCGCCAAGAACCACCGGCACTCCGCGAACAACCCGAACGCGCAGTTCCAGGACGTGTACACGGTCGAGGAGGTCCTCGCGGCCAAGACCATCCACGACCCGCTGACCAAGCTCCAGTGCTCGCCCACCTCCGACGGGGCCGCGGCGGCCGTCGTCGTCTCGGAGCGGTTCGTCGTGGCGCACGGACTGCACGACAAGGCCGTCGAGATCGTCGGCCAGGCGATGACCACGGACACCGAAGCGAGCTTCGGCGGCTCCTGCATCGACGTCGTCGGCAAGCCGATGACGGCCGCCGCGGGCCGCAAGGCGTACGAGGCCTCCGGGCTCGGCATCGAGGACGTCGACGTCGTGGAGCTGCACGACTGCTTCTCCGTCAACGAACTGCTGACCTACGAGGCGCTCGGCATGTGCGCGGACGGGGCCTCCGGCAAGCTCGTGGAGAGCGGTGCGACGACGTACGGCGGGCGGTGGGTGGTCAACCCCTCCGGCGGCCTCATCTCCAAGGGCCACCCGCTCGGGGCGACGGGGCTCGCGCAGGCGGCGGAGCTGGTGTGGCAGCTGCGCGGCGAGGCGGGCGCCCGCCAGGTCCCCGGCGCCCGGGTCGGGCTCGCGCACAACATCGGGCTGGGCGGCGCGGCGGTGGTGACCCTGCTGCGGCGGTAGCCCCTACGCCGGCACGAGCCGCGGCATCAGGCGCAGCGCGTTCTCCCGGTTGACGGCGCGGCGCAGCGCGGGCGTCAGGGCCGGGTCCGCGGCCAGCGCGGGTACGGCGATGTCCGCGACCATGTCGGCGGGGCAGGCCGGCCAGTCGCTGCCGAACAGGATCCGGGCGGGGTCCACGGTGGCCAGCAGGGTGCCGGCCGGGGACATCGGGCCCGCGGTGTCGTAGTAGAAGCGGTGCAGGTGGTCCCGGACCACCGCGGGATCGACCGGGGGGTCGAAGGAGTCGGCGAAGGCCTCCAGCCGGGTCGCGATGTGCGGGAGGAAGCCGCCGCCGTGCGGCAGGATCACCGACAGGTTCGGGAAGCGGTCCAGGGTCCGGTTGCGGATCATGTTGGCGGCGGCGCGGGTGGTGTCGAGGAGGAAGTCGCACAGGAAGTTCGGCAGCCCGGGCACGGTGACCCCGGGCGGGCCCCCGGCCCCGGGTCTGGCGGCGGCAGCGGCGGCCCCGGGCCTGCCGGCCGTCGCGGGGGTACGGGGCGGCCCCGAGGCCCCCGGCCCGTCGGTCGCGGAGTGCGGGCCCCCGCCGCCGGACGCTCCGGCCGCGCTCGGCCGGCCGCCCGCACCGCCGGGCCCGCCGGCGCCCGGCGGCAGCCCCGGCCCTCCGGGTGCGCCCGGCCCGTCGGCACCTGCGGGGCCGCCCGCGGCCGCCGGCAGGGCCGGGAGGTTGTGCGGGTGGGTGTCCACCACCGCGGCCCGCTCGTCCAGCTCGGCGAAGATCCCGTCGTACACGGGGTCCCCCAGGTACACCCCGCCGTAGTTGGCGGTGACGTTCACCCCGACCGCGCCCAGCTCGTCCAGCCCGTGGCGCAGCGCCCAGGAGGAGACCTCCAGGTCGTCCAGGAAGAGCGGGGTGTGGAAGAAGAACCGCCCCGGATGCGCCTCGACGGCCTCCACCGCCGCCCGCAGCGTCACCGTGATGGCCTCCCGCAGCTGCGCGGAGCTCTCGTACCGCGCGGGCAGCATCGGCTTGAGCACGGCCGTGGCGATCCCGGCCCGGTCCATCAGCGCCAGCGCGGAGTCCGCGTCCCAGTGCGCCCACGGCGGCAGTGCGCGCGGGTTCACCAGCCCGTGTGCCTCGCCCCATTCCCGCCAGGCGGGGGCGCAGAAGTGGTGGTGCACGTCGATGACCGCCCGGCTGCCGTCGTCCTCCGGGGCCGTGGAGCCGGTCGGTGATGCGCCACTGGCGGTGAAACCGCCGGCACCGTATTCCGGCATGAGCGCATTCCCTTTCTTCGGGCCGCGGAACGGGATCGCGGAACGGGATCAGCGCACACCCTAGAGCGGGTCCGGTCCGCCGCCGCCCGGACATTCCAGAGGGGGAGGATTCGACTCCGAACGGGTCAACGCGGTTTTGCCGTCATTCGGCCCAGGGAAGGGAGCCGACTGTCAATTCCGGGTTACCCGAGAGGTATGGGCGCGTGACGACTGAACCGACGGTGGCAGTGGGGGACGGACCCGCGCTCGAAGACGCGGTGGCCGCGGTGACGAAGGGCACGCCCGAATACCGGCAGTGCCCCTATCCGGTCTACCGGTCGCTGCGCGAAGGGGCCCCGATCGCCCGGCTGACCCCCGGCCACGGGGTCGACACGTACCTCGTCACCCGGTACGAGGACGCCCACGCGATCCTCGCCGACCACCGCATCGGGAAGGACATGCACGAGGCCATCGACACCTACCACGCCCTTTTCGGGGACGCGTGCGAGGCGCTCGACGACAACCTCCTCTTCGCGGACCCGCCCCGGCACACCCGGCTGCGCCACATCGCCAAGACCGCCTTCACCCCGCGCCACGTCAAGGACCTGCGCCCGCACATCCAGGAGCTGGTGGACGGGCTGCTGGACCGGTGCCCGACGGACGAGCCCGTCGACCTGATGGCGGCGTTCGCCCTGCCCCTGCCCGTCATGGTCATCTGCGAGCTGCTGGGCATCGTCGGCGACGAGCGCGTCGAGGTGCTGGAGTGGTTCGCCCAGGTGACCCGCTCGCGTTTCAGCCGGGACCTCAAGCACGAACTGGTCGAGGCCGAGCACTGGCTGCGCGACTACTTCACGGACCTGATCCACCGCACCCGCGAGAACCCCACGGACGACTTCCTGAGCGTGCTGGCCGAAACCCCGCACGACGAGGAACCGCTGACGGACGACGAACTCGTCTCGATGATCTGGGTGCTGCTCTTCGCCGGCCACAAGACGACCACCCTCCAGATCGGCAACTGCGTCTACAGCCTGCTGACCAATCCGGAGCAGCTGAAGGCCGTCCAGGAGAACCGGGAACTCCTGCCGCAGGCGATCGAGGAGATGGTCCGTTTCGAGGGATCGGTGGAAACCTCCACCTTCCGTTACGCGCTGGAGGACCTGGAAATCGGCGGGACGCTGATTCCGCGGGGCGCGGTCGTGCAGATCGCCATCGCCTCCGCGAACCGCGATCCGGAGAAGTTCCCCGAGCCCGACAAGCTCGACATCACCCGTGAGGGGCTCCAGGGCAACCACCTCGGCTTCGGCTTCGGGGCGCACTACTGCCTGGGCGCGCCGCTGGCCCGCCTGGAGCTGGAGATCTGCCTGACGTCGCTGCTGGACCGCTTCCCCGACATGGTGCTGGCCATGCCGTCGGCGCACGGCGGTGACTGGCTGAAGGGGCCGTTCCCCGCCTTCCGGGGGCTGGAGCGGCTGCCGGTGGCGCTGGACCCCTCGCGGACGGTCGACGACTGGACGAAGCCCGCGGGCTGAGCCCCCGCAGGACACCCCCGAGCCCTCCGCCGTCACCGGCGGGGGGCCGTACGCGTGCCCGGGCCGCTACGGGCGTGCGAGCGCGGGGTCGATGACCGTCTCGCCCATGGAAGCCCGGCGCAGGCAGTCCGCGAGGTCCTCGACGGGGCCGTCCCGCAGGACCAGTCCCGCCGCGCCCGCCGCGAGGGCGGCTTCCGGCAGGCCGGGGTGGGCGGAGCGGGCGGTGACCAGGACCCGGCACTCGGGGTCCTCGGCCAGCAGGGCGGTCACCGCCGCGACGTCCTCCACCAGCGCCACCTCGGGCCGGGCCACGGGGGAGTCCACGACCTCGATGTCCGGCTGGAGGCCGAGCAGCAGCGCGAGGGCCGGGTCCGGCGGCTCCAGCAGGACGCGCAGCGAGCGCGCGGGCCGGTGCGTCACGGGCATTTCGTCCACCGGCGAAGCGTAACGGGCCGCGTCCCGGGGAGGGGGCAACACGCCTCGGCCAAAGGTCATCTGACGTGAAGTCAGGAGTCTTCCCAAGTGCTGGGGCGTGCGTTATACATGCCTTCAGCCGATGCTAGAACGCGTTCTAGAACGTGTCCGGCGTCCGGCTCCGCATACGACCTCGGTGCGGCCGACGGTGCGGACGGCCGTGCCGAGGTCTTCCAAGGAACCGAAGGAGCAGCATCCTCATGCCGATCGATGCCGCCAGGGCCCTCGCCGCCGAACCCCGACAGGGGAGCATCGGCTGGGACCACAAGGACATCCAGCTCTACCACCTCGGCCTCGGAGCGGGCGCGTCGCTGAACGGGCAGGGCCTGGCGACGGACCCCGACGAGCTGCGCTACACCCTGGAGTCCAAGCTCCACGTCCTGCCCAGCTTCGCGACCGTCGCCGGAGCCGGCATGGCCATGCTCGGCGGCCTCGCCGCCCCCGGCATCGAGGTCAACCTCGCCAACGTCCTGCACGGCGGCCAGTCCATCGAGCTGCACCGGCCCATCCCCGTCAAGGGCAGCGCCACCTCCTCCGCCAAGGTCGCCGCCCTCTACGACAAGGGCAAGGCTGCGGTGATCGTGCTGCGCACCGAGGTCGCGGACGCCGACGGGCCGCTGTGGACCAGCGACGCGCAGATCTTCGTACGCGGCGAAGGCGGCTTCGGCGGCGAGCGCGGCCCCTCCGTCAGGGAGGAACTGCCCGGGCGCGACCCCGACCGCACCGAGGAACGGCACATCCGTGAGGAGCAGGCGCTGCTCTACCGGCTCTCCGGGGACTGGAACCCCCTCCACGCCGACCCGGAGTTCGCCAAGCTGGCCGGCTTCGACAAGCCGATCCTGCACGGCCTGTGCTCGTACGGGATGACCCTCAAGGCCGTCGTCGACACCGTCCTCGGCGGGGACGTGTCCCGGGTCCGCGCCTACCGCACGCGCTTCGCCGGGATCGTCTTCCCGGGGGAGACGCTGCGCATCCGGATGTGGCGGGAGGAGGGCCGCGTACTCGTCTCGGTGACCGCCGCCGAACGGGACGACGCACCGGTCCTCGCCGACACCGTCGTCGAACACTCGTAGCACCCACTAAGGAGCCGCACCGTGCGCGCAGCACTGCAGAGCGAGATAGGCCAGGACAAGCTGGAGGTCGTCGACGACATGGAGGCCGTGGGCTTCGGCCCCGGCAAGGTCAGGATCCGCGTCAAGGCCACCGGCCTGTGCCACTCCGACCTCTCCGCGATGAGCGGCGTACTGCCGCAGCCCGCCCCCTTCATACCCGGCCACGAGGGCTCCGGCGTGATCACGGACGTCGGCGACGGGGTCACCTCCCACGAGATCGGCGACCGCGTCCTCGTCTGCTGGCTGCCGCCGTGCGGCCACTGCCCCGCCTGCAAGCGCGGCCAGGGGCACCTGTGCCTGGAGGCCTTCGGGAACGTCGCCACCCCCAACTTCAAGCGGGCGGCCAGTGACGTCTTCGGCTTCGCCGGCACCGGCACCTTCGCCGAGGAGATGGTCGTCCCGGCCGCCTGCGCGGTCCCGATCCCCGACGACCTGCCCTTCGACATCGCCGCCCTGATCGGCTGCGGCGTCACCACCGGACTCGGCGCGGCCGTCAACACCGCGAAGGTGGAGGCCGGCACCTCGGTCGCCGTCATCGGCTGCGGCGGCGTCGGCATCTCCGTCATCCAGGGCGCCAAGGTCCAGGGCGCGGCGCAGATCATCGCCGTCGACCCGGTCGCCTCGCGGCGCGAGGCCGCCCTGCGGTTCGGGGCCACCGAGGCCGTCTCCCCGGAGGAGTTCGGCGACGCCAAGAACCGGATCACCGCCGGCGAGGGCTTCGACTACGTCTTCGAGGTCGTCGGCAAGTCCGCCACCGCGCAGAAGGCGTACGAGATGACGCGGCGCGGCGGCTCCGTCGTCGTGGTCGGCGCGGGCGCCCTCGACGACGACTTCAAGGTCAACATGTTCTCCCTGTTCTTCGACGAGAAGAAGATCCTGCCGTCGATGTACGGCGGCGGCGACGTGCTCCGCTCCTACGAGCGCACCATCGCGCTGTGGCGGGCCGGCCGGATCGACCTGGAGAACCTGATCACCCACCGGGTGAACCTGGCCGAGATCAACGACGCCCTGGACCAGATGCGCACCGGCGTGGCCCTGCGGACCTGCATCGAACTCTGAGACCGCTGCTCACCGACTCACCGACTCACCGACCGCTGAGAGGAACGCCACGGATGTCACTCCCACTTGAGGGGCTCTCCGCCATCGTCACCGGCGCCGGCCGCGGCCTCGGCCGGGCCGAGGCGCTCGAACTCGCCCGGCTCGGCGCGAGCGTCGTCGTCAACGACTTCGGGCAGAGCGGCCGCGACGGCTCCGGCGAGGCCTCGGCCGCCCCGGCGGAGGAGGTGGCCGAGGAGATCCGCGCGGCGGGCGGCCGGGCGGTGGCGCACCTGGGCGACGTGGCCGACTTCGAGCAGGCCCGGGAACTGGTCGGCCTCGCCGTCTCCTCCTTCGGCAAGCTCGACGTCCTGGTCAACAACGCGGGCATCCTGCGCGACCGGATGGTCTTCTCGATGACGGAGGACGAGTGGGACTCGGTGATCCGGGTCCACCTCAAGGGCCACTTCAACACCACCCACTTCGCCGCCGCGCACTGGCGGGAGCGTTCCAAGGCCGCGGGCGGCCCGGTGTACGGCCGGATCGTCAACACCTCCTCGGAGGCCTTCCTCGGCGGTTCGGCCGGCCAGCCCAACTACGCGGCCGCCAAGGGCGGCATCGTGGGCCTGACCACCTCGACCGCCCTGGCCCTGGCCAAGTACGGGGTGACGGCCAACGCCATCTGCCCGCGCGCCCGCACCCGGATGACCGAGGACGTCTTCGCCGGCTTCCAGGTCCCGGAGGAGGGCAGGCTCGACGCCCTCGCACCCGAGCACGTCTCCCCCCTGGTCGGCTACCTGGCCTCACCGGCCTCCGCCAAGGCCAACGGACAGCTCTTCGTCGTGCACGGCGGGATCGTCGTCGTGATGGAACGCCCCCGGGTGGCCGCGAAGTTCGACACCGCCAAGGAGGCCTTCTCCTACGAGGAACTCGACGGGCTCCTCACCCCGCACTACGAGTCCCGCCCGGCGAACGAGACCTTCGCGGCGGCCGAGGTCCTGGGCCTCAAGCACGGCTAGGCCGTCCCCGCCGGCGGCCCGGGGAGGGGACCACCGGGCCGCCGCCGCGTTGCCTCAGGGCAGGAAGGCGAGCGCGGAGCGCAGATCGGCCGGCTCGCGGTAGTGCAGCCCGGTCATCCCGAACGCGACGGCCGCCGCCACGTTCTCCGGCCGGTCGTCCACGAACAGGCAGCGCTCCGGGGCGGCGCCCGCCCGCGCGGCGGCGATCGCGTAGATCTCCCGGTCCGGCTTGGCCACGCCCTCGCGGGCGCTGCTGACGACGTGGTCGGCGAGGTCGGTGAGCCCCATCGCCGCCAGGTCCTCGTCCAGGTCCAGGGCGGCGTTGGTCACCAGCACCAGCGAGAGCCCGGCGGCCCGCGCCCCGCGCAGCACGGACACCACCGCCTCGTCGGCCGTGAAGGGGGACCGGGTCATCGCCTCGGCCAGCTCCCACGCCCGTGGCTCGTAGAAGTCCTCCCGGAGCCGGACGGCTATCGCCTCCGCCCACTGGTCCCGGGTGATCCGGCCCAGCAGCAGGGGCCCGTCCAGCTCGGGGGAGAACGCCAGCCTCGCCGTGGTGCCCACGTGGAGCCCGGCCGTACGTTCCAGCTCGGTCAGCAGGCTTGCGTCGTAGAAGCGGATGACGTTGTCGAGGTCGCAGAGGACCGCGTCGAAGGGCCTGTGGGCGCCGGGGGCTTCGGTGTCGCTCATCCCCTCTCCCTATCACGGGACTTCGTACGCGCTCCCGTACGGCCCTCAGCCCAGCGGCGCCTGCTGGAGCGGCACCGGCCGCGCGGCCGGTGCCGGGGGCGGGTCCACGCGCACGGGCGGCGGCGGGGCGGCGGGCTGGCTCATGCTCACGACACCGCACGGCACGCCGGGGGTGGCGTACGGCAGGCACAGCCGCCCCTCCGGGGTCCACAGCCCGCTTCCGAGCCAGCCCTCCGGCGCGCCGAGCCGGAAGACGTACCGGTCGGCGGGACGCCACAGGGCCAGCCCGTCTCCGCCCACCCGGAGCGCCACCCCGCAGGTCTCCGGCATCAGGACCTGGCCCGGCTGCACCGCGAAGGGGTGGGCGTCCTCCAGCCGCAGGCACTCCGGGAAGCGGACCGGGCGCTCGCTGCCCAGCACCCCCCAGCCGAGACGCGGCTCGCCCGGGGCGTCCGAGCGGATCAGCAGCAGCCCGCTGTCCGGGGCCGCCAGCAGCAGCCGGTCGTCGCTGTCCTCGGCGATCTGCAGCAGCGGGCTGACCACCCCGCCCCGCCCCAGGTCCACGGCGACGGCCTTGGTACGGCCCTCGGCCTCGCGGTCCAGGGCCAGGAGCCGGCCCGCACGGTCCAGCCAGACCCCGCCCGAGCAGCGGCCCGGGACCACCGCGACCCGCTCGGGCCCGCCGGAGCCCCCGGCCACCTGCCAGACGGTGCTCTCCCCGTCCCCCACCGCCAGGGCGAAGG
This sequence comes from Streptomyces sp. NPDC040718, assembly GCF_055593565.1. Lineage (NCBI taxonomy): Bacteria > Bacillati > Actinomycetota > Actinomycetes > Kitasatosporales > Streptomycetaceae > Streptomyces > Streptomyces sp. NPDC040718. The sequence goes on along the minus strand of NZ_JBVIXO010000004.1, from coordinate 551,512 downwards.
CCCCGCACCCGTCGGGGGACGGCGGCAGCAGGCGGACCCGCAGCCCCTCCTCGGCGTCGACCGCGCCGAGCCGGAACTCCCCGGTGCGGGGGCCGGAGGCGGCGCCCGAGGGGTAGAGGAGGGAGAACTCGTGCCGGTCGGCGACCCGGCGGTGGATCAGCACCTGCCCGTCGGCCAGCGCCAGCACCTCGCTGTCGGCCTCCTCGGGCTGCGCGAGCGGCAGCGGCACCGCGTACGGCTCCGGGCCGCCCAGCGTCCAGCGCTCCGGATAGCGCGCCTCGCCCTCGCCGGCCAGCCGGGCCGCGTACGCCCCGTCGGCGGAGACCGCCAGGGCCGGGGCCGGCGGGGCGGGGACCGCCGGGGCCGGGGCCTCGGGAGCCTCCGGCGCGCCGGGGACCTCGGCCGGCCCGCCGGCCTCGGGGTCCGGGAGCGCGGTGGTCGTCGTGATCTCCGTGGCACAGACAGTCATCCGGGCCGTCACCTCCGGAGAGGAAGCTAGTTTTCGCACTTCCAGCCGAACAACACGACCCAGCCCGCTTCACACGTACGGGTGGCCGACCACCGATTCACCAGTGGCGGGGGATGCGGTTGTGCTGCCGCCCCGGCCAGGGGACCACCGGTCGCCACGGACGGTAGCCTTGGCCCGTGCCCCGTCTCTCTGAAGTCATCGCCGCGCTGGACGCTCTCTGGCCCCCCTCGCGGGCCGAGGAGTGGGACGCCGTCGGCACCGTCTGCGGCGACCCCGATGCCGAGGTCACCCGGGTGCTGTTCGCCGTGGACCCCGTACAGGAGATCGTCGACGAGGCGGTGAAGCTCGGCGCCGACCTGGTCGTCACCCACCACCCCCTCTACCTGCGCGGCACCACCACCGTCGCCGCGAGCACCTTCAAGGGCCGTGTCGTGCACACCCTGATCAGGAACGACATCGCCCTGCACGTGGCCCACACCAACGCCGACACCGCGGACCCCGGGGTCTCGGACGCCCTCGCCGGCGCCCTCGACCTGCGCGTCACCGGCCCCCTCGTGCCCGACCCCGCCGACCCGTCGGGACGCCGGGGCCTGGGCCGGATCTGCGAGCTCGACCACCCCGAGACCCTGCGCGAGTTCGCCGCCCGCGCCGCCGCCCGGCTGCCGCGCACCGCGCAGGGCATCCGCGCCGCCGGCGACCCGGACGCCCTGATCCGCACGGTCGCCGTCAGCGGCGGCTCCGGCGACAGCCTCTTCGCGCAGGTCCGCGCCGCCGGCGTGGACGCCTTCCTCACCGCCGACCTGCGCCACCACCCGGTGTCCGAGGCCCGCGAGCAGAGCTCGCTCGCCCTCGTCGACGCCGCGCACTGGGCCACCGAGTGGCCCTGGTGCGAGCAGGCCGCCGCCCAGCTCGACGCGATCTCCGAGCGCCACGGCTGGGGTCTGCGGACCCACGTCTCGCGCACGGTCACCGACCCCTGGACGGCGCACGCGCCGTCCGCCACACCCCCTTCTAGTGCCTCTGGAGCCCCCAACTGAACGCCGAGCCCGCCGACCAGATCCGACTTCTCGACGTCCAGGCCCTGGACGTCCGGCTGTCTCAGCTCGCCCACAAGCGCAAGTCGCTGCCCGAGCACGCCGAGGTCGACTCCCTGACCAAGGACCTCAGCCAGCAGCGCGACCTCCTCGTCGCCGCCCAGACGCAGGCCAGCGACGCCGCCCGCGAGCAGACCAAGGCCGAGCAGGACGTCGACCAGGTGCGCCAGCGCGCGGCCCGGGACCAGCAGCGGCTCGACTCCGGCGCGGGCATCTCGGCCCGGGACCTGGCGAACCTGCAGAGCGAGGTCGCCTCGCTCGCCAAGCGCCAGGCCGACCTGGAGGACGTCGTCCTGGAGGTCATGGAGCGGCTGGAGGGCGCGCAGGAGCGCGTCACCGAGATCACCGAGCGCGTCTCCGCGCTGGAGGCCAAGCTGACGGACGCCACCGCGCGCCGCGACGCCGCCACCGGCGAGCTCGACGCCGAGGCGGCGAAGGTCACCAAGGACCGCGAGGTCATCGTCGCCTCCATGCCGTCCGACCTGATGGCGCTGTACGAGCGGATCCGCGTCAAGCAGGGCGGGGTCGGCGCCGCACGCCTGTACCAGCGCCGCTGCGAGGGCTGCCGGCTGGAGCTCGACATGGCCGAGATCAACGAGATCAAGGCCGCGGCCCGCGACCAGGTCGTCCGCCACGAGAACTGCGGCCGCATCCTGGTCCGTGCGGCGGACTCGGGCATCTGATGCCGCGTTTCGTCGTGGAGGCGGACGGCGGCTCCCGGGGCAACCCGGGTCCCGCCGGCTACGGGGCGGTCGTCCTCGACCCGGCCACCGGTGAGACCCTGGCCGAGCGCGCCGAGTTCATCGGCGTCGCGACGAACAACGTCGCCGAGTACAAGGGCCTGATCGCGGGTCTGAAGGCGGCGGCCGAGCTGGACCCGGACGCGGTGGTCCGGGTCCGGATGGACTCCAAGCTCGTCGTGGAGCAGATGTCGGGCCGCTGGAAGATCAAGCACCCCGACATGAAGCCGCTCGCGGCCGAGGCGGCGAAGATCCTCCCGCGCGCGCAGGTCACGTACGAGTGGATCCCGCGCGAGAGGAACAAGCACGCGGACCGGCTCGCCAACGAGGCGATGGACGCGGGCAAGCGCGGCAAGCAGTGGGAGCCGTCGGCCTCCACGGCCGACCTGGTCCCCTCCGGTCCCCCCGGTGACGCGGCGAAGGGCGCGGCGGCGGTCCGTGCCGCCCTCGCCTCCGGCGGCGGTACGGGAACCCGTGCGGCCGGCGCCGACGTGCGGGCCGCACGCAGCGCGGCCGCGTCCGGCGCGGACACGCTCTTCGCGGATGCCGGGGCCGACGCCACGGCCGCGTCCCCCGCCCGCGTCCCGGCCCCGGCCGGCGCGCCCGCGGAGGCCGCGACCGCCGTGGGCGGGGCTCCGGCCGCCTCCGGGGCCGGATGGGGCGGGCCCGACATGGGGACCCCCGCCACCTTCGTGCTGCTGCGTCACGGCGAGACCGCCCTGACCCCGCAGAAGCGCTTCTCCGGCAGCGGCGGCACCGACCCGGAGCTGTCCCCGGCCGGCCGCCGCCAGGCCGCCGCGGTCGCCGAGGCGCTGGCCGCGCGGGGCACCGTACAGGCCGTCGTCAGCTCCCCGCTGCGCCGCTGCCGGGAGACCGCGCAGGCCGTGGCCGACCGGCTCGGGCTGCCCGTGACGGTCGAAGAGGGCCTGCGCGAGACGGACTTCGGTGCCTGGGAGGGCCTGACCTTCGCCGAGGTGCGGGAGCGTTTCCCGGACGACCTCCAGGCGTGGCTGGACTCCCCGAGGGCGGCCCCCACGGGCGGCGGCGAGAGCTTCACCGCCGTCACCCGCCGGGTGTCGGCGACGCGCGACCGGCTGCTGGCCGCGCACGCGGGCCGCACGGTGCTGCTGGTCACGCACGTGACGCCGGTCAAGACACTGGTCCGGCTCGCGCTGGGCGCCCCGCCGGAGTCCCTGTTCCGGATGGAGCTCTCCGCGGCCTCCCTGTCGGCGGTGGCCTACTACGCCGACGGCAACGCCTCGGTCCGGCTCCTGAACGACACCTCGCACCTGCGCTGACGGCCCCGCCGCGAGTACGCGAAGGCCCCCGCCCGACCACGGGGGCCTTCGCGCCGTCAGCTCCCGCAGCTGCCGGCGGTGCCCCAGCGCAGGAACTCGCCGCCGCCGGAGGCGTCTTCGGCGAAGACCGCGTACCTGGCGTAGGGCCAGCCCGCCGACCTCGCGGATTCGGAGGTGAGGTCCGCGCAGGCCCGCCGCGCGGCCTTGAGCGCCCAGTCCTCGCGGGTGGTCCGGTCCCACAGGGGCTTGACGGCCCAGACGTACATGACCCGGCCGGCCGGGTCGAAGCCGACGGCCAGGTTCTCGTGGCCGAGCCGGCCGCCGGCGGCGGGGCCGGCGTTCCACTCGTTGATGATCGAGGTGGCGGTCCGGTCGGCCACGCGGATCTCGTCCGCGTCGCCGGACGGGATCTTCGCGACGGCCAGCCCTCCCGCGGCCGGGTACCAGTCGGCTGCCTGACCCGCAGGTCGGCCGGTGGCGCGGTCGGTGCCCCCGCCGGTGTCCGCGCCGGCGCCCCGGTCGGTGAGGGAGGCCGAACAGGTGGTGTTCGTACGGAAGTCGTCCGACCAGACGATGCCGGGGCCTCCCGCGCGCCCGGTGTCGACGATCACGAAGGTGCCGTACGGGAGGTCCGGGTAGGCGCTGCGGAGGTGGCGCAGGCCCAGGCACGCGGCCCTGGCGACCTCGCGGAGCGAACCGCCGTCGAGCGCCGGGCCGCCGGAGGTCACGTACACCTCGCCCCGGGGCTGGTGGAAGGTCAGGGAGAACTCCTGGTCGGGATGGTCGCCGGGGTCGAGCCAGGCCCCCGTACCGATGGACGGGTGTGCGTCGTGCTCGGCGGGCGTCAGCGCCGCGCGGGCCTGCCGCCAGGTCGCGAGGGTCGGCCCGCCGTCCGCCGCCGCGCCCTTGGCGTCGGCGGAGGGGCCGGGTGCGGCCGGGGTCCCGGTGGTGCGGGCCGCGTTCCCGGGGGAGGCGACGGCCGGGGTCGTGGCCGCCCGCTCCTGACGCGCGGCGGGCAACGCGAGGAGGCCGCCGACGGCGCCGCCCAGGACGGCCGCGCCCACGGTTACGGCGAGCAGCAGGCGTCCCCGGCCGGGGACGGCCGGGGCGGGCCAGGCGGGGTCGTCGACGGCGGGCAGGTGCCACTGGGCGGCGATCGGGTCGCCGGCCAGGGTCGGCGCGACGCCGGCGGCGAGGAGCTGGGTGGCCTCCGCGGCGAGCAGGGCGGCGCAGCGGGCGGCGGCCCGGTCGGCCGTCGGCCGGTCCTCGGGGGCCTTCGCGAGGGCCTCCTCCACCACCTCGCGGAGCGCGGCGGGCAGGCCGCCGAGGTCGGGGTCCCCGGACATGACGCGGAACGCGACCACGTCGGGGGCTCCGCTGCCGAAGGGGAGGCGGCCGGTGGCCGCGTGGGCCACGAGGGCGCCCCAGGCGAAGAGGTCCCCGGCCGGGCCGGTCGTGCCGGAGCGGTAGTGCTCGGGGCTGATCCAGCCCGGTGTGCCGGTCATGACGCCGGTGCGGGTGACGGACGTGCCGTCGGCGGCGTGGGCGATGCCGAAGTCCAGCATCCGCGGGCCGGCCGGGCTCAGGATGACGTTCTGCGGTTTCACGTCCCGGTGGACCACGCCCGCGCGGTGGATCGCCGAGAGCGCCTGGGCGGTTCCGGCGGCGAAGGCGTACAGGCTGCCGCCGGTGAGCGGGCCGTGGGCGGCGAGGTGCCGGTCCAGGGTCGGGCCGGGTACGTACTCCGCCGCCAGCCAGGGGCGTTCGGCCTCCGTGTCGGCCGCCAGGACGGGCACCAGACAGGGCCCCTGGACGCGGGCGGACAGGGCGACTTCGCGGCGGAACCGGGCCCGGAACTCGGGGTCCTGGGCCTGCGCCGGGTGAACGGCCTTGACCGCGACGCGCGTTCCCCGGGGGTCGAGGGCGGCGTGTACGGTGCCCATGCCGCCGGTGCCGAGGCGCCCGATGATCCGGTAGGGGCCGATCCTCTTCGGGTCGCCGGGGTGGGCGGGACGGACCCGCCCGCCGGGGGCGGTGCTTCTCAAGGGGGCTTCTCTCTGTCAGCGCGGCTGATTCGGAAGAGACCGTCTCATTTTTGGGACTTCCCATGGCATGCCTTGACAGCTTATTTAAGCTGGGCGCCGCTCATGTTCCGAGTTCGTGTCGCTCCTTCCGAAGGTGTTCGGCATCCGGCCCTGAGCCAGACGGCAACCACCCAGCGGAGGAGTCCCCATGACCACCCCCTACCCCGGCCAGCAGCCGGAGCAGCCCTACGGCGGGCAGCCGCAGCCGCCTTACGGCCAGCAGCCGCAGCAGCCCCAGCAGCCTTACGGCCAGCAGCCCTACGGTCAGCAGCCCTACGGTCAGCAGCCGCCCCCGCCCTACGGCTACCCGGCCCCGCCGCAGCCGCCGCAGAAGAGCAACACCGGCAAGATCATCGGTTTCGGCTGCGGCGGCATCGTCCTCCTGTCGCTGGTCCTCTTCGCCTGCGGCGCGGCGATCACCGGAGCGTCCAAGAGCGGTACCAAGAAGGACACCGGGATCACGATGCCCTCCGCCCCCCGCGCCTCCTCGGCCCCCAACGCGGCGCCGATGCAGCCCGCGCCCGGGAACTCCGAGGCGCCGGCCGGGACGGCCGACAAGAACGCCGACGTGGTCCTCACCGCCGCGCCCACGCCCTTCAAGCCCAGCATCCTCGCCCAGAGCGGTGACTACACCTCCGTGCGGGTGACCATCGTCAACAACGCCGCCAAGGAAGTCGACGTCAACGTCTTCTACTTCGAGGTGACGGCCGAGGACGGCACGCGCAAGCAGATCGAACTGGCGGCGTCCGAAGACCAGATCGACACCGTCAAGCTGGCCAAGGGCGAGAAGGCCACCGGCACCATCACGGTCAAGGGCAAGGTCGCCGCGAAGACGGTGACCTTCAGGAACGGCTTCGTCGGCAAGTCGTACACCGTCCCGGTGAAGTAACACCACACGGGCCCCCGCCCGGCGGGGCACTGTGGAGAGCTCCGAGTCGCATCGGGCTTTCCCAGCCCCTGCCGGGGTTCGCCGGTTCTTCGGGGTTGGCCGGAGGGGGCTTCCGGCTTCCGCATGCTCAGAACGGGGTCGGCTCGCCCACCGCTGGCGCCACAACCAGCTCCGGGACCATCTCCCACCGCGGTCCCTGCCTGCAAGGTAGAGGTCGAGCCGAGTCGGAGGCCGGCCTTCCTGCGGTTCACACGGGCTCCTGGCTGCGAGTGCTGTGGGCACCAGGGGAAGCCTCCGTAAGGGTGACATCGGCCGGATGGGCGCTCCTCGCTCGACGGCGACTGATACGCACGCGCCATGACAAAGAGGAAGAAGCCGCGTCCGGCTTACGACGTGATCGTGTCCGACCGTCTGGAGATCTTCACCGAGTTCGGAATGGTATGCCTGCGGTCCCGTGACCAAAGGGGTGGGGTGGCCCGCATCGCCATCCCCGCGGAGCTGCATGCAGAGGTCCACCGGACGCTGCGCATGGCGGCCGTGGAGGCGGAAGAGGACTTCTGGAAGTTGTCGGCGAGGCACTTCGGCTCGGAGGACCAGTATCCGGCGTACGAGGCGTGGCTGATGGCCCAGGGGTGGCCGGCCTTGGCGGCCCGGGTTCCGGACCCGAGTGAGGTATTCATGATCACGCATTCCGGTCACGTCGGTCTGTTCACGGATCCCCCGTACGCGCCCCGGAAGACCTGCTTGGTGTTGTCACCCGCGCAGGTTCACCGCACCCACGCCGGGCGGGCTCGGGCAGGGGCGCGGGCCATGGTGCAGGCCGACGACCCCGAGGTGCGGGCACTGGGTCAGCAGCGGGCTGCGCTCGCCATCCGGATGATGCGCACCAGGCCTTGGACAGGCGACGAGGTGGGCATCCCGGCACGGGGGCAGGCAGCGCGTGTCATGACGGGGCTGTACGAGGGCTTTCTGCGCCGGGATGTACAGGAGGTGCGCAACCCGCTCCCGGATGTGTGACCTTTCGTTCTGGTTCGACAGGGTCACGGACATGTTCGGCGACGAGTAGCGACAGCGGATGATCAATGACCCGATGCCGAGGTAGGGCAGCCACGGCCAGGGCTGCGCAGGCCGCGAAGCCGAGGTGGCGGTACAAGGCGACCCACTGCTCATTCACGAATCCCTGGGCGGGATTATCCGCGATCAGCTCGTAGGTCATCCAGGAGGCGGTGCCCAGGTCGGAGGTCGTCCCACCCCGAACGGAGTGGGAACGACAGACGAGTCGGCCTGTACGCCGGGTTCTGTCACCCGGGGACCTCGCGGTCGCCGGGGAGACGGCCATCCATCTAGGACCGGCGTTGCCGCCGGCCTCGTGCGGTCTACCCGCGAACATCGGGCGGGCAGCCCTCAAACGTTCGCGCAGACCCGTCCGGGGACGGATCCTCTTGACCTTGCTCCAGGTGGGGTTTACCTAGCCGCCTGAGTCACCTCAGGCGCTGGTGGTCTCTTACACCACCGTTTCACCCTTACCGGCGGCCGAAGCCCCCGGCGGTCTGTTTTCTGTGGCACTGTCCCGCGGGTCACCCCGGGTGGGCGTTACCCACCACCCTGCCCTGTGGAGCCCGGACGTTCCTCGGCGGGATCCGGGGACCCCGACGCGGCCGCCCGGCCGACTCGTCTGTCGTGCCGACCATGCTACCGGCTGTCCGTGGCGGCTTGACCTTGACGCAGCGGCAGGGTTTCTACTGAGGGGCATGCGGATCGGAGAGATCGCCGCGCTCGTCGGGCTCACCACCCGGGCGATCCGGCACTACCACCATGTCGGGCTGCTCCCGGAGCCGGAGCGGCGACCCAACGGGTACCGGGCCTACACCGTGCGCGACGCCGTGCTGCTGGCCCGGGTGCGCCGGCTCACCGAGCTCGGGCTGGGCCTCGACGAGGTGCGGGACGTCCTCGCCGGTGACGCGGGGCGCGAGCTGGCCGAGGTACTCCACGAGCTGGACGCCGACCTCGCGCGGCAGGAGGCCGAGCTCGCCGAGCGCCGGCGCCGGCTGGCCGTGCTGCTCGCCGCCGGGCCGGGCGAGGGCGAGCCCCTCTCGCCGGCGCTCGCCGCGCTGCTGGCCAAGGCCCCGGCGACGGACTCGCCGGCCGCCGCGAAGGACCGCGAGCACCTGACCCTGCTCGACGCGACCGGCGGCGTGGGGGAGGAGGTCTACGCCCTGCTCGGGCCGCTGGCCGCCGACCCCGCCGTGCTCGCGCTGTACGAGCGGCTGGACGAACTGGCCGACGCCCCCGTCGACGACCCCCGGATCGGGCCGCTCGCCGAGGCCATGGTGGCCGCCGTCCCGGACGCGCTCTTCGACGCGATCCCGTCCGACGGGCCGGTCGTCGCGGGGTTCGAGGAGGCGCTGCTCGCCGAGTACGCCCCCGCGCAGGCCGAGGTGGTACGCCTGGTGATGGAGGCCTTCGTGGGCAGGGGGCGGGCATGAGCGCCGTACGCGCCGCGCGGGTCGCGGCCTGCGTCGTCATACCCGGCGAACTGGCCCTCGTACTGTGCCTCGCGGCCGGGGTGCGCCCGCCCGGGTGGGCCACGGCCGCCGCCGAGGGGCTGGTCCTCGCGGTCCTGCTGCTGGAGGCCTGGGTGCTGTGCTCGCTGCGGCGGCGCACCGGCTCCTGGAAGCGGGCCGTACGGGCCGTCGTGCCCGAGGCGGTGCTGCGGCTGCTGCTGCACGAGCTGCGGGCCGCCGCCTCGCTCGGGCGGTGGGTCGTGCGCCGCAGGCACGGCGTGGGCCCCGGCGACCTCGCCGCCGCGTACACGGGACCGCAGACGGCCATGATGTACGGGTTCCTCTTCGTGTCGGTGATCGAGACCGTCGGGCTGGCCGTGCTCATCCCCTGGCCCGCCGTGCACCGCGTGGTGCTGGTCCTCGACGTCTACGGGGTGCTGCTGCTCCTCGCCCTGCACGCGGCCTGCGTGACCCGTCCGCACGTGCTGCGGGCCGACGGGACGCTGCGGATCCGCTACGGGGCCCTGTTCGACCTCACCGTCCCGCCGGACGCGGTGGCCTCGGCCCGGGTGGAGCGCCGCTGTCCCGAGGGGCGGCTCGTCACCCTCTCCGAGGACGGGTCGGGGGACGGGGTGCTCGACCTGATCGTGGGCGGCCAGACGACCGTCACCCTGGAGCTGAACCGCCCGCTGGACTTCCGCCGGCCGCTCGGCGCCCGGGCCGGCGCCCGTACGATCCGCTTCCACGCCGACGACCCCCGCGCGCTGGTGACCGCACTGCGGCAGCCCGCACCCCCGTGACGGGCTGCCGCACTGCGTGGGGACTCTCCGGGGGGAGGAGGAGTCGTACGCCGAGCGTGGCGGCCCGGGCCCGGTCCCGTCTTGTACAAAACGGCCCCGCCCGGCCTCAGTCCGGCGGCGGGAGCAGCACGCTCGTGATGCGGCCCGGCACCCGGTCCAGCGCGGAACCCGGCGGCAGGCCGCCGCGCAGCAGCGCGAACCGGGCGGGCGGCAGACCCGTCATGGCCTTCACCTCCCGACCCATGTGCGCCTGGTCGTGGTAGCCGCAGGCGGCCGCCACCTCGGCCGGGGGCGTCCCGGCCGCGAGCCGGCGCAGCGCGTGCTGGAGCCGGAACAGCCGGGCCACCGCCTTGGGCGGCAGCCCCACCTCCTCCCGGAACCGGGCCCGCAGCCGGCGAGCGCTCCAGCCGGCCTCCGCCCCCGCGCGGGCCGGCGCTCCCGGGCCGGTGTCCGCCCACAGCCGGGCGAGCGCGCCGCGGACCTCGGGGGCGGCGGCGGGGCCCCGGTCCAGGCGGGCGGCGAAGACGGAGTCGAGCAGGTCGAAGCGGGCGGCCCAGCCGTCCGCGGCCCGGAGCCGCTCGGCCAGCCGGCGTCCGCCGGGCCCGGACACCTCGGCGAGGTCCACCGGGCCCTGCCCGAAGTGCACCATCGGCACCCCGAAGAGCCGGTACGCGCCGAGCGGGCTCATGTTCACCTCCAGCCCGTGCACGGCGCCCGCGTGCACCCCGATGACGGGGCCGGTGCGGGGGCCGCCGATCAGGGCGCGGGAGGCGGCGGCGGGCCGCAGCCGGGCGGTGGCGAGTTCGGCGCCGCGGGTCACCCACAGGCCCTCGTCGAAGGTGAAGACCAGGGTGACGAAGCCGGTGGGCAGCTCCAGGCGCCGCCGGGGCGCGGTGAAACGGGTGTCGAAGCCGGTGTAGTTCACGATGTGCGGACGCAGCACGGCGGCGGGCCGGCGCGCCTGCGGGGCCGGGGCCGGGGCTCCGGCGGGGAGGGGCCCGGCGGGCCGTTCGGCGGCACCCAACTCCGGGCCTCCCGGGGCGCTCGCGCGGCCGGTGGCGCCGCGGGGTGCGCAGATGATGGCAGAGCCGCCCCCCGAGGGCCATACCCCCGCGGCGCCGGGCCGTACGGGAGGCCCGCCCGGAGGCGCTACGCCGGCGCGAAGAGGATCTTCGCGGCGCCCGGGTCGGCCTGGGTCAGCCGGACCCGGATCCGCTCCCCGAGCGGCAGCCGCGCCGACGCCGACTCGACCCGTCCCACCACGGCCGGTTCCTCCAGGTGGACGGTCCCGACCTTCGGCTCCTGCTCCTTGACGTCGATGACCGTCGCCTCGAAGGTCTCCCCGACGCGGTCCTTGAGCAGCGCCGCCTCCACCAGGTCCACGCACTCCCGCTCGACCGAGTTGGCCAGCCGCGTGCCCTCCGCCATCTCGTGCGGCAGCGCCTCCAGCGCCTCGACCGCCCACGCCGGCGGCTCCGCCCCCGCCGCCGCCGCCACGCACAGCTCGCCGGCGTAGCGGTCGGCGAGCCGGCGCAGCGGGGCGGTGCAGTGCGCGTACGGGGCGGCGACCGCCGCGTGCAGGGCGGGGTCCGGGATCCGGCCGCCGGTGAAGACCGTGTAGCCGGCGCCCCGGAGCAGGGCCGTGCACTCCTGGAGGAACGCGGCGTGCGCCGGGACGCGCGGGTCGAGGGAGCGGACCAGCGCCGCGTACGGCACGTGGTGCGGCCAGTCGATCCGCAGGGCCTTCGCCGCCCGGCGCAGCCGGCCGACCGCACCGTCCGGGGCGGCGGGGAGGGTGCGCAGGATGCCGGTGCCGGAGGCGAGCATCAGCTCGGCGGCCGCCATGCCGGTCATGAGCGAGACCTGGGCGTTCCAGCCGTCGGCCGGGAGCGGGGCCCGGTAGGCCAGGCTGTACGAGCCGTCGCGCTCGACGACCTCCTGCTCGGGGACGTTCAGGGAGATGCCGCCGCGCTCGGCCTCCAGGGCCTCGCGCAGGGTGCCGATGTCCTTCAGCAGCGCCAGGGAGGGTTCGGCGGTGCCGGTGTCGATGGCCTTCTGCACGCCGTCGTAGTCGAGTTTGGCCCGGCTGCGCACCAGCGCCCGGTGGACGTCGGTGGTCTCGACCCGGCCGTCGGAGTCCAGGTCGAGGCGCCACACCAGGGCCGGGCGGGTCCGGTCGGGCAGCAGGCTCGCCGCGTCCTCGGAGAGCACGGCCGGGTGCAGGGGCACCTTCCCGTCCGGGAAGTAGAGGGTGGTCACCCGGCGGTGGGCCTCGGCGTCGAGGGCTCCGCCCGGGCCGACGAAGGCGGCGGCGTCGGCGATGGCGTAGTGCACGCGGTAGCCGCCGGAGGACCGTTTCGCCAGGTGCATGGCCTGGTCGAGGTCCACGGACGTCGGCGGGTCGATCGTGAAGAAGGGGAGGCCGGTCATGTCCTCGGACGGCAGCCGGGGAGCGGCCGCCGCCCGCTCGGCCTCGGCGAGCACCTCGGCCGGGAAGGTCCCGGGCACGCCCAGTCGTTTCCGCAGGTCACCCAGTGCGGCGCGCAGGACCGCCCCGTCGGCTCCGGCCATGTGCATGTGGCGGCGTGGCATGGACCGAGCGTAGGCCGAGTCCGGCGGTTCCGCGCGGGCCGCGGAAGGCGCCGCGCGGCGGAACGCGGCGGGGAAGGGGTTCCGTGCGACGGCGTGAAACCGGCCGCGGTCCGCCCCCCGGCCCCCACCGGCCGGGGGCGCGGCCGTGGCCGGTCGCCCGTGACCGGGCCGCGGCGGGCCGTCTACCCTGGCTCGGGGGCCGCATCCCCTGCGCCGCTCGTCTGAAGGAGAACCACCGTGCTCGTGCTGCTGCCGCCCTCCGAGGGAAAGGCCGCCGGCGGCTCCGGCGCACCGCTCGCCCCCGCGTCCCTGTCGCTGCCGGGCCTGGCCCCCGCGCGGGCGGCCGTGCTGGAGGAGCTCGTCGAGCTGTGCGCGGGGGACGAGCTGAAGGCGCGCGAGGTGCTCGGGCTCAGCGAGGGCCTGCGCGGTGAGGTCGCGAAGAACGCCGCCCTGCGCTCGGCACCGGCCCGCCCGGCCGGGGAGATCTACACCGGTGTGCTCTACGACGCCCTGGACCTGGCGGGGCTGCCGGCGCCCGCGCGGGAGCTGGCCGAGCGGACGCTGCTCGTGTTCTCCGGGCTGTGGGGCGCGGTGCGGGTGACGGACCGCATCCCCTCCTACCGCTGCTCGATGGGGGTCAAGCTGCCGGCGCTGGGCGCGCTGGGCGCGTACTGGCGCACGCCGATGGCCGAGGTGATGCCGCAGGCGGCGGGGGACGGGCTGGTGCTGGACCTGCGCTCGTCGGCGTACGCGTCCGCGTGGAAGCCGAAGGGCGGGACGGCGGGCCGGACCGCCACGGTGCGGGTGCTGCACTCGCAGGTGGTGGACGGGGTGGAGAAGCGGTCGGTGGTGAGCCACTTCAACAAGGCCACCAAGGGCCGACTGGTACGCGACCTGCTGCTCGCCGGGGCCGTCCCGGCGTCCCCGGCGGAGCTGGTGACGGCCCTGCGGGACCTGGGCTACGCGGTGGAGGCGGAGGCCCCGGCGAAGCCGGCGAAGGCCTGGTCCCTCGACGTGGTCGTCACCCAGATCCACTGACCTTCCTGACGCGCCGCGCGAGCGGTGCGTCAGGAAGGCCGGCGAACGGACAGGACCTAGCGGCCCGGGGGCCAGGCCGCGGCGGCCGGGGTCTGGTCCAGCGCGCCCGCGTACTGGGCGCAGGCGTCCGTCAGGGTTTCCAGGAGGGTCAGCGGGTCCGGGAGCGGGTGGCGGACGTCGCGCAGCCAGGTCACCGAGTGGTCGCCCGGGAGGGCCGCCGGGGGGAGCAGGACGTAGCTGCCGCGGCAGTGCCAGCGCAGGCCGGGGTGTTCGTCCATCGTCTCGGGGTGGCAGTCCAGTTCGCAGGGCCACCATTCGTCCTCGTCCTCCGGCGTGCCGCGGGTCGCCGTGAAGAAGAGCATCCGGGCCTGGTCGCCGGTGCCGCCGGACTCGGCGACGGGGCCGACCTCGATGCCGGCGGCCAGCAGGCGTTCCAGCGCGCTGCGGCCGGCCTCCAGGGGGACGTCCAGGACGTCGTGCACCATGCCGGTGGCGGTGATGAAGTTGGCCTGGGGCTGGTTGCGGGCCCAACGCTCGACCTGCGCGCGGTCGGTGGTCGACTGGGTCTGCCAGGCGAAGGAGACGGGGTGCCGGGCGGGCGTGGGACAGCCGATGCGGTCGCACGAACACCGGTACCCCGAGGGATGGGCGGCGGGGGCGAGGGGGAGTCCGGCGGCGGCGACGGCGAGCAGGAGGGCTTCGCGCTCCTTGCCGGGGTCCTCGGGGGCGGGTTTCGAGCGGCGGCGCAGCCACTGGGAAATCCTGCTCTGCTCGCCGCGTTTGACGCGGCCGGACTCAGACCCCATCTATCCCCTCACCTCACCGTTGCCCCGGCAGACCATTCCATGGTCCCACCATCGGGAGCGCCGGGTGACCGCACCCCCCGAACGGACTCCCCGATCGAGATCCCCACATAAGCACACAATCGGGCCATATGGTTCTCGGCCATGCCGGTGTCACCGGCTCTGCGGCCGCCCGGCGGTGACGTATCCCACGCCGGCCAGCACCCCGTCCACCAGCGCGTCCGCGAACCCGTGCGTCAGCGGCGCGGTCCGCATCAGCCACCGGTACGTCAGCGGCCCCAGCAGCATCTCCACCGTCAGCCGCAGATCGGTGTCCGCCGGGAGCTGCCCCGCCTCCCGGGCCGCCCGCAACCGGGCCTCGTACAGCGCGAGCTGCGGCTCCAGCAGCCGTTCCGTGAACCGGGCCCCCAGCTCCGGGTCGGTCGCGCCGGCCGCGGTCAGGGCGCGCGCGGGTGCCTCGTACAGGGCGTCGGCGAACTCGTCCACCGTGGCCCGCAGTACGGCCTTCAGGTCCGCCGCGAGGTCCCCGGTGTCCGGGAAGCCGGTCCAGCCGCCCTCCGCGCCGGCCTCCCCGGCCAGCGCCAGCGAGGCGTCCAGCAGCACTTCGGCCTTCGAGGACCACCAGCGGTAGATCGTCTGCTTGCCGACTCCCGCACGGGCAGCGATGGCCTCGATCGTCAGCTTGTTGTAGCCGACCTCGCCGACCAGCACGAGGGAGGCGTCGAGGATGGCGCGCCGGGAGCGGTCGCTGCGCCGGGTGGCATCGGGGGTTCTGGTCACCGCCCCAACGTATCAAGCCGGTCCGAGACGTCTCGTCTTCCGGCCGTTGTGGTAATTCACCCGATCAGTTCACTGCGCGGTCACCCCCGAGGAGAGACGATTCTCTCGACACACGCACAGCACCGTGAGTCCGTAGTCGTAGTCGTGAGGAGCCTTCTTTGCGCAGAGACGCCACACCCCGGCGCTACCTGATGTGCCCACCCGCACACTTCAAGGTCACGTACTCCATCAACCCGTGGATGGACCCCACGAAACCGGTGGACCTGCCTCTCGCACTCGCCCAGTGGGAAGACCTGAGGGACCGCTACCTCTCCCTCGGGCACACCGTCGAGACCCTCGTCCCCGATCCCGGCCTGCCCGACATGGTCTTCGCCGCGAACGGCGCCCTCGTCGTCGACGGCCGGGTGCTCGGCGCCCGCTTCGCCTATCCGGAACGCGCCGCCGAGGCGGAGATCCACCTCGACTGGTTCCGCGCGCACGGCTACGAGGACGTCCACGAGCCCTCGCACGTCAACGAGGGCGAGGGGGACTTCGCCGTCACCGCCACCTACATCCTGGCCGGCCGGGGCTTCCGCTCCAGCCCGCTCTCGCACGACGAGGCCCAGGAGTTCTTCGGCCGCCCCGTCATCGGCCTCGACCTGGTGGACCCGCGCTACTACCACCTGGACACGGCCCTCTGCGTCCTCGACGGCGACGAGATCATGTACCACCCGCCGGCCTTCTCCCCGGGCAGCCGGGCCGTGCTGCGCAGGCTGTTCCCGGACGCCCTGGTCGTGGAGGACGAGGACGCGGCGGCCTTCGGCCTGAACTCGGTCTCCGACGGGCGGCACGTACTGCTCCCGCAGGGCGCGACCGGGCTGCTGGCCCCGCTGCGCGACCGGGGGTTCGAGCCGGTCCCGATGGACCTGGGCGAGCTGCTCAAGGGCGGCGGCAGCGTGAAGTGCTGCACCCAGGAGCTGCGGCCCTAGCGGCTACTCGCCGTCGCCGTCACCTTCGGCGGAGGCGGGCGGCCAGGCGTCGCCCCACTCGGCGTCCCGGGCCGCCTTGTAGAGGCCGCCGTGGCGCTTGGTGACGGTGGCCCGGGACAGCCCCGCCTCCTCGGGACCGCACAGGTCCAGCAGGACCAGCCCCTTCCGGATCTGCGGCCTGCGCGTGATCCGGGAGGGGACCGGCGCCACCGGGAACCGTGTCGCGGCGACGTAGCTGAACTTCTCGTCCTCGTACGGCAGGGACCCGCCCTTGACCTTCCGGTGCAGGGAGGAGCGGCTGACCCGCGCCGAGAAGTGGCACCAGTCCTGCCCGACCCCGATGGGGCAGGCCCCGTCGTGCGGGCACGGCGCCGCCAGCGTCATCCCGGCCGCGACCAGCTGCTCGCGGGCCTCGCGGATGCGCAGGTACCCCTGGGGCGTGCCCGGCTCGACGAACACCACGGCCTGTCCGGCGCGGGCCGCCTCGGCGACGACCGCCGTGCGGGCCTCCCCGGTCAGTTCGCCCAGTACGTACGACACGGTCACCAGGTCGGCGTCCGGCAGGCTGATCCCGCTCCCGATGACGGCCCGGCGCCACTCCGCCGCGCGCAGCACCCCGGACGCGGAGCGGCCCGCCAGCTCCTTGCCGAGTGCCAGCGCCGGCTCCGCCCAGTCCAGCACCGTCGTCGCGCGCGGTCCGTCCCAGGTGGCGTCGACCGCCCAGGTCGCGGCGCCCGTGCCGCCGCCCACGTCCACGTGCGAGCCCGGCGTCCAGTCCGGCGCCGCCTCGGCCAGCCCGTCCAGGGCGGACCGTACGGCTTCGAAGGTGGCCGGCATCCGGTACGCCGCGTACGCCGCCACGTCGGAGCGGTCGCGCAGGACGGGGGCGTCGGTGGGGGTGGCCCCCCGGTAGTTGGCGATCAGGCGCTCGACGGCGGCCGAGGCCTGCTTCGGCGGGAGCCCGTCGAGCAGCCCGGCGAGCGCGCTGCGGAGGGTTTCGGCGTTGGTGGGGGCGGGTGCGGCGTTCACCCGGGAAGTTTACGGCGCCCCGGCACCCGCCCCGGGTGCCGCCGGTGCGCCCGGCGCACCAGCGGGCACGGCCATGGGCTCCCGCGTCCGCCAGGGCCGGCACATCCCGAGGAAGCAGGCCACCGCCAGCAGCGAGCAGGCGACCTGTACGAGCGCCATCGGCACCGCCGTGTCCTCGCCCGCGATCCCGACCAGCGGCGAGGCGACCGCGCCGACCAGGAAGGAGGAGGTGCCCAGCAGCGCGGCCGCCGATCCGGCGGCGTGCGGGGTGCGCATGAGGGCCTGCGCGTTGGTGTTCGGCAGGACCAGGCCCATCGCCGACATCAGCACGAACAGCGCGGCGGCGACGGGCGGCAGCCCGGCCTTCCCGAACACCCCGGTGGACATGAGCAGCAGGGCGACGGAGGCGCCGGTGATGACGGCGAGCCCGGTGGCCAGGGCCTTGTCGAGGCTGACCCGGCCCACCAGCAGCTTGCCGTTGATCTGGCCGACGACGATCAGCCCGACGGAGTTCAGGCCGAACAGCAGGCTGAAGGCCTGCGGGGAGGCCCCGTAGATCTCCTGCACGACGAAGGGCGAGGCGGATATGTAGGAGAAGAGCACCGCGAAGGCGAAACCGCCCGCCAGGGTGTAGCCGGCGAAGACCCGGTCGCCGAGCAGCCCCCGCATGGTCCGCAGCGCGGCGCCCACCCCGCCGGTGTGGCGCCGCTCGGGCGGCAGCGTCTCGCCGAGGCTGCGCCACACGACGAGGGTGAGCGCGAGGCCGACGGCGGTGAGGACGACGAAGACCCCGCGCCAGTCGGCGAAGCGGAGCACCTGGCCGCCGATCAGCGGGGCGATGATCGGGGCGGTGCCGGATATCAGCATCAGGGTGGAGAAGAAGCGGGCCATCTCGACGCCCTCGTAGAGGTCGCGCACGACGGCCCGGGCGATCACGATGGCGGCCGCGCCGGCCAGGCCCTGGAGCAGCCGGAAGGCGATGAGCAGTTCGGCGCTCGGGGCGAGGGCGCAGATGGCCGTGGCGAGGACGTAGACGGCCATGCCGGTCAGCAGCGGCCGGCGGCGGCCCCATTTGTCGCTCATCGGGCCGATGACCAGCTGTCCGAGGGCCATGCCGGCGAGGCAGGAGGTGAGGGTGAGCTGGACGGTCGCGGCGGGGCTGTGCAGGGCGGCGGTGACCTCGGGCAGGGCCGGGAGGTACATGTCCATGGACAGCGGGGGGAGGGCGGTGAGGCCGCCCAGGATGAAGGTGACCAGCAGGCCGGTGCGGCGCGCGGCCGTCAGGGGGGTGGTGCCGGGGGCCTCCCCGGACGCCGCGGCGCGCGAGGGCTCGGGGGACGGGCCGTGCGGTGTTTCGGTGGCCGGACGGGGTGCCGGAACGGGCGGAGGACCGGGCGAAGGGCTGGGCGGAGGACCGGGCGACGCGTGGGGCGACGGCCCGGGTGACGGGGCCGTGGAGGGGCAGCTCTCCGACATGCGGAACTCCAGTCTTTTGATCTGTTTTATGCACCCCCGACCGACCCATGCTCTCAGCTGCCGGAACGTCCCGGGCCGCTTGTCCGCTGTGACGTACTCTGCGGCCCCATGAGCGCACCCGCGAAGAAGATCGCTGTAGTGACCGGAGCCGGATCCGGGATCGGCCGGTCCGTGGCCCTGGCCCTGGCCGGCGCCGGCTGGTCGGTGGCCGTGGCCGGGCGGCGGCCCGGGCCCCTGGAGGAGACGGCCGCCGCGGCCGGAGCGGGCGCGGACGTGCTGCCCGTACCGGCCGACGTCAGCGACCCCCTGGATGTCGCCGCGCTGTTCGGGACGGTACGCGACCGGTACGGGCGGCTCGACCTGCTCTTCAACAACGCCGGCACCTTCGGCCCCGCCGGGGTCCCGCTGGAGGACATCGGCTACGAGGCCTGGCGCCAGGTCGTCGACGTCAACCTGACCGGTTCCTTCCTCTGCGCCCAGGCGGCGTTCCGCGTGATGAAGGAGCAGGACCCGCAGGGCGGCCGGATCATCAACAACGGCTCCATCTCCGCACACGTCCCGCGCCCGAACTCCGTCGCCTACACGGCGACCAAGCACGCCATGACCGGCCTGACGAAGTCCCTGTCGCTCGACGGGCGCCGGTACCGGATCGCCTGCGGCCAGATCGACATCGGCAACGCGGCCACCGAGATGACCGAGCGCATGCAGACCGGCATCCTCCAGGCGAACGGGCAGCTGGCGGTGGAGCCGGTGATGGACGCCGCCGACGTGGCCCGCACCGTGCTGCACATGGCGGAGCTCCCGCTGGAGGCCAACGTCCAGTTCGCGACGGTGATGGCCACCGCGATGCCGTACATCGGACGCGGCTGAGCGGGACCCTGGTTCTCGGAGCCGCCACCGCGCCCGGCCGCCTCCCCCCGGGGGGAAGGCGGCCGGGCCGTATCCGTGGGACCGGTCAGTCCTTGGCGGGACCGCTCGCCGACGCCGCCGGAGCCGGAGCCTGCGCCGGAGTGCGCAGCCGGGCCGGGAGGAGGAACAGGGTCAGCACGACCGCCAGGTACAGCGACCACACCACCAGCTGGTAGACGGTCGGGTCCGGCTGGAAGTTGAAGACGCCCTTCAGCAGCACCCCGTACCAGCTGTCCGGCGCGATCACCGAGCTGATGTCGAAGGCCTTGTCGTTCAGGCCGCCGAGGAAGCCGGCCTCCTGGAGGTCGTGGACCCCGTACGCGAGCACGCCCGCGGCCACGATCACCAGCATTCCGCCGGTCCACTTGAAGAACTTCGCCAGGTTGATCTTCAGTGCGCCCCGGTAGAACAGCCAGCCGAGGACGATGGCGGTCGCGATGCCCAGCAGTACGCCGATCAGCGGGGCCGAGGAGCCCTCGCCGCTCGCGCGCACTGACGCCCACACGAACAGCGCCGTCTCCAGGCCCTCTCGGCCCACCGCCAGGAAGGCGGTGGCGACGAGCGCGCCGGTTCCCATGGCGAGCGCCGAGTCGAGCTTCCCGTGCAGCTCGGCCTTCAGGTGCCGCGCGGTGCGCTTCATCCAGAAGACCATCCACGTCACCAGGCCCACCGAGATGATCGACAGGCTGCCGCCGAGCAGCTCCTGCGCCTCGAAGGTCAGCTCCTGCGTGCCGAACTCCAGCAGCGCGCCGAAGGTGAGCGAGAGCCCGCAGGCGATCCCGATGCCGAGCCAGACCGGACGCAGGGCGGCCCGGTTGCCGGTCTTGACCAGGTACGCGACGAGGATGCAGACGACCAGGCTGGCCTCCAGCCCCTCGCGCAGGCCGATCAGATAGTTGCCGAACACGGCTTTTCCTCTCCGGCGGGGACTACGCGAACAGGGACCGGCCCCACCAGTCGTCCTTGTCGCGGACGCCCGGCGGGACGGCGAAGATCGCCGAACCCACGTGCTGGATGTACTCGTTCAGGACGTCCGCCTTCGCCAGCCGGCGCTGGATCGGGATGAAGCCCTTGCGGACGTCGCGCTGGTAGGCCAGGAAGAACAGGCCCGCGTCGAGGCG
Organism: Streptomyces sp. NPDC040718; assembly: GCF_055593565.1. Lineage (NCBI taxonomy): Bacteria > Bacillati > Actinomycetota > Actinomycetes > Kitasatosporales > Streptomycetaceae > Streptomyces > Streptomyces sp. NPDC040718. The sequence continues at coordinate 530,918 of NZ_JBVIXO010000004.1, read as the reverse complement.
GCCCAGGCCGTCCGTGCCGTCCGTGAAGGAGTAGCCGCGACGCAGGATGGTCGCCCCGTCGTTGGTGTCGGGGTGCGCGAGGCGGACGTGCGCCTCCGGCTTCATCGCCTTCAGGAACGGCTCGTCGCGCTCCTTGGACTTGCCCACGGGGGCACCCTCGCCCTTGTCGCGGCCGAAGATGTCCTCCTGCTCCTGCAGGGGGGTGCGGTCCCAGATCTCGATGTTCATCCGGATGCGCCGGGCGACCAGGTAGGAGCCGCCGGTCAGCCAGTCGCTGCCGTCGCCCGCGCCGACCCACACGTGCTTGTCCAGGGCGGGCTTGTCGGTGCCGGAGATGTTCCGGGTGCCGTCCTTGAAGCCCATCATGTTGCGCGGGGTCTGCTCCTCGGGCGTGGTCGAGGAGGTCTTGCCGAAGCCGAGCTGCGACCAGCGGACGACGACCTTGCCGAAGCCGATGCGGGCGAGCTGGCGGATGGCGTGCACGGCGACCTGCGGGTCGTCGGCGCAGGCCTGGACGCACAGGTCGCCGCCGGAGCGGGCCTGGTCCAGGTTGTCGCCGGGGAAGAGCTCCAGGTCCACCAGGGCCTCGGGGCGCTTGCCCTCCAGGCCGAAGCGGTCCTTGGCGAACAGGCCCGGGCCGAAGCCGATGGTCAGGGTGAGGCGGGAGGGCTTGAGGCCGAGGGCCTCGCCCGTGTCGGTGGGCGGGGCCTCGGGCGCGCCCTCGAAGACGTCGCCGACGGGCAGGCCGGCCGTCATCAGCCGGGCCGCGGCCGTCCACTCCTTGAGGAGCGCGACCAGCTCGTCGCGGCTCTTCGTCTTCACGTCGAAGGCCGCGAAGTGCAGCCGGTCCTGGACGGCGCTCGCGATGCCGGCCTGGTGCTCGCCGTGGAAGGGCACCGCCGCCCCGGCGGAGGCCGCCGGGGAGATGTCCGATCCGCCGCCGAACGCGGCGACCGCGCCGCCGGCGGCGGCCGCGCCGACCGCCAGCCCCGCTCCGCCCCAGCCGAGCACGGCTCGGCGCGAGGGCGCTGCGACGGCGCCCTCGGCGCCGGTGGTCTCTTCCGACACCTCGTCGGTCATGGTGGTTCTCCCGCCTCTGCCTGGTCCCGGACTACTTGACGACCGCGGCGGCCAGCTTGGAGAGCGGCTCGCCCAGCGCGCTGACGGCGTCCGAGAGCTCCTTGCGCTCGGCCTCGCCGACCTTGTCGTACGAGGTGAACTCGTAGGTGTTCTTGTCGGCGCGGTACTTGTCCAGGAGGGTGTTCATCGCGGCGAACTGGGTGTCCAGCTGCTTGGCGAGCTCCGGGTCGTTCTTGGCGGTGACCGCCTTGAGGAGCTCGTAGGACTTCTGGGCGCCCTCGATGTTGGCCTTGAAGTCGACCAGGTCGGTGTGGCTGTAGCGCTCTTCCTCGCCCGTCACCTTGCCGGTGGCGACCTCGTCGAGCAGCTCCTTGGCACCGTTGGCCATGGAGGTGGGGGTGATCTCCGCCTGGCCGACCTTCTTCTGCCATTCGGTGAGGTCGGTGATCAGGGTGTCGGCGAGCTTCTTGTCGTTGTCGTCGATCTTGTTGTCCTGGAAGAGGGACTTCTCCAGGCGGTGCCAGCCGGTCCAGTCCTTGGCCGGGTCCTGGCCGGCCTCCAGGCCGTCCTCGCGGACGTCGACCTTCGGGTCGATGTCGCCGAAGGACTCGGCGACGGGCTCGGTGCGCTCCCAGCCGATGCGGGAGGGGGCGTAGGCCTTCTTCGCGGCTTCCAGGTCGCCGGCCTTGACGGCGTCGGCGAAGACCTTGGCCTTCGGCAGGGTCTCGTCGGCCTGCTCCTGGACGTACTTGCGGTACGCGGCGACCGCGGCGTCCAGCTCGGGGCTGCGCTTCTCGGTGCCGCCCTTGCCGGTGGCCTTGACCCGGGTGCGGATGCCGTCGCCCTTCATGCCGGGCTTGCAGGCGAAGGCGTAGTCGCCCGCCTTGATCTCGGCGGTGATGGTGGCCTTGGTGCCGGGGCCGATGTTCTCGCGCTCGGCGACGATCCGGTCGTCCGGGAAGAGCACGTAGAGCTCGGTGACCTTGGAGCCCTTGTTCTCGACCTCGATGGTGACCTTGCCGGCCGGGAACTCGTTCTTCGAGACCTCGCAGGCGCTGTCGGTCGCGTTCACGTGGATCGCGCCGGAGCCGCCCTTGTCGCTCTTCTCGGCGCAGCCGGTGACTGCGGTGAGCGCGGCGACGGCTGCGGCCGCGGTGAGGACGGTGAGGCGGGCGGGGCGCATGTGGGCTCCTGGCAGGGGTGAAGGCTGGGGAAGGGCTGGTGAGGCGGACCTAACTTAACCGAGGCTTACCTGACCGATACCCAGTCGTCCAGTGATTCAGCTCTCACCTTCCGGCCCGGGACACAAGCCCGTCACGGCCCCTCCATGACGGGCTCAAGCGAGGGTCAAGCGCGAGTCAAGTCCCCGTCCGGATTCCGTGCGCCACCGGAGTTACCGTCCGGTTCGATCCCTTGTGCCGCTTGGCCGGGAGGCTGATCCGGAACCCCTCCCTCCCGTACCGGTTCACCAGCGGGGCGCCTGTCCGGGGTGCGCCGGCACCTCCACCGGCTGCCGGTAGACCCGGCTCAGGAGCCCGCCCTCGAACACCTCCGCCGGGGGCCCGGCCGCCGCGACGCGGCCGCCGTGCAGGACCGCCGCCCGGTCGGCGTACGCCGCCGCCAGCCCCAGGTCGTGCGGGACCACGGCCACCGCGTCCCCGGCCGCCGCCCGCTCCCGGCAGATCCGCAGCACCAGCTCCTGGCGGCGCAGGTCCAGGGCCGCCGTCGGCTCGTCGAGCAGCAGCAGCGGGGCCCGCCGGGCCAGTACGCGGGCCGGCGCGACCCGGGCCCGCTCGCCGCCGGAGAGATCCGGGAAGGGCCGATCGGCGAAACGGGTGACCTCGGTGGCGGCCGTCGCCTCCGCCACCGCCTCCTCGTCGGAGTCCGCGAGCCCGGTCCCCGCCCACGGGGCGCGGCCCGTCCGGGACCACCTCCGCGACGGGGAAGGGGAAGGACAGCGCGGCCGACCGGGGGAGCACCGAGCGGCGCAGGGCCGGCTCGGCGGCGCTCCAGCCGTCCACCGGTCGCCCGTCGATCCGCACGGTGCCGGAGGGGCCCGGCAGGTCGGCGGCGAGCGTGGCCGGCAGGGTGGAACTTCCCGGCGCCGTTAGGCCCGACCAGGGCCGGCACCCCGCCCGCCCGGGCGCTCAGGTCGATCCCGGCGAGCACCTCCCGCTCCCCGAGCGACGCGCAGCCCGACGGCCTCCGCGACGGCGGCCCCGGGCGCGGGGCGCGCGGGCACGGCGCGCCGGCCGCGTGAAAGGAACCTCGTGCCCGGCCCCCCTGCCCCCGACGGGTGCGGCGCAGCAGCCAGAAGGAGAACGGGCTGCCGATCAGCGCCGTCAGCACACCGAGCGGCAGCTCGGCCGGCTGCGCCACCGTACGGGCGGCCAGGTCGCCCCGGCCAGGACCACGGCCCCGGCCAGCGCGCTGCCGGGCACCAGGAAACGGTGGCCGGGGCCGTTCGCCATCCGCAGCAGGTGCGGGGCCGGCAGGCCCACGAAGGCGATCACCCCGGCGACGGCCGCGGCGGTCGCCGTCAGCAGGGCCACGACCAGGATCAGGGCCGGGCGCAGCCGCTCCACGTCGATCCCGAGGTGGCGGGCCGGCCGCTCGCCGGTGGCGAGCAGGTCGAGCCCGCGGGCGTGGAAGGGGGCGGCGGGCAGTCCCGCGAGCGCGCAGGGCGGCACCGCGAGCACCTGGGGGGCCGCCGCCGGACGGTCCTCGGCTGACGTAGCCCGGACGCGGCGGCGTGCTTGAATGCCAGCGTGAACGATCTAGACGTGATCAGGGTCTTCTGCGCGGGTGACGGCCGCTTCGGCAACCTGCTCGGAGTCGTCCGCGACGGCCGCACCTGCCCGGACGACGCCTCCCGGCAGGCGCTCGCCGCCGAACTGGGCTACAGCGAGACGGTGTTCGTCGACGACCCCGAGCGCGGGGTCGTCGACATCCGCACCCCCGGCACTCGGATGTCCTTCGCCGGACACCCGCTGGTCGGGGTCGCCTGGCTGCTGGACATCGAGGAGCTCCAGCCGCCCGTCGGGTCCGTATGGGCGCGCGACGACGGGGAGTTCACCTGGATCACCGCCCGCCCCGAGTGGGTCACCGGCAAGCGCACCGAGCAGTACGCCACCCCGGCCGAGGTCGACGCCCTGCCCGCCCCGCCGCCCGGCGAGGGCTGGCTGTACGCGTGGGCCTGGGAGGACGAGACCGCGGGCCGGATCCGAGCCCGGGGCTTCCCGCGCCGCCCGGACGGGGCCATCACCGAGGACGAGGCCACCGGCTCGGCGGCGATCCTCCTCACCGCCGAGCTGAACCGCGCCCTGAACATCACCCAGGGCGCCGGCTCCCAGATCCTCACCGCCCCGGGCCCCGACGGCACGATCGAGATCGGCGGCCGCGTCCGCTTCGCCTCGTGACGACGGAAGGGGGCCGGGCGCGTGCGTCCGCACCCGCCCGGCCCCACCGTCCTGGAACCGCCCGGCCGGCGGCCTACGCGGTCAGCGGGAACTCCGCGCCCAGCTCGCGGAAGACCGCCCCGTTGAAGTCGAAGGCCCGCTTGCACTCGTCGATGATGCGCTGCTTCTCCAGGTCGTCCGCGGCGATCGCGTCCAGCAGCTCCCGGTAGCCCCGCTTGAAGGCGGCCGGGTTGGAGATGTCCGCGAAGACGTAGAACCGCACGCCGTCGCCCTTGCGCTCGAAGCCCCAGGTGCGCTCCGCCTTGTCCCGGATGATCTGGCCCCCGGAGAGGTCGCCCAGGTAGCGCGTGTAGTGGTGGGCCACGTACCCGCCCGGCCAGGAGGCGGCGCACTCCGCGACCCGGGCCGCGTACGCCTCCGTCGCCGGCAGCGCGCTGACCGCGTCGCGCCAGCCGGGGCCCAGCAGGTGCGCCAGGTCCCGCTCGATCTCGGCGACGCGCATCAGCTCGGGCTGTATGAAGGGGCCCGCCACCGGGTCGTCCCGCAGGAACTCGGCGCCGTCCTCCAGCGCCCGGTACACGAACCACAGCTGCTCGGTGTAGCGGGTGTACGCGTCCACGCCGAGCCGCCCGCCGAGCAGGTCGCTCATGAAGGAGGAGGTCTCGGCTTCGGTGTGCTGCTCGTGCGAGGCGACACGGATGACCGTGGAGAACGCGTCCAAGACTGACCTCCGGAGGAGAGGGGCGGGCCGTGGCGGCACGCTGCCGCCACGCCCGATCCTCCTGCTTAGGCTTACCTAAGTCAATGTGTTCCCGACGCGTTGTCGGTAAAAACCCTCCGGGCGGCAAAAACATGTCGCCGGGGCCCGCTGCCGCCGCTACGGCAGGGTCAGGATCTCCGTGCCGCTGTCCGTCACCACCAGCGTGTGCTCGAACTGCGCCGTGCGCTTGCGGTCCTTCGTGACGACCGTCCAGCCGTCCTCCCACATGTCGTACTCGTGGGTGCCCAGCGTCAGCATCGGCTCGATGGTGAAGGTCATGCCGGGCTCGATGACGGTCGTGGCGTGCGGGCTGTCGTAGTGCGGGATGATCAGGCCGGAGTGGAAGGACGAGTTGATGCCGTGCCCGGTGAAGTCCCGGACCACCCCGTACCCGAAGCGCTTCGCGTACGACTCGATGACGCGCCCGATGACGTTGATCTGGCGGCCGGGCTTGACCGCCTTGATCGCCCGGTTCAGGGCCTCCCGGGTGCGCTCGACCAGCAGCCGCGACTCCTCGTCCACCTCGCCGCACAGGTAGGTGGCGTTGTTGTCGCCGTGCACCCCGCCGATGTAGGCGGTCACGTCGAGGTTCACGATGTCGCCGTCCTTCAGGACGGTCGAGTCCGGGATCCCGTGGCAGATGACCTCGTTGAGCGAGGAGCACAGGGACTTCGGGAACCCCCGGTAGCCGAGCGTCGAGGGGTAGGCGCCGTGGTCGCACATGTACTCGTGCGCGACCCGGTCCAGCTCGTCGGTGGTCACCCCCGGCGCGATGTGCTTCGCCGCCTCCTCCATCGCCTGCGCGGCGATCCGGCCGGCGATGCGCATGGCCTCGATCGTCTCGGCCGACTGCACCTCCGGTCCGGTGTACGGAGTGGGCGCGGGCTTGCCCACGTACTCGGGCCGGCGGATGTTTCCGGGAACGGAACGGACGGGAGAGAGCTCGCCTGGTACGAGCAGCGACTGGCCAGACATGCAAGCGAGTGTATCCAGCGGCGATGGGGCAGCATGGCGACGAGGAGCGGCATCGAACGGTATCGAGCGGCGGTGCCGGGAGACCGTCCCGGAAGGAGTCCGAAGGCGATGGCCCTGTTCAAGAAGCGTCAGGTGGGGAAACCGGGCGAGTGGTACTACTGCCTGGTCCACCAGAAGGTGGAGGAGGGCCCCGAGTGCCCGGCCAAGGACCGCTTCGGCCCGTACACCACGCGCGAGGAGGCCGCCCACGCCATGGAGACGGCGCAGGAGCGCAACCTCGAATGGCAGAACGACCCCAAGTGGAACGACAAGACCCGCGAGGAGGAGGAAGGCGGCGCCACTCCCTGACGCCCCTCCCCGAAGCCGCTCCCTGACGCGGCTCCCCGGACGCGCGGCCTACCAGCGGCTGGGCGGCGGGGCGGTCAGCTGGTCGGCCAGCCGTGCCAGCCGGTCCCGCAGCCGCCGCGTGCCCCGCCGCTCCGGCGGGCCGTTCTCCCCGGCCGCCGCGCTGACCAGGTGCTGCACGGTGTCCAGATCCAGTTCGGAGCCGGCGGCGGGCACCGACAGGGCGTCGTGGGCGAGGGCGGTCAGGTCCGGGTCCCCGCCGTCCAGGGACAGTACGGTCGCCCCCGCGCGCCGGGCGTCGTGCACCCGCTCCAGCAGACCCCCGCCGGGCCGCTCCGGAGCCACCACCAGCAGCGTGTGCCCGCGCCGGGCGGCCTCCAGCCGGCCCAGCCCGACCGACAGGTGCGGCGGCTCACCCGGCCGCACGCGGTGGCGCACCAGCGTCGGCGCCAGCTCCGGCTGACCGGACCAGGCGGCCTCGTCCACCAGGTGCGCCGCCAGGTGCCAGGGCTCGTACTGCTCGGTGCCCACCAGGAGCAGGCTGCCGCCGGAAGGTGCCACCGACCGCCGCAGCGAGCCGGCGAAGCGCCGGGCCTCGTCCGGCCACCGCGTCCCGGCGAGCACCTCGCGCAGCAGCGCCACCCTCACGGCATCCATGCGGCATCCATGGCCGCATCCTGCACCATCGGACCCTCCTCGTCCGGCCTACCCGGCAGTACGCTCGCCAGCATGACTTCCTCAGACAGCACGCAGAAGCCGCCGGCGAAGGACCCCTGGGACCTCCCCGACGTCTCCGGCCTCGTCGTCGGCGTCCTCGGCGGCACCGGCGACCAGGGCCGCGGCCTCGCCTACCGCCTCGCCCGCGCGGGCCAGAAGGTGATCATCGGCTCCCGTGCCGCGGACCGCGCCGAGGCCGCCGCCGCGGAGCTCGGCCTCGGCGTCGAGGGCGCCGACAACGCCGAATGCGCCCGCCGCAGCGACATCGTGATCATCGCGGTGCCGTGGGAGGGCCACGCCAAGACCCTCGAAGCGCTGCGCGAGGACCTCGCGGGCAAGCTCGTCGTGGACTGCGTGAACCCCCTCGGCTTCGACAAGCAGGGCGCCTACGCCCTCCAGGTCGAAGAGGGCAGCGCCGCCCAGCAGGCCGCCGCCCTGCTCCCCGACTCCCGCGTCACCGCCGCCTTCCACCACCTCTCCGCCGTCCTCCTCCAGGACGCCTCGGTCGAGGAGATCGACACCGACGTGATGGTCCTCGGCGAGTCCCGCGCCGACACCGACCTCGTCCAGGCCCTCGCGGCCCGCATCCCCGGCATGCGCGGCGTCTTCGCGGGCCGCCTGCGGGGCGCCCACCAGGTCGAGGCGATGGTGGCCAACCTCATCTCCACCAACCGCCGCTACAAGGCCCACGCCGGCCTCCGCCTCACCGACGTGTGACCCCGCCACCCCCCGGGCCCCGCACCGGCGGCGGGGCCCGGACGGGATGGGGGACACTGGAGGGGTTCGACCCCCTTCCGTGTCGCCGAGGAGCTGTTCCGGATGCCCCGCCTTGCCGTGTTCGCCGTTGTCGTCTGCGTCCTTGCCGTGGCCGCGGCCGTGGTCGCCTTCGTGGAGGGCAGTTTCCTCGGGATCGTGTGGGTGCTGCTGGCCGGCGTCACGTCCAACATGGCGTGGTTCTACATCCGCAAGGCCAAGGCCGAGAAGCAGCAGCGGGCGGCGTAGCGGCCTAGTCCTGCGGGGCCGTGCAGAAGAACCCCTCGGAGCCCTGCCAGAAGCGGTACAGGTCGCGGCCGCAGTAGGTCTCCAGGTCCGAAACGCCCAGCGCGCGCAGGATGCCGCGCACCGCGTCGAAGAAGACGGCGTTCACCTCCGGGATCCACAGCAGCGCGAACACCCCGATCAGCGCGAACGGCGCCAGCGGGGCCAGCTCGCGGCGGACGCGGTGGGACAGCCACGGCTCGATCACCCCGTAGCCGTCCAGGCCCGGAACCGGCAGGAAGTTCAGGATCGCCGCCGAGACCTGGAGCAGCGCGAGGAACGCCAGCGCGAAGCGGAAGGGCAGCGGTACCCCGTCGAGGGCGCCCAGCCAGAACGGGGCCGTGCAGACGACGGCGAAGGCCACGTTCGTCAGCGGGCCCGCCGCCGAGACCAGGCTGTGCTTCCAGCGGCCCCGGATCCGGTCGTGCTCGATGTACACCGCCCCGCCGGGCAGGCCCAGCCCGCCCAGGACCACGAAGACCACCGGCAGCACGATGCTGAGCAGCGGGTGCGTGTACTTCAGCGGGTTCAGGGTCAGGTAGCCCTTCGCGCCGACCGTGATGTCGCCGCCGTGCAGTGCGGTGCGGGCGTGCGCGTACTCGTGCAGGCACAGCGAGACCACCCACGCCGACGTGACGAAGAGGAACACGGCCAGCCCCCGGCTCGCCGCGTAGTCCGTCCACACCGCCCAGCCGGTCACCGCCATGACGGCGACGATGCCGAGGAACACGGAACTGATCTGCCGCTCGCCGCGGACGCCCTGATGACCCATGCGGCGAAACCTATCCCGGGCTCCGCGCCACCGGGGGTGCGGGGGCCGGAGAGAATGGCCCGGTGCGTTACGCGATTCTCGGCACCGCCCAGGCCATCCGCGACGACGGGAACCCCGTCGCCGTCGGCGGAGCACGCCTGCGCGCGCTCCTGACCGCCCTCGCCCTGCGCCCCGGCCGCGCGGTCCCGGTCGGGCTGCTGGTCGCCGAGGTGTGGGACGCCGACCCGCCCGCGGACGCCGTCGCCGCGCTCCAGGCGCTGGTGGGGCGGCTGCGGCGGGCGCTGGGGCACGCGGCCGTGCGGTCCGTGGAGGGCGGCTACCAGCTGGAGGCGGAGCGGGAGGACGTGGACCTGTACCGCTTCGAACGGCTCGCGCGCTCCGCCGCGGCCGACCCGGACCCGGCCCGGGCGGCGGCCCTGTACGACGAGGCGCTCGCGCTGTGGCGGGGCCCCGCGCTGGCCTCCCTCCCGGATCACGCGGCCGAGTCCGCGCGCTGGGAAGCCGTACGCATGGACGCGCGCCGGGGCCGCCTGGGCGCGGCGCTGGCGCTGGGCGAGGCGGAACAGGCCCTGCCGGAGCTGACCGAGCTGTGCGCGCGGCAGCCCCTGGACGAGTCCCTGCAGGTGCTGCGGATCCGGGCCCTGCGTGCGGCGGGCCGCCCGGCGCAGGCGCTGGCCGCGTACGAGGCCGTCCGTCAGGACCTCGCCGCCCGCCTCGGCGCCGACCCGGGCCCGGCCCTGCGCGCCCTCCACTCGGAACTCCTCTCCCCACCGGCCCCCACCCCGCCCCCCGGTCCTGCGGCCCCCACCCCGCCTGACCCCGGGCCCGCGGGCCCCACCCCGCCCGGGCCCGGGCCCGCCGCCCGGCCCCTGGCCGACCGGCCCGCCGACCCCGCGCCTGCCGGGCACGAGGCCCCCGGCGCAGCCCAGCCCGTCGCCCGGCCCCCGGCCGACCGGCCGACCGGCCCCGCCGGGCACGGGCACCCCGCCGCCCCCGCGGCCCCGGCCCCCGTCCCCGGGAACCTGCGGGCGCGGCTCACCACCTTCGTCGGGCGGGAGGAGGACATCCGCGTCATCGGCGGCGACCTCGCCCGGGCCCGGCTCGTCACGCTGCTCGGCCCCGGCGGGGCCGGGAAGACGCGGCTCTCGCAGGAGGCCGCCGAGACCCACGCCCGCGCCGCGGGCGACGGCTGGCCCGACGGGGTGTGGTTCGTCGAACTGGCGCCCGTGGAGGATCCCGAGGACGTCCCCGAGGCGGTCCTCGCCGCGCTCGGCGCCCGCGAGACCAAGCTGCGCGGCGCCGCCGCCGAGGAACTGCGCGCACTGACCGACCGGGGCGGGGACGACCCCCTCGACCGGCTCGCCGAGCACTGCTCCCGCCGCAGGCTCCTGCTGCTCCTGGACAACTGCGAGCACGTCATCGGCGCCGCCGCCGAACTCGCCGAACGCCTCCTCACCCACTGCCCCGGCGTCCGGATCCTCGCCACCAGCCGGGAACCCCTCGGCGTGCCGGGGGAGTTCCTGCGCCCCGTGGAACCGCTGCCGGACCCCGTCGCGCTGCGGCTCCTCGGCGACCGCGGGGCCGCGGCCCGGGCCGGGTTCACCGTCGCCGCGGACCCGGCCGCCGCGGCCGAGATCTGCCGCCGCCTGGACGGTCTGCCGCTCGCCATCGAGCTGGCCGCCGCCCGGCTGCGGCTGCTCACCCCGCGCCAGATCGCCGACCGGCTCGACGACCGCTTCCGCCTCCTGACCGGCGGCGCCCGCACCGTCCTGCCCCGGCAGCAGACCCTGCGCGCCGTCGTCGACTGGTCCTGGGACCTGCTGGACGCGCCGGAACGGGCCGTCCTCCGGCGGCTGTCCGTCTTCGCGGGCGGCTGCGACCTGGAGGCCGCCGAAGCCGTCTGCGCGGCCCCGGACGCGGACCCGGGGACCGAGGACGCCGTCGACGTCGCCGACGCCATGGCCACCCTGGTCGACAAGTCCCTCGTCGTGGCCGCGCCCGGCCCCGCGGGCGACATGCGCTACCGCCTCCTGGAGACCGTCGGCGAGTACGCCGCCGAGCGCCTCGCCGCGGCCGGCCGCGACCGCGCGGCCACCGAGCGGCGCCACCTCGTCCACTACCGCGAACTCGCCCGAACCACCGAGCCCCTGCTCCGCGGCCACGGCCAGCGCGCGGCCGCCGACCGGATCGCCACCGAGTACGAGAACCTCCGCACCGCCCTGCGCCGGGCCGTCGCCGCCCGCGACGTCGGCGAAGTGCTCTGCCTCGTCCACGCGCTGGGCTGGTACTGGCACATGCTGGACCTGCGCGCCGAGTCCCGGCACTGGTCCGACGCCGCCGCCGAACTCGGCCCCGACCCCTTCCGGGCCCCCCACACCCCCGCCGAGCCCGTCTACGAACGGCTCGTCGACTCGCCCCCGCCCTACTCGGGCGAGGTGCTCGCCGAGGGCTGGCGCGCCCTGTACCTCGTACGGCTGGCCGCCCGGGACCAGACGAACACCGACTGGGACACCCCGGAGGTCCGCGAGCAGGTGGCCGGGGTGCTCGCCACCTACCGGCCCGGCCTCCCGCAGACCTGCCGCACCCCGGCCTCCCTGTGGATCTACGCCGTGATGATCGCGGGGAACGCGGGCCTGCTCAAGCGGGTCGTCGACGCCACGATCGACACCGCCCGCGAACTCGGCTACCGCTGGGAGCTCGCCTCCGGCCTCCAGCTGCGGGCCAACATCCTCGCCAACCGGGCCGACTGGGCCGGCGACGCCTCCCGCGACGCGGACGAGAGCCTGGCCCTCTTCCGCGAGCTCGGCGACGACTGGGGCTGCGCCGAGGCCCTGTCGGCCCGCGCCGAATCCCGGGAGAAGCGCGGGGACTACGAACTGTCCGCCCAGGACTACCTCGCGGCGATCGAGTACGCCGAACGTCTCGGCGCCAAGGCGCAGGTGACGGTGCTGCGCGTGCGGATGGCCGGCTCCCTCGCCGAGAGCGGCCGGACCGAGGAGGCCGAGCGCATCCTCACCGAGAGCCTCACCACCGTGCAGCGGTTCGGCAACGAGGCCATGCCCGCCGCGCGGATGTTCCTCGCCGGGGTCTACGGCCGCACCGGCCGGATCCCCGAGGCCCGCGAACAGGTCCGGCTGCTGCGCGAGGAGTTCGCCCTCGGCGCGTTCGCCGTCTTCGACGTGTTCCTGCACGCCACGACGGCCTGGCTGGACAACCGGGAGGGCAAGCACGAGGAGGCCCTGCAACTGGCCCGCGAGGCCGCGGGGGCCGTCCGGCACCCGCTGGCGATGATGGTCGCCCCGCACATGCCGGCCCTCTACCTGCTGACGGCCGCGGTGGCCCGGATCGGCCTCGGCGGCCCGGCGCAGGCGTACGAGGGCGCGCGGCTGATCGGCGCCTACCGCGCCCACCTGCCGGCCGGGCACGTCCCGGTCTCCTCGGAACGCGAGGACGCCGCCCGCGCCGAGGAATCGGCGCGGGCGGCGCTGGGCGACACGGCGTACGAGGCGGCGTACGCCGAAGGCGGCGGCCTCTCCCTGGAGGAGGCCACCGCCCTCATCTGATCCGGCCGGCTCCCCCGCGCGGTGCCGTCCGGGACGCGATCCGGACGGACCGGCCGGCCCGGGATCAGGTCTTCTGGCGGAACTTGCGGACCGCGATCGGCATGGTGACGGCCGTGATGGCGACCGACCAGGCCAGGGTGATCCACACGGAGTTCCCCAGCGGGGTGCCGTTGATCAGGCCGCGGGCCGCGTCGGCCAGGTTGGACAGCGGGTTGAGGTCGGTGAAGTTCTGCAGCCAGCCGGGCATCGTGGTGGGCGGCGCGAAGATCGAGCTGCCGAACTGGAGCGGCATCAGGACGAGCATCGCCATGCCCTGGACCGCCTGGGCGGTCTTCAGGGTGAGCCCGAGCAGGATGAAGATCCACATCAGCGAGGCGCCGAAGACGGCCGACAGCCCGATGGCGAGGAGCAGGTCCAGCACCGAGGACTTGATGGACAGGCCCAGGACGAAGCCCACCGTGAGCAGGATCGCGATGGCGACCATCATCCGGCCGAGCTCGACCACGATCTTCGCGATGAGGACCGAGGAGCGGGCGATGGGCATGGACCGGAAGCGGTCCATCACGCCCTTCTTGAAGTCGTCGTTGACGCCGGTGCCGACACCCATCGCGATGTTCATGCCCATCATCGCCATCAGGCCCGGGACGACGTAGTTGACGTACTCGCCCTGGTTGCCCTTGCCGGAGATCGCGCCGCCGAAGACGAACACGAACAGCAGAGTGAAGATGATCGGCATGAACAGGACGTCGAACATCGACTCCGGGTCCTGCTTGATCTGGAGGACGTTGCGCCGGACCAGGGCGCCGATGTGGCGCAGGTTGGCCCGCAGGCCGATCCGGCCCTCGGAGGGCACCGGGGAGGCGGCCGGGGCGGCCGCGGTGGTGCGGGGCTTCGTCGTGGTTACGGTGCTCATGCCGCGACCTCCTGATCCGTCTCGTTCCGATGGGCGGGTACGGCGTCCTCGGCCGTCGCCGGCTTCTGGCCGGTGATGGACAGGAACACCTCGTCCAGGCTGGGCAGGTACGTGCCGATGTCGGCGATCGCGTAGCCGCAGGCGGCCAGCAGCCCGACCACGGCGGTCAGCTGCTCGTCGCTGAGGATCGGGACCAGCAGCACGCCCTCGTCCGGCACGGCCTGGGAGCCGGCGATGCCGTCCAGACCGGTCTCCGCCAGCGCGCGGGCCATGCCCGGCAGGTCGGACGGGTCCACCGGGCGGATCCGCAGGGTGCGGCCGCCGACGCGGGCCTTCAGCTCGTCCACCTTGCCCTTGGCGATGACCTTGCCGCGGTCGATGACCGTCAGCTCGCTCGCGAGCTGCTCGGCCTCCTCCATGTACTGGGTGGTGAGCAGGACGGTGACGCCCTCGGCGACCATCCGCTGCACCTCGTCCCACACCTCGTTGCGGGTACGGGGGTCCAGGCCGGTGGTCGGCTCGTCCAGGTAGAGCACCGCCGGGCGGCCGATCATCGAGGCGGCCAGGTCGAGCCGGCGGCGCATGCCGCCGGAGTAGTTCATCGCCGCCTTCTTCGCGGCCTCCGTGAGGGAGAACCGCTCCAGCAGCTCGTCCGCGCGGACCCGGGCGTCCTTGCGGGACAGGTCCAGCAGCCGGCCGATCATGTAGAGGTTCTCCCGGCCGGAGAGCTTCTCGTCGACCGAGGCGTACTGGCCGGTCAGGCCGATCTTGCGGCGCAGCTGCCGGGGCTGGCGGACCACGTCGTAGCCGGCGACCGTGGCGGTGCCCGCGTCGGGGACGATCAGGGTGGAGAGGCAGCGGACCAGGGTGGTCTTGCCGGCGCCGTTCGGGCCGAGGACACCGAGCACGGTGCCTTCGCGGACGTCCAGGTCGACCCCGTCCAGGGCCTTGGTGTCGCCGTAGTGCTTGACCAGCCCCCGCACTTCCACGGCGTGGGAGTTCTTGTCGTTTCGCGTCATGTCCACCATGGGACCAGCCGCCTCTGACAAAGCTCCGACAGCCGGCCGACGGGACGCCGACAGCCCGCCGACGGGGCTGTCGGCGGGCTGTCGGTACTGCCGGGCGGTACCGACCGGCAGTACTACAGGTCGGTGCTTCCGGGACTAGTGGAAGGCGTGCTCCTCCTGCGGGAACGTTCCGCCGACCACGTCCTCGGCGAAGGCCTTCGCCGCGTCACCCATGGTCTGCCGCAGGTTCGCGTACTGCTTCACGAAGCGCGGCATCTTCCCGCCGGTCAGGCCCATCATGTCGGTCCACACCAGCACCTGCGCGTCGCACTCCGAACCGGCGCCGATGCCGACCGTCGGGATGTGCAGGGACCGGGTGACCTCGGCGGCCAGCTCGGCCGGGACCAGCTCCAGGACCACCGCGAAGGCACCCGCGTCCTGCGCCGCCTTCGCGTCGCGCAGCAGCTGGTGCGCGGCCTCGTCGGTGCGGCCCTGCACCCGGTAGCCCATGGCGTTCACGGACTGCGGGGTCAGGCCCAGGTGGGACATGACCGGGATGCCGGACTGCACGATCAGCTCGGTCTGGTGCAGCGAGCGTTCGCCGCCCTCCAGCTTGACCGCCCCGACACCGGCCTCCTTCACCAGCCGGGTCGCGCTGCGCAGCGCCTGCACGGCGCCTTCCTGGTAGGAGCCGAACGGCAGGTCGCCGACGACCAGGGCACGGCTGGTGCCCCGTACGACGGCCGCCGACAGCAGGGTCATCTCGTCCATCGTCACGGGGACGGTGGTGTCGTAGCCGAGGTGACAGTTGCCCATCGAGTCACCGACGAGGATCACCGGGATGCCGGCCTCGTCGAACACCGACGCCGTCATGGCGTCGTAGGCGGTGAGCATGGGCCACTTCTCGCCGCGCTCCTTGGCGAGCATGAGGTCCCGGACGGTGATCCGGCGGGTGCCGGTGCCTCCGTACAGGGTGGGGGAGGCGGCTTCGCGGGCAGGCGAAACGGCATGCGTCATTGCAACTGCTCCTTGTGTCATCTCGAGGCGCCCTCACGGCGTCCCCGGACTCACCCACCATGGTGGCACTCGTCCGGCCGTCGACGGAAGTGGCGGGGCTGCGACGCGCTGACCCGTCCGTCACACTCCTGGCCCGCCTCCAGGCGCGCCGGAGCCAATGTGCGCGTTTCGTGACAACCGGAACCCTTGCCGCACGGCCGTTCGTCCTCCCGGTTGTACGGCCGCGAGGTCGGCACGGAAGGCTCCGAACATCGCCTAGGGTCAAGGGGCGGGGACGGAGCGCGAGCACGGCAGCGAGGATTAGGCATGGCACAGGCGTACATGACGGAGACGGGGAACGACGGCTCCGAGCCCGGTCCCTCCGGATCCGGCCTGAAACGCCGGCTGGCCGAGCTCCGCCGCGACCGGGGGATCTGGAAGCGGGGGATCGTCACGGCCGGCATCGCCGCGCTGATCTCACTGATCATGGTCTTCCACGCCGAGCTGCCCAACGACGTCGGCAACCTCGGCAGCCTCACCGAGACCTTCCTGCCCTGGCTGGGCCTGGCCGTCCCGGTGCTGCTGGCCGTCGCCGTGGTCCGCAAGTCGGCGACGGCCCTGATCGCGATACTGCTGACGGCCGCGGTCTGGGTGAACCTCTTCGGCGGCCTGGTCACCGACAAGTCGGGCTCCGGCGGCAACCTGATGGTGGCCACCCACAACGTGGACGCCGACAACCCGGACCCGCGCGGCACCGCCGAGGCGGTCGCCAAGTCGCGGGCCGACGTACTGGCCCTCACCGAGCTCAAGGCGGGCGCCGTCCCGACCTACGAGAAGGCACTCGAAGGCGTGTACAAGTACCACGCGGTCGAGGGCACGGTCGGCGTGTGGAGCAAGTACCCGCTGACCTCCAGCAAGCCCGTCGACATCCGGCTCGGCTGGACCCGCGCCATGCGCACCACCGTCGCCAGCCCCTTCGGCGAGATCGGCGTGTACGTCGCCCACCTGCCCTCGGTCCGCGTCAAGCTGAACGCCGGCTTCACCGCCAACCAGCGCGACAACAGCGCCGACGCGCTCGGTGCGGCCCTCGCCGCCGAACCGCTGAAGAACGTCATCCTGCTCGGCGACCTCAACGGAACCATGAACGACCGCGCCCTGTCCGAGGTCACTTCGCAGATGCGTTCCACACAGGGTGCGGCCGGCGACGGCTTCGGCTTCAGCTGGCCGGCGCAGTTCCCGATGGCCCGGATCGACCAGATCATGGTGCGCGGGGCGAAGCCGGAGGCCTCCTGGACCCTGCCGCGCACGGGCAGCGACCACCTGCCCGTCGCCGCCCGGCTGACCGTGCGCAAGTGACGGCGCGGCCGGCCGCCCGCGGGGCGGCCGGCCCGGCCCCGGCTACGGCCGCTCGCGCCAGCCGTTGGTGATGGGCAGCCGGCGGTCCTTCCCGAAGCCCTTCGCGGAGATCTTGGTGCCCGGCGGGTACTGGCGGCGCTTGTACTCCGCCGTGTCCACCATCCGCAGGGTCTTCGCGACGAGCTCCCGGTCGAAGCCGGCCGCGACGATCTCCTCCAGGCCCCGGTCCCGGTCCACGTACAGGTCGAGGACCGCGTCGAGCACCGGGTAGTCCGGCAGCGAGTCCGTGTCCACCTGCCCCGGGCGCAGCTCGGCGCTCGGCGGCTTCACGATCGAGTTCTCCGGGATGGGCGGGGTCTCGCCCCGCTCGGCGGCGGCCCGGTTGCGGTAGCGGGCGAGCCGGAAGACGTCGCTCTTGTACACGTCCTTGATCGGCCCGTAGGCGCCGACGGAGTCCCCGTAGAGGGTGGAGTAGCCGACGGCCAGCTCGGACTTGTTGCCCGGTGCCAGCACGATGTGGCCCTCCTGGTTGGAGACCGCCATCAGCATGGTGCCGCGCAGCCGGGACTGGAGGTTCTCCTCCGCCAGGCCGGTCAGGCCCAGCGAGCCCATGTACGCGTCGAACATCGGCTCGATCGGGACGGTGCGGAAGTTCAACCCGGTCCGTGCCGCCAGATCGGCGGCGTCGCCCTTGGAGTGCTCCGAGGAGTACTTCGAGGGCATGGCGATGCCGTACACGTTCTGCGCGCCGATCGCGTCGCAGGCGATGGCCGCGACGAGCGCCGAGTCGATGCCCCCGGAGAGCCCGATCAGGACGGAGCGGAAGCCGTTCTTGCGGACGTACGCCCGCAGGCCCACCACCAGCGCGTCGTAGACCTCCTCGTCGTCGTCCAGCCGCTCGGCGTAGCCGCCGGTCACGACCGGCTCGTACGCCTCCACCGGCTCCTCGGAGAGGATCACGCGGTCGATGCGCAGGCCGTCGTCGACGACGCCCTCGGGGGCGTCGGCCCGCGCGGCCGGGAGGTCCAGGTCGACCAGGACGCAGCCCTCGGAGAACTGCGGGGCGCGGACCACGACCTCGCCGGAGGCGTCCACGACGATCGAGTCGCCGTCGAAGACCAGCTCGTCCTGACCGCCGATCATCGCCAGGTAGGCGAGGGTGCAGCCGGCCTCCTGGGCGCGCTTGCGGACCAGTTCGAGGCGGACGTCGTCCTTGTTGCGCTCGTACGGGGACGCGTTGATCGAGATCAGCAGCCCGGCCCCGGCGGCGCGGGTGGCGGGGACGCGGCCGCCCTCCTGCCAGAGGTCCTCGCAGATGGCGAGGGCCACGTCGACGCCGTGGACCCGGACGACGGGCTGGGTGTCGCCCGGCACGAAGTACCGGAACTCGTCGAACACCCCGTAGTTGGGCAGGTGGTGCTTGGCGAACCGCAGCACGACCTCGCCGCCGTACAGCACGGCCGCGGCGTTCTCCGGGGAGCCGGCGGGGCGGCCGAGCCGGGGGGCGGCCCGCTCGCTGCGGTCGAGGTAGCCGACGACGACGGGGAGCCCGCCGAACCCCTCGTCGGCCAGGCGGCGGGCGAGCGCGGTCAGGGCGGTACGGGACGCGTCGACGAAGGACGCCCGCAGGGCCAGGTCCTCGACGGGGTAACCCGTAAGCGTCATCTCCGGGAACGCCACGAGGTGGGCGCCCTGCTCGGCGGAGTGCCGCGTCCAGTGCACGACCGAGTCGGAGTTGGCGGCGATGTCGCCGACCTGCGAGTCGATCTGATTCAGCGCGAGGCGAAGTTGAGGCACGGGACCCAGTCTAATCGTCTTTCTGACGCGATGTCCTGGGTCCCGGCCGTCGCGGGTGGTTCAGCGGACGGTGCCGGTGAACTTCGCCGGGGGCAGCAGGACGCCGGGGGAGAGCTCCGCGCTGATGCTCCGGGTCCCCTCCGGCACCTCGAAGGCGGCACTGCCGGAGGCCGTCTGGCCGGGGTCGAGCACGGTGTCGACGCGCTTCGGCATCCGGCCGTCGAAGACGAGCCTGCCGGCGTTGCCCCGCTCGTCACGGACCTCGGGGATCGCGTGGATCACGCGGTGGGGCTCGGCGGAGGTGTTGGTGATGGTGAAGCGCACCTCGACCGCGTTGCCCACCTCGATCCACTTGCTGGCGGTGGTGTACTTCCGGGGCGCCTCGACGGTCACCTTGACGCCGTTCGGGTACGTGTACGTACGGCCGAAGTCGAGCGGGGCGGTCATGCCGGGGCCCGGCGGGGGCGTGGGGAACGGGTCCTCCTCCCAGTCCTCGTCCTCGTCCCAGTCCTCCTCCCAGTCCTCGTCCGGGTCGACCACGACGTTCCGGGAGGCGCGGTCGACGGCCCTGTCGACGAAGGTGACGGTGAGGAACCAGCCGCCGACGCAGGCGCCGAGGCCGAGGATGCCGAGGGCGACGCCGAAGAGGGACATCACCTTGCGCGGGGCGCCGGCCCGGGCGCGGACGAAGGCGGCGATGCCGAGGCCGACGGCGGTGAGGCCGAGGAGCGCCCCGACCCAGAACACGAACGGCACGAGGCCGACGGGGACGGCCGCCAGGCCCAGCACCAGCGCGGCGACGGCCATCCCGTTGGAGGGCGCGGCGGGCACGGGCGGGTAGCCGGGGTGGGCGGCGTAGCCCGGGTGGCCGGGGTAGCCGGGGTACGCGGCGTAGGGCGCCGCCGGGGGCTGCCAGGCCTGCGCGGGCTGCCCCCAGGCGCCGACGGGCGGCGCGAACCGCGGCGGGACCGCTCCGGGGGCGGGCGTCGCCCAGGGGTTGAACTCTTCCACGGGCGGCGCGGGCGGCGGGGTCTGCGCGGGCGGCGGGGTCTGCGCCGGGGCGGACTCCGGCGGCGGGGCATCCTCCGGAGCGGGAGCCACGGGCACGGGGGGCACGGGGGCCTCGGGCGCGGGGGCCTTGGTCAGCGACGGGCCCGCCTGCTCCGGGGCCGGGGCCTCCGCCGGCGCGGCACCGGCCTGCGGGGCCTCCGGCTGCGGGGTCTTCGTCAGCGACGGCTTCGTCGGCTCCGGCCCGGGCTCCGGCTCCGGCCCGGGCTCCGGCTCCGGCCCGGGCTCCGGCTCCGGCCCGGGCTCCGGCTCCGGCCCGGGCTCCGGCTCCGGCCCGGGCTCGGGCTCGGGCTCGGGCTCCGGCTCCGGCTCGGGGGCTGGGGCGTCCGCCGGCGGGGTCTTCTCCAGTGACGGCTTCGCCGTCTCGGGTATGGGCGTGACCTCGGGCTCGGGCTCGGGCGGGTTCGGGGGCGTGCTCATACCTGGCGGCGTCCTTGGAGTGTGCGGCGTACGGGGCGGGAGGCGCGGTGTACGGACGATGCGGGCAGACTGCCATGCCCTCCGCCCCCCTCCAAGCCGTTTCGGCCCCGGCCCCGGCACTGGGGCGCGGAATCGGCCGATGTGCCGGAATCTGGACCTCCACCGGGGGTACCCCCAGGGGAACGCGGCGGGTGGCGCGCCCGTTGTCCCCGTGTGGGACTCGGCCGGATGGCCCAGGGTGCGCATCCCGGCGATCCCCAGCAGCGGCGCCGCCCGGGGGCGCCGCACGCCGACGCCGGATCTGCTGAGGATCATTCACACCATGCGTACAGAACGCCCGAACCGTCCGTACCGCCCCGAAGGAGCCCCACCCCACACGACGTGGCCCGTCGCCCTCCTCGTCGGTCTCGGCGCGGCCGCCTACACCGCATGGGTGCTCGAAGTCGTCCTCTCCACCGGCCTCAACCCCATCGAGACGTACGTCAGCGAGCTCGCCGCCCAGGACCAGCCCCTCGGCGGCCTCTTCCGGGCCACCGACTTCACCGCCGGCCTGCTCGTCTTCCTCGGCGGGCTGTTCGCCCTGGCCCGCCTGGTCCGCCACCCCGAGTCCCGGGGCTTCTGGGCCGTCGCCGGCTGGGCCGGGGTCACCCTCTTCGGCGCGGCCACCGCCGCCGACGCCTGGCTGCCGCTCAGCTGCCAGCCGACCGCCGACCCGGAGTGCGCCGCCCGCGAGACCGCCGGCCTCGTCCCCGCCACCCACCAGGCCCACGCCGTCAGCAGCAGCCTCGCCATGACCGGCGCCCTCCTCGGGATAGTTGCCCTCACCCTCGCCGCCCGCCGGTACGGACGGCTCGCGCCCCTCGCCCGCTACGGCCCCGCCCTCGTCGTCCTGGAACTGCTCGCCACCGCCTGGACCCTGACCGCCATCGCCCTGTTCACCGCCGGGCACGGGACCTGGGCGCTCGGGGCGGGACAGCGGCTCCAGGTGCTGCTGGTCGCGCTCTGGCTCGGGCTGCTGGCCCACTCCGTCCACAAGGAGGGCCGTACGTGAACGCCCCCGCCCTGAACCCCCCGGCCCGCTTCGTCCGGGTGGACGGGGTCCCGCTGCACGTCGTCGTCGAGGGCCGCGGTGACGGCGCCGGGCCCGCCGTGGTGCTGAGCGCCGGGCTCGCCATGGCCTGGTTCGACTGGGACCCGGTCGCGACCCTGCTCGTCGCCCGGGGCCGGACCGTGATCCGCTTCGACCGGCCGGGCCACGGCCTGAGCGCCCCGGCCGCCGAGCCGCCGGGCGCCGCCGCGGAGGCCCGCCGGATCGCCGGGCTGCTGGACGCGCTGGGGCTGGACGCCGCCCCCGTCACCGTCGTCGGGCACTCCATCGCCGGGTTCCACGCCGAGGCCTTCGCCCGCCTGTACCCCGAGCGCACCGCCGCCCTGGTGCTGGTCGACTCCAGCGTCGAGGAGGCCCCCCGCACGCTGCTCCCCGCCGCGCTGCGCACCGGCGCCGCCCGCGCACTCGGCCGGGCCGTCACCGCCGCCGGGCTCCCCGCCGCGCTGGGGCCCGCGCTGCGGGCCGGGGCCGTACGGGCCTCCAGGGCCGGCCGGGCCGCGGACCCCGCCCCGCGGGACCTCGTACGCCGCTGCTACCGCACGGGCCGGGTCTGGCGCGGGGCCCTCCTGGAGAACTCCCGCTACCCCGACACCGCCGCCGAACTGCTCGCCCTGCGCGCGGAGCACCCGCTGAAGGCACCCGCCACCGTCCTGGCCGGCCACGACGGCCCGCCCGGCGACGCCGCCCCGCGCTGGCTCGGCCGCCAGGCGGCACTGGCCGACGCGCTCGGCGCCCGCTTCGAGGTCGCGGAACCCGCCGGGCACCTGGTCATGCTGGACCGCCCGCACCAGGTGGCACGGGCGGTCCTGGACGCCGCCGCCTAGACGGCGTACGCCCTAACGCGGCGCCGCCCCGCGCCGGCGGAGCATGTCCTCCATCAGCTTCAGCTCCGACTGCTGCGCCTCGGCCATGCCCTGCGCCAGCGCCCGCTCCGCAGGGGTGCGGCACTGGTGGGCACAGCCCTCGGCCATGGCGACGCCGCCCTTGTGGTGGTCGGTCATCAGCTGGAGGTACAGCACCTCGGCGTCCCGGCCGTTCGCCGCGCCGAGCCGCTCCAGCTCCTCCTTGGTGGCCATGCCGGGCATCAGCGCCCCGGGCTTGGCCCCGGCGTGCCCGGCGTGGCCGCCGTGCCCCTCACCGGACCGCATCCAGGACATCGGCGGCTCGTCCGCCACCACCTTCGGCAGTCCCCACAGGTCCAGCCAGCCCAGCAGCATGCCGCGCTGGTTGGCCTGCGTGTTCGCGATGTCGTACGCGAGCCCGCGCACGGGCTCGTCCTGGGTGCGGTCGCGGACGATGAAGGACATCTCCACCGCCTGCTGGTGGTGCACCGCCATGTCCCGGGCGAAGCCCGCGTCCGGCGAGTACAGGGCCGGCGCGGCGGAGCCGGCGCGGTCGCCGTCCGGTCCGTTCGCGGTGGCGACCGTGGCCCCCACCGCGAACAGCACGGCCAGCACGACGGCCGCGCCCGCCGCCCAGTACGTACGGGTCACTTCTCGCCCAGCCCGTTGGTGCAGGCCGCACCCGGCTCGGGCGTCTGCGTGCCCTGCACGTACTTGGTGAAGAACTGCGCCACGCGGGGGTCGTCCGCCTTGTCCACGGTCATCTGCTTGCCCCAGGCGCTGAGCATGATCGCGCCGGCCTGCTCCTTGACGGGGCTGAGCAGCGTGTAGGGGGTCTTGCCGACCTTCTCCGCGAGCTTGTCGACCTCGGCCTTGTCGGCCTTGTCGTTGTACGTCACCCAGACGGCGCCGTGCTCCAGCGAGTGGACGGCGTTCACCTCGGGGACCGGGTTCTTGTAGACGTCGCCGTTGCAGTTCATCCAGCGGGGGTGGTGGTCACCGCCGACCGGCGGGTTCATCTCGTACTTGACCGGGGTCTCGACGTGGTTGCGGCCGAGCTTCTTCGCGTCCCAGGTCTGCTCGCCCGAGACGGGGGCCTTGCGGGCCGCCTCCGCGTCCTTCTCCTTCTGCTTCTGGTCGATCAGCACCCAGGCCCCGAATCCGACGAGGCCGGCGACGATCGCCGTGGAGATGCCGATCGCGAGGAACTTGTTGCGCCGCTCGCGCGACTGCTCGGCGCGGCGCATCTCGGCTATGCGCTGCTGGCGGGAGTTCTGCTGTGACGTCCTGCTGGCCATGTGCCCTTGATTCCTTCTGCTGAGGGGGGTGTGGGGGTGGTGCCGTAGATGTCGTCCGGTGCGCCGGAGCGCTCAGGTCCGCAGCACTTGCAGGACGTGCAGGCCGGGGGCGCGCGCGAGGGTGCCGTGCGGCCGCACCGGCCCCGGGGCCGCGCCGGGGCGGGCGGCGGGCGCCGGTCCGCTCCCGGGCAGGGCCGCGGCGGGCGGCGGGGCGGGCAGCACGGCGGGGGTCACATGGGCGAGGGGGGAGCAGCCCGGAAGGTCGTACGGGGACACGCAGGTGGCGTGCGCCGCGTGTCCGGCGTGCACCCGTCCGGGTTCCGCCGCGGGCCGCACGCACAGGAGGGCCATGCCGGCCGCCACCCCGGCCGCGACCAGCAGCGCGAGGACGGCACGCCGGAAGGGGCGCCCGTGGCGTCCGCTCCGCGTGTGCTCCCAGCCCCCCATGGCCGCTGATGGTAATGCTCATGACGGGCCCTGGGTCAGAGCGGGGGTGCCATCGGCCTTGGGGGGTGCGTAATGTGGCGGAAACCACCACTGGCGATACTGGACGGGCCCGGCTGTGCCCCCCGTCCTTTTGCGGTGGTGGTGCACAGATCGTCTGAACTGCGAGGATGAAGGCATGGACAAGCAGCAGGAATTCGTCCTCCGGACGCTCGAGGAGCGCGACATCCGCTTCGTGCGCCTGTGGTTCACCGATGTGCTGGGCTTCCTGAAGTCCGTCGCGGTCGCCCCCGCCGAGCTGGAGCAGGCCTTCGACGAGGGCATCGGCTTCGACGGCTCCGCGATCGAGGGCTTCGCCCGGGTCTACGAGTCCGACATGATCGCCAAGCCGGACCCGGGGACCTTCCAGATACTGCCGTGGCGCGCCGAGGCCCCCGGGACGGCCCGGATGTTCTGCGACATCCTGATGCCGGACGGCTCCCCGTCCTTCGCGGACCCGCGCTACGTCCTCAAGCGCATCCTGGCCAAGACCTCCGACCTGGGTTTCACCTTCTACACCCACCCGGAGATCGAGTTCTTCCTGCTGAAGGACAAGCCCCTCGACGGCACCCGCCCGGTGCCGGCCGACAACTCCGGCTACTTCGACCACACTCCGCAGAACGTGGGCATGGACTTCCGCCGCCAGGCGATCACCATGCTCGAATCCATGGGCATCTCCGTGGAGTTCAGCCACCACGAGGGCGCCCCGGGCCAGCAGGAGATCGACCTCCGCTACGCCGACGCCCTCTCGACGGCCGACAACATCATGACGTTCCGCCTGGTCATGAAGCAGGTCGCGCTGGAGCAGGGCGTCCAGGCCACCTTCATGCCGAAGCCCTTCTCCGAGTACCCGGGCTCCGGCATGCACACCCACCTGTCCCTCTTCGAGGGCGACCGCAACGCCTTCTACGAGTCGGGCGCCGAGTACCAGCTCTCGAAGGTCGGCCGCTCCTTCATCGCGGGCCTGCTGAAGCACGCCGCGGAGACCGCCGCGGTCACCAACCAGTGGGTCAACTCCTACAAGCGGATCTGGGGCGGCTCCTCCCGCACCGCCGGCTCCGGCGGCGAGGCCCCCTCGTACATCTGCTGGGGGCACAACAACCGCTCGGCCCTGATCCGGGTCCCGATGTACAAGCCGGGCAAGACCGGTTCCTCCCGGGTGGAGGTCCGCTCGATCGACTCGGGCGCCAACCCGTACCTCACGTACGCCGTCCTCCTGGCGGCGGGCCTCAAGGGCATCGAGGAGGGCTACGAGCTCCCGGCGGGCGCCGACGACGACGTCTGGGCCCTCTCCGACGCCGAACGCCGCGCGATGGGCATCGAACCCCTCCCGCAGAACCTGGGCGAGGCGATCTCCCTGATGGAGCGCAGCGAACTGGTCGCCGAAACCCTCGGCGAGCACGTCTTCGACTTCTTCCTGCGCAACAAGAAGCAGGAGTGGGAGGAGTACCGGAGCGAGGTCACCGCCTTCGAGCTGCGCAAGAACCTGCCGGTGCTGTAGGCGACTGGCGCCACTCCTTCGGGCCCGCGGTCGGCGACCGGGGGCCCGGAGCCGTTTCAGGGGTTGGCGCAGGTGAGGGTGACCTGGTCGCTGCGGGCGCTCAGGTTCGCGGACGGGACGTGGAGGGTCATGAACACGCTCGGCGAGATGCCGTTGACCGTCGCCGGGAGTTCGACCACCTTGAGGAGCGAGACGCTCTGTATGCCGGGGTCGAAGTGGGCCTTGCCCTTGGCGAAGGGTTCGGAGCTGGAGGCGTAGGTCCAGTAGTAGTCGACGTCGCCCTTGCCCGTGCCGGTGATCCGGCCGTCGAACTCGGCCCTGTTCGGCTTGGAGCAGTCGACCACGGTGCCCGGTTTGGTGAGGGTGACGATCTCGACCTTGGTGACCTGGACCTTCCCCTGCTTGCCGGCGTCCTGATGGCCCCGGGGCGGCGTGGTGCAGCCGATGCGGTTGCCCTTGGAGCTGACGCTGTACTTGCCGTAGCGGACGTCGTGCTTGTCGAGTGCGCCATGGTCGTCCACCCGGGCGTGCTGGTTCGTGCGCGGGCCGTTGATCGTGACCGACTGGCCCGGCTCGAACCCCTCCAGGACGAGGTCGTACGAGGTGTCCGTGCCCTCGCCGCTCGAGACCAGCTCGCAGGAGGCGGCCGGCAGGGCCGCCGGGGCGGCGAGGGCCGGGGCCAGGGTGGCCGCGGAGAAGAGGAGCGGGGCGGCGAGGAGCGTGAGGTGGCGGTGCCGGTTCATCGTGCTGCCCTCCGTGACGGGAAAGCCCCCGATGCCGCTCCCAGGATATCGGCGCGGTGGGGGCGGGGCAGGCCGGGCGGGCCGGCCCCCGCCCCGCAGGTCAGGCGGGCGGCGGGAGGACGGCCGGGTGCCAGGTGGGGGTGGGGGCGGCGGGGCGGCCGGTGGTGGTGTGGAGCAGGCCGTCCAGGCCCAGGACCGCCGTGGTCGTGGTGCCGGACGGGTCGAGGACGGCCGACGGCGCGCCCGCGTACAGCATCCGGGACTCCGTCCAGGCGGGCGGCCCGCCCAGGGTGGTCGCGGCGACGGTGCCGGTGTCAGCGCGGCCCGTCAGCGTGCGGCCCGCGACGCCGACCGCGCCGTAGCCCGCCCGGCCGCCGGACTCGGAGACGCTGGAGACTTGCGGGGCGCCCGGGCCCGCGGTGACGAGCGCGCTGCGCACCACCCCGGAGTCGGGGCGGCGGAAGTAGAGCCGGATGCCCGCGCCGTCCCGGGTCGCCGAGAGGGGGACCGTGGTGGCGGGGAGTCCGGTGGGGTGCGGTCCGGCGAGCGGGGCGCCGGGGGCGGGCTGTGTCCAGGCCAGGACGGACTTCGTGGTGGTGGCGTAGACGTGGCGCCGGCCGGCGGCGTCGACGACGGCCACCGGGTCGCTCTGCAGGTCCTCGCCGCCCAGCTGCTGCCAGTCGGTGAAGGCCCCCGACGGCTGCTGCACGCGGGCGAGCAGGGTGCGGCGGGTGTCGCGGAGGTAGACGGTGAGGCGGCCCTCGGAGTCGACGGCGGCGGAGGGGGCGCTGATGGCCGAGGTGCCGGGCTCGTCGTCCTGCTCGGGGGTGCCGAGAGACTGCCAGGGCCCGAAGGGGCCGTCGGGGGCGGTCTGGGCGGCGTACACCACCTCGCGCCGGTAGTCGGCCGGCCGGGGTCCGAGGGCGGTGCGGGTGGCGAGGACCGCGACGCGGCCGTCGGGGAGGCGGGCGGTGGTGGCACCCGGGTCGATGCCGGTGCCGGGGAGCAGGGCGGGCCCGGTCCAGGTCCCGGCCCGGTCGCGGTTCCAGACGGCCATCCGGCCGTCCAGCGCGGCGAAGGCCCAGAGCCGGCCGGGGGTGCCCTCGGTGAGCCAGGAGGAGGTGTCGGCGCGGGCGTAGCGCAGCGACTGGGCCCAGTGGCGGCCGGTGGGGCTGCCCGCCACCTTGCGGTCGCCGCAGCCGGAGGGGGAGCCGCCGCAGTAGTCGGCCCGGTCCTGCCAGGCGTACGTCTTCAGGAAGCCGATCTTCGTCTCGGCGGTCTGCGGGTCGAGCGCGTGGGGGAGGGTGCCGTTGTGGTACCCGAGGTAGTTCTGGACCGAGAACCGCGGCCGGTCCGGGACCCGCTCGGCGTACAGGGCGGTGGCGGCCTGCACGAAGCGGGCGCCGTACATGTGGTCCTGGTGGTCGGTGTACTTGCCGGTGTCCGCGTACCGGTTGGGCGTCGGGTCCTGCATCCGTATCGTCGTCGGCCGGTACCGCTCCAGGACCCCGGCTATCGACCGGACCACCTGGTCCTTGGTGTACGAGAACTGCTGCTTGACCGGGGTGCCCGTGGTGAGCTGCGCCTCCAGCGCCGGTATCCGCCCGTTCCACAGGCCGCGCAGGCTGTCCGGGTTCTCCGCGGCCGGGTTGCGGGCCTCGCGCAGCTGGAACCAGACCAGGTTGACCTGGGGGCGGGCGACGAGGACGTCGAGTTCGGCCTGCCCGCCGCCGGCCGTGGGTATGACCGTGCGCTTCCACGCGCTGGTGCGGTCCCCGGTGGCCATCTGGGCGTAGGCGGACCGTATGCCGTTCTGCCGGGCCTCCGCGTACCGGGCGCGGTCGGCGGGCTGCTCCGGGTCCCTGGCCTCGCCGCCGCGGGCCTCGTTGCGGCCGTCGGCCTCGCCGGAGGTGAGGTAGGCGGTGGTGACGGGGATCCCGGCCAGCAGGGAGCGGCTGAGGTCGGGGTTCATGAAGAACAGGTCGTCGTCGGGGTGCGCGACGATCTGCACGACCGTGCCGGAGGTGGTGCTGGCGGGCAGGGCGGCGGCCCGGTTCTTCCCCTCGCCGGTCTCGGCCGCGGTCTGCTGGCCGGAGGCGATGGAGAGGACACCGGAGGCGCCCACGGTCAGCATGGGCAGCACGGCCGCGAGGAGGAAGCGGCGGCGGGAAAGGGGCATGGTCACGGCCTCTTGAGGTCGCTTCGGGCAGGAAGAACCGCTGTGCAGTCAGTGAGAGGCCAAATCGGGGGAGTTGGTTCACCGATTTCGCCGATGACGCGCGCTTTTCCGAAAACGACCGGATGTGATTGTGCCTGCCGGTGCCGTGCCGAGGTCGAACCGCCCGGATCGTGGACGCGGTTGAACCTCTAGGGGGCGGTGGCGTTGGCGGTGTTGCGCGGTCCCACCGGCTGCCACGGCGCGAGGTGCGCGTCGGAGTCGTCCGTCGAGGAGGTGACGTACAGCCGCGCGTCCAGGCCGACCACGGCCAGGCTGACCAGGTTCTTCCCGGTCATCGTGCTGGACGGGCCCCCGACGAACATCAGCGGCGAGCGCTGCCACGCCCCGCCCGGGCCGACGTCCGAGCCCAGTTGCCCGCCCGCCGAGCGGCCCGCGAGCACGTGTCCGCTGGCCGTCACCGGGCCGTAGCCCTGGAGCCCGCCCAGGTCGGTGAGGGCGGCCGCCCTGAGCCCGCCGTCGGCCGTCACCAGTGCGGAGCGCACGTTGCCCGAGCCCGGCTTGCGGAACAGCAGCCGCACCCCGCCCTCGCGCCCCTGCGCCGTCAGCGGGAGCGTGGTCTCCGGCAGTCCGGTGGGGGTGGCCGGGCCCAACGCGGCGCCGGGCTCCGGCTGGGCCCAGGCCGTCACCGTCTTCGTGGTGGCGGCGAAGACCATCCGCCGCCCGGCCCCGTCGGTCGCGGTGGCCGGGGTGCCGTGCAGGTCGGAGCCGCCGAGGGAGTCCCAGGGGCCCCACTCCCCGTCGGGGCGCTGGACGCGGCCGCGCAGGGTGGAGGCGCCGTCGCGGACGTACACGGCGAGCGCCCCGGTGCCGTCGACGGACACGGCGGGCGCGCTGATGTCGGAGGTCCAGGCGTCGTCGGCGGCCTCCGGGGTGCCGAGCGACTGCCAGGGGCCGAACTCCCCGGAGCCGGGGGCCCGCTGGACCGCGTACACGACCTCGCGGAGGTAGTCGGCCGGCTTGTCCCCGAAGGAGGTGCGGGTCCCGAAGGCGGCGATCCGGCCGTCCTTGAGGGTGACGGTGGATATGCCCTGGTCCATCCCGGTTCCGGGGAGCAGGCTGGGGCCGGTCCAGCTGCCGATCAGGCCGGTGCGGTGCCAGACGGCGACCTGGCCGTCGAGGACCTTGAAGGCCCACAGGCCGTGCTCGGCGTCCGGGGCCAGCCAGGAGGTGCTGGTGCCGCGCGCGTAGTTGATGGACTGCGTCCAGCGGTTGCCGGAGGGGTGGTCGGCGACCTTGAGGTCGCCGCAGCCGGCCTCGCTGCCGCAGTGGTTCTCCTTGTCGAGCCACGCGTACGTGTCCAGGATGTCCAGCTTCTCCTTGGCCTCGCCGGGGTCGAGGGCGCTGGGGAGCGAGCCGTTGAAGTAGCCGATGTAGTTCTGCACCGCGAAGTGCGGGCGGTCCTTGACCTCCTGCGCGTAGGCGGCGGTGGCCAGCTGCGCGAACCGGGCTCCGTAGAAGTGGTCCTGGTGGTCGGTGTACCGCTTGGTGTCCTGGAACCGGCCGGGGGTCGGGTCCTGGGCGCGGATGGTGGTGGGCCGGTAGCGCTCCAGGATCCCCTCGATGGTCCTGACGACCTGGTCCTTGGTGTAAGCGAACCCCTGCCTGACCGGGGAGCCGGAGGCGAGCACCGACTCCAGGTGCGGGACCCGGCCGTCCCACAGGCCGTGGAGGCTGTCGGGGACGTCCGCGTAGACGTTGCCGGCCTCGCGCAGCTGGAGCCAGACGAGGTTGATCTCGGGCTTCGCGACGAGGACGTCCACCTCGGCCTGCCCGCCGCCCTTGGTCGGGATCACGGTGCGCTTCCAGGCGCTGCTGCGGTCGCCCGTGGCCATCTTGGCGTAGGCGGCGCGGATGCCGTTCTGGCGGGCCTCGGCGTAGGCGGGCTTGTCGGGCGCCGTGGAGGCCTGCTTGGCGGCGCCCGCGTTGATGCCGTCGGCTTCGCCGGAGGTGAGGTAGACGGAGGTGACGGGGTGGCCGGCGGCTATGGAGTACCGCAGGTCCGGGTTCATGAAGTACAGGTCGTCGTCGGGGTGGGCGACGATCTGGAGGACGCGGCCGGGGTCGGGGGCGTCCACGGCGGTGGCGGTGGTGGCCCTGGAATCGGCGGCGGTGGGCGCGTCGAGGGCGGCGAGGGCCTCGTTGCCCCGGATCACGAGCATGCTGCCGGCGACGGTGGCGGCGCCGAGGCCGACGGCCTTGACGATCTTCCGCGCGACGAGATGCCGGGCGCCTGCGGCGGGCTTGGAAGCGCTCCGGGCGGCCTCGGCGTCGGGGTACCCGGCCGGGCCGGGTACGCGGTGCTCGGCGGGTGCGCCTGCGGCGGGCCCGGGAGCGCTCCCGGCGGCCCCGCCCGCAGGGCTCCCCACCACCGAGGCGGGTCCGCCGGGCTGGGGCGTGCCGGCGCCGGCCGCCGCCGGGGCGGCGTTCGCGCCGCGGCCGGGCGTGGCCTCGACGGCCTCGCCCGCGGGGTCCGTGCCCGGCTGGGATCCGCATCGGGCGGCTTCGGCTTCGGGCCCGGCAGACCTCGGAGCCGGAACGCGGGGCTCGGACGCGGGGTCCGCAGGGGCCTCCGGGGCTTCGGAGGCGTCCGGGGCCGGGTCGGCGGAACCCGCGGGGGCGTCCGGGGCGTCCAGGGCTTCGGACACGGGGTCCGCGGGGGCACCCGGGGCCGCGCCCGTGGGGCCCGCCGGGGCTTCGGCGGCCGGGAGGGCGGAGGTGCCGCGCTGCTGGGGGACGCGTGCAGCGGGGGTCGAGAACGGGTCGGGCTGCCGTGCGGAAGGGGAGGTCGCGGCGGAGCCGGCGGGTCCGTCGGACATGGGGGCTCCTCGCGGCCGGTCGGGCGGGGACCGGGCCCCCTCAGGCATAGATCTAACAAGTAAGCAGATAATCCGATAATCCGCCTCATGATATCGGCCACGGTGCCCGGTGAGTCGAACGCCTGCTCCGGCTAGGCTCGCCCCAGGGCCGGCCAGACCAACCGGCAGCCACACACTCGGGAGGCGGCGGGATGACAGTCCCGGGACGCAGGAGCAGCACCTTCATCAGGCTGCTGCGCAGCGGGTTCACCGACCCCACCCACGCCGCCCGGCTCCTCGACGCCGACGCGCTGACCGCCGTACGCGCCGACCCGGTCCTCCTCGACGCCCTCGGCGCCACCGCCGACCCCGACCTCGCCCTGCACGGGCTGGTGCGCCTCGCCGAGGCACAGACCCCCGAGGAGCTGCCCCTGCTCCTCGACACCCTCGTCAGCGCCAAGCCCCTGCGCGACCGCCTCCTCGGCGTACTCGGCGCCTCGGAGGCCCTCGCCGACCACCTCGCCCGCCACCCCCGCGACTGGCAGGCCCTCGTCACCTACGAGGCCGCCGACCTGCACCCCGGCCTCGCCGAGTTCGAGCAGGGCCTCGCCGACGCCCACGACCCCGTCGCCCTGCGCGTCGCCTACCGCCGCTGCCTGCTCTCCATCGCCGCCCGCGACGTCTGCGGCACCACCGACGTCGCCCAGACCGCCGCCGAACTCGCCGACCTCGCCACCGCCACCCTCCGCGCGGCCCTGCGCATGGCGACGGCCGCCGCCCCCGAGGACGCCGCCCAGTGCCGGCTCGCCGTCATCGCCATGGGGAAGTGCGGCGGCAACGAGCTCAACTACGTCTCCGACGTCGACGTGATCTTCGTCGGGGAGGCCGTCGCCGGCGCCGAGGAGCACAAGGCGCTCCAGGCCGCCACCCGCCTCGCCTCCCACCTCATGCGGATCTGCTCCGAGACCACCGTCGAGGGCAGCATCTGGCCCGTCGACGCCAACCTCCGCCCCGAGGGCCGCAACGGCCCCCTCGTGCGCACCCTCTCGTCCCACCTCGCCTACTACCAGCGCTGGGCCAAGACCTGGGAGTTCCAGGCCCTGCTCAAGGCCCGCGCCGTCGCCGGCGACCCCGACCTGGGGGCCCAGTACGTCGCCGCCATAACCCCCCTCGTGTGGCAGGCCGCCGAACGCGAGAACTTCGTCGCCGACGTCCAGAAGATGCGCCGCCGCGTCGTCGACAACATCCCCGCCGCCCAGGTCGACCGGGAGCTCAAGCTCGGCCCCGGCGGCCTGCGCGACGTCGAGTTCGCCGTCCAGCTGCTCCAGCTCGTCCACGGCCGCAGCGACGCCACCCTGCACTCCGGCACCACCCTCGACGCCCTGCACGCCCTCGCCGCCGGCGGCTACGTCGGCCGCGCCGACGCCGCCCAGCTGCACGACGCGTACCGCTTCCTGCGTGCCATGGAGCACCGCATCCAGCTCTACCGGCTGCGCCGCACCCACCTCGTCCCCGAGGACGAGGCCGACCTGCGCCGCCTCGGCCGCTCCCTGGGCCTGCGCACCGAACCCGTCGCCGAGCTCAACAAGGCCTGGCGCCGGCACGCCTCCGTCGTGCGCCGCCTCCACGAGAAGCTCTTCTACCGGCCCCTGCTCGACGCCGTCGCCCAGCTCGCCCCCGGCGAGACCCGGCTCTCCCCGCGCGCCGCCGGCCAGCGGCTCGAAGCCCTCGGCTACGCCGACCCGGCCTCCGCCCTGCGCCACCTGGAGGCCCTCGCCTCCGGAGTCAGCCGCAAGGCCGCCATCCAGCGCACCCTGCTCCCGGTGCTCCTCGGCTGGTTCGCCGACTCCGCCGACCCGGACGCCGGACTCCTCGGCTTCCGCAAGGTCTCCGACGCCCTCGGCAAGACCCCCTGGTACCTGCGCCTGCTGCGCGACGAGGGCGCCGCCGCCGAGAACCTCGCCCGGGTGCTCTCCGCCGGACGCCTCGCCCCCGACCTGCTGATGCGCGCCCCCGAAGCCGTCGCCCTGCTCGGCGACCCCGAAGGCCTCCAGCCCCGTACGCACGAGGCCCTCGAACAGGAGGTGCTCTCCGCCGTCGGCCGCGCCGACAGCGGGGAAGCCGCCGTCGCCGCCGCCCGAGGGGTCCGCCGCCGCGAGCTGTTCCGCACCGCCGCCGCCGACATCATCGCCTCCTACGGCACCGAGGACAGCCCCGCAGAGAAGGACTGCGGCGCCCTCGTCGACCGGGTCGGCGACGCCGTCTCCGACCTCACCGCCGCCACCATCGCCGGCGCCCTGCGCGCCGCCGTGCGCGACCACTGGGGCGAGACCCTCCCCACCCGCTTCGCCGTCATCGGCGTCGGCCGCTTCGGCGGACACGAGCTGGGCTACGGTTCCGACGCCGACGTGCTCTTCGTCCACGAACCCCGGGAGGGCGTCGACGAACAGGAAGCCGCCAAGGCCGCCCAGACCGTCATCGCCGAGATGCGCAGGCTCCTCCAACTGCCCACCGCCGACCCGCCGCTCCTCATCGACGCCGATCTGCGCCCCGAAGGCCGCTCCGGCCCCCTCGTGCGCACCCTGTCCTCCTACGCCGCCTACTACCGGCGCTGGTCCCTGACCTGGGAGAGCCAGGCCCTGCTGCGCGCCGAGCCCGTCGCCGGCGACATCGACCTCGGCACCCGCTTCATCGAGCTGATCGACCCGCTGCGCTACCCCGCCGAAGGCCTCGGCGAGGACGCGGTCCGCGAGATCCGCCGCCTCAAGGCACGCATGGAGTCCGAACGCCTGCCGCGCGGCGCCGACCCCACCCTGCACACCAAACTCGGCCGCGGCGGGCTCAGCGACGTCGAGTGGACCGTCCAGCTGCTCCAGATGCAGCACGCCTGGGCCGAGCCGGGCCTGCGCACCACCCGCACCCGTCACGCCCTGGCCGCCGCCCACGCCGCCGGGCTGCTCCCGACGGAGGAGGCGCAGATCCTCGACGAGGCCTGGGTCCTCGCCACCCGCGTCCGCAACGCCGTCATGCTGGTCCGCGGCCGCGCCGGCGACACCTTCCCCTCGGACGCCCGCGAACTGGCCGCCGTCGGCCGCTACCTGGGCTACCCGGAGGGCAAGGTCGGCGAGATGCTCGACGACTACCGCCGCACCACCCGCCGCGCCCGCGCGGTGGTGGACGAGCTGTTCTACGGTGCATAGCCTTTGACTGGTCGTCAGGCCGTCGACTGAGGTCGCAAGGGCCGGCCACCCCTCGGGGCGGCCGGCCCTTCGGCCGTACGACGGGGGCGGTTACGCTGCCGCCGCCCGGCGGTAGGTGGCGACGTGGACGCCCGTGCCGCTGACGACCGTGGAGACGAGTTCCAGGGTGCGCAGCCGGCCGTCCGACGGGAAGAGCTTCTTGCCGCCGCCGAGGACCACCGGCATGATCATCAGCCGGAGTTCGTCGACCAGGTCCTCGGTCAGCAGGGTCTGGGCCAGCGTGGCGCTGCCCATGACCACCAGGTCGCCGCCCTCGGCCTCGCGCAGCTTCCGGATCCGGGCGACGGCCTCGTCACCGGGGATGAGCGTGGTGTTGTTCCACGTCAGGTCCGACTCGCCGAGCGTGTCCGAGACGACGTACTTGGCGACGCCGTTCATGTGGTCGGCGAAGGGGTCGCCCGCCCGCTCCGGCCACGCCGCGGCCATGACCTGCCAGGTACGGCGCCCGAACAGCAGGGCCCCGGTGTCGGCCATCCAGTCGGACAGGGCGCCGCCCATCACCTCCGGGTCGAAGAACGGGTGCGTCCAGCCGCCGTGGGCGAAGCCGCCGTCGGTGTCCTCGTCGGGGTGCCCCGGCGCCTGGATGACGCCGTCCAGGCTCATGAATTCACCCAGCACGATGCGCATGGGAATGCCTCGCTTCCTGATCCGTCGGATTCGTTCGCGACAGGGGAAAGCTATGCAGCGTTCAGTGATCAGGCAATCGAATGATAGGCGGAGGGGCTGGTGTGTGCAGGTCAGGTGCGGAAAATCGTTGCAATGGATCTGATGTGAATGCAAGATCGGCCCGGCGGTCATTGCAATGAATGGAGGTGAACGCACGCCTGCGCCCGCCGCCGTCGGCGCGACATGATGGCCTCCCGAGCCCAGAAGGAGAACCGCCGCCGTGCCCGCTGCCGACACCGTCCTCACCGGAGCCCGCGTCCGCACCCTCGACCCCGACCGCCCCGAAGCCGG
This sequence comes from Streptomyces sp. NPDC040718, assembly GCF_055593565.1. NCBI lineage: Bacteria > Bacillati > Actinomycetota > Actinomycetes > Kitasatosporales > Streptomycetaceae > Streptomyces > Streptomyces sp. NPDC040718. The sequence goes on along the minus strand of NZ_JBVIXO010000004.1, from coordinate 495,466 downwards.
CGCGGTCGCCGTACGCGGCGGCGAGATCGCGGCCGTCGGCGACGCCGCCGACGTACGCGACTGGCTCGGCCCCGCCACCCAGGTCCTCGACCTCGGCGGAGCCACCCTCACCCCCGGCCTCACCGACGCCCACAGCCATCCCGTCTGGGGCGTCGAAATGGCCACCGGAACCGACCTCTCGTACGTCCGGGACCTCGACCGGCTGCGCGCCGCCCTGCGCACCGCCGACCGCACCGCCGGCTGGGTCCTCGGCTTCGGCCTCGACCACAACGCCTTCGGCGGCCGCCCCGTCGACCGGGACCTGGTCGAGGACGTCCTCGACGGCACCCCCGCCTTCCTGCGCCTCTACGACGGCCACTCCGCCCTCGCCACCGGCCCGGCCCTCGCCGCCGCCGGCATCACCGGCCCCCGCGCCTTCGACCAGCGCTCCGAGATCGTCTGCGACGGCGACGGCCGCCCCACCGGGCACCTCGTCGAGCACGCCGCGATGTCCCTGGTCGGCGCCCTCACCCCCAAACCCGCCCCCGCCCAGCGCCGCGCCCGCCTCCTCGCCCTCCTCGGCGCCATGGCCGCCACCGGGCTCACCGGCGCCCACGTCATGGACCTCGGGGACGGGGACGTACCCGCCCTCCTCGCCACCGTCGAGTACGAGACGGACCTGCCGCTGCGGCTGCGCCTCGCCCCCTGGTGCATGCCCGGCGCCGACGAGGAGGCTCTGGCCGGACTGGTCGCGCTCCAGGGCGTACGCGGACGCCACTGGCAGGTCGGCGGAGTCAAGTTCTTCATGGACGGCACCGTCGAGGGGGGCACCGCCTGGCTGGACCACCCCGACTGCCACGGCCAGGGCACCGAGGCCTTCTGGCCCGACCCGCACGCCTACGCGGGGGCCGTACGCTCCCTCCACGCGGCCGGGGTCCGCACCGCCACGCACGCCATCGGCGACGCCGCCGTCCGGCACGTCCTGGACACCGTCGCGGCGCTCGGCGAGAGCGCCCGCATGCGGCACCGGATCGAGCACATCGAGACCGTCCCCGACGACCAGCTGAAGCGGTTCGCCGAGCTCGGGGTGATCGCCTCCATGCAGCCCCCGCACACCGCGTACACCCGCGCCGACCACACCGACGAGTGGTCCAGGCGGCTCGGCGGCGAACGCGCCGGCCGCGCCTGGCGCTGCCGGGACCTGCGCGACGCCGGCGCGGTCCTCGCCCTCGGCTCCGACTGGCCCATCGCCCACCACGACGCCCGCCAGGTCCTCGCCACCGCCCTGCGCCCCCGCGGCGCCGCATCCGGCGGCCGGGCCCTGACCGGGCTGATGGCACTGGAGGGCATGACCTCCCACGCGGCGCTCGCGGCCGGCGAGCAGGCCGTCGCGGGCCGCATCGCCCCGGGCTACCGCGCGGACCTGACGGCCCTCGCCGTCGACCCGGTCACCGCCGCCCCCGACGAACTCGCGGAGGCCCCCGTACGCCTGACCCTGTCAGGCGGCCGGATCACCCACCGCGACGGTGCCTAGGCCCGGCGGAAGCGGTTCAGCAGTTCGGACGCCGGGTGCGGACCGGTGTGGACCGGCCGGCGCGGCAGCCGGTGCGGCAGCGATCCGTACCAGGCGCGGGACACGGCGTACCCGAAGGCCAGGCACAGCACGCCGCCCACGGCGTCGAGCCAGAAGTGGTTGGCGGTGGCCACGATCACGACCAGGGTCGCCGCCGGGTAGAGCAGCCCCAGGATCCGCGCCCACGGCGCCGAGGCCACCGCGAAGATCGTCAGCCCGCACCAGAGCGACCACCCTATGTGCATCGAGGGCATCGCCGCGTACTGGTTCGACATGTGCTTGAGGTTGCCCGAGGCCATGGAACCCCAGGTGTGGTGCACCAGCACGGTGTCGATGAAGTCCTGCCCGTCCATCAGCCGGGGCGGCGCGAGCGGGTAGAGGTAGTAGCCGACCAGGGCGACGCCCGTGGTGGCGAAGAGCACGAGGCGGGTGGCGGCGTAACGCCCGGGATGGAAGCGGTAGATCCACACCAGCACGCCGATCGTCACGATGAAGTGCAGCGTCGCGTAGTAGTAGTTCATGCCGACGACCAGCCACGTCACCGAGTTCACGGTGTGGTTGACGGTCTGTTCCACGGCGATGCCGAGCCCGCGCTCCACGGCCCAGATCCAGTCGGCGTTCGCGAGCGCCGCCGCCTTCTGCTCGGGAACGGCGTTGCGGATCAGCGAGTACGTCCAGTAGCTGACGGCGATCAGCAGGACCTCGAACCAGATCCGCGGCCGACGGGGGGCCCGCAGCCGGGTCAGGAGCGCAGCGTCCGGCTCCTGACGGGTGTCGCGCTCCGTCACGGTGGGTGACGAGGCGTCCGTCAGGGTTTCCAGTGTCTTCACGCTCGCTTCACCCATGGGCAGAGAGTCTGCCAGATGCGTTACCGCCTCCGATCATCCCTCGGAACGGTCTTCGGCGCCCCTCCTCAGCCCAGGGGACTACCCGCTACCCCCTAGGGGGTACGCCGCTGCGCGGGCCCCGAAGCCGTCGAGCCGCGGACCACCAGCTCGGGCAGGAACACGAACTCGCTGTGGGGGGCCGGCGTACCGCCGATCTCCTCCAGCAGGGTCCGCACCGCAGCCTGCCCCATGGCCTGCACCGGCTGCCGGATGGTGGTCAGCGGCGGATCGGTGAACGCTATGAGCGGGGAGTCGTCGAAGCCGACCACCGACACGTCCTGCGGCACGCGCAGGCCCTGCTGCCGGGCGGCCCGGATCGCGCCGAGCGCCATCATGTCGCTCGCGCACACCACCGCCGTGCAGCCCCGCCCGACGAGCGCGGCCGCGGCGGCCTGACCGCCCTCCAGGGTGTACAGGGAGTGCTGGATCAGCTCCTCCACCTCGGCCTCGCCGAGCCCGAGCCGCTCCCGCATCGCGACCCGGAAGCCCTCGATCTTGCGGAGCACCGGCACGAACCGCTTCGGGCCGACCGCGAGGCCGATCCGGGTGTGCCCCAGCGCCGTCAGGTGGGTCACGGCGAGCTGCATCGCGGCCCGGTCGTCGGGGGAGACGAAGGGGGCCCGCACCTTGTCGGAGAAACCGTTGATCAGGACGTACGGGACGCCCTGGGCCCGGAGTTGGTCGTAGCGGCCCATGTCGGCGGTGGTGTCGGCGTGCAGCCCCGAGACGAAGATGATCCCGGAGACCCCCCGGTCCACCAGCATCTCGGTCAGCTCGTCCTCGGTGGAACCGCCGGGCGTCTGCGTCGCCAGCACCGGCGTGTACCCCTGCCGGGTCAGCGCCTGGCCGATGACCTGCGCGAGCGCCGGGAAGATGGGGTTGTCCAGCTCGGGGGTTATCAGCCCGACGAGACCCGCGCTGCGCTGCCGCAGCCGTACGGGCCGCTCGTAGCCGAGCACGTCGAGCGCGGCCAGCACGGACTCACGGGTGCCCGCGGCCACGCCGGGCTTGCCGTTGAGCACGCGGCTGACTGTGGCTTCGCTGACCCCCGCCTGGGCTGCGATGTCGGCTAGCCGTGCGGTCACGGGATTGGACTGTACCGGTAGCCGGCTCACAAAGCCCACCACGTGCACGAATCCGCGGGAAGACGGACCGTGCGGCCGTCGGTCTCCACCGGGGCGCTGGAGAGCACCGGCCGTCCGGGGGAGGGGAGCTCCACGGCGGCGGGCCGGGTGTTGAGGGTGCAGGCGAAGCCGGGGCGGGTGAAGAGGAGGACCCCCTCGGGCGCGGGCCGCCAGCGCATCCCCCGCGCGAACACCGCGGGTCCCGCCCCCGCCCCGGGCCACTCCTCGCGGCACCCGCCCTGCCCCGACTCCGGCGCCCCCAGGCCCGGCATGGCCCGGCGCAGCTCCAGGGCGGCGCGGTACAGCTCCAGCGTGGAGTGCGGGTCGCCGGTCTGCGCCGCGACGCTCAGCCCCGCCCAGCCGTCGGGCTGCGGAAGCCAGGTGCCGCCGGGCCCGAAGCCGTACGGGGCCTCCTCGCCGGACCAGGGGAGCGGTACGCGGCACCCGTCGCGCAGCCCGTCCTGCCCCTCGGCCTCCGCCGCCGTTCCCGTCCCGTCCGCGCCGGCCCCCTCGGGACGCCCCGCGGGGGACCGGCGGAACGCCGGGTCCTGGCGGGCTCCGTCCGGGAGGTCGGTGACCTCCGGCAGGCCGAGCTCCTCGCCCTGGTAGACGTACGCCGACCCGGGCAGCGCCAGCATCAGCAGCGCCGCCGCCCGCGCCCGGGCCAGGCCCCGCGCCCCGCCCCCGTACCGCGTGACGTGGCGTACGACGTCGTGGTTGGACAGCACCCAGGTCGTCGGAGCGCCCACGGAGGCGGTGGCGGCCAGGGACTCGTCGATCACAGTCCGCATCGCCGCCGGGTCCCAGGGGCAGTTCAGGAACCGGAAGTTGAAGGCCTGGTGCAGCTCGTCGGGCCGCACGTACAGCGCGAGCCGCTCCGAGGTCGGCGCCCACGCCTCCGCGACCCCGATCCGGCCGTCCCCGTAGGAGTCGAGCAGCCGCCGCCAGGAGCGGTGGATGTCGTGCACCCCGTCCTGGTCGAAGAAGGGGAGCGGCTCGGTGCCGATCAGCGTGGCCTGCGCTCCCCGGCCGATGTCGGGCAGCCCCGGGGCCTTGACCATGCCGTGGGCCACGTCCACCCGGAAGCCGTCCACGCCCAGGTCGAGCCAGAAGCGCAGCACCGAGGCGAACTCCTCCGCGACCTCCGGGTGCTCCCAGTCCAGGTCGGGCTGCTCGGGGGCGAAGAGGTGCAGGTACCAGTCGCCGTCCGGCACCCGGGTCCAGGCCGGGCCGCCGAAGACGGACTCCCAGTCGTTCGGCGGCAGCTCCCCCTCCGTGCCCCGCCCCGGGCGGAACAGGTACCGGTCGCGGGCGCCCGGCGCGTCCGCGAGGGCCTCCCGGAACCAGGGGTGGGCCTCGGAGGTGTGGTTCGGCACCACGTCCACGATCACCCGCAGGCCGAGCGCGTGCGCGGCGCGCACGAGGTCGTCGGCGTCGGCGAGGTCCCCGAAGAGGGGGTCGACGGCCCGGTAGTCGGCGACGTCGTAGCCGCCGTCCGCCTGCGGGGACACGTAGAAGGGGGTCAGCCACACGGCGTCGACCCCGAGCCGGGCCAGGTGCGGCAGCCGCTCGCGCACCCCGCGCAGGTCCCCGACGCCGTCGCCGTCGCTGTCCGCGAAGGAGCGGACGTACACCTGGTAGATGACGGCATCGCGCCACCAGCTGCCGCCCGCGGCCGGGTCGCCGGGGGCGCCGCTGGAAGCGTTGCTGGAAGCTCTTGCAAGCGGGACGGCCGTCAACTCGTGGTTCATACCGCAGTCAACGCGCGTACACGCCCCGTGGTTGCGGGCCTGCGCAATCGAAGGGGGCTCGAACTAACAGCAAGCTGCGGCAACCGTAGGGACACACGGATGTAACGATCGCCTCCGCTTGCAGAAAATTGCCGCAAGCTCTTTCCGTCGGCTTTCAGGCTTGTTACGTTCCTCGCAACTCGGGACCGCGAGGGCGCGGCCGGGATCATCGAAGGAGTTCATATGCGGCGTGGCATAGCGGCCACCGCGCTGGTCGCGACCCTGGCACTCGCGGCGACGGCTTGCGGTGGGGACACCGACGGCGACGGTGGCGAGACCAAGGCCGGCGGCGAGCTGTCCGGCACCGTCACCTGGTGGGACACCTCGAACGAGGCCGAGAAGGCGAGCTTCCAGAAGATCGCCGAGGCGTTCACCGCGAAGCACCCGAAGGTGACCGTCAAGTACGTCAACGTGCCCTACGGCGACGCCCAGAACAAGGTCAAGAACGCCTTCAGCAGCGGCGCCGACGCGCCCGACGTCATCCGCGCCGACGTCGGCTGGGTCGCCGACTTCGCCTCCCTCGGCTACCTCGACGAGGTCCCCGCCGAGACCGCGAAGAAGATCGACGCCGAGTTCCTGCCGCAGGCCGCGGCCAGCGGCAAGTTCGAGGGCAAGACCTACGCCGTCCCGCAGGTCATCGACACCCTCGGCCTCTTCTACAACAAGAAGATGCTCGCCGACGCCGGTGTCCAGCCCCCCAAGACGCTTGAGGAGCTGAAGACCGCCGCCACCGCCATCAAGGCCAAGACCGGCAAGACCGGCCTCTACCTGCGCGGCGACGACTCCTACTGGTTCCTGCCCTTCATCTACGGCGAGGGCGGCGACCTCGTCGACGCCAAGACCAAGACGGTCACCGTCGACAACGCGGCCGGCGTCAAGGGCTTCAAGGCCGCCCGCGACCTGGTCACCTCCGGCGCGGCGGTCACCAACGCCACCGACGGCTGGACCAACATGCAGACCGCCTTCAAGTCCGGGGAGGTCGCGATGATGATCAACGGCCCCTGGGCCGTCGCGGACAGCTACGCGGGCGACCAGTTCAAGGACAAGTCCAACCTCGGCGTCGCCCCCGTCCCGGCCGGCTCCGCCAAGGCCGGCGCCCCGCAGGGCGGCCACGACCTCGCCGTCTACGCCGGCTCCAAGAACACCGCCGCCGCGCACGCCTTCGTCGAGTACATGACCTCCCAGGAGGTCCAGGTCCAGTCCGCCAAGGACCTGAGCCTGCTGCCCACGCGCACCGCCGCCTACGAGCAGCCGGACGTCAAGAGCAGCGAGATGGTCCAGTTCTTCAAGCCGGCCGTCGACAAGGCCGTCGAGCGCGCCTGGATCCCGGAGAACGGCTCCCTCTTCGAGCCGCTGAAGGTCGAGTACACCAAGGCCGTCACCGGCGCCTCGACCCCCGAGGACGCGGCCAAGGCGGCCGGCGCCGAGTTCCGCAAGATCCTCAAGGGCTGGAAGTAGTACGGACGATGGCTGCTGACACCAGCCGGTCGGTGGCGAAGGCCGCGGACGGCGAGACGACCCTCGCCGACCGCGGCCCCAGCCGCGCGACTGCCAAGAACGCCGGAAGCCCGCGCGGCGGTCTCGGCCGCGCCCTCGCCACGCACTGGTACGCCTGGGCCATGATCGCCCCGGTCGTGCTCGTCCTGGGCGTGATCGTCGGCTGGCCGCTCGTACGCGGCGTCTACCTGTCGCTCACCGACGCCAACGAGCGCAACGTCGCCCGCACCATCGGCGTGCGCCACATCGACGCCACGTACGAGTTCATCGGGCTCGACAACTACACGGCGGTCCTCGGCGACCCCGTCTTCTGGCAGCGGCTGGTGTGGACGGTGATGTGGACCGTCGCGTGCGTCTCCATCACCTTCGTCCTCGGCCTCACCCTGGCCACCATGCTCAACCGGCAGTTCCGGGGCCGCGCCGCCTACCGCATGGCGCTCATCCTGCCCTGGGCCGTGCCCGGCTTCGTCTCCGTCTTCGCCTGGCGGTTCCTCTTCAACCGCGACAACGGCATCCTCAACAAGATCCTCGACGGCGGCGGCATCTCCGCGATCCCGTGGCTCGACGACCCCACGTGGGCCAAGTTCTCCGTCATCGCCGTCAACGTCTGGCTCGGCGTCCCCTTCATGATGGTCGCCCTCCTCGGCGGCCTCCAGTCCATCCCGGCCGAGCTCTACGAGGCCGCCGAGATGGACGGCGCCGGACCCTGGCAGCGCTTCCGGCACATCACCCTGCCCGGACTGCGCGCCGTGAGCATGACGGTGATCCTGCTCTCCACCATCTGGACCTTCAACATGTTCCCGGTGATCTTCCTGCTGACGCGGGGCGGCCCCGGCGACTCCACCGAGATCCTGGTGACCCAGGCCTTCCGCGAGGCCTTCATCGAGAGCCCGCGCGACTTCGCCGGCTCCGCGACCTGGGGCGTGCTGATCCTCGCCCTTCTCATGATCTTCGCGCTGGTCTACCGGCGCTCGCTGCGCAAGCAGGGAGAGGTGTGGTGACCACCGTGACCGAGAACGCTTCCGAGCAGGGTGCCGCCCGCCCGCGCGGCACCCGCTCCCCGCTCGCCTCCTTCGGGCTGCACGCCACGCTCGTCGTCGCGTCCGTCATCGCCGTCTTCCCCGTGCTGTGGATCCTGCTGACCTCGCTCAAGCCGGCCAAGTACGCGATCAGCACGGACTTCGTGAAGGAACCGACCCTCGCGAACTACTCCCACCTGCTGGAGGACAGCCACTTCCTCAGCTGGTTCTGGAACTCGGTGCTCGTCGCCGGAGTCACCACCGTGCTCGGCGTGTTCATCGCCGCCACCACCGGATACGCCGTCAGCCGCTTCAGGTTCCCGGGCATGAAGCCGTTGATGTGGACCCTGCTCATCACGCAGATGTTCCCGATGGCCATCCTGATCGTCCCGCTCTACAACCTGATGGGCGATCTCGGGCTGCTGAACCAGCCGCTCGGCCTGATCATCACGTACCTCACCATCGCCGTGCCGTTCTGCGCCTGGATGATGAAGGGCTTCTTCGACACGATCCCGGTCGAGATCGACGAATCCGGCCGCGTCGACGGGCTCAACCCCTTCGGCACCTTCTGGCGCCTGATCCTGCCGCTCGCCAAGCCCGGCCTCGCCGTGACCGGCTTCTACGCCTTCATCACCGCCTGGGGCGAGGTCGCGTACGCCTCCGCCTTCATGGTCGGCGAGGAGAACCTCACCCTCGCGGGCGGCCTGCAGACCTTCGTCACGCAGTACACCTCCAACTGGGGCGCCATGAGCGCGGCATCCGTCCTCATCGCGGTCCCGGCGGCGGTCTTCTTCCTCTTCGCCCAGCGTCACCTCGTCGCCGGTATGACGGCGGGCGCCACCAAGGGCTGACCACCCGGCGCTCCCCTCTTCGTGTTACCGGCCCGATCTCTCAAGGACACCATGACCCAGCACCTCGCCGACGCGCTCCCCACCCCGATCGGGACCCAGCCCGGCTGGTGGAGAGACGCGGTGATCTACCAGGTCTATCCGCGCAGCTTCGCCGACTCCAACGGGGACGGCATGGGGGACCTCGAAGGCATCCGCAGCCGGCTGCCCTACCTGCGCGACCTGGGAGTCGACGCCGTCTGGCTCAGCCCCTTCTACGCCTCCCCGCAGGCCGACGCCGGCTACGACGTCGCCGACTACCGGGCCATCGACCCCATGTTCGGCACCCTGCACGACGCCGACGCCGTGATCCGCGAAGCGCACGCCCTGGGCATGCGGATCATCGTCGACCTCGTCCCCAACCACTGCTCCGACCAGCACGAATGGTTCAAGCAGGCGCTCCGGGAAGGCCCCGGCGGCACCCTGCGCGAACGCTTCCACTTCCGGCCGGGGAAGGGTGAGGCGGGCGAAGAGCCGCCGAACGACTGGGAGTCCATCTTCGGCGGCCCGGCGTGGACGCGGGTCGAGGACGGGGAGTGGTACCTGCACCTGTTCGCGCCGGAGCAGCCCGACTTCAACTGGGAACACCCGGCCGTGCAGGACGAGTTCCGCTCCGTGCTCAGGTTCTGGCTCGACCTGGGCGTGGACGGCTTCCGCATCGACGTCGCCCACGGGCTGGTCAAGGCCGCCGGGCTGCCGGACCTGGGGCGCGACGAACAGCTCAAGCTGCTCGGCAACCAGGTGCTGCCCTTCTTCGACCAGGACGGCGTCCACGAGATCTACCGGACCTGGCGGACCGTCCTCGACGAGTACGCGGGCGACCGGATCGGCGTCGCCGAAGCCTGGGCGCCGAACGTCGCCCGCACTGCTCTGTACGTGCGCCGTGACGAGCTGCACCAGGCCTTCAACTTCCACTACCTGACGACCGGCTGGGACGCGGCCGCCCTGCGCGCCGCCGTCGACGAGTCGCTGGACGCCATGCGGCCCGTGGGCGCCCCGACCACGTGGGTGCTGTCCAACCACGACGTGGTCCGCCACCGGACCCGCTTCGGCAGCCTGGACCGGGCGCGCGCGGCCGCGCTGCTGATGCTGGCCCTGCCCGGGTCCGCGTACGTCTACCAGGGCGAGGAGCTCGGGCTCCCGGAGGTGACCGACCTCCCGGACGAGGTGCGCCAGGACCCCTCGTTCTTCAAGGCGAACGGGCAGGACGGGCTCCGCGACGGGTGCCGCGTACCGATCCCGTGGTCCGGCGACGAGGCACCGTACGGCTTCGGGGACGGCGGCAGCTGGCTCCCGCAGCCGGCGGAGTGGGCGGGGCTGAGCGTCGCCGCGCAGACCGGGGACCCGGACTCCACGCTGGAGCTGTACCGCACCGCCCTGCGGATCCGGCGCGAGCACCCGGACCTGGGCGCGGGCGACGCCGTGGAGTGGCTTGAGGCCCCGGAGGGGGTGCTGATGTTCCGCCGGGGCGGCTTCGTGTGCGCGGCCAACACCACGGGGGGCGCTGTGCGGATACCTTCGCCGGGCGTGGTGCTGCTGGCGAGCGGTGAACTGGCCGCCGGTCCCGATGTGGTGCCTGCTGACACGGCGGTGTGGTGGCAGGGGTGAGTTCCCCGTTGCGGCTGACGGACATCGCCTCGCAGGCCCAGGTCAGCGAGGCGACCGTCAGCCGCGTACTCAACGGCAAGGCGGGCGTGGCGGCCGGCACGCGGCACCGGGTGCTGGCCGCCATGGACCTGCTCGGCTACGAGCGGCCGGTGCGGCTGAAGCGGCGCAGCAACGGGCTGGTGGGGCTGCTGATACCTGAGCTGACCAACCCCATCTTCCCGGCGTTCGCGCAGGTCATCGAGCAGGCGCTGGCCGGTCACGGCTACACGCCGGTGCTGTGCACCCAGACCCCGGGCGGGGCCACCGAGGACGAACTGGTCGAGCAGCTGGAGGAGCGGGGGGTCACCGGGATCGTCTTCCTGTCCGGGCTGCACGCGGACGCGTCGCAGGATCCGTCCCGGTACCAGCGGCTGTCCGCGCGCGGGCTGCCGTTCGTGCTGATCAACGGCTTCAACGAGGCCATCAGCGCCCCCTTCGTCTCCCCGGACGACCGCGCGGCGGCGGTCATGGCGGTGCACCACCTGGAGGAGCTCGGACACCGGCGCATCGGGCTCGCCATCGGGCCGACGCGGTACGTCCCCTCGGCGCGCAAGGAGCAGGGGTTCCTGGCCGCCCGGCCGGGGGCGGCGGAGGAAGGGCTCGTCCAGCGCACCCTGTTCACCGTCGAGGGCGGCCACGCGGCGGGCGGCGCCCTGCTGGAGCGGGGCTGCACGGGCGTGGTCTGCGCCAGCGACATGATGGCGCTCGGCGTCATCCGCGCCGCCCGGGAGCGGGGCCTGCGCGTCCCGGAGGACGTCTCGGTGGTCGGCTTCGACGACTCCCCGCTCATCGCCTTCACGGACCCCCCGCTGACGACGGTCCGCCAGCCGGTGCGTGCCATGGCCACGGCGGCGGTGGGGGCGCTGCTGGAGGCGGTGGCGGGGACGCCGGTGCAGCGCACGGAGTACGTGTTCCAGCCGGAGCTGGTGGTACGGGGGTCGACGGGGACGGCGCGGGGGTAGGGGGAGCGGTAGCCCCCGGGGCGGGATCACAGCCGGTTTGGGGGTTTCCCGTCAGTCCCATCGTCCTTCCGTGTCGGGCCGGTCCCTCAAGGGGCGCTCCCTCCGGTCGCGTCGCTTCGCGATGGCCTTCGGCCACCCTTGACCGACCGTCCCGCCCCGGAAAGCCGAAAGACTGCCGGGAAACCCCCAAAGGAACGGTCACGGGGCAGGAGGAGGGGAGCGGCCGCGTCAGCGACGAGGCGAGGGGCCTGGCCTTGGCCGGGCGGGCATCCGGGCTTCTTCAACAGTCGCCATTCCGGACCAGTGGCGCGACTACCCGCACAAGAGGTTGACCAGAGCGATCTGAGGAGCACCCAGGCGCAGCAGATCGCCACGCGCTCCTCCCGGCCTGGCGTCCGGCGACCGTCTGGGGCTGATGTCCGTAGTAAGGGCCACCGCACCGGGCCTCGTTCGGTCAGATCACGGGTGGGCGGCCGAGCCGCGTCATTCGCCACACGGTCCGCCAGCCGCCGTCGACAACGTCGAACCCGTCTGAGGTGTGAGAGCCTGCGCGGCATGGGCATCGCCAAGAAGGGCACGCGGACGATCGTCGTGGACGGCGAGAGGTACCGGTGGGTGGTCGCGCCCGATGACGAGCCCGGGCTGGGGATCGTGGTCGTGCACGGGGAGGTGGACGGGCAGCGGATGGTGACGTGGGTCGAGCACGGGACGGTGGTCGCGCCGGGGCTCGTCGAGGTGGTCGTCCGCCGGGCGTTGGAGCGTCATGGCTGGACGCCGCGGGAGCGGGGGAAGCAGCTCACCTTGCGCCTCGACGCGGTGGAGAACGCCGCAGGGGCGGCCGACGTTTGCGTCGGGCCGCCCCTGCGGGCCGCTGGGGGTCAGGCGCCCAGGTGGGAGCCGTTCGCCCACTCCTTCTCGCCGTCCTTGTGGCAGGTCGAGTTGTAGACCGGGCCGGCGAACGACGGGAGGTTGTGGGGGACCGCGGCGAACGTCGAGCAGTCCGACGTGTGGGCCTTGCGGCCGGCGTCGAAGTAGTCGATGTCGACCCCGTCGTTGGCCAGGGCGGCACCGGCCCCGCCCAGGAGGATGCCGGCAGCCAGGACGGACGCGGTGACAGCGGAACGAATACGCATGACTCCCCTAAGGATCAATGGAGGGACGCGCCGGGCGATCCGCGCGTCGGCCGGTCCAACCGTCCGCGAACGGGGCTGGGAACGGCCGTTCACTCCAATGCCCGCAGCTGTATCGTTTCGCCTTCATGCGGTTCCGCTGGTCGGGTGGTGCGTGCAAGCATCTGCGGATGATCACACTTGCCGATGATCTCGGCCACCTTTCGTACGTCGTCGCAGGTGACGGGCCGCCCGTCGTACTCGTGCACGCCGGCGTCGCCGACCATCAGATGTGGGACGCCGTCGTGCCCGGCCTGGCGGAGCACTACACGGTCGTCCGCTACGACCTGCGCGGCTTCGGTGAATCCGCCCCGCCGACCGGGCCGTACAGCGACGCCGACGACCTGCGGCGCCTCCTGGACCACCTCGGGTACGACCGCGTCCGGCTCGTGGGGGCGTCCTGGGGCGGCCGTGTCGCCGTGGACTTCACCATCGCCCACCCCGAGCGGGTGCACTCCCTGGCCCTGTTCGCCGCGCCGTGGCCCGGCTACGACTGGTCCGCGGAGATGCACGCGTACGACGGCGCGGAGACGGCCGCTCTGGCCGCGGGGGACGTGGAAGCCGCCACGCAGATCAACCTGGACATGTGGCTGCGAGGGCCGGCGCGGGGGTGGGTGGACGTCGCGGTTGGTCTGGCCGGCCGGGTTCGTGAGCCGATGCGTACGTCGCTGGTGCACATGGGCGTCCGTGACGAGCACGGGCAGGGGGCTGGGAGGGGTGACCTCGCCGCCATCCGCGTTCCCACGCTGGTGGGGGTCGGCAAGCTGGACGTCGCCGACTTCCAGAACATCGCCCGGCGCTACGCCTCGGAGATCCCCGGCGCCACCCTGGCCGAGTTCCCCACCGCCGCCCACCTCATCGCGCTCGACGCACCCGAGGAGCTCGCCGCGCAGCTGGAAACGTTCCTCGCCCGGTAGGACCAGCTGTCAGAGGCGCCTGTCAGGGTGACCGCCATGGAGGATTTCATCGGCACGCACACCCCTGCCCGCAGGATCGTCGATCCCGAAGGGGCGGTCGCCCTGCTGGAGCGCACCATCTCCGGCCTGTCGGGTCACCGACGGCCCCAACCTGCCGTGGTCGACTGGCAGGTCCTGGAGGAGAGCCTGGGCGTCGGCCTGCCGGCTGACTACAAGCGGCTTGCGGAGCTGTACCCGACTTTCGAGCTGGACGACTTCTTCCTCATCGTGCTTCCCGATCCGGGCACCGAACTCGCCTACGCGCAGGGTCTGGCCAAGGAGCGAGCAGGGTGGGACTCCGCTGACGCCGCCGATCTGCGCACCCCCGGCGTGCCAGGAGGCCTGTTCGAGTGGGGCTCGTCCATGGAAGGCGACCTGTTCGCCTGGAGCGGCATCGAAGACGGGCCGCAGGCCTGGCAGGTCACCGTCGTCTCCCGTAACGGCGTCTGGTGGAACTACGACGGCGGAGCCGTCCAGTTCATGGCCGAACTCTGCGCCGGAACGCTCGAACTGTGGCCGCTGCCCCACGTCGGGCCCGAAGTCACCGGCTGACCGGTCCGTATCAGCCGAAGACGGCCTCCGGCCGCCGAGATCTGAGGAGCGCGTAGCGATATGCCGCGCCCGGGGGCTCCGCAGGGGCTCTGGTCGGCCTCTCGTGCGGGTAGCCGCGCCCCCGGCCCTGGGCCGGGGCTCAAGGGGCCCGGATGCCCGGCGGGCCGGCCCCCGGAGCCTCGTCCCATCCCTGAGAGACCCGTCCCTTGACCTTGGACCGTGCCGTTCTCTTGGGGGTTTCCCGGCAGTCTTTCGGCTTTCCGGGGCGGGCCGGTCGGTCAAGGGTGGAGCGAAGCGACATCGCGTAGCGACGCGAACGGAGTGAGCGCCCTTGAAGGACCGGCGCGAACCGGAAGGGCGATGGGACTGACGGGAGACCCCCGAACCCTCCCTGAGCCGGTCCGGTGGGACTCCGCACTCCGGGTCGCGGTGCTACCCGCCGGAAACAATTCTGCAATCTCTTGCGCAAGGTCTTGCAACACTCCTGGGCGCCCCCTACGGTCGCGTGCAACCCCCCACACCTTCCCGCCAGGAGGACCCCCACATGGCTCGATCCGTATCCGCGCGCGCCGGCAGAGCCGCGCTCGCGGCGGCGGCGCTCGCCGCCGCTTCCCTCACCGTGCAGGCGCCGCAGGCTTCGGCGGCTCCGGCCGGGGAGAAGGACGTCACCGCCGTGCTGTTCGAGTGGCGGTTCGCCGACGTCGCCAGGGCGTGCGCCGACAGCCTCGGGCCCGCCGGGTACGGGTACGTGCAGGTGTCGCCGCCGCAGGAGCACGTGCAGGGGTCCCAGTGGTGGACCTCGTACCAGCCCGTCAGCTACAAGATCGCCGGGCGGCTCGGGGACCGGGCCGCCTTCAAGGGCATGGTCGACGCCTGTCACGCCGCCGGGGTGAAGGTCGTCGCCGACTCCGTCGTCAACCACATGGCCGGACCGGACGACCCCGGCGCCACGCTCACCGGCACCGGCGGGTCGACGTACGGCAAGTACTCCTACCCCGGGCTGTACTCCGGCGCCGACATGGACGACTGCCGGGCCGAGATCTCCAACTACCAGGACAAGGCCAACGTCCAGAACTGCGAGCTCGTCAAGCTCGCCGACCTCGACACCGGCGAGGAGTACGTGCGCGGGCGGATCGCCGGCTACCTCAACGACCTGCTCTCCCTCGGCGTCGACGGGTTCCGGATCGACGCCGCCAAGCACATGCCCGCCGCCGACCTCGCCAACATCAAGTCCCGGCTGGGCAACCCCTCCGTGTACTGGAAGCAGGAGGCGATATACGGGGCCGGGGAGGCGGTGAGCCCGGCCGAGTACCTCGGGTCCGGCGACGTGCAGGAGTTCCGGTACGCCCGGGACCTGAAGCGGGTCTTCCAGAACGAGAACCTCGCCTACCTGAAGAACTTCGGGGAGGCATGGGGGTACATGGCCTCCGGCAAGTCCGGGGTGTTCGTCGACAACCACGACACCGAGCGCAACGGCGAGACCCTCAACTACAAGAACGGCTCCGACTACACCCTCGCCAGCGTGTTCATGCTGGCCTGGCCCTACGGCTCGCCCGACGTGCACTCCGGGTACGAGTGGACGGACAAGGACGCCGGTCCGCCCAACGGCGGCACCGTGAACGCCTGCTACTCCGACGGGTGGAAGTGCCAGCACGCCTGGCCGCAGATCGCCTCCATGGTCGGCTTCCGCAACGCCGCCCGCGGGCAGGGCGTCACCGACTGGTGGGACAACGGCGGTGACCAGATCGCCTTCGGGCGCGGGGCCAAGGCGTACGTGGCCGTCAACCACGAGGCGGGCGCGCTGACCCGGACCTTCCAGACCTCCCTCCCCGCCGGCACCTACTGCGACGTGCAGAACGGCGGCCGCGCCGTGAGCGTGGACTCCGGCGGCCGGTTCACCGCCACGCTCCAGCCGCAGACCGCCCTCGCCCTGCACGTCGGCGCCCGTACGTGCGGCGCGAACGCCGCCGCCGGGGCCTCGTTCACCGTGAACGCCACCACCGTCCCCGGCCAGGACGTCTACGTCACCGGCGACCGCCCCGAGCTCGGCGGCTGGAACACCGCCGCCGCCCTCAAGCTCGACCCGGCCGCCTACCCCGTGTGGAAGCTCGACGTCACCCTCCCGGCCGGGACCTCCTTCGCATACAAGTACGTCCGCAAGGACGCCTCCGGGAACGTCACCTGGGAGAGCGGGGCCAACCGCAACGCCACCGTCCCCGCCAACGGCAAGGTCACGCTGACCGACACCTGGCGCAACTGACCCCCGACCGCACAGCCCGACCCCGAGGAGAGACCCCTTGATACGCCCCGCCGCGGGAGCGATCGCAGCCGCCCTGGCCGTGACGCTCCTGCCCGCCCTCCCCGCGGCCGCCGCCGCGCAGGCCCCGCCGCCGCCGCCGGACGCGAAGCTGGCCGCCGAGCCCGCCCGGCACGACCTGACCCGCGAGCAGTTCTACTTCGTGCTCCCGGACCGGTTCGCCAACGGCGACCCGCGCAACGACCGGGGCGGGCTGACCGGCGGCCGCCTGGAGACCGGCCTCGACCCGACGGACAAGGGCTTCTACCAGGGCGGGGACCTCAAGGGGCTCACCGACCGCCTCGACTACATCAAGGGGCTCGGCACCACCGCCATCTGGCTGGCGCCGATCTTCAAGAACCAGCCCGCGCAGGGCAGGGGTGCGGACGCGTCGGCCGGCTACCACGGCTACTGGATCACCGACTTCACCCAGGTCGACCCGCACTTCGGCACCAACGCCGACCTGGAACGGCTCATCGACAAGGCGCACCGCAAGGGGATGAAGGTCTTCTTCGACGTCATCACCAACCACACCGCCGACGTCGTCGACTACCGCGAGGGCTCGCACGAGTACCTGTCGAAGGGCGCCTTCCCCTACCTGACCAAGGACGGGGTCCCCTTCGAGGACGCCGACTACGCCGACGGGAGGAAGAAGTTCCCCGCCGTCGACGCCGCACGGTCCTTCCCCCGCACCCCCTTCGTGCCCGAGGGCAAGAAGGACCTCAAGTTCCCCGCCTGGCTCAACGACCCGGCGATGTACCACAACCGGGGCGACTCCACCTTCGCCGGGGAGTCCTCCGAGCAGGGTGACTTCTCCGGCCTCGACGACCTGTGGACCGAGCGTCCCGAGGTCGTCAGCGGCATGGAGAAGATCTACGAGAAGTGGGTCGAGGACTACGACATCGACGGCTTCCGCATCGACACGGTCAAGCACGTCAACACCGGCTTCTGGACCCAGTGGGCCACCGCCCTCGACAAGTACGCCGCCCGGCACGGCCGCCCCGACTTCTTCATGTTCGGCGAGGTGTACTCCGCCGACACCGCCGTCACCTCCCCCTACGTCACCCGCGGCCGCCTCGACGCCACCCTCGACTTCCCGCTCCAGGACGCCATCCGCGCGTACGCCTCCCAGGGCGCGCCCGCCGGCCGGCTGGGCTCCGTACTCGCCGACGACTACAGGTACAGCTCCGACAAGGCCAACGCCTACGAGCAGGTGACCTTCCTCGGCAACCACGACATGGGCCGCTTCGCCTCCTTCCTGAAGCAGGACCGGCCCGGGGCGGGGGAGCAGGAGCTGCTCGACCGGTACCGGCTGGCCAACGAGCTGATGTTCCTCTCCCGGGGCAACCCGGTGGTCTACTCCGGCGACGAGCAGGGCTTCACCGGCTCCGGCGGTGACAAGGATGCCCGTGCGCCCCTGTTCGCCACCCGGGTCGCCGACTACCTGGACGACGACCAGCTCGGAACGGCGCGCACGCACGAGAGCGATGCATACGATCCGGAGCACCCTCTCTACATGCAGATCAGTGCTCTCTCGAAGCTGACCAAGGCCCACCCGGCCCTGCGCGACGGCATCCAGAGCGAGCGCCTCGCCGACGGCTCCGCGTACGCCTTCGCCCGCACCGACCCCAAGACCCGTACCGAGTACCTGGTCGCCGCCAACAACAGCGGCACCGCCCGCACCGTCGAGATCGACGCCCCTCCCGGCGCCTCCTACCTCCCCCTGTACGGAGCCACCGGCCCCGGCGGCACCCCCTACGCGGCCCCCGCCCCCGTCACGGCCTCCCCGGCCGGCAAGCTCACCCTGAACCTGCCCGCCCTCGGCGCCGTGGTCCTCCGGGCCACCGCCCCCCTGCCCGCCCCCGCCGCGAAGCCCGCCCTCACCCTCAAGGCCCCCGCCCCCGGCGCCACCGGCACCGTCGAGCTGTCCGCCGACGTCACGCCCGGCGGCGGCCCCGGCGCCCTCACCCGGGTCGTCTTCGCCGCACAGACCGGCACCGGCAAGTGGCAGGTCCTCGGCTCCGCCGACCACGCCCCCTACAAGGTCACCCAGGTCATCGACCCGACCACCCCCGCCGGTACGCCCCTGCGCTACAAGGCCGTCGCCGTCGACTCCACCGGCCGCACCGGGTCCGCCCCCGCCGCCTCCGCCGCCGGGCAGACCCCGCCGCCCGCACCCCCCACCGCCACCCAGCGCGACTACGCCGTCGTCCACTACAACCGCCCCGACGGCGACTACACGAACTGGCGCCTGTACGCCTGGGGCGACCTCGCCGACGGAGAAGCCACCCCCTGGCCGGAAGGACACCCCTTCACCGGCCGCGACGCCTACGGCGCCTTCGCGTACGTCCGCCTCAAGCCCGGCGCGTCCAGCATCGGCTACCTCGTCATCGACAAGGACGGCAACAAGGACGTCGCCGCCGACCGCACCCTCGACCTGACGAGGACCGGCGAGATCTGGCTCGAACAGGGCAAGGAACCCGCCCGCACCGACCGCCCCGCCTACCCGCCGCAGGACCAGGCCAAGGCCGTCCTGCACTACCAGCGCCCCGACGGCGCCCACGACGGCTGGGGCCTGCACGTCTGGACCGGCGCCGCCACCCCCACCGACTGGTCCAAGCCCCTCCTGCCCACCCGCACCGACTCCTACGGCGCCGTCTACGAAGTCCCCCTCGCCCCCGGCGCACCTCGCTCGGCTACATCCTCCACAAGGGCGACCAGAAGGACCTGCCCACCGACCAGTCCCTCGACCTGAAGGGCACCGGCCACGAGGTGTGGCTGCTCGGCGGTCGCGAGAAGCACCTCCTCCCGCAGCCCGCCGGCTCCTCCGCCGCCCTCGACCTCACCAAGGCCGAGGCCGTCTGGATCGACCGCGACACCCTCGCCTGGAACGCCCCGCAGACCGCCGCCTCCCTCCAGCTCCTCGCCTCCCGCGAAGGCCGCATCACCACCGGGAACGGCGTCCTGCACGAAGCCGGCGCCCAGTGGCTGCGCCTGAACCGCTCCGCCCTCACCCCCGCCCAGAAGCAGAAGTTCCCGCACCTGTCGGCGTACACCGCGTACACCGTCGACCCCCGCGACCGCGACCGGGTGCGCGAGGCCCTGCGCGGCCAGCTCGTCGCGAGCGCCCGCGCCGCGAACGGCGCCGTCCTCGCCGCCACCGGCGTCCAGCTCGCCGGCGTCCTCGACGACCTGTACGCGAACAACAGCCCCCTCGGCCCCGTCTTCAAGGACGGCCGCCCCACCCTCTCCGTCTGGGCCCCCACCGCCCAGCAGGTCGCCCTCGAAATCGACGGCCGCACCCACCCCATGCGCCGCGACGACACCACCGGCGTCTGGTCGGTGCGCGGCGAACGCTCCTGGACCGGCAAGCCCTACCGCTACGCCGTCACCGTCTGGGCACCCAGCACCCGCCAGATCGTCCGCAACCTGGTCACCGACCCCTACTCCACCGCCCTGACCACCGACTCCACCCACAGCCTCGCCGTCGACCTGGCCGACCCGAAGCTCGCCCCGCCCGGCTGGAACCGGCTGCGCAAGCCGGCCCCGGTCCCCTTCACGAGCGCCCAGATCCAGGAGCTGCACATCCGCGACTTCTCCATCGCGGACGCCACCAGCAAGCACCCCGGCCAGTACCTGGCCTTCACCGACACCGGCTCCGCCGGCATGCGGCACCTGAGCGAGCTGGCCGCCGCCGGCACCTCGTACGTCCACCTCCTGCCCGCCTTCGACTTCGGGACCGTCCCGGAGGACCCGAAGGCCCGCACCGAACCCGCCTGCGACCTCAAGGCGTACGCCCCCGACTCCGAGGAGCAGCAGGCCTGTGCGGCCGCGGCCGCCGCGAAGGACGGGTTCAACTGGGGCTACGACCCGCTGCACTACACCGTCCCCGAGGGCTCGTACGCGAGCGACCCCAACGGCACGGCCCGCACGGTCGAGTTCCGCAGGATGGTCCAGTCGCTGAACGGGGCGGGCCTGCGCACCGTCATGGACGTGGTCTACAACCACACCGTCGCCGCCGGACAGTCGGACAAGTCGGTCCTCGACCGCATCGTCCCCGGCTACTACCAGCGCCTCCTCGCCGACGGCTCCGTCGCCACCTCCACCTGCTGCTCCAACACCGCGCCCGAGAACGCCATGATGGGCCGCCTCGTCGTGGACTCGATCGTCACCTGGGCCAGGCAGTACAAGGTCGACGGCTTCCGCTTCGACCTGATGGGCCACCACCCGAAGGCCAACGTGCTGGCCGTCCGCAAGGCCCTCGACGAGCTGACCGTCGCCAAGGACGGCGTCGACGGGAAGAAGATCGTCCTCTACGGGGAGGGCTGGAACTTCGGCGAGGTCGCCGACGACGCCCGCTTCGTCCAGGCCACGCAGAAGAACATGGCGGGCACCGGCATCGCCACCTTCTCCGACCGGGCCCGCGACGCCGTCCGCGGCGGCGGCCCCTTCGACGAGGACCCCCGCGTCCAGGGCTTCGCCTCCGGCCTGTTCACCGACCCCAACGGCTCCCCGGCCAACGGCACCCCGGCCGAGCAGCGGGCCCGCCTGCTGCACGCCCAGGACCTGCTGAAGGTCGGCCTCTCCGGGAACCTGGCCCCGTACGCCTTCACCGACTCCACCGGCCGCCGCACCACGGGCTCCGGGGTGGACTACAACGGCGCCCCGGCCGGCTACGCGGCCGCCCCCGGCGACGCCCTGGCCTACGCCGACGCCCACGACAACGAGTCCCTGTACGACGCCCTGGCCTACAAGCTGCCCGCCGGCACCTCCACCGCCGACCGGGCCCGCATGCAGGTCCTCGCCATGGCCACGGCCGCGCTGTCCCAGGGTCCGGCCCTCTCCCAGGCGGGCACCGACCTGCTCCGTTCGAAGTCGCTGGACCGCAACTCCTTCGACAGCGGCGACTGGTTCAACGCCCTGCACTGGGACTGCCGTGACGGCAACGGCTTCGGCCGGGGCCTGCCGTCCGCCGCCGACAACCGCGCCAAGTGGCCCTACGCGAAGCCCCTGCTGACCGGCCCGGCCCCCGGCTGCGCGGAGATCGCCGGGGCCTCCGCCGCCTACCGCGACCTGCTGCGGATCCGTACGGCGGAGCCCGCCTTCGCCCTCACCACCGCCGAGGCCGTGCAGCAGCGGCTGTCCTTCCCGCTGTCGGGGCCGGAGGAGACCCCGGGCGTCCTCACCATGGCCCTCGGCGACCTGGTGGTGGTCTTCAACGCCACCCCCACCGACCAGCGCCAGCGCGTCCCCGCCCTCGCCGGCACCGGCTACGCCCTGCACCCCGTGCAGGCGGCGGGCGCGGACCCGGCGGTGAAGCGGTCCGCGTACGACCCGGCGACGGGGGAGTTCACCGCCCCGGCGCGCACGGTCGCGGTGTTCAAGCGGGGCTGACGACCGCACGACCAGGACACGGCGGTGCCGGAGGGAACTCCGGCACCGCCGTTCCGCGTCGCGTCAGACGTCGAGGCGCCGCTCCAGCAGGACCACCCCGTACACCCGGCCGTCCTTACCCTCCTTCGAGGGGAACTCGCCGACCACCCGGTAGCCCGCGCTCACGTAGTAGGCCAGCAGCCTCGGGTTGGTGGACACGCAGTCCAGCCGCGCCCGTTCCCGCCCCGTCCGGGCGATCCGGTACTCGGCGTGCTCCAGGATCCGCATGCCCGCCCCGGGCGGCGCGGCCTTCCGCTCCACCATCAGCCGGTGCACGTACCCGGCCACCGGCGGCTGCACGCCCCAGGCCTCCTCGTCGGACCACCAGAGCTCGTAGGCGCCCACGACCCGTCCGTCGGCGTCCTCGGCGAGCCAGACCTCACCGTCGCGCATCCGCGCGCGGAAGTGGCCGGCGTCCTTGTCGCCCGGCTTCCACTGGTCGATCCCCTGGCCGAGCATCCACCGGGCGGCCTGGTCGTACAGCTTCACCAGCACGGCGGCGTCCTTCTCCCCGGCCGCCCGGAACAGCATCCCGTCGTCAATGATCACGCGGGCATTATCGCCAGCCGAGCGAC
The DNA here is from genome assembly GCF_055593565.1 of Streptomyces sp. NPDC040718. NCBI lineage: Bacteria > Bacillati > Actinomycetota > Actinomycetes > Kitasatosporales > Streptomycetaceae > Streptomyces > Streptomyces sp. NPDC040718. The sequence goes on along the minus strand of NZ_JBVIXO010000004.1, from coordinate 473,120 downwards.
CGCTCAGTCTTCCTGCCCGGTCCCCGGGACGAGTGCCGCCAGCCGCCCGACCAGTTCCCCGAACGGCCCGTCGGCCGGCTCGTCCGCCAGGATCCGTACGAGGATGCCCGCCATCTCCGCGTCGTACGCGGCGCTCACCGCCGCCAGCGCGGCGAAGTCGTGGACCAGCTGGAGTTCCAGCTCGGCCCGCGGGATCCGCCGCCCGTCCAGCCACAGCAGCGCCGTGGACTCGGCCAGTGACACCCAGGACCGCACGACGAGCTCCAGCCGGGCCGGCGGGTCCTGCACGCCGATGTGCACGAGGATCTGCTCGTACGCGGCCTGCCGGACCTCGTCGATCATCGCGTTGGCCCGGCTGCTGCCCGCCGCCGGACCGCCGCGCAGCAACGCCGAGAAGCCGGGCCCGTGTTCGTCGACGAAGGCGAAGTACCGGCCCATCACCCGCAGCAGCCGGGGCCCCAGCGGACCCTCCTGCGGTTCGACGAACCGCGCCGCCAGCTCGTCGGCGGCCCGCCGCAGCGCGGCCTCGTACAGGCTGAGCTTGCCCGGGAAGTAGTGGTAGACGAGCGGGCGGGATATCCCGGCGGCCGCCGCGATCTCGTCGATCGACACGTCGTCGGGGGAGCGGTGGCTGAACAGCTCCAGGGCCACCCCGATCAGCTGCTGCCGCCGCTCCTCGACACCCATCCTGCGCCGCACCCCGGTTGTCATGCCGACACCCTACTTCCCGGCCGGGGGTGGGCCGTACGGGTGAAGGACCGCCGCTACAGGTCCAGTACCAGCCGGTCCGAGTCCGCGCGGGAGACGCACAGCAGCATCGAGTCGGCGCGCTCCCCGTCCGTGAGGAGCTCGTCGCGGTGGTCCACCCGGCCCGCGAGCACCCGGTGCCGGCAGGTCCCGCAGAAGCCCTGCCCGCAGGAGTACGGGGTGTCGGGCAGCACCCGGCGCACCGCCGTCAGCGCGGACTCGTCGGCGGCGACCTCCACCGCCCCGCCCGTGCGGGCGAGTTCCACCGTGAAGGGCTTCGCCTCGGCGGGGGCCGCCGCGGCGAAGCGCTCCAGCCGGACCGCGTCCGGGTCCGGGACGGCCTCGGTGACCGCCCGCATCAGCGGCTCGGGGCCGCAGCAGTAGACCAGGGTGCCCGGCCGGATCCCGGACAGCGGGGCCAGGTCGGGCAGGCCCGTCTCGTCCTCGGCGGCGACCGTCACCCGGTCTCCGTAGGCGGCGAGTTCGGGGAGGAACGGCATCGAGGCGCGCGAGCGGCCCCCGTACAGCAGGGTCCAGTCGGCGCCGGCCGCGGTCGCCGCGCGGAGCATCGGCAGGATCGGGGTGATGCCGATGCCGCCCGCCACGAAGGCGTACGAGGCCGCGGGCTCCAGCCCGAACCGGTTGCGCGGCGGACGCAGTCGCAGCTCGGCGCCCTCCACCAGGAGTTCGTGCGCCTCGCGGGAGCCGCCGCGGCCGTCGGCGACGAGCCGGACCGCGATCGTCCAGCGTCCCGTCTCGGCCGGGTCCCCGCACAGCGAGTACTGGCGCACCAGGCCCGAGGGCAGCGTCAGGTCCACGTGCGCGCCCGGGGTCCAGGCCGGCAGCTCGTCGGACTCCAGCACCAGGCGCAGCACCCCCTCGGCCGGCTCGGTGCGGGAGGCGATCCGGGCGTGCAGGGTCCGGCGCGGGGAGTACCCCGACACCGGCTCGGCCAGCGCGGGCAGCGGCCACAGGGGGGAGCGGCCGATCCGCTTGAGCAGTGCCCGCCGGGTCAGTACGGCGGCCCCCGCCACCGCCGTGACGGCCAGGGCCCGCCTCACGGCCGCACCCCGCCGTTGGCGCCGGGGGAGGAGGCCAGGTAGGCGACCGCCTGAGCGGTGGAGCCCTCCTGCGAGGGGTGGTAGGTGCGGGAGAGGTAGGTCGGTATGGACCGCGCCATCGCCCCGGCCGAGGGGAGGACGCCCTTGCGGCCGGCCCGCAGGAACTGCCCGTAGGAGGCCTTGGCACCGGGCCGCTGGGGGTCGTTCTCCACGAAGAAGCGGACGCCGCGCTGCCAGAGGAAGAGCAGGGCGGCGAAGGCGCTGGCCCAGGTCCGCACCCGGCGGCGGTAGCTGCCGTCCAGGTGCATGAAGAGGTCGAAGGCCACCGACCGGTGCTCGACCTCCTCCGCGCCGTGCCAGCGCAGGAGGTCCAGCATCATCGGGTCGGCGCCGCGCCGGTCCAGTTCCTTCGCGTTGAGCACCCAGTCGCCGAGGAAGGCGGTGTAGTGCTCGATCGCGGCGATCATCGCGACCCGCTCCATGAGCCACCACTTGCGGGCGCGGCCCGGGGGCAGGGTCCGGTCGCCGAGCATCTTCTCGAACAGCCAGTCCACCTGGGCGGTGTAGGGGGTCGGGTCCAGGCCGAGGCGCTTGAGGTGGGGGAGCACGTCGTCGTGCGCGGCGGCGTGCATCGCCTCCTGCCCGATGAAGCCGATGACGTCCGCCCGCAGCCGCTCGTCGGTGATGTGCGGGAGGGCCTGCTTGTACACGTGCACGAACCAGCGCTCACCGGCGGGCAGCAGCAGGTGCAGCACGTTGATGGTGTGCCCGGCGAAGGGCTCGCCGGGCAGCCAGTGCAGCGGCGTGTCCTCCCAGGAGAAGGACACGTTGCGGGGTTCGAGGTCTATGTGTTCCGACGCCACGGGGGCGGGGGCGGGCGGCCTATTAGACATGGCGTCAATGTACTGACGGGTACCCGCCAGGAAAACCCCCCGGCACCACCGAATCCCTGCCAGGGGCCACAGCCGGGCCGGCCGCCGACACGAGACGGACACCACCCCAGGGGCGCGGGGAACCGCGCGATCAGCCCCACCGGCCGTCAGCCGACACGCAACCCGCGCCACCCCGACCCGGCAAACCTAGCGGAGCGCACCGGCCTTGCTGCCGTCCGTCAGCTTCCCCGACAGGTCCACCTGCGCCCCCTCGGGGGCCTTCACCGCCAGCCGGTTGCCGTTCGCGCTCCCGCTCACCCCCGCGCCCGACGCCGACAGCGAGGCGAACTGCGCGCTGCCCGCCGCCAGTACGTACCACTGCCCCGCCCGGGACTTCCACAGCACCCCGGCCAGCACGCGCGGCTCCCGAGGCCCGCACGCCGGGGAGCCCTCCGCCTTCGCCGCCTGGGCGGCCAGCGGCGCGCCCGGGGCCAGGAACTGGGCCTGGACCCGGTCCGCCGTGCCCCGCCAGGTCTCGGCCCGGCTGCACAGCCAGGTGGCCGTCCCGTCGCCCTCGGGCAGCGGCTGCCTGGCGTACGTCCAGGCGTTGACGGTGCGCACCCCGTGCGAGCGCACCGACGGCAGCAGGCACGCCGTCTTCGACCACTCGCCGAGCTCCGCGGCCTCCGTCACGTCCCGCGCGGCGCCCGGCGCGCCCGAGGTCAGCCGGGCCGGGGTCAGCTCGCCCAGGTCGGTCACCAGCCGGGTGGCGCCGTCTCCGGTCAGGGACAGTGCGCTCCAGCTGGTGCAGTCGCCGTTCGGGGCGGGGCCCAGCACCGGCGGGGTGACCCCGTCCGGAGTGAGCTTCAGCGCGGCGGGCTGCTCGCCGGGCTTGAGCAGGTCGCGCAGCGCGGCCCCGGTCACCCAGGGGGCCGTCAGGTAGCGGACGTTGCCGTCGACCCGGCTCAGCACCAGCGCCGTCGCCGTGTCGGCCGTCGCCCCGTCGGTCCGGGCGAAGTCGAGGGCGGCGCCCGCCGTGCCGTTGCGCGGCTCGGCGTACCGGACCACGCGCAGCCCGTCGTGCAGCAGCACCACCACGGCCTGGTCGACCGTGCCGGCGAAGAGCAGCTGCGGCGGGCCCATCGGCGGCCCCGACGGGGTGCCCGGGGTCGCCGAGACCACCACCTCCGTGCCGGGCCGGGCCCACACCGCGAGCGCCCGGCGCAGCAGCTCCGCGTCCTGGGCGCGGTCCCCGCGCGCCGGCCAGGCGGAGTAGTCCGTACGGGAGGACGTACGCCACACCGTGGGCGCCACCCGCAGCAACTGCGCCGGGTCCAGGGCCTGCTCGGCCGCCGCGTTGCGCGCGTACAGCGGAGCGGCGGGCCCGTCCGAGCCCCAACCCCCGCCCGGCAGCGCCAGCAGCGCCCCGCACACCGCGAGCGCGGCCGCCGCGGCCAGCCCGGCCCGCGCGAGCCGGCGCCGCCGCAGCAGGTCGGTGGGCCGGGCCTGGAGCACGCACGGGTCGAACTCGGGGGAGGCGAACAGGCCGTCGTGCGCCGGGTCCCCGGACTCCGCGACGGCCGCCGCCGGGTCGGCGACCCCGGCCTCCGCGAGCACCCGGAGCACCTCCGGCCCGTCCAGCCCCTCCAGTGCCCGCAGGACGCAGGCGGCGCGGCCCGGGCCGTTCAGGGTGGCCAGCCACTGGTCCAGCGCCAGCTCCTCGGCCCCGCCCGCGCGCGGGAACAGCCGCAGCCCCCAGACCTGCGGCAGCAGCGCGGGCAGCTGCCCGCGCAGCGGCAGCGCCTTGAAGGTCAGCGGGATCCCCGCCTCCAGGGCGGAGCGCAGCACGCGCAGCCGGACGTACGCGTACCCGGACTCGGGCCCGCCCAGCCCGCCGCGCTGCGCCGGGACCCCGCCCTGCACGGCCGCCGGGTCGGCGCCCCGCCGCCCGCGCGGCAGTGCCCGCTGGGTCAGGGAGTGGGCGGTGAGCACCCGCCGGTTGCGGCCGAGGGCGGGCGGCAGCACCAGGTAGGCCAGCCGCACCAGCCGCGGGTAGTGCTCGACGATGGCGGCCTCGGCCTGCTCGACGTCGGGGGGCAGGGGGCGGGTGGTGGTATCCGGCGCAGTCACGTTCAGCAGAACGAGCGAATCGTCGGATGGTCACCCGCCTTCGCGCACCCGTTCGGGCGAATTCCGGGTTTCAAGGTGTACGCGCCGGGTTGCCGGGGTTTCGTCCGGTGCGCCTCGTCCGTACCGCTCAGGCGATGAGCTTCGCGCGCAGTGCCGCCACCGTCTCCTCGGAGACGCCGAGGCCCTCGTGCACGTACTTCTCCATCGAGCCGTAGCGGACGCGGACCTCGTCGAGGCCCGCCTCCAGGTAGGAGGGGAACACCCCGATCAGCGCCAGGGCGATGTCCGGGTCCCCGCCCGCGGCGGTGAAGCCCTCGATCATCGGGGCGAAGGCCTGCTTGACCGCCGGGTTCACCGACAGGTACTCGGCCATCAGGGTGTCGTCGTCGGCGCCGAGCAGCGAGAGGACGAGGGTCGCGCCCCAGCCCGTGCGGTCCTTGCCGGCGGTGCAGTGGAAGAGCAGCGTGCCCGCGTCGGGGTCGGCGGCCTCGGTGAGCAGCGTGCGGTACGCGGCGTGCGCGGAACCGGTGCTGACGAAGGAGCGGTACACGGAGCCGAACAGGGCCTGGGCCTTGCCGCCGCCGAGGTGTTCCTCGGCCACGGCCGGGTCGCCGAGGAGGTCCTTGAGCTGGGTGGCGGCCGGCATGCGGTGGTCGCTCATCTTGTCGGCCAGCACGTCGCGCACCAGCAGCCGGACCCCGTCGGGTATCCGGTCGGGGTGGTCGGCCCGCTCGGCGTCGCTGCGCAGGTCTATGACGGTCCGCAGCCCCAGTGCCGCCACGGCCGGGTCGGCGTCGACGTCGAGCCGGTCGAGGGCGCCCGCGCGCAGGACCAGGCCGGGGCGGACGGTGCGGCCGCCGGTGAGCGGGGTGCCACCGAGGTCGCGGAGGTTGGCGACGGTGGTGGAAGGGGTGGCGGTCATCGTGGCGGCTCCAGCGGTGAGGCTCGTTCGTGCGTGACGTGTCCGGGCACGGTGAGGACGTGGGTGGTGTGCCCGGGGGTGTTCGTTGACACTGTCAGGTATGTGCGATTTTCCGACGGTTTGATCCGGAAAGACAATCGACGGCGACCGACAGCCCTATCCCCACGCCCAGTGCCACGAGGTGGCCGGCGTCGGTGAAGGTCCGGCCCCGCCGCAGCACCGGCTGCGCGGCGACGGCCAGCAGGCCCGCCCGCGCCGCGTTGCGCACCGCACCGCGCGGCAGTGCCGAGGTCAGGGCGCCGAGGACGGCGTTGAACCCGTAGCTCGTGCCGACGTCCAGGGCCCGGCGGGTCTGCCGGTCGGCGGTGCGGCGCAGGGCCCCGTAGACGAGGAGGGTCGCCGTCGCGTGCCCGAAGAGGAAGACGGCGGCCGTCCACCACGCCCCGTACGCGTACTCCGCGTAGCCCAGGACCGCGACCAGCAGCAGGGCGTACGGCAGCGGCATGGGTTCCTCGACCACGAAGGCGCTGCTCAGCAGGGTCTCCCAGTGGCCGGCGCCGAGATTGTCGACGTTCGTCGAGCAGCCGCGCAGCACCCGCTCCCGCTCGGCCGGATCCAGCCGTTCGAGGGCGTGGGCGCCCAGCTGGACGCCGCCCGCGTACGCCGCTCCCAGCGGCAATGACCATGACCATGGCGATGGATTCACCGGTCCATGATCGGTTACGGCCCTCTTGCGGGTGGCGGCGGGCCCCGTGAGACCATGACCGGAACATGACTGAATCCCCACTCCGTGCGCCGATGCGCGGTACGCGGGCCGCGATGTTCGCGGCCGTGTGCGTGGCATTGGGTGCGATGGGGCATTCGTACATGTCCGGGATGAATGTCCCTCCCGGTAATCTCCTGGCCGCCTTCGCCGTGACGGGCGCCCTCGCCTGGGCCGCCGCCGGACGGCGCTGCGGGCCGGTCGGGATCACCTCCGCACTGCTCGCCGTCCAAGGGGTCCTGCACCTCGCCTTCTCCGCCGGCCAGGCCTCGGGGCACGGGCACGCCGCCCCCGCGCCGGGCTACGCGCCCGAACCGATGCCCGGACACCACCACGTCCCCGGCATGCGGATGGACGCCCCCACGGACACCGCCGCCGCGGCAGCGGACGGCATGGCGGGCATGGGCGACATGGCCGGCGGCATGGCGGACATGGTCGGCGGCATGGCCGGCATGGCCGGGCACGGCGGTCTCGGGATGATCGCCGCGCACGTCCTCGCCGGGCTCTTCTGCGCCGCCTGGCTCGCCCGGGGAGAGGCCGCCGTCTTCCGGCTCGCCGGAGCGCTCGGCGCCACCGCGCTGCTCGCCGCCCGGCCGCTCGCCCGCGTACTCGCGCTGCTGCGCACCCGGCCGGCCCCCGAACCGGCCCCGCCCGCGCACCGCCCCGCGTACGAACCCCCGCGCCGGCTGCGCGGAGCCGTACACGCCCACACCGCCGTCCGCCGCGGCCCGCCCGGGTGGAGAGATACCCACAGCACGGCCCCGAGGCCGTGTCGCCAGAGCCCTGCCCGGCCGGCGGCCCCCGCGTACGCGCACCGCGTCGACGCGGGCCGCCGGTGCGCCCCTTCGCGCGCGCACGCACCGGCCGGAGCGGCACCGGCGGCACCCGTTCCGCACCCCGCGCGCGCCTGACCGGCGCGCTCCCGGGCGTTGGGCGGAGCGAAACCCGGGGCCGGTCCCCCTGTTTCGCCGAACCCTAGGACCGACATGTCCCTTGACGAACTTCAGGACGGCCCCGCGCGGGACGCCGAAGCGGCCGATACGGCCCGAACCGCCGAAGCCCCGGCCGGGCCCGCCCGCCGCACCGGCGGCGGCTGGGCCGCACTGCGGCCGCTGCTCCTGCGCATGCACTTCTACGCGGGACTGCTGATAGCCCCGTTCCTCTTCCTCGCCGCCGCCACCGGACTGCTGTACGCCGGCTCCTGGCAGGCGGAGCGCATCCTCTACTCCCACGAGCTGACCGTCGACAGCGTCGGCGAGCGCACCGTGCCGCTCAGCACCCAGGTGAAGGCCGCCCAGGCCGCCGCCCCCGAGGGCAAGGTGCTCGGCGTGTGGCCCGCGCCCGAAGCGGACGCGACCACCCGGGTCATCATGGAGAAGCCGGGTCTCGGAGAGGGCGAGACCCTCACCGTCTTCGTCGACCCCTACACCACCGACGTGCGCGGGCAGCTGACCACCTCCGGTGACGCGCTGCCGCTGCGGGCCTGGCTGAGCGAGTTCCACGCGAGCCTCCAGCTCGGGGAGTTCGGCCGCAACTACAGCGAACTCGCCGCCAGCTGGCTCTGGGTGGTCGCCCTCGGCGGCCTCGCCCTGTGGGTCGGCCGCCGCCGCGCCCGCAAGGCCGACCTCGTCCTGCCCGACCGCGGGGCCACCGGCCGCCGCAAGACCCTGTCCTGGCACGGCACCGTCGGCCTGTGGGCCGCCGCCGGGCTCGTCGGCCTCTCCGCGACCGGCCTGACCTGGTCGAACTACGCCGGCGAGAACATCGGACGGCTCCAGGACCGGCTCGGCGGAGCCACCCCCTCCGTCGCCGCCAAGCTGAAGCCCGGCGCGGGCGCGGCCGCCGACGGCGGCGACGAGCACGCCGGGCACGTCATGACCGACGGCATGGAGATGCCCCCGCCGGCGCCCGTCACCGACATCGGCATCGACCGGGCGGTGGACGCCGCCCGGGCCGCCGGGGCCACCGAGAACCTGCGCGTGACCCTGCCCGCCAAGGGCAAGGGCTACGTCGTCAAGGAGAACGACAAGACGCTCCCGGTGAACCTGGACTCCGTCGCGGTCGACCCCGCCGACGGCCGCGTCATGGACACGCTGCGCTTCGCGGACCACCCGCTGCTCGCCCAGCTGACGCGCTTCGGCATCGACCTCCACATGGGCCTGACCTTCGGCATCGCCAACCAGATCGCGCTGGCCGCCCTCGCCGTCGCCGTCATGTTCCTCGTCGTGTGGGGCTACCGGATGTGGTGGATGCGCCGCCCCACCAAGGAGAACCGCCGCTCGGTCGGCCGCGCCCAGCCGCGCGGCGCCTGGCGCAGGCTGCCGGTGACCGTGCTGCTGCCGTTCGCCTGCGCGACGGCGGTCGTCGGCTGGTTCGTCCCGCTGCTGGGGATCAGCCTGGTGGCCTTCCTCGTGATCGACCTGGCCGTCGGCTTCGCCGCGCGCCGTCGCGGGGCCGGCGCCGCCGCGTGACGGGGGCTTGAACGCCGGTGGGCCCGTACGCGTGCGAACGCGTACGGGCCCACCGTCATGTCAGGCGTCAGGGCGTGTACTTGTACCCCACGCGGCGCACGGTCTGGATCGCGCCGCGGTGCGCCGCGCCCAGCTTGCGGCGCAGCCGGGCGATGTGGACGTCGACGGTCCGGCCGTCGCCGACGTGCCCGTAGCCCCACACCGTGGTCACCAGCTGGTCCCGGCTGTGCACCCGGTGCGGGTGGGCCACCAGGTGGGCGAGCAGCTCGAACTCCAGGTAGGTCAGGTCCAGCTGTTCGCCGTCGACCTCGGCCGTGCGCTGCGCGGAGTCGATCCGCACGAGCGCGTCTCCAGTGGTCGTCGACGCTTCGGACGCAGGCTGGGTGTGCGGGGCCGGCCCGGCGACGGCCACGGGAACGGACTGCGGGGTGAAGGCGATCTGCTGCTGGTCGGCCGGTACGAGGACCAGGTAGCCGACCATCGGCGGCTGGCCCGGCAGGGTGGGAACGGCGTGCTGGGGCGCGGGCAGCCAGGTGGCGCCCGGTGGGAGCAGGTCCACCACCCGGGCCACCTCGTCCCGGTCCACGGCGCGCAGCCGGTGGCGCGGACCGGGCGGGAAGGGCAGGGGAGCGGAGGTCGCAGCGGAGGCGAAGGAACGGGTGTTCGTCATGAGTGGTCAGCTCTTTCACGCGGAGTGATCGGCAGAAGACGTACGTGTGCATGTGCGAGTGCACGTAGTCGTTGCGTACCGCGCAGACCGAAGGCCCCGGGCGGGTCTGGTGAGAGGGTCCCGGAGGCTTTAGAGGGCCGGCGCGTTCTCGGCGCGGCAACACACCCGGTCGAAGTCGTGATCCTGACGGGACGGCCAGAACGGCTCCAGGTCGCTGCGACCTGTCGGGAAGTACGAATGGCTGGCCATGAGCGCCATTGAAGCAGAAACAAGGGGGCCCGGGCAGGCCGCGTCTCACTTGCTGGATCGGAATCTCATATTCCGTCGTCAAGTCTTCGTCAGGCCGCCACAATCCCGACATACCGTCAGCCGGAAAGCCGCTTCCGCCAGTCCAGTCCGGTCACGCGTATCGCATCGTGGGCCGATCCGTCCCACGTCCACGACAGCCCCACGCCGTCCAGCGCCGCGACCACCTCCCGTCCCACGGAGGCCGTCAGCTCCTCGCCGGACTCGAAACCCCCGTAGAGCAGCCAGAGGTCCCCGCCGTCGGCGGCCCCCTCCGTGCACTGGGAGTGGAAGAAGACGAAGCCGCGGGCGTCCTCCTCGCCGTCGGCGTGGATCTCACCGAGGCCGCAGCTGCGGCAGCAGGTGAAGTTCTCCCGCGCGGTGATCCCGCTCGTGTCGAGCGCCCCGAACGCCCGGGCCAGCCGCTCCGGGTCGGTCTCGCCCACCCAGCCCGCCTGCTCCGCGACCCGCTCCCGCCACAGCCGGTCCACCAGGTCCGCCGCCTGCGCCCGGGACACCGGCCGCTCGTCGCCGGACACCAGGTACTCCTCGGCGTTCTCCGTCAGCACCGCCCGGTCGTCGTACCCGCAGCGCAGCCAGCCCCGCACGGCCTCGGTCAGCTCCTCCTCCACCTCCGGGTCCAGCGGGGCCACCTCCTCGACCGGGAAGTCCAGCCGCTCCCAGGCCGGCCCGCGGTCCCAGTCCTTCTCCCGGGCCGCCCAGCGGAGCATCACCTCCACCACCTCCTCCGCGGTGTCCACGAACGCCTGGAAGTGTCGGTCGGGCGCTCCCGCGCGGTGCTCCAACTGGTAGTCACCGCCGGTCTCGTGCCAGACCTGCACGTACACGTCGGGGTCGTCCGGGACCCGGTTCACGACGAGGAACCGGTCGCCGTCCCCGCCCATGCCCGCCACGAGGGCGGACAGCGGCCCGCGGCTCCCGGGGCCGGAGAGGTCGTGGTGGCGGCCCGGCTCGGTGTGGACCCTGACCGGCCGGATCGCGTCGTCGGTGCGCTCGGTGTGCTCGGTGTTCATGAGGACACGGTGGCAGGCGCCACTGACAACGGCGGCGGCGCCCGCCTCCGGGAGGGGAGGGCGGGCGCCGCCGTTCGATCGGGGGCCGGTCAGACCAGGCCGTCCTTCTCCAGGCCCGTGCAGCAGGTGTCCGTGATCAGGCGGGTCACCACGTACGGGTCCACGTTCGCGTTCGGACGGCGGTCCTCGATGTAGCCCTTGCCGTCCTTCTCGACCTGCCACGGGATGCGGACCGACGCGCCGCGGTCCGAGACGCCGTAGCTGAACTCGTTCCACGGGGCCGTCTCGTGCAGACCCGTCAGGCGCTCGTCGATGCCCGCGCCGTAGTTCTTGACGTGGTCCAGCGGCTTGCTGCCCTCGCCCAGCGCCTCGCACGCCGAGATGATCGCGCGGTAGTCCTCGCGCATCGCCTTCGTGGAGAAGTTGGTGTGCGCGCCCGCGCCGTTCCAGTCGCCCTTGACCGGCTTCGGGTTCAGCGTCGCCGACACGTTGAAGTCCTCGGCCGTGCGGTACAGCAGCCAGCGCGCGATCCACAGCTGGTCGGAGACCTCCAGCGGGCCCAGCGGGCCGACCTGGAACTCCCACTGGCCGGGCATGACCTCGGCGTTGATGCCGGAGATCTCCAGGCCGGCGGCGAGGCAGTGGTCCAGGTGCTTCTCGACGATGTCGCGGCCGAAGATCTCGTCCGCGCCGACACCGCAGTAGTAGCCGCCCTGCGCCGCCGGGAAGCCGCCCACCGGGAAGCCGAGCGGGCGGGTGCCGTCGAAGAAGGTGTACTCCTGCTCGATGCCGAAGATGGCCTCCTGCCCGGCGAACCTCTCCGCGACCGGACGCAGCAGCGCGCGGGTGTTCGACTCGTGCGGGGTCATGTCGATGTTGAGGACCTCGCACAGGACGAGGATGTCGTTCCCGCCGCGGATCGGGTCCGGGCAGGAGAAGACCGGCTGGAGGACCCGGTCCGAGGCGTGGCCCTCGGCCTGGTTCGTGCTCGAACCGTCGAAGCCCCAGATCGGCAGCTCCGCACCTTCCGCGAGGATCTTCGTCTTGGAGCGGAGCTTCGCCGTCGGCTCGGTGCCGTCGATCCAGATGTACTCGGCCTTGTAGCTCACGGGACCATCCTGACTCTGCGGAACGCTGCGGTGTTGACCGCAGCGTGCCCCGTGGCGATTTCTCATCCGTTGCCCATGTGTGAACCCTGTGTTACCGGGGTTTACGCCGCAGGTCGGGTGGCTTGATCGAGTCGGTCGCCGTACATTCGTCCGGGTGCGGCAGACTGAGCGGGTGAGCATTTCGTACGATTTGAACTCTTCCGTCGACGGCCTGGGCGACGGCCCCCGCCGCGGCCGCCCCCGCGTCGGCCTGCTCGGCACCGGCCCCTGGGCCCGCCGCACCCACGCCCCCGCCCTCGCCGCGCACGCCGGCTCCGAGTTCGCCGGAGTCTGGGGCCGGCGCCCCGAACCCGCGGCCGAGCTCGCCGACGCGTACGGGGTGAAGGTCTACGAAGACCCCGACGCGCTGTTCGCCGACTGCGACGTCGTGGCCTTCGCCCTGCCGCCCGACGTCCAGGCCCCGCTCGCCGTGCGCGCGGCCGCCGCCGGATGCCACCTGCTGCTCGACAAGCCCGTCGCCACGACCGTGGAGGACGCCCGCGCCGTCGCCGGCGCCGCCGCGGCGCACGGCGTCGCCTCCGTCGTCTTCCTGACGCTGCGGTTCGCCGAGCCGACGGCGGGCTGGGTCCGCGAACAGGCCGGGCGCTCCGGGTGGTTCACCGCCTCCGCCTACTGGCTCGGCGCTGTCTTCCCGCCCGACGGCGAGCCCAGCGCGTACGCCGACTCGCCCTGGCGCAAGAACAAGGGCGGCCTGTGGGACGTCGGCCCGCACGCCCTGTCCGTCCTGATCCCGGTGCTGGGCGAGGTCACCGCCGTCGCCGCCACCAGGGGCCCGTCCGACGTGGTCCAGCTGGCCCTGCGGCACGCCTCCGGGGCCGCCAGCACCGCCGTGCTCAGCCTGGGCGCGCCGCGCGCGGCCGCCGGGGTGGGGCTGGAACTGCGCGGGTCCGAGGGCGTCTTCGCGCTGCCGGACTGGAGCGACGTGCCGGGCGCCTACGGGCGCGCCCTGGACGCCCTGCTCGACGCCGCCCGGACGGGGGTGCCGGATCCGCGCGGGGCGGAGTTCGGGGCCCGGCTGACGGAGATCCTGGCGGAGGCGGAGGCGCAGCTGGCTACTTGATGAGGGCGTTGGCGACGATGATCACCAGCCCGATCGCGGCGTCGGCCAGGCCGACGAGCAGCGCCGAGGTGATCCGGTAGCCGACCCGCAGCGCCACGAAGGCCCCCCAGGCGAACAGCAGCGCTGTGTTCAGGCCGAGCCCGACCGCCGTCACCCCGTACGGCTCCCAGCCCGCGATCTCGGCGAGCAGGAGCAGGAGGAGCGTGGGGAGGGTGGCCGCGATCATCGGCCACTCGTTCCACAGGGCCCGGGCCAGCAGCCGCCACCGGTGCGAGGCGGAGCCGGCCAGGTGGTCGGCCATGTGGTGCGCGTACCCGTGCGCGAGGGCCCCGGCGGCGGCGGTGACGAGGATCCAGGCGGCGTCGGCCAGCGGGGTGTACTGCCCGCCCCGCTCGTCCAGCGCGGCCAGCAGCCCGCTGGCCAGCACGGTCCCGTACACCCCGCCGAACATCCAGTCGGCCCCCCGGCGGGGCGGGGCGGCGGGGCGGGGGGTGTCGGCTGCCTGGGGCTGTCCGGTCATAAAGCTCGGTCCTTTAATCCTGTTTCGTCCGTATTGCTCCTCGGGTCACCCTAGTGGGGAGGGAGGTGGGGGCGGCGTGAAGGCGGGTGCGGACTGGGTACCTTGATCCACACAGCTGATCGATTTCTGAAGAAAGCCGCATCGTGAGCGATTCGCGCCCCCACGTCCTCTTTTCGTTCGGCACGCTGATGGACCCGAAGGTCCAGACGGCCCTCTTCGGCCAGGTCGTGCCCAGTCGTCCCGCGGCGCTGGCCGGGTACACGACCAGGTCGCTGAAGATCACCGACCCGGACGTGATCGCGGCCAGTGGCCTCGACGTACACCTGATCCTGGAGCGCGGGCTCGGCAGCGTGGTCGAAGGGGCCGTCCTCCACCTCACCGACGAGGAACTGGCCGCAGCCGACGACTACGAGGTCGACGACTACGCGCGACGACGGGTGGCCCTCGCCTCCGGCGAGAGCGCCTGGGCCTACCTGGACGCCAAGCCGCTCCGGCCGGCGGCGCGCATCGTGATCGTGGGCGACAGCATCGCCTACGGCCGCTGCGATCCGCGGGGCGGATGGGCGGCCCGCCTGGCGGCCGCCCACATAGCCGGGAACGAGAACGCGCACCGGGTCTTCAACCTCGCCATCCCCGGTACCACCCTGGCCGCCGTCAGCGAGCAGACGCCCGCGTTGCTGGCCCCCCGGCTGCCCGACACGATCGTGCTCGCCGCGGGGATCAACGACTCCGCGGTACCCCTCGCGTCCCCGGACGCCGACGGACTGGCGGACATCACGGACGGCCTCGACGCCCTGGCCGCCACGGCCCGCGCACACAACGCGCGCCTGGTGGTCCTGGGCCCCGTCTGGCTGGACGAAGAGCGCACCGCCGACTACGAGGGCCTGCGTTTCACCCGGGCCCGTGCGCTGGCCCTGCGCGAATCCCTGCGGTCCTGGTGCGCCGAGAACCACATCGACTTCGCCGACATGTGGGAGCCCCTGCGCGACAGGCCCGACCTCCTCGTCGACGGCGTGCACCCCACCCCCGAAGGCCACGAGCTGCTCCACCGGCACCTCGCCGCCCTCACCCGCTGACCGCCTCGCGGCCGGCGCGCAGCTCCAGGCGCGAGCCGTTGAACCGCGACCGCATGCGGCGGTCGTGGGTGACGACCACCAGAGGTCCAGGGTCTGGGCCAGGTATCCGGTGCCGCTGGGCGCCGCGACGGTCAGCTCGCCGCTGTCGAAGCGTTTCCGTCCGGCCATGAGCCGGAGCGGGGTGGACTTCCCGGAGCCGTTGTCACCGATGACGCGGACCTTCTCGCCGACCTTCTCGCCGGGCTTGACGGTGAGGCTCACCCGGTCGAGCGCGACGTGGTCGTCGTACCGCTTGGTGATGTCGTGGGGGGCGAATTGTGACGTGCGCGGGCGAGGGGGAAGCGGGTTCCGGGTGGGGGCTCTCCTTCGTGCGGGGACAGGGCGGGGGTGGTTCAGGCGTCGGCCGGGGCGGCCCATTCGACGAACTGGACGATCACGCCGTTGGGGTCGGTGACCTGGAAGAGCCGTTCACCCCAGGGCTCTTCGCGCAACGGCATCGTGATTTCCACGCCGGCGGCCCGCAAGCGCTTTTCCTCGTCGGCTATGCCGGCGGGGACCGTGAAGGCGAGGATCAGGCCGGAGGCGCACTGGTCACGCTGCTCGGCCGGCAGGACCTCGGTGCCGCGGGCCAGGAGGACGACGTCGACCGCGGCGTCCTGACGCGCCAGGGAGGCGAAGCCCTCGGCGGCGGCCTGCACCGTGTAGCCCAGGTGGGCCGTGAAGAACCGCTGGGACGCGGCGACGTCGTCGACGGTGAGCGAGACGGTGGAGGTGGTGACCCGCAAGACGCTTCTCCAATCAGAAACTTATGACGGGCGTAAAATTATCCCCGCACCCCTCGGGGTGTCAACATAAAAATACAACGAGGGTAAGATTGCTCCATGAGTACAGACGCCACGCCCTCCATCGGCCTCCGGGAATCGAAGAAGCAGGAAACCCGGCAGCTGATCTCCGACCACGCCACCCGGCTGTTCATCGCCCAGGGCTTCGAGCAGACCTCCATCGCCGAGATCGCCGCCGCCGCCCGGGTCGCCAAGAAGACGGTGACCAACTACTTCCCGCGCAAGGAAGACCTGGCCCTGGACCACCAGGACGCCTTCACCGCCTCCCTGGCCCACGTGGTGGCCGGCCGCCGGCCCGGCGAATCGGCCCTCGCGGCACTGCGCCGGGCCTTCGCCGACGCGGCGGCGGCACAGGACCCGGTCGCCGGGTTCTCCGGCCCCGACTTCGCCCGCATGATCGCCGACAGCCCCACCCTCTCCGCCCGCCTGCGCGACCTGCACGACCTGCGCGAAGCCGCCCTGGCCGACGCCCTGGCCGAGGCCACCGGCACCCCCCGCGACGACACCACCCTCCGCTTCGCCGCCGCCCTGTTCGGCGCCGTGCACCGCACCCTGTTCCGCCGCATCCAGGAACTCACCCTGGCGGGCGAGGGCAGCGCCCGCATCTCCGCCACCGTCACCACGGAGGCGACCACCGCCTTCGCCCTGCTGGACCCCGCCCTCGCGGACTACGCCACGGCGTGACGGGCCCCCTCGCGCCCGCGCGCTTCCCGGCGGGGCTGTCAAGCCCCGGACGGCCGCCGGACGCCGAGCAGGGAGGAGCGCGTAGCGATCTGGGGCGCCGGGTGCTCCGCAGGGCGCTCTGGTCAACCTCTCGTGCGGGGAGCCGCCCCCGGCCCCTCGCCTCGTCGCTGGGAGACCCGCCGCGCGGAAAGGGCCTCGCCCATCAGGTCCTCGAAGGCGCGCTGCGCTGCCCGCACGTGCTTCGGCTCCGGCTCGTCGGGGCCGTCGCCGCTGCGTGGGGCGTGTCGGACAGGCTCGTCGGCAAGACCGTGTGGGCCGAGTGTGCCCTCAGGGGGTGAACGCCTCCCGGGCCGCGGTCAGGAAGTCGCGGATCGTCTCCCGCTCGGCGGGGGAGAGGGGGGTCAGGGCCCGGGCGACGCCGTCCAGCATGGGGCCGAAGAACTCCCGGCCCAGGGTGACCGCCTCGGGGCGGACCCGCAGCAGGACTCGGCGGCGGTCGCCGGGATCGCGGACCCGTTCCACGTGGCCCAGGCGCTCCAGGCGGTCGACCACCGCCGTGGTGCCGGCCGAGTTGAGGCCGAGCCGGGCGCCCAGGAGGCCCGGCGTGGCGGGCTCGGCGGCGCGGCCCGCGTCCAGGAGGCAGACCAGGGCCCGTACGTCGGTCGGGTGCATGCCGTTGGCGGCGGCGAACTCCGCCTGACGGAGGCCGAATTCGACGGTCACCGCGCGCAGCAGGTGCACCAGCTCCAGGTTCTCGTCCTTGCCGTCCTTGTAGCCCACCGTGCCTCCAGCCTAGGATCTCTCGTTGAGCGAGATTATCGTTCACCGAGGGATCGGAGCCGGTCATGTCCCGCACCCCATTCCGCACCGCCTACGACGAGGCCCTCGCCCAGTGGCCCGGACCCGTCGAGGTCGTCGACGTGCCCACCCCCTACGGAGTCACCCGCGTCAACAGCTTCGGTCCCGTCGGGGCGCCGCCGCTGGTGCTGCTGCCCGGCGGCGGGGCCACCTCCACCGTGTGGGGGGCCTGTGTCGCGGCCGGGCCGGGCCGGAACCGGCGGGTGCACGCCGTCGACCTGGTGGGCGAGCCCGGGCTCAGCGTTCCGGCGCCCGGGCGGCCGCTGCGCCGCGTCGAGGACCTCACCGCCTGGTTCGAAGCGCTGCTCGACGGCCTCGACGGCCCCGCCGCCGGCCCCGTGACGCTGGCCGGGCACTCCTACGGGGCCTGGATGGCCGCCCACGCCGCCGCCCACACCGCCGCGCGGCGGCCCGGGCGCCTCGACCGGCTCGTCCTGCTCGACCCGACCCAGGTCTTCGCCGGGCTGCGCCCCGGCTACGTGCTGCGGGCACTGCCGATGCTGGCGCGGCCCACCCCGGCGCGGATCCGCTCGTTCCTCGCCTGGGAGACCGGCGGGGTCCCCCTCGACCCCGCCTGGTCGCGGCTCCAGGAGGAGACGGCCGCCTTCCCCACCGTGCGGCCGGTCACGGGCCCGCGCCCCGACCTGGCCGGGCTCGGGGAGCTGCCGGTGGAGGTCCTCTTCGCGGGGCGGGCCCGCTGCCACGACCCGCGCCGGGCCGCGGACGCCGCGCGCCGGGCGCTGCCGGGCGCGCGGGTCGACGTACTGCCCGGCGTCTCGCACCACGCCCTGCCGCTGACGGCGGCCGCGGAGATCGCCCGGCTCCTGGCCCCGCCGGCCTGAAGGCCTCGGCCGGACCTCGGCCGGGCTTCAGCCGACGTTCGGCTTGGGGCCCTTCATGACCTTGCTGAGGGCCTCCAGGCCCTGTTCCTTCATCCCGCGGACGTAGTCCCAGCCGTTGTGGTCGCCGCCCTTGATCTCGTAGAGGTCGATCTTGACGGGGCCCTTGCCGTTCTCGCGCTGGAACTTCTCCAGCCGCTCCCGGCCGCCCTCCTTCGTCCCGTACTGGAAGTTGACGTAGACCTCCGGCCCCTTCGACTGGATCAGCTTCTGGGCCAGCTTGGCGGGGTCGTTCGCGTCCATCTCCGCCTTGTTGCTCTTCCACAGCGGGGAGTCGGGGGCCGTCTCGCCGCCGTTCGCGATCACGCCCCGGAACTTCTCCGGGTGCTGCATGACCTGCTTGAGGCCCACGAAGGCGCCGGAGGAGTTGCCCATGATGGCCCAGCCGTCGCGGGACTTGTACGTACGGAAGTTGGCCTTGGCCAGGTCGGGGACGTCCTCGGCGATCCAGGTGCCCATCTTCGGCTGCCCGGGTATGTCCGAGCCGTCGTAGTAGTTCTTGCTGTCGGGGTTGAGGAGCGGCATCACCAGGATGAAGGGCAGGCCCGTGCCCTTGGCGGAGGCCTCCGCTATCGCCTTCTGGAGGCCGATGTTGGGCATGGTCGCCCAGTAGTTGTCGGGGTAGCCGTTGCCGCCGGGCAGGGCGATCATCACGGGGAAGGCGCTGTTGGCGTACTTCGGTTCGTCGTACTCCTTGGGCGTCCACACCCAGACGTCGCCCTCGAAGCCGGACTTGGCGCCCTTGAGGCGGGTCTTCGATATTCGGGTGCCGTCGTCGAGCTTGGTCGTCTGCTTGAACTGTGCGGCGGGGCCGGCCGGCAGCGAAACGTCCGGGTCGGGGCCGGTCGCGGCCGCACCGCCGGAGGCCGCGCCCTGGGCGGGGGGCTTGGGCTTGGCGAAGCTGACCTCTTCGCCGTTGCCGTCGAACCAGTCCGTCCCCCAGTACGCCCAGCCGCCCCCGCCGGCGAGCAGCGCGGCGATCACGGTCGCCCCGATCCAGAGCTTGGCCTTGGACCGCTTCGGCCGGCGCGGGCCGAACGGCGGCTGCCCGCAGTGCGCGCACAGCTCCTGGGCGCCGGGGCCCTGGCCGGGCCCCTGTCCCTGACCGGGACCGTGGCCCATGGGCGGCTGCCCGTACGACTGCTGCTGCCCGTACGGCGATGTCTGCGGGTACTGCTGCTGCAACGAACTTCACTCCGTGCGGTCGGGGCTGCCCAGCGGGCGAGCGGCGGTGTCTCCCTGCCAGTCCTGATGGGAGAACGTACCGTCCGGTTGCAGAACAGGCAGAATTTGCCTCATTTGTTCAGTTCTGGGGTGCTTGTCTCCGGGCGGTCATCCGTGGTCGGTCCCCGTGCGGGAGAGGGCGTCGCGGACGGCCTCCTCCGAGCGGGCGACCACGGCCGTGCCGTCCTCGGCGGTGATGATCGGGCGCTGGATCAGCTTCGGGTGGGCGGCGAGGTGGGCGATCCAGCGGCCCCGCGCCTCGTCGGTCCCCTCGCGCGGCAGGTCCCGTACGCCGGTCTCCTTCGCGAGGGCGTCGGAGGTGCGCGTGATGTCCCACGGCTCCAGCCCGAGGCGGCCCAGCACCTCGCGGATCTCGTCCTCGGACGGTACGTCCTCCAGGTAGCGGCGCACCGTGTAGTCGGCGCCCTCCGCGTCCAGCAGGGTCAGTGCGCTCCGGCACTTCGAACAGGCGGGATTGATCCAGATCTCCATGCCCGCAAGGGTAGTCAGACTCTGTCCGGCCAGGGCTTTTGTCAGTGCCCCCCGGTAAAATCGAAGGAGAACGACAGGAAGCCAACTACCGTTTGGGAGGCTGTAGATGGCCGCTGCCGCGATCATTTCGATGCCCAAGAAGAAGCCGCTGCCGGCGGGCCTGCCCCGCGAGTGGTACGAGAGCCACAACCGCCGTCTGAAGGCGATGCGGCTGGCGATCTCCCTGCTCGACACGGGGACGTACGACGCCAAGCGCGCGACCAACCGCAAGATACGCACGATGGCGGTGCGGGTGGGGATCCGCCGCCCGTCGAACGTCACCTGCCGGATGGTCCGGGCCTTCATCGTGGCCAACGGCGGCTGAGGCTGGCAGGGGCGGCGGCCGGCCGGGGAACGGCCGGCCGCCGCTCACTTCTCCACGAAGACGATCTCCGTCGGCGGATGGGTCATGCTCACGACCTGCCCGTCGACCTTGACGACGTGGTGCATGCCGTTGAACACCCCGGGCTTGCCCGGGATGTAGAACCGGTCCTCCCAGGCCCCCGCCAGGTAGGCGCGGAAGCAGGCGAGGGAGGGGTTCGCCGGCTCCAGGTCCAGGTAGTCCTTCAGCCTGCGGAAGAGCTTCGGGAGGATCACGGCCCCTTCCTTGGCGGTGAGCGAGGACAGGTTGACGACCTCGGCTCCCTTGAGGGTCCTGTCCTTCTCCCACACGCCCTTCTCCGCGGCCCGCGCCGCCTCGGCAGCGGCGTTCAGGGAGGCGCGCAGCACCTCGGAGAAGCCGCTGTAGTGGGTCGGGTAGACCAGGCCGTCCGCGACCAGCTGGTAGTTGACCGTCTTCTTCAGCGCCTCCTCGTCGACCTCGACCTCGTAGCCGTTGAACACGGGCGGGAAGCCCTTGCCGACCAGGGCCACGCACCGGCCGAAGACGTCGGCGCCACGGGTGAGGATGAAGCCCTGGACCGTCTCGGGGATGGTGCTGATGATCTTCTCGGAGTCCTCCCCGGCATCCTCCCCGGCCCGGTGGAAGTCGGTGAAGCCGACCGCCTTCAGCAGGGCATCCGCCGCCGCGTGGGCGAGGGGCAGGGGCTGGTGCTGCACGCCGGAGGGCGATTTCCTGTCGCCGTAGTGGGTCTCCAGGGCGTCGACGCCCTCCAGGCGGATGGAGGCGTTGCCGAACGCCCCCGGTACCACCGGTCTGGGCCCCGGGACGAGTTTCCAGTCGGCCACGTCGTCCGGGGTGAAGGAGAGGGTGTCCCCGTCGGGTTTGGTGCCCTTCGCGCGGAAGGTTCCCCTGATCAGCAGCATCGGCATGGACATGGCGGCTCCCATGGGTGTCGGGACGAGGACGCACCGTGCACGCCCCCTGAAACTAGGGAAGCCCCGCACCGCCGGACAACCGCTGTTCGGGCGACAGCAGCAGCAGCGCCACGTCGTCGCGCGGGCCGCCGCCGGTGAAGGCCGCGAGGTCCCGCCACACCGCCGGGACCAGACCGGCCGGGTCGTTCGCCAGCACCGGCACCCGGACGGCCAGCGGGTAGAACTGCCCGGCCGCGTCGCGCGCCTCGGTGACCCCGTCCGTGTGCGCGAGCAGCCGGTCGCCCGGCAGCAGCGGCAGTTCGGCCACCGCCGGGAGGGCCGGTCCGGTCAGCCCCAGACCCAGCGGGGGCCCCGGCTCCACGGCCACCTCCGTGACCGCGAACTCCCGCAGCAGCAGCGCCGGCGGATGCCCGCACGACACGACCCGTACGAGGTCCAGCCCGGGCGGGAACTCCAGCAGCAGCGCCGTCGCGAACAGCTCCGGATGCGCCACCGAGTCCGCGGCCGCGTCCGCCGCCAGCCGCCGGTCCAACCGGGCCGCGACCGCAGCCAGCTCCCGGTCGTCCAGGACCGCCTCGCGGAACGCGCCGAGCAGCGAGGCCACCGTTCCGACGGCGGCCAGCCCGTGCCCCTGTACGTCCCCGACCACCGCCCGCACCCCGTACGGCCCGGCCCGTACGTCGAACAGGTCGCCGCCGACCAGCGTGCCCCGCTGCGCGGCCCGGTACAGCCCGGCGCAGCGCACCCGGCCCACCCGCTCCGGCACCGGCGGCAGCACCGCCAGCTGGGCCGCCTCGGCGACCGTCCGCACGCTGACCAGCTGGGTGTCCCGGCGCCGCCGCACCCAGGCGATGATCACGCTGAGCAGTCCGACGGTGGCCACGGTGGCCAGGTCGGAGCCGCGGGCGTGCCCCACCCTGAGCTCGGGGATGCCGAGCAGCAGCAGCACGAGCGCGCCGAAGACGGCGGTGCCGGCGGGCCCGTACGCGAAGGCGGCCACGGCGGGCAGGGCCGCCAGGAAGTAGCCCAGCTCCTCCGTGCGGGTGGTCCACTGGGTGAGGCAGAGCGCGACCAGGGCCACCGCCGGCGCGATCCGGGCCCAGCGCGGCGGCGGCGCCCCCTGCAGCCAGCCCGGCTCCTCCCGTCCGCGTCTCACCCCTCCACCCTGGTACGGCGGCCCGTGCCGCGCACGCCGGGTGGCCCTGTCGGGCGCGGGCCGCGACAGTGGTCGCGTGACGGATACGCAGAGCGCGGCGATCAGCACCCGGCTGAACTGGCTGCGGGCAGGGGTGCTCGGCGCCAATGACGGGATCATCTCCACCGCCGGTCTGGTCGTCGGCGTCGCCGGTGCCACCACCTCGCGCACCGCGATCCTCACGGCGGGCGTGGCCGGGCTGCTGGCGGGCTCGCTGTCGATGGCGGCGGGCGAGTACGTGTCGGTCAGCTCGCAGCGGGACTCCGAACGGGCGGCGCTGGACCTGGAGCGGCAGGAGCTGGCGGAGGAGCCGGAAGCGGAGCTGGACGAGCTGACGGAGCTGCTTGCCGCGCGGGGCCTGAGCCGGGAGCTGGCCCGGGAGGCCGCCGAGCAGCTGACGGAACGCGACGCGCTGCGGGCGCACGCCCGGGTGGAGCTGGGGATCGAGCCGGACGAGCTGGCGAACCCGTGGCACGCCGCCTTCGCCAGCCTGGTCGCCTTCACGGCGGGGGCGCTGCTGCCGCTGCTGGCGGTGGTCCTGCCGGGGGCGTCGTGGCGCGTGCCGGTGACGGTGGTGGCGGTGCTGGGGGCGCTGGCGCTGTGCGGGGTGGTGAGCGCGCGGCTGGGCGGGGCCCCCGTTCCGCGGGCGGTCCTGCGCAACGTGGTGGGCGGGGCCCTGGCGATGGGCGTCACGTACGCGGTGGGGCGCTGGCTCGGCCGCTGACCCCGCGGGGCGGGCGGCTACCGCTGCGCGGTGCCGTCCCCTACCCGCCCTTCCACCCTTCCCCGGGCTGCGTCCGGACCCCTTGCAGGGGCTCCGCCCCCGCACCCCCGCGCCTCAATCGCCGGCGGGGCTGGAATTCGCTGCGCGAATCCAGCCCGCGCGGCGTTTGAGCGCAACGGGGTCAGGGGCGGCGCCCCTGGGAACGGTGGAAGGGCGGGTAGGGGACCTCGCCCCGCGCAGCGGCCACCCACCCGCACGCGACCCACGGGCCCCCGCCGCCCGAACCGGCCCCGCCCCGCACCCGACGGACGGAGCCCGGCGCAGCGGCGCGAAGCCGGGGAGGCCGCCTGCGGGCGAGCCGCGCGAGCGGCGCGTTGAAAATGCAAACCTGGGCCCATGCGCATCGCCATCACCGGAGCCTCCGGACTCATCGGCAAGGCCCTCGTCCGCTCCCTCCACGCCGACGGGCACGACACGGTCCGCTTCGTGCGGCGTGCCCCCGCCCGGGACGGGGAGGCGCGGTGGGATCCCCGCAGCGGGTACGTGGACCCCGACGGGCTGCGGGGGTGCGACGCCGTCGTGCACCTGGCCGGGGCCGGGGTCGGGGACCACCGGTGGACGGACGCGTACAAGCGGGAGATCCGCGACAGCAGGGTGCTGGGAACCGCCGCCGTGGCCCGGGCCATGGCGGCGCTCGACGACCCGCCGCCCGTGCTCGTGTGCGGGTCGGCCGTCGGGTACTACGGGGACACCGGGGACAGGGCCGTCGACGAATCCGCCCCCGCCGGGCAGGGTTTCCTGCCGTCCGTCTGCGTCGAGTGGGAGGCCGCCGCCGCCCCCGCCCGGGAGGCCGGGATCCGGACCGTCTTCGCCCGCACCGGCCTGGTGGTAGCCGCCGGGGGCGGGGCCTGGGGGCGGATGTTCCCGATCTTCAAGGCCGGTCTCGGCGGGCGGCTCGGCAGCGGCCGCCAGTACTGGTCTTTCATCTCCCTGCACGACGAGGTCGCCGCCCTGCGGTTCCTGATGGAGACGCCCGCCCTCGAAGGCCCCTTCAACCTCGCCGCCCCGCAGCCCCTGACCAACCGGGAGGTCACCGCCGCGATGGGCCGCGTACTGCACCGCCCGGCCCTGTTCGCCGTCCCCGCCCCCGCCCTGCGCCTCGTACTCGGGGAACTCGCGCAGGACGTGCTGGGCAGTCAGCGGGCGCGCCCCGCCCGGCTGATGGAGTCCGGGTTCGTGTTCACGCACCCCGGCATCGAGGAGTCGATCAGGGCGGCCATGAACAGGTAAAGGCGGGAGCAGGGGTGTGATCGTGTGCGACCGTTCGTGACCCGTGTGCGACCGTCGTGCGACCGGAGTTGTGCGCAATCCCCACCCGGACTCGGGTTCTCCCGGAGCCCGTTGGGGGAAGGAGGATCCCCACACAGCCGCGCCGACCTCGGGGAGGGGCACGTGCTCAGCAGCTCACACCATGCCGCACATCACGCGGACGTCGTCATCGTAGGAGCCGGAGTCTCAGGACTCGCGGCCGCGCACCACCTGATCGCGGCGGGGGTCGCCGTCAGCGTCCTGGAGACCGCCGACGACCCCGGCGGCCGCATGGCCACCGAAACGGCCGACGGGTTCCGGCTCGACCGGGTCGGCCAGCTCCTCAACACCGCCTACACCGAACCCGCCCGCACCCCGGGCCTCACGAACCTGGTCCTGCGCCCCTTCGCCCCCGGCGTCCTGGTGCACGGCGCCGACGGCAGGCAGCAGCGGGCCGGGGCCCTGACCCCCGCCCGCGCGCTCGCCAGCGGCTCCCTCGACCAGGCCCGCTTCAGCGCCGCCCTCGGCCGGCTCGCCGCACTGCCCCTGGAGCGCGTGCTCGCCCGGCCCGAACGCACCGCCCACGCCGCCCTCGGCTCCCGCGGCCTGCCCCCGCGCACCGTGGCCGGCGTCCTGCGCCCCCTGCTGTCCACCCTGCTCCGCGACCCGGAGCTGACCACCTCCAGCCGCGTCGCCGACCTCGCGCTGCGCACCTTCGCCAGAGGCCGCCTCGCCGTGCCCGAGGGCGGCGCCGCCACCCTGCCCGGGCTCCTCGCGGCCGCCCTGCCGCCCGGCACGATCCGCACCGGCATCCGGGTGCGGTCGGTGGCGACGAACCTCGTCACCACCGAGGAGCACGGCGACTTCGGCTGTCGCGCCGTCCTGCTCGCCACCGGCGCCCGGGCCGCCGCCGAACTCCTCCCGGGGCTGCGCGTCCCGGCCTTCCACGAGGTCACCGTCATCCACCACGCCACCCCCGAACCCCTGCCCTGGGACGGCTCCCTGCTCCTGGACGCCGACCCGAAGTGGCCGCTCGCCCACACCACCGTGATGAGCGCCGTCGACCCCACCCGGGCCCCCGCCGGCCGCGGCCTGGTCACCACCACCGTGCACGGCCCGCCGCCGCCCGCCCGGACGGTCGCCTCCCGGCTCGCCCGGCTGTACGAGACCTCGACGCGGGACTGGGAGCCGCTGGCCGTCCACCACACCCCGGAGGCCGTCCCGGCGATGCCCCCGCCCCACGACAGGCAGCGGCCCGTACGGGTCCTGGCCGGGCTCTACGTCTGCGGGGACCACCGCGACTCCAACACCGTCCAGGGCGCCCTGCACTCCGCCCGCCGCGCCGCAACGGCCCTGCTGCGCGACTTCGGCATCCCGCTGCCCGCCCGGCCGGAGCCCGCCCTCCCGGCCGCCGCCTGAGGGACACCGGCCGCGGGCCCGGCCCCGCACGGGGGCCGGGCCCGCCCCGGTCAGTTCAGCGCCGACACCCGGTCCCGGTACGTCCGCACGGCCGCCGCGTCCCGGTACGGCTCCAGCCGCCGCTCGAAGTCCCGTACGTACTCCACCGCGCGCACCGACCGCATCTCCATCGCCTGCTGCGCCGCCTCCGCCCCGAGCGCGCACGCCTGGTCCAGCTCGCCCAGCCCCAGCCGCGCCGTGGCCAGCACCACCCGGCAGAACAGCCGCGAGCGGGCGAACCCGGGAGCCCGCAGCTGGAGCGAGCGCTCCGCGTGCTGGGCCGAGGCCCGGTACTGCTGGAGGTCCCGGTGGCAGTGCCCGAACTCGTCCGCCAGCTGCCCCTCGTCGAACAGCCGGGCCCAGTGCGGTACGTCGTCCCCCGGCCGGGCCGCGCCCAGCGCCCGCTCCGCCCGCACCAGCGAGGCCGTCGCCGCCCGCACCTCGCCCAGCACCGCGTGCCCCCGCGCCTCCGACGCGTGCAGCAGCGACTGGACCACCGGCGGCGGGCCCGAGCCCACGCCCTGCTGGGCGACCCGGGCCAGCTGCACCGCCTCCCGGCCGTGCCCCAGGTACACCGCCTGACGGCTCATGGTGATCAGCACGTAGGACCCGTACGGCCGGTCCCCGGCGGCCTGCGCCAGCCGCAGCGCCTGGACGAAGTACCGCTGGGCCAGCCCGTGCGCGGCGATGTCGTACGAGGTCCAGCCCGCGAGCCGGGTCAGGTCGGCGGCCGCGGCGAACAGCCGGCGCCCGGTGGTCTCCCCGTAGGTGCCGCGCAGCATCGGCTCGGCCTCGTGCTCCAGGTACCGCACCAGGGCCTGCCGGGCGTGGCCGCCGCCGTAGGTGTGGTCCAGGGTCCGGAACAGCTCGCTCACCGAGCGCAGCGCCGCGATGTCCCCGCTGGTCACCCGCTGTCCGGGCCCCCGGTCGATCTGCCGCTGCCGGGGCACCGAGGTGCGGCCCTGGGCGGGGACCCGGTGCGCGGCGGGGTCGGCGCCGCGGCCGACGCGCTCGTCGGCCCGCCCGATGAGCCAGTCCCGGCTGGGCACCACCAGCCCGGCCGGGGTGAAGGCGATCTTGCGCAGCTCGGCGTGCGAGCCGGAGTCCTTGCGCCACAGCCCGCTCGCGATGTCCACGGCCTCCTCCGGGGTGGCCGCGAACTCCAGCCCGGCGTACACGGGGGCGCACGCGTCCAGGCCCAGATCCTGCGCCGACAGCCGCCGCCCCAGGCGCCGCGTGAAGACCTCCGCGATCAGCGCCGGGGTGGTGCCGCGGGGCTGCTGGCCGCGCAGCCAGCGGGTCACGGAGGTTTTGTCGTACCGCAGGTCCAGACCGTGTTCCAGACCGAGCTGGTCTACACGGCGGGCGAGCCCGGCGTTGGAGAACCCGGCTTCCGCGATCAGTGCCGCGAGCTGCCGGTTGGGGACACGCTGGGCAGGTCGTTCGGTCATCGGCTCCACGGTTTCCGTACGTGACGGACCGGGGTCCCGGCCCTGTGAACGGCGTGAATGTAGCGGCCAACTCCGCTCACACCGCCCTCTCTGCCCCACATTCATCCGATCGTGTGCAGAATGGGTAGGGCTCTTTACGGACCGACCCACCCTGTCCGCGTACGCTGCGCCACATGACCCGTCGGCCCCCCGGGGCGCACCTCCCCGATCCGTACGCGGAATCCACCGCCCCGCTGCCCGCCCCCGAGCTCACCGAGGCGGAGTGCCGCCGCTGCGGCACCTACATCGCGGGACTGGACGGGCGTTACGCGTGCGGGGTGTGCGGCTGGGTCAACGACCACTCCGAGGGCCACCGCAGGCTGCCGAGGGCCGACGAGGACCCGGACCGCCCGCCCGCGGGCCGCAGGCGCCCCCGCCGGCTGCCGGCCGGCCCGCCGCCGGAGGCCGGTCCGGAGACCCGCCCGGGGGCTTGTCCGGGAGCCGAACCGGGGGCTTGAAGGGCCGCGCACGGGTCGCCGTACCCTTGACCGGAGTGCGATACGTGCACACAGCAGGTTCAACGAGGAGGCGCTGCGGTGACTGAGCTTCGGTTTGTCCATCTGGGCTTCGGGCCGGAATCCGTCGAGTACACCGAGGCCTGGGAAGAGCAGCGCCGGGTGCACGCGGCCCGCTTCGCGGACGAGATCGACGACACCTGCCTGATGGTCGAGCACGAGCCGGTCTACACCGCCGGCCGCCGCACCGACCCCAGCGAGCGCCCCCTGGACGGGACCCCGGTCATCGACGTGGACCGCGGCGGCAAGATCACCTGGCACGGCCCGGGCCAGCTGGTCGGCTACCCGATCATGAAGCTGCCCCGCCCCGTGGACGTGGTCGCCCACGTGCGCCGCCTCGAAGAGGCCCTGATCCGCACCGCCGCCGAGTTCGGCCTGGAGACCACCCGGGTCGAGGGCCGCTCCGGCGTCTGGGTGCTCGGCGACCCCGTGGAGGAGCGCCCGAGGATAGGCGGCCTCTCCCTGGACTTCACGGTGCCCGCCACCGACGCGCGCACGGGTGACGACGAGTTCGACGCCCGGCTCCACGGCCCCGAGTACGCCCCGTCCAACGCCGGCCAGCGCCGCGAGGACCGCAAGCTCGCCGCCATCGGCATCCGCGTCGCCAAGGGCGTCACGATGCACGGCTTCTCCCTGAACGTGAACCCGGACAGCACCTGGTTCGACCGGATCATCCCGTGCGGGATCCGGGACGCCGGTGTGACCTCGCTCTCGTACGAACTGGGCCGCGAGGTCACCATCGCCGAGGTGCTGCCGGTCGTCGAACGGCACCTGAAGGACGTGCTGGAGCAGGCCGAGCTGAAGCCGCGCGAGGTCGAGCCGGCCGCCGGCTGAGCGGTCCGGGGGAATGCCTCCGGGCGGACCCCGGTTGGCGGACGTAAGAGCGTACGAATTACGGGCGTACCCTGGTGGGCGCCGAAGAATCGAAGTCACAGGGAGCCGGTCGTGTCCGCAGTCGCACCCGACGGACGCAAGATGCTGCGCCTGGAGGTCCGTAACAGCCAGACCCCCATCGAGCGCAAGCCCGAGTGGATCAAGACCCGGGCCAAGATGGGTCCCGAGTACACCAAGATGCAGGCCCTGGTGAAGGGCGAAGGACTGCACACGGTGTGTCAGGAAGCCGGCTGTCCGAACATCTACGAGTGCTGGGAGGACCGCGAGGCCACCTTCCTCATCGGTGGCGACCAGTGCACCCGGCGCTGTGACTTCTGCCAGATCGACACCGGCAAGCCCGAGGCCCTGGACCGGGACGAGCCTCGCCGCGTCGGCGAGTCCGTGGTCACCATGGACCTGAACTACGCCACCA
This sequence comes from Streptomyces sp. NPDC040718, assembly GCF_055593565.1. NCBI lineage: Bacteria > Bacillati > Actinomycetota > Actinomycetes > Kitasatosporales > Streptomycetaceae > Streptomyces > Streptomyces sp. NPDC040718. The sequence goes on along the minus strand of NZ_JBVIXO010000004.1, from coordinate 444,028 downwards.
TCACCGGCGTCGCCCGCGACGACCTGGCGGACGGCGGCGCGTGGCTGTACGCGGAGACCGTGCGCCAGATCCACCAGCAGACGGCCGGCCGCGAGGGCGGCCACACCAAGGTCGAGCTGCTGGCCCCCGACTTCAACGCGGTCCCGGAGCTGCTGGAGGAGGTCTTCGCCTCCCGCCCCGAGGTCTTCGCGCACAACGTCGAGACCGTGCCGCGCATCTTCAAGCGCATCCGCCCGGGTTTCCGCTACGAGCGCTCGCTCGACGTGATCACGCAGGCCCGCGCGTACGGCCTGGTGACCAAGTCCAACCTGATCCTGGGCATGGGCGAGGAGCGCGAGGAGGTCAGCGAGGCGCTGCGCGACCTGCACGCGGCCGGCTGCGAGCTCATCACCATCACCCAGTACCTGCGGCCCTCGCCGCGGCACCACCCCGTGGAGCGCTGGGTGAAGCCGGCCGAGTTCGTGGAGCTGGCGAAGGAGGCCGAGGAGATCGGCTTCTCTGGTGTGATGTCCGGCCCGCTGGTCCGGTCGTCGTACCGCGCCGGTCGCCTCTACAACCAGGCGATGGAGAAGCGCGCCGCGGTCTGATCCGACGGCTGCCTGACTCAGCGTGAGTGTGAGCTCACGCACAATACTTACCAACCGGTAACACCGCATCGACGCGGCCCCTAGGCTCTTTTCGTGTGAAGAGCCCGGCGGGTCGCGTCTGTGTTTGCAACGTGTCAATCACATTTGACCGACCGGTCACGCCCTGGTAACACCAGTCAGTGACGCTGGATCCACGCACCGCACACGCCGACGATGCGAGCAGCGAGAGTAGGGGTCGACATCATGCAGGCCGCGCCAGTCCGCGCCATCGCCATCCCGTCCTTCAGTGAGGCCTTCCGCGGCCTGGAATCGCTGCTCATGAGCGGTGCCCGGCGCAATGCCTGGGCGGCCGTCCTGGAGGACCGCCGCCGGGCGAAGGACCGCGTGGAAACCGAGCACGTACTCGAGGCCGCGGCGACCCGGACCCCGCAGGACACGTAAACTTCGCCCTATGGCGAGGAAGTCAAACGCAGAGACTGCTGCGAACCCCGGGCGACTGAAGCAGATCGCCCTGACGTACAAGATGACGCGCAAGGCCGACCCGAAGGTCGGTCTGATCGTCGCGGGCGTGGGAATCGTCACCTTCGGTGTCTTCCTTGCGATCGGCTTCCTGATCGGCCACCCGGTCTACCTGGGCATCCTGGGCCTCCTGGTGGCGTTCCTCGCGATGGCGATCGTCTTCGGGCGGCGGGCCGAGCGGGCTGCCTTCGGGCAGATGGAGGGGCAGCCGGGCGCTGCCGCGGCCGTACTGGACAACGTCGGGCGGGGCTGGACGACCACCCCTGCCGTCGCGATGAACCGGAACCAGGACATCGTCCACCGGGCCGTCGGCAAGGCGGGCGTGGTCCTGATCGCGGAGGGCAACCCGAACCGGGTCAAGACCCTGCTCGCGGCCGAGAAGAAGAAGATGGCCCGGATCATGCCCGACATCCCGGTCCACGACTTCATCGTGGGCACCGGCGAGGGCGAGGTGCCGCTCAAGAAGGTCCGTACGACGCTGCTGAAGCTGCCGCGCGTCCTTTCCGGCCCGCAGATCACGAAGGTCAACGACAAGCTCCGGGCCATGGGTGACCTCATGAGCAACATGCCGGTCCCGAAGGGCCCGATGCCCAAGGGCATGCGCATGCCGCGCGGCGGAAAGATGCGCTGACCGTACTCCTCGTATACACACAGGGGCGCCCCCGAGCCGGATGGCTCGGGGGCGCCCCTGTGTGTATACGAGCGGTGGGTTCCGGCCACGGCCGCCGCGGGCGTACGCCTCTACACGCCGGCGGCGGTGTCCCGGTGGAGTGCCGCTGGACCCGGACCGCTAGATGCGGACCTGGACCGCGCCCGCGAGGCGGTCGTGCAGGCCGCGTCCGTCGCGGTCCCAGATCAGCGCCGGGATGACGAGGGCCAGCAGCAGGGTCCGCAGCACCACGCGGGGGATGCCCAGACGGCCGCCGTCCTGCCCGATCACCCGGAGGCCGAGCATCCGCTTGCCGGGGGTGAATCCCACGGTGCCCACGGTCAGCAGGGTCAGGGAGAGGAAGAGGGCGAGCGTCCAGTTCCCGGCGGCGGCCAGGTTCCCGTGGGTGATGAGGCCGTACGCGATCAGCTGGCAGCCGATCCAGTCGATGAGGACGGCACCGAGCCGGCGTCCGAAGCGGGCCGCGGAGCCGGGTCCCGACTGGGGCAGGCCGAGCCGCTGGCCCGGATAGCCGAAGTCGACGCCCATCTCCTCGGCGGCCGCGCGCGGGCCGGAGAGCCAGGAACCGATTGCTTGCCTGTTGTCCACTCCACCACGGTACCGGTGCTCCTCCACGGGCCCTGGACCGGACCCTGGTTAACTTGTGCGAAACAAATGGGTCATGCTTGGGAAATCCCGTCTGCTTATGGTCGGGTCAGCGTGCGGCACCGCACTGACGCGCCACGAGCTATAAAGCCCGTCCCTGCCCCGGGACCGGGAGTAGGAGGAGTTGGATGTTCAAGAACGCCGACGAAGTGAAGCAGTACATCGAGGAGAACGACGTCAAGTTCGTCGACGTCCGCTTCTGCGACCTGCCTGGTGTGATGCAGCACTTCACCATCCCGGCGCGAGCGTTCGACCCGGCGGAGGAGCTCGCCTTCGACGGTTCCTCGATCCGCGGCTTCCAGGCGATCCACGAGTCCGACATGGCGCTGCGTGCCGACATCAGCACCGCGCGTCTGGACCCGTTCCGCAAGGACAAGACGCTCAACATCAACTTCTTCATCCACGACCCGATCACGGGTGAGGCCTACAGCCGCGACCCGCGCAACATCGCGAAGAAGGCCGAGGCGTACCTCGCCTCCACCGGCATCGCCGACACCGCGTTCTTCGGCCCCGAGGCCGAGTTCTACGTGTTCGACAGCGTGCGCTTCGCGACCTCCGCCAACGAGGGCTTCTACCACATCGACTCCGAGGCCGGCGCCTGGAACACCGGTTCCGAGGAGAACAACCGCGGCTACAAGGTCCGCTACAAGGGCGGTTACTTCCCGGTCGCCCCGGTCGACCACTTCGCCGACCTGCGCGCCGAGATCTCCCTCGAACTGGACGCCCAGGGCCTCCAGGTCGAGCGCCAGCACCACGAGGTCGGCACCGGTGGCCAGGCCGAGATCAACTACAAGTTCAACACGCTGCTCGCCGCGGCCGACGACCTGATGCTCTTCAAGTACATCGTGAAGAACGTCGCCTGGCGCAACGGCAAGACCGCGACCTTCATGCCGAAGCCGATCTTCGGTGACAACGGCTCGGGCATGCACGTCCACCAGTCCCTGTGGGCCGGCGGCGAGCCGCTGTTCTACGACGAGGCCGGTTACGCGGGCCTGTCGGACACCGCCCGCTACTACATCGGCGGCATCCTCAAGCACGCCCCGTCGCTGCTCGCCTTCACCAACCCGACGGTGAACTCCTACCACCGCCTGGTGCCGGGCTTCGAGGCGCCGGTCAACATGGTGTACTCGCAGCGCAACCGCTCCGCCGCCATGCGCATCCCGATCACGGGCTCGAACCCGAAGGCCAAGCGCGTCGAGTTCCGCGCGCCGGACCCGTCCTCGAACCCGTACCTCGCCTTCGCGGCGCTGCTCCTCGCGGGCCTCGACGGTGTCAAGAACAAGATCGAGCCGATGGAGCCGATCGACAAGGACCTCTACGAGCTCTCGCCCGACGAGCACGCGAGCGTCCCGCAGGTCCCGACCAGCCTTGAGGACGTCCTCAAGGCCCTGGAGGAGGACCACGAGTACCTCCTCGCCGGCGGTGTCTTCACGCCCGACCTGATCGAGACCTGGATCGACTACAAGCGCACGCACGAGATCGCCCCGATCGCGCAGCGTCCGCACCCGCACGAGTTCGAGCTCTACTTCGACCTGTAAGAAGCCCAGGTCAGCGTAGGCAGGGAAGGCCTCCGCCGCTCTCTTCGGAGAGTGGCGGGGGCCTTCTGCTTTTGACAGCCCGCCCGACCGGAGTAACGGTGGATAGGACCTAAAAGCCCGATAAGCGATAGATGTTCGGAGGTGCATGAAGATGCGCCGTAGGATCGTTGGAGCCGTTGTCGCCGGGGCCGCCGGACTCACCCTGGGTCTGCTGCCGGTCGCGAACGCATCAGCCCACGACGGTGGCTGGGACTCGCGCTCGGACTACCGCCACTCGAACAACTGGGACGACGACGACTGCGGTGGGAACGGCCGCTGGAGCGACCACGACCACGGCTGGAACGACAACGACCGGGGCCGTTGGGACAACGCCAGCTGGCACGACCACGGCGACTGGTACGACGACTGGGGCGGTTGGCGCTGACCGCCGCACCCAGCGCCCTGCCCACGGTGCCCCTGCCCCGCGCTCAGCGGAGCAGGGGCATCGCGCCGGTCAGCTCGCGCAGGGCGCGCACCGCGAGGTCCGCGGGGGAGCCGGGGCCCGCGACCGGGGCGTCGCCGGCCGACCAGAGCTCCAGCGAGACCCGGATCGCGTCCGTGGCGGCCGCCGCGAGCAGGCGCACCGACAGCGGGTCCGCGTCGGGGCCGGCCAGCCGGGCCACCACCGGGACCAGACGCTCCTCGGAGTCCTGGTTCACCCGGTACCAGACCGCCCGCAGTGCCTCGTCGGAGGCGGCCGCGCGCAGCAGGCCGCGGGTGACCTCCAGCCCCTCCTCCACGCTCTGCGAGTCGCTCAGCGAGCGCCTCACCGCGCGCTCCAGCGCCTCCGCCAGGGGCGTGCCCGGGCGCTCCTCGGCGAGCAGCGCCCGCCAGGCGTCGCCGCCGCCCGCCAGCAGCGGGGCCACGGCCTCCTGCTTGTTGCGGAAGTAGCGGTAGAACGTGCGCAGCGCGACCCCCGCCCGGTGGGCGATGTCCTCGGCGGTGGTGCCGTCGGGTCCGTGCGCGGCGAAGAGCTCGCACGCGGCGCGGGCGATGTCGAGCTGGGTGGCGGCCTTGCGGCGTTCGGTCAGCGACTGGGTTCCGGGGCCGCTCTGTGGGGAGTACGGACGGGGAGATCTCACGGGTGAAGACTACGCCAGGGCCGGCCGGAGAATGCATGACGTGCCAGTCTGGCAAAACGTGTCACCTTCTCGGTACGCTCGGCCCCATGAACCGTTACGAAGGACGTCGCGTCCTCATCACCGGCGGCGGCTCGGGCATCGGCCAGGCCACCGTCCACCGCATTCTCTCCGAGGGCGGCCGGGTCCACGCCGTCGACGTGAACGAGGCCGGCCTGAAGGCCACCGCCGAGCAGGCGGCCGCCGGGGGCCACGGCGACCGGCTGACCGCCGCCGTCCTGGACATATCCGACGAGGCCGCCGTCAAGACGGGCGTCGCCGCCGCCGTCGACGCCCTCACCGGGATCGACGTACTGGTCAACGCGGCGGGCATCCTGCGCTCCGCGCACACTCACCAGACCACGCTCGACCTGTGGAACCAGGTGATCTCGGTCAACCTGACCGGCACCTTCCTGATGATCCGCGAGTCGCTCCCGGCGCTGCTGGCCGGGGAGCAGCCCGTCGTCGTCAACTTCAGCTCCACCTCGGCGAGCTTCGCCCACCCCTACATGTCCGCCTACGCGGCCAGCAAGGGCGGCATCCAGTCCATGACCCACGCCCTGGCCGCCGAGTACAGCAAGCAGGGCCTGCGCTTCGTCTCCGTGGCCCCCGGCTCCATCGAGAGCGGCATGACCACCGGCACCGGCCCCGGCCTGCCCGAGGACACCGACTGGAGCCTGTTCGCCAAGCTCGCCCCGGCCCTCGGCCAGGGCTTCGCCGGCCCGCAGACCGTCGCCGGCGTCGTCGCGATGCTGGGCTCCGAGGACGGAGCCTTCATCACCGGCACCGAGATCCGCATCGACGGCGGCACGCACTACTAGTACGCGCCACTGGTCAGGCCTGGGGACGGAACCGGTCCCAGAGCCGGGGGAAGCGCTCCGCCAGCACGGCTTCGTTCTCGAAGTCCAGCGGGGTGCCCTCCGGCTCCTCCGCCTGCAACGGGATCCCCAGGTCCGGCGCGACCACCCCGGTGAGCTGCTCGTACGCCTCGTCGGCCGCGTACCCGAGCTCCTCGCCGTCCCCGTCGACGTCCTCGTCGAACTCGCCCAGCAGCTCCGCCAGCCGGTCCGGATCGTGCACCCCGCCCTCGAAGACCTCCCGGCCCTGCCCGATCAGCCAGCACCGGAAGTAGTCGAACGCGTCGTCGCTCGCCCCGTCGAGCAGCACCCACGCCGCGCCCCACAGGTCCCAGGTGTACGCCCGGTTGTACCGGGACTCGAAGTGCCGCGCGAAGTCCAGCACGGAGTCGGGATCGAGCTGCGCCAACCGCTCCACGAGCAGCTCGGCATGCTCCTCCGGGTCGCCCTCGGCGGCCTCGCGGGTACGGTCGACGATCTCCCAGAACTCCGTCTCGTCCATCACCGCTCCAGCATCACGGCTCCACCCCCGCGTCGCCACCGCTCATACGGCCAAAGGCCGGTGTCCGACCCCTTTGGGGGGTGGACACCGGCCTTCGGCTCGGCGTTCGGCGGCACACGGCTCAGAGGCCGTAGCGCTCCCGGGCCTCCTTGACGGCGGACGCCGGAACCTCGCCGCGGCGGGCCAGCTGGGCCAGCGCGGCCACCGCGATCGACTGGGCGTCGACACCGAAGTGGCGGCGGGCGCCCTCACGGGTGTCGGACAGACCGAAGCCGTCCGTACCCAGCGAGGTGTAGTCCTGCGGGACCCACTGGCTGATCTGGTCCGGGACCTGGCGCATCCAGTCGGACACCGCCAGGACCGGGCCCGGAGCGCCCTCCAGCACGCGGGTCACGTACGGGGTGCGCTCCTCGCCGCGCAGCAGCGCCTCGTCGCACTCCAGCGCGTCGCGGCGCAGCTCGCCCCACGAGGTGGCGGACCACACGTCGGCGGCCACGTTCCAGTCGGCGGCGAGCAGCCGCTGCGCCTCCAGGACCCAGTGGATCGCCGTGCCGGAGGCCATCAGCTGGATCTTCGGCGCGTCGGCGGCCGGGGCGGCCTCCGCGAGGCCGGCCGCGGTGTTGAAGCGGTACAGACCCTTGATGATGCCTTCCTCGACGCCCTCGGGCATCGCGGGCTGCACCTTCGGCTCGTTGTATACCGTCAGGTAGTAGAAGACGTCCTCGGGCTGCTCGCCGTACATCCGGCGCAGACCGTCCTTGACGATCACCGCGATCTCGTACGCGAAGGCCGGGTCGTAGTTGAGCGACGCCGGGTTCGTGGACGCGATCAGGTGCGAGTGGCCGTCGGCGTGCTGGAGGCCCTCACCGGTCAGCGTGGTGCGGCCGGCCGTGGCGCCGACGATGAAGCCCTTGCCGAGCTGGTCGGCGAGCTGCCACATCTGGTCGGCGGTGCGCTGCCAGCCGAACATCGAGTAGAAGATGTAGAACGGGATCATCGGCTCGCCGTGCGTCGCGTACGACGTGCAGGCGGCGATGAAGTCGGCCATGGCGCCGGCCTCGGTGATCCCCTCGTTGAGGATCTGGCCGTCCTTGGCCTCCTTGTAGTACATCAGCTGGTCGCGGTCGACCGGCTCGTACGTCTGGCCCAGCGGCGAGTAGATGCCGGCCGACGGGAAGAGGGACTCCATACCGAAGGTACGGGCCTCGTCGGGGACGATCGGCACCCAGCGCTTGCCGGTCTCCTTGTCCCGCATCAGGTCCTTGACGAGGCGGACGAAGGCCATGGTGGTGGCCATCTCCTGCTTGCCGGAACCCTTGATGAGCGGGGCGAAGGAGCGGTCGGCCGGAGCCGGCAGGGCGACGTGCTTGACCTTGCGGGCAGGGGCGGGCCCGCCGAGGGCCGCGCGGCGCTCGTTCAGGTACTGCACCTCGGGGCTGTTCGCGCCCGGGTGGCCGTAGGGCACCTTGCCGTCGGCGAAGGCGCTGTCCGGGATCGGGAGGCCAAGGAGGTCGCGCATGTCCTTGAACTCGTCGATCGTCAGCTTCTTCATCTGGTGGTTCGCGTTCTTCGACTCGAACCCGGCGCCCAGCGTGTAGCCCTTGACGGTCTGCGCGAGGATGACCGTCGGAGCACCCTTGTGCTCCAGGGCGGCCTTGTACGCGGCGTACACCTTGCGGGGCTCGTGGCCGCCGCGGGAGGTGTGGAAGCACTCGGCGATCTTCGCGTCGGACAGCACGCCCGCCAGCTGCACGAGCTCGGCGTTGACGCCGAAGAAGTGCTGGCGGATGTAGGCCACGTCGCGGGTCGCGTACGTCTGGAACTGCGCGTCCGGTACCTCGCGCAGGCGGCGTACCAGGGCGCCCGTGGTGTCGAGCTGGAAGAGCTCGTCCCAGGCGGTGCCCCAGAGGGTCTTGATGACGTTCCAGCCGGCACCGCGGAACTGGGCCTCCAGCTCCTGGACCACGCGGAAGTTCGCGCGGACCGGGCCGTCGAGGCGCTGCAGGTTGCAGTTGATGACGAACGTCAGGTTGTCGAGCTGCTCGCGGGAGGCCAGGGCCAGGGCGGCGGTCGACTCGGGCTCGTCCATCTCGCCGTCGCCGAGGAAGGCCCAGACGTGCGAGTTGGAGGTGTCCTTGATCCTGCGGTTCTCCAGGTAGCGGTTGAAGCGCGCCTGGTAGATCGCGGAGAGCGGGCCGAGGCCCATGGAGACCGTGGGGAACTCCCACAGCCACGGCAGGCGCCGCGGGTGCGGGTAGGACGGCAGGCCGTTGCCGCCGGACTCCTGGCGGAAGTTGTCGAGCTGCTGCTCGGAGACGCGCCCGTCGAGGAAGGCGCGGGCGTAGATGCCGGGGGAGGCGTGGCCCTGGATGTAGAGCTGGTCGCCCGATCCGTCGGCCTCCTTCCCGCGGAAGAAGTGCTGGAAGCCGGTCTCGTACAGCCACGCGGCGGAGGCGAAGGTGGCGATGTGGCCGCCGACGCCGTACTTGGAGCCGCGGGTCACCATGGCGGCCGCGTTCCAGCGGTTCCAGGCGGTGATCCTGGCTTCCATCTCCTGGTCACCCGGGAACTCGGGCTCCGCGGAGGTGGGGATGGTGTTGACGTAGTCCGTCTCCAGCAGCTTCGGCAGGGCGAGGCCGGCGGCCTCGGCGTGCTGGAGGGTGCGGCGGAGCAGGTATTCGGCGCGGCGCGTACCGGCGGCCTTGGCGACGGCGTCGAGGGAGGCCGCCCATTCGGCGGTCTCCTCGGTGTCGCGGTCCGGGAGCTGGTCGAGCTCGCTCGGAAGCTTTCCTACGGGGTCGGACATCGGTGTGCGCCGCCTTCCGGACAAAGGAGAGGAGGTGGTGAAGAAAACCCTGACGGGCAGGACAGGGTCGATGGACCCGGTTGGGGCCCGCAGTGACTGTAAATCCCTGATCGATGATCGATCAAATAAAAGTGACGAATATTCGACGCTGTGACGAAAGTCGGCACCCGGTGCCATGAACTCAGGCACCGGGTGCCGGTTTCATCAGTACATGCCACCGGGCTGGCGATCCGCTGGAGGATCGCTCAAAACCGCAGGTCAGAGAGGGTCAGGCGCTACGCGGAGCGCATCCCAGGACATGCCGCTTCACCAGCACCCCGATGTCCGGGTCCTGGCTGCGGAAGGCCGCCACCAGAGCCTCGTGCTCCTCGGCGTACGACTTCTGGACGGTTCCCAGCCACCGGATCGACAGGGCGGTGAAGACCTCGATGCCCAGGCTCTCCCAGGTGTGCAGCAGCACGCTGTTCCCGGCCGCCCGCACCATCTCCCGGTGGAAGCCCACCGTGTGCCGCACCTGCGCCGTGCCGTCCTGGACCCGGTCGGCCTCCCACAGGGCCGCCACGTGCGGCTCCAGGGCCGAACAGTCGGTCGCCAGCCTCGGGGCGGCCAGCTCGGCCGCGATCTGCTCCAGACCGGCCCGGACCGGGTAGATCTCCTCCAGGTCGGCCGCGGAGAGGTTCCGTACGCGGACGCCCTTGTTCGGCGCCGACTCGATCAGCCGCAGCGTCTCCAGCTCGCGCAGCGCCTCGCGCACGGGCGTCTGGCTGACCTCCAGCTCGACGGCGATCCGCCGCTCGACGATCCGCTCACCGGGCTTCCAGCGGCCGCTGACGATCCCCTCCACGATGTGCTCGCGGATCTGCTCGCGCAGCGAGTGCACGACGGGTGGGGTGATCATCGGGTTTCAACTCCTGTGTGTGCGGACACGCGGGGCCTGATGCCTAGACAATAAGGCCGCCTCGGCCTGCTCCGATGCGTTCGTGGTCAGGGACGCAGGGTGAGGCTCGTTACAACGACGACGCCCCCGCCCGGACGAATCCGGACGGGGGCGCCGCAAGCGACAGCCGGGGCTGTGCGCAGGGCCTTACAGGCCGAGCTCGACCTCGAACTCGCCGGCCTCGAGGATCGCCTTGACGGCGGTGAGGTACCGGGCCGCGTCCGCGCCGTCCACCAGGCGGTGGTCGTAGGACAGGGTCAGGTACGTCATGTCGCGGACGCCGATGACGGTGCCCTCTTCGGTCTCGATGACGACCGGGCGCTTGACCGTGGCACCGATGCCCAGGATCGCGACCTGGTTCGGCGGAACGATCACCGTGTCGAACAGCGCACCGCGCGAGCCGGTGTTGCTGATGGTGAAGGTCGCGCCGGACAGCTCGTCCGGGGTGATCTTGTTGCCGCGGACCTTGCCGGCCAGGTCGGCCGTGGCCTTGGAGATGCCCGCCAGGTTGAGGTCACCGGCACCCTTGATGACCGGGGTCATCAGGCCCTTCTCGGAGTCCACGGCGATGCCGATGTTCTCCGAGTCGAAGTAGGTGATGGTGCCCTCGTCGTCGTTGATCCGGGCGTTGACGACCGCGTGGGCCTTCAGCGCCTGGGCAGCGGCCTTGACGAAGAACGGCATCGGGGACAGCTTGACGCCCTCGCGGGCGAGGAAGCCGGCCTTGGCCTTCTCGCGCAGCTTCATGATCTTGGTGATGTCCACCTCGACCACGGAGCTGAGCTGCGCCTGCGAGTGCAGGGCCTTCATCATGTTGTCGCCGATGACCTTGCGCATGCGGGTCATCTTGACCGTCTGACCGCGCAGCTCGGACACCGCGGCCGGAGCCTTGGCGGCGGCCGGGGCAGCGGCGGCGGCCGGAGCCGGGGCGGCAGCGGCGGCCTTGGCGGCCTCGGCGGCGGCCAGGACGTCCTGCTTGCGGATACGGCCGCCGACGCCGGTGCCCGTGACCGTCGACAGGTTGACGCCGGACTCCGAGGCGAGCTTGCGCACCAGCGGGGTCACGTACGCGCCCTCGTCGCCGGAGACGGCGGCGGGAGCGGCCGGAGCCGGAGCGGCGGCCGGGGCGGCCGGAGCGGCGGCCGGGGCGGCCGGAGCGGCGACCGGGGCGGCCGGAGCGGCGACCGGGGCGGCCGGAGCGGCGACCGGGGCCGCGGCGGCCGGAGCCGGAGCGGCGGCGGCCGGAGCGGCCACGACCGGAGCCGGGGCGGCGACCGGAGCGGCCGGCGCGGCCGGAGCCGGAGCGGCAGCGGCGGGGGCGGCGGCCGGAGCAGCGCCCGCGACACCGATGACGGCGAGACGGGCGCCGACCTCGGCGGTCTCGTCCTCGCCGACCACGATCTCCAGCAGGGTGCCGGAAACCGGCGCGGGGATCTCGGTGTCGACCTTGTCCGTGGAGACCTCGAGCAGCGGCTCGTCGGCCTCGACGGACTCGCCGACCTCCTTCAGCCAGCGGGTGACGGTGCCCTCGGTGACCGACTCGCCCAGCGCGGGCAGCACGACGTCGGTGCCGGAGGCGGCGCCCGCCGGGGCGGCGGCCGGGGCAGCCGGGGTCTCGGCCGGTGCGGGGGCGGCCGGGGCCTCGGCGACGGGGGCCGGAGCGGCCGGAGCCGCGGGGGCCTCGGCGGCGGCCGGGGCGGCAGCGGCGGCCGGGGCGCCGGAGCCGTCGTCGATGACGGCCAGCTCGGCGCCGACCTCGACGGTCTCGTCCTCGGCGACCTTGATGGAGGCCAGGATGCCGGAGACGGGGGAGGGGATCTCGGTGTCGACCTTGTCGGTCGAGACCTCGAGCAGCGGCTCGTCGGCCTCGACGCGCTCGCCCTCGGCCTTGAGCCAACGGGTGACAGTGCCCTCGGTGACGCTCTCGCCGAGCGCCGGAAGGGTTACGGAAACCGACATGGTTTCAGTTGCTCCTAACGAAAGTGCGGAAGTGGTCGTCGCGCCCGTGACGATTAGTCGTGTGCGTGAAGCGGCTTGCCGGCCAGGGCCAGGTGGGCCTCGCCGAGGGCCTCGTTCTGGGTCGGGTGCGCGTGGATGAGCTGCGCGACCTCGGCCGGCAGGGCCTCCCAGTTGTAGATCAGCTGGGCTTCGCCGACCTGCTCGCCCATCCGGTCACCGACCATGTGGACGCCGACCACGGCACCGTCCTTGACCTGGACGAGCTTGATCTCGCCCGCGGTCTTCAGGATCTTGCTCTTGCCGTTGCCCGCCAGGTTGTACTTCAGGGCGACGACCTTGTCCGCGCCGTAGATCTCCTTGGCCTTGGCCTCGGTGATGCCGACGGAGGCGACCTCCGGGTGGCAGTACGTGACGCGCGGGACACCGTCGTAGTCGATCGGCACGGCCTTCAGGCCGGCCAGGCGCTCCGCGACGAGGATGCCCTCGGCGAAGCCGACGTGCGCGAGCTGCAGGGTGGGGACGAGGTCGCCCACGGCCGAGATGGTCGGCACGTTGGTCTGCATGTACTCGTCGACCAGGACGTAGCCGCGGTCCATCGCGACGCCCTGCTCCTCGTAGCCCAGGCCCTGGGAGACCGGGCCGCGGCCGATGGCGACCAGCAGCACCTCGGCCTCGAAGGTCTTGCCGTCGGCCAGCGTCACGCGGACGCCGGTCTCGGTGTACTCGGCCTTGTCGAAGAAGGTGCCGAGGTTGAACTTGATGCCGCGCTTGCGGAAGGCGCGCTCCAGGATCTTCGAGCTGTTCTCGTCCTCGACCGGGACGAGGTGCTTGAGGCCCTCGATGACGGTGACGTCGGTGCCGAAGGACTTCCACGCCGAGGCGAACTCGACGCCGATGACGCCGCCGCCCAGGATGATCGCGGACTGGGGCACGCGGTCCAGGACCAGCGCGTGGTCCGAGGAGATGATCCGGTTGCCGTCGATGTTCAGGCCCGGCAGCGACTTCGGCACGGAGCCGGTCGCCAGCAGGACGTGGCGGCCCTGGATGCGCTGGCCGTTGACGTCGACGGAGGTCGGGGAGGACAGACGGCCCTCACCCTCGATGTAGGTCACCTTGCGGGAGGCGACCAGGCCCTGCAGGCCCTTGTACAGGCCCGAGATGACCTCGTCCTTGTACTTGTGCACACCGGCGATGTCAACGCCCTCGAAAGAGGCCTTGATACCGAACTGTCCGGCCTCGCGTGCCTGGTCGGCGATCTCACCGGCGTGCAGCAGAGCCTTCGTGGGGATGCAGCCGTTGTGCAGGCAGGTGCCGCCGAGCTTGTTCTTCTCGATCAGCGCAACGTCGAGACCCAGCTGGGATGCGCGGAGAGCCGCGGCGTAACCGCCACTGCCACCGCCGAGGATCACTAGGTCGAAAACGGTGCTGGCGTCGTTCGCCACGTCACGTCCTCCATGCATGTGCGCCGGGCACCGGTCCTCTGTGACCGGGCGGCGGCTGGTAATCGGCCGCTTGTTTCTTCGGCCCTGTGGTGGGGGCCCTGTCCTGCCGAGAACCCATCTTCGCATTTGTCGGGGGAACGCGGGACGCCGGGCCCCGGGTGTGGACCGTCGTTCTGCCCGAGATCTCGGTTACCCGTGCGTAGAAACCTACTGATCCTCGACGTTTCTTCCAGAGCGAACGCGCCCCGGGCCCCTGATCGGGGTCCCGGGGCGCGGCGCGCGTCACAGGGGGCGTCTCACGGGGTGATACGCGGGCCGCCCTTGCGACGGGGCGGCTGCGTCAGCCCAGGTCGCCCGTGGCGGTGCGCTCGGCCAGCCGCACCAGGGTGCGGACGGCGGAGCCGGTGCCGCCCTTGGGGGTGTAGCCGTACGGGGCGCCCTCGTGGAAGGCCGGGCCCGCGATGTCCAGGTGCGCCCAGGTGATGCCCTCGCCGACGAACTCCTGGAGGAAGAGGCCGGCCACCAGGCCGCCGCCCATCCGCACGCCCATGTTGGCGATGTCGGCGGTGGGGGAGTCCATGGTCTTGCGCAGGTCCTCGGGGAGCGGCATCGGCCAGGAGGCCTCGCCGACCTCCTCCGCGATCTCGTGGATCGAGGTGCGGAAGGCGTCGTCGTTGGCCATGATCCCGAAGGTGCGGTCGCCGAGCGCCAGCACCATGGCACCCGTGAGGGTGGCGACGTCGACGATCGCGTCCGGGTTGTCCTCGGAGGCCTTGGTCAGCGCGTCGCCCAGGACCAGGCGGCCCTCGGCGTCCGTGTTCAGGACCTCGACGGTCTTGCCGCTGTACATGCGCAGCACGTCGCCCGGCTTGGTGGCGGAGCCGGAGGGCATGTTCTCGGCGAGCGCGAGCCAGCCGGTGACGTTGACCTGGAGGCCCAGCTTGGCGGCGGCGATGACGGCGGCGAAGACGGCGGCGGCGCCGGACATGTCGCACTTCATCGTCTCGTTGTGGCCGGCCGGCTTCAGGGAGATGCCGCCCGAGTCGTAGGTGATGCCCTTGCCGACGAAGGCGAGGGTCTTCTCTGCCTTGGCGTGGGTGTAGGAGAGCTTCACCAGGCGCGGCGGGTTCTCGGAGCCCTTGCCGACGCCCATGATGCCGCCGTAGCCGCCCTTGACGAGGGCCTTCTCGTCGAGGATCTGGACCTTGACGCCGTTCTCCTTCGCGGTCGCGGAGGCGACGGCGGCGAAGGCCTCGGGGGTGAGGTCGTTCGGCGGGGTGTTGATCAGGTCGCGGGCGACGTTGACCTCGGTGGCGACGACGGTGGCGCGCTCGGCCGCGGCCTTGTGCTCCTTGTCGCGCGGCTTGGCGCCGAGCAGGGCGATCTCGGCCAGCGGCTGCTTGGGGCCGGAGTCCTTGGAGCCCTTCTTCTCGCCGCCCTGGTAGGCGGTGAACGCGTACGCGCCGAGCAGCGCGCCCTCGGCGACGGCGGTGACGGCGGAGGCGTCGTCCAGCGGGAGGGCGAACGCGGCCTTCTTCGAACCGTGCAGGGCGCGGGAGGCGGAGCCGGCGGCGCGGCGCAGGGCCTCCTCGTCGAAGGACTCGTCCTGCTCAGGGGCCGTACCGAGGCCGACCGCCAGCACGACCGGGGCCTTGAGGCCGGCCGGGGCGGGCAGCTTGGTGGTCTCGCCCTCGGCGCCCGTGGCGCCGAGCGAGTCGAGCACGGCGGCGAGCTTTCCGTCGAACGCCTTGTCCACGGCCTCGGCGCCGGCGGCCACGACGAGGCCCTTCGGGCCCTTCGCCACACCGACCACGAGGGCGTCGGCGCGCAGCGTCGCAGCGCCGGCAGTGCTGAGAGTCAGAGCAGTCACGGTGGTGAAGTCTCGCTTCCGTTTGTGTTAGTGGGCGCTTGGGTCGCGTCGGGGTCACCGGCCGCTCCGCAGCGATCGTATTAGGGCCCGGCGGCCGCCGGAAACGAGCCTACGCGCAGGCAGTCGCCCGTACGCCACTACAAGGTTTGTCAAGTTGTTCGATCAATGCGCTGCCAGGTTCACCCATCTGTGGACTCTGCTCCAGGTTTGCCCTTTAGAGCTGACGGGGTCCGAGAGACTCGCATCACTCTCGCAAGGGGACGTGGGGTCCTTTTGCATGATTTCCACAGTGCCTCCCCGGCCCGGCCTTCCGCCATGGGCCGTCGTCGAGGGATGCCTGCGGGGGGAAGGCCGAAATGGTCAACAAGAACCGGATGAACAGGGCCGCCGCGGCGATGGCGGCGGCAGCCCTGATGTCCGTGGCAGTACCCGCCGGGACCGCCCAGGCGGCGGCCCTGGCGCCGCGCATCGACCTGAAGGTGCTCGTCGTCGACGACGGCGGCAGCTCGGTCGGGGCCATCACCGCGCAGCTCAAGGACACGGGGGTCCCCTACACGCGGGTCGACCTGACCGGCGCCGGCCGTCCCGTCATCGACGCGGCGTTCCTCGCCGACACCGTCGACGGCCGCCCCCGGGCCAAGTACCAGGGGGTCGTGCTGCCCAACGAGAACCCCTTCGGCGAGGGCTCCGCCGAGATGGCGGCGCTCACCGCGTACGAGACGACGTACGGGATCCGCCAGGTCGACGCCTACACCTGGGCCCACCCGGGGGTCGGGCTCGAGTACACGGACAACGGCGGCTACAGCGGGCAGCTCGACGGCACCCAGGCCGCCGTCACCGCGGCGGGCAAGGCGGGCCCCTTCGGCTACCTCGGAGGTCAGGTCGCCTTCGAGGACAACTCCACCGTGATTCCGGAGAGCTACGGGTTCATGGGCAAGCCGCGCACCGGCTACACCAGCTACCTGGACGCCCCCGTCACCGGCGGACGGGCCTCGCTCGTCGGCGAGTACACCCACGACGGGCGCAGCGAGCTGGTCGTCACCTTCGGCTACAACCAGTACCAGCAGCAGTTCCGGCTGCTCGCCCGGGGCATCGTCGAGTGGCTCACCCAGGGCGTCCACCTCGGGCAGGAGCGCAGCTACTTCGCGGTCCACGTCGACGACGTCTTCGCCCCGGACGCCCGCTGGAGCAAGGAGCTCAACTGCACGCCCGGCGACTACGCCTGCGCGGGCGGCGAGGGCAAGGAGAGCACCATCCGGATGACCGCCGCCGACGCCCAGTACGCGGCACAGTGGCAGACGTCCAAGAACTTCAAGCTGGACATGCTCTTCAACGCGGGCGCCGGCGAGGAGTGGAAGGCGGAGAACGGCGGCACCGACGCGCTGACCGCCCAGCTCGTCGCCGACCGGGCCAAGTACCGCTGGATGAACCACACCTACAAGCACCCCTTCCTCGGCTGCGTCCAGGACACCGGCGCCAACCCCTGGACCTGCACGAAGAACGCCCAGGGCGCCGTCAACTACATGAGCCGGGCCGAGATCTCCGCGCAGATCCGCGACAACAACAACTGGGCCGCTTCCAAGGGCATCACCACCGACCGCTCCGAGCTGGTCACCGGCGAGCACTCCGGCCTCAAGACCCTCCCGCAGCAGCCGCAGGACAACCCCAACCTGGCCGGCGCCCTCGCCGACAACGGCGTCAAGTGGGCCGGCAGCGACAACTCCCGCGAACCCGAACAGCGGGCCGTCGGAGCCGCCCTGACCGTCCCCCGCCACCCGATGAACGTGTACTACAACACGGGCACCAACGCGGAGATGGCCGACGAGTACAACTGGATCTACACCAGCCGCGCCCACGGCGGCAGCGGCATCTGCGAGGACAACCCGGCGACCTCCACCTGCCTGCCGGCCCCGCTGGACACCAACACCGGCTACCTGGACCACATCGTCCCGGCCGAGGCGCGCACCGCCCTGCGCCACGTGCTGGCCAACGACCCGCGGCCGCACTACGTCCACCAGTCCAACCTCGCCGAGGACCGCACCCTCTACCCGGTGCTCAACCAGGTCCTCGACACCTACCGCGCGCTCTACGCGCCCAGCGCGCCGATCGTCAACCAGAGCATGAAGGACACCGGGGTCGAGTTCCAGCGCCGCGCGGCATGGGACAAGGCCATCGCCGCCGGCAAGGTGACCGCCTACAAGATCGGCAAGGACGTCGTCGTCAAGGCGCCCTCCGGAGTCGTCGCCCCGGTCACCGCCCCGAACGGGACGAAGAAGCAGCTGCTGCTCGGCACCGCCGACTTCGGCACCGCCTACGCCGGCACCCGCTCCGCCTGGGCGGCGCCCGAGCTGCTCCAGTCGCAGGTCACGCTCAAGCTCCTCTGACCCGGCCGCACCACCCCCGCGACCCGTCCCGGCCGTACCGCCCGTACCGCCCGGACGACCCGCGGCACACGTAACACCCAGAGCCGGCGCTCCACGAACGCACCACGGGCGCCGGCCCCTTTTCCGTCCTGGGGGGACACACCGCATGAGCCATGGGCGTCATGTCACCATGCTCACCGAAGGCACCTATCCGCACGTCCACGGCGGCGTCAGCACCTGGTGCGACCAGCTGGTACGCGGCATGCCGGAGGTCGACTTCAACGTCATAGCCCTGACCGGCTCCGGGCGCGAGCCGGTCACCTGGGAGCTGCCGCGCAACGTCTACCGGCACACCGCCGTCCCGCTCTGGGGCCCGCCGCCGGCCCGGACCCGCCGCTCGGCCCTGCGGGGCAAGGCCCGCCGCCGCTTCACCGAAACGTACGAAACCTTCCTGCTCTCCCTGATCGACCCCGAGCACGGAGGCTTCTCCGAGGCCCTGGGCGAACTCGCCCGCCTCGCCCGCGCCGGCCGGCTCGCCCCCGCCCTGCGCTCCGAAGCCGTACTGCGCCTGCTGATGACCGTGTGGACCCGCCCCGGCCTCGTCACCGCCGCGGCCGAACCCACCATCCACGACGCGCTCACCGCCACCGACCTGCTGGAACACGCCCTGCGCCCCCTGTCGGTGCGGATCCCGCCCGACAGCGTCGCCCACGCCGTCAGCAGCGGCCTCGCCACCCTCCCCGCCCTCGCCGCCAAGCGCCTGGACGGAGTGCCCTTCCTCCTCACCGAGCACGGCATCTACCTCCGAGAGCGCTACCTCGGCTACCGC
Source organism: Streptomyces sp. NPDC040718 (assembly GCF_055593565.1). NCBI lineage: Bacteria > Bacillati > Actinomycetota > Actinomycetes > Kitasatosporales > Streptomycetaceae > Streptomyces > Streptomyces sp. NPDC040718. The sequence continues at coordinate 425,347 of NZ_JBVIXO010000004.1, read as the reverse complement.
AGCGCCGCCCAGCGCTGGCCCGTCAAGGCCCTGATGCTGGGCTTCTACCGCGAGCTCAACTCCGAGGGCTACCGGCAGGCCGACCTGATCACCCCCTGCAACCAGTACAACCGCCGCTGGGAAGAGCGCGGAGGCGCCGATTCCGAACGGATCCGCACCGTCTACAACGGCGTCGACCCGCACGCCTTCCCCGAAGCCGGCCCCGAACCGGAAGTACCCACCCTCAGCTGGTGCGGCCGCATCGACCCGATCAAGGACCTCGAAACCCTGATCCGCGCCTACGCCTTCATGCGCGGGGAACTCCCCGCCCTGCGCCTGCGCCTCTTCGGCCCCGTCCCGGCCGGCTGCGAGGAATACAAGCTGCGCCTGGAGAAACTCGCCGCCGAACTCGGAGTCGGCGACGGCATCTCCTACGAAGGCCGCATCGACCAGGTCGCCAAGGCCTACGCCGCCGGCTCCGTCGTCATGCTCTCCAGCATCAGCGAGGGCTTCCCCTTCAGCATCATCGAGGCCATGTCCTGCGGCCGCACCACCGTCTCCACCGACGTCGGAGGCGTCCGCGAGGCCGTCGGCGACACCGGCCTCGTCGTCCCGCCCCGCGAACCCGAGACCATGGCCCGCGCCACCCTCGCCCTCCTCCGCGACGACGCACGCCGCGCCGAACTGGGCCGGATGTCCCGCAAACGGGTCGTCGAGAAGTTCACCCTCCACCAGTCCGTGGACGGCTTCCGGCACATCTACCGCGAGCTCGCCGGCCAGCCCGTCCTGCCCGCCCGCACCGCCGACGACTGGACCCAGCGGCTCGCCGACCCCTGGCACAAGGACCCCTGGAACAAGGAGCTCGCGGCCGACGGGAGCATGTGGTGAGCGGATCCCTCTGGCTCAAGCCCCCCGGCCCGGAAGGCTCCTGGGTCCACGTCGGCCGCCCGGCCCCCACCGGCCGCGCCGACACCCTGCCCGACCTGCCCCGGCCCCGCCCCGGCGGGGCCGGGGCCCCGGGCGCCGACCCCATGGACGAACTCGCCGACCACCTCGACGTGTTCGTCGGCGCCGCCGTCCACCCCGACGAGATCGCCGCCATCCTCGAATCCGACGGGATGACCGACGAGTACATCCGGCTCACCTACGGCCGCCGGGACTCCTTCGCCCTCGCCGAAGAGCTCTACGACCGCGTCCCCCGCTCCTTCCCCGAACCCGACCGGCTCCCCGACCCCTGGAAGGTCTCCCTCACCGCCTGCCTGCTGCGCGGCCTGATCTTCGCCCTGCCCGGCCTCGCCTACGTCCTCGGCGCACCCCTCCTCGAAGGCCCGCCCGACCGGCTCGGACTGCCCGCCGGCACCCTGACCCTGCTCGCCGGAGCCCTCATCGGCTGGGTCTGGGACCAGAGCCTGTCCCACCGCGCCTACTCCTGGCTCGGCCTCGGCGACCGGGCCGCCGCCGGACGCACCCTGCTCGTCGGCGCCCCCGCCGGGGCACTGCTCGGCACCGCCGCCGCCTTCGCCGTTCCCGGCGGGCCGCCGTTCTCGTACGCCTTCGCCGCCGGCCAGGCCGTCTACGTCGGCGCCGCGACCGTGCTGCTGGTGCTCGGCCGCGAACGCCTCCTGCTCGCCGCACTCGCCCCCATGGCCGCCGGGGCGCTCCTCGCACTGTTCACCGACCCGCCCGTGCCCGTACGCGTCACCCTGCTGCTCGTGTCCCTGCTGGCCGCATGCACCCTCGCCCTGCGGGAGCTGCCGCTCGCCGCCGGCGTACGGGCCGGGGTGCGCAGGATCCACCACTGGGCGGAGCGCCGCCCGGGCGAAGGCGGCCCGGTGCGCTGGCGGATGCTGCGCGGCGCCGAGGAGGACCACACCCGGCGCGGACCCCGCATCGGCGACTCGGCACCCTACGGGGTGTTCGGCCTCGGCACCGGCCTGCTCGTCCTGTACGCCGCGCTGGGGGAGGTGCTCAGCGGAGGCCCCGCCGAAGCCGTCGCCGCGCCCTCCGCGGTGGCGCTCACCCTCAGCATGGGCCCCGCCGAATGGCTGCTCCACCGCTTCCGCAGCGGCAGCCTCGCCGGGCTGCGGGCGGCCCGCTCGCCGCGGGCGTTCTGGCGCCGGATGCTCGCCACCCTGGCCCGCTGCCTCACCGCGTACCTGGCGGTACTGCTCGCCCTCGGCGTCACCGGAACCCTGCTGTGGCCGCACGCCCCCGGACTCACCGGACCCCGCGTCGCCACCCTGCTGCTGCTCGGCGCCGTGATGTGGACCGGGCTGCTCCTCCAGTCCTTCGGCGCGGTCCGCCCCGCCGCCGTGGTCTGCTCCGCCGCGGCCTTCGCCCAGAGCCTCGCCCTGCTGGCCGGCATCGGACAGCCCCGCCTGGTCCAGCTGGCGGTGGCCGGCACCGCGGCGGCCGCCCTCGCCGTCCTGGTCTGCCTGCTCCTCGGCCGGGCCACGGCACACCGCTGAGCCCTTTCCGCCCCGTACGAGAAGACGAAGGAAGACGAAGGAACCCCATGCTGCTGGTGCCGCTCTACGAGCACCCCGCCGACCGGCCCGAGGAGTGGGAGCGGCTCATCCGCTCCGCCGACCGGCTCCACTCGGTGGTGCTCAACCCCGACAGCGGGCCCGGCCGGGCCCCCGACGAACGGTTCGCCGCCGTCGCCGCCCGGCTCCGCGACGCCGGCGTGCCCGTCCTCGGCTACACCGACACCGACTACGGGAGGCGCCCCCACGCAGCCGTCGTCCAGGACCTGCTGCGCCACCGCGACTGGTACGGGGCCGACGGAGCCTTCCTCGACCAGGCCGCCGCCGACCCGGAACTCCTGCCGCACTACGGCCGGCTCGCCGTCGCCGCCCGCGCGGCGGGGGCCCGTACCCTCGTGCTCAACCACGGAGTCCACCCACACCCCGGGTACCTGCGGCTCGCCGACCTGCTCGTCACCTTCGAGGGCCCCTGGGACGCCTACCGCGACAAGGCCGCCACCCCGCCGCCGTGGACCGCCGACCACCCCGCCCTGCGGTTCTGCCACCTCGTGTACGCGGTCCCGCCGGACGCCCCCGCCGCCGAGCTCGCCGCCGAGCGCCGCGCGGGGGTGCACTGCGCGGTCCCCGGCACCGGGGCCCACCCGTGGGGCACCCTCCCGTACGCCCTGGGGGCAGCCGGATGAAGCGTTTCACCACCGCCCTGGTGGCCGGCCTGCTGCTGCTCACGGCCGCCTGCACCGCCGAACCCGACGACGACGAGGGCCCCGGCCCCGCCCCCTCCTGGCCCGCCCAGGCCCCGGGCGAACGCTGGCAACCCCGCCCCGGGACGCCCTGGCAGTGGCAGCTCACCGGCGAGCTCGACGCCTCGATCGACGTACCGGTGTACGACGTCGACGGGTTCAACACCACGAAGGAGGAGGTCGCGGCGCTGAAGGCGCAGGGCCGCCGCACCATCTGCTACGTCTCCACCGGCGCCTGGGAGGACTTCCGCCCCGACGCGGGCGACTTCCCGGACTCACTGCTCGGCAAGGGCAACGGCTGGAAGGGCGAGCGCTGGCTCGACATCCGCCGCACGGCGGAGCTGGAACCGCTGATGGCGAAACGCTTCGACATGTGCCGCGACAAGGGCTTCGACGCGGTGGAGCCCGACAACATGGACGCCTACCGCAACACCTCCGGCTTCCCCCTCACCGCCGAACACCAGCTGGCGTACAACCGGCTCATCGCGAAACTGGCCCACGACAGGGGCATGGCCGTCGGCCTCAAGAACGACCTCGACCAGATCCCGCAGCTGGTCGGCGACTACGACTTCGCGGTCAACGAGCAGTGCGCCCAGTACGGCGAGTGCGAGGACCTGACCCCCTTCATCAAGGCGGGCAAGGCCGTCTTCCACGCCGAGTACGAACTCCCCACCACCCGCTTCTGCAAGCAGTCCCGGCGGCTGCAACTGAGCTCCCTGGAGAAGAAACCGGACCTGGGGGCGTGGCGCAGGGCGTGCTGACGCGGGGCGGGGCTCAGACCGAGTCGGTCGAGGGTGGCAGGACGTGCCAGGCGCTCTCAAGTGGCAACGTGTGGCCGGTCATCGACCGGATGTCGCTCTGGAGTGCCGCGCGGGAGCGCAGGGCCTCTAGGTGCTGGGTGGTATAGCGCTGGTGGGCAGTGGAGTTGGACCACAGCGTTGTGACCAGGTAGCGGTCCGTCTCCAGCCGAGTGACGACACCCGTGAGCATGCCGCCGGCCGCTGCCATGCCAGGAGCCCACACCGTGCGCTGGACGTCGAGGAAATGCTCCTGCCGTCCGGGCAGTAGCCGGCAGTCGGCGACCCGAAGGAGGGTGGCGCGTTCAAGAGCACGGGGCAGGGCCGCTTCCCCCGGCATCTCCAAGACGACCTCGCCGGTGGCGACCTCGATCGCGGAGTAGCCGGCGCTCTGCCGGTTGCCGGCGAACACCGAGTCGTGCCGCTCCTGCATGAAGCCCAGGTACGCCTCCGCGTCGGTCCACAGTCCCAGCAGGTGGGCACAGTCGGTGGCCGGGTCCCAGCCACCGACCTGCCCGACCAAACCTGGTTGATCACTGATCGTCGACCAGGCGCGCTGGGCCGCAGAGAACTCTCCCCGCGCGGTCACCGGCACCTTGCAACTGATCCATTTGCCCCACATGAGCAGCTTCCCTCCCAGGCACGAACACGACGAACCACCGGAAGGAATCATCGATCGCCGACCCCGGCCGACGTCAATCGGCCAGAGGACGCAGCGAACCTGGGACCAGCGAAGCAAGACCTGAGGCGCAGCCGGAGGCCTCGCAGTAGGAGCCCAGCCGCCGACGCTCTCAGCGTCCGGCGGGTGTCCTGGGCTGGTCGAACACGTACGGTGTGCCTCGTTCCCACAGTTCCTCGGCGTGGTCGGCGAAGCGGTCGAACATGCCCTCTTTGCTCTGTCGGCGCAGGTGGAACATGGGTGAGTCGTGTCCGATGACACGAGCGAGATGGGGTGTGACGAGGGCGTCGGAGTCGAATCGGAACACGCTGAGGCCGACGTGGTTGGCGGCGTCCTCCGGGGCGCTGACGCGGACTTCCAAGCCGTCCAGGGGGCCGAGCCGGTCCAGCTGTTCGAGGGTCATGCGGATACGGGTGGAGACGGTCAGGGCCGCGTCCTCGATCGCCTCGCGCTGTCGAGTGGTTTCGCCGTTCGGGTCTCCCACGAGGAAGCGGACCCGGCATCCGCTGTCGACCTTCTTCCGGATGGTCCCGGCGAAGTCGGGGATCATGGTCCAGAAGAAATAGTTCGTGTACCCGGACAGCAGCATCTCGGCGGTCGTTTCAGCGACCAGCTTCGCCCACGTCGTGGATGAGCACGCGGAGCGGTAGGGGTAGGAGTGGACCAGCTCCTTGTCCTGTCCGACCTTCACGCGGGTGGTCACTGCTTCGGGCCAGATCATGCGCTCTTCAACTCCCAACACCCGAGCCACATCTGCACGGTTTCGAGCATGCGGCACCAGCCCGGGATCCGCTAACCAGCGACTGACGGTCTTCCCGGATACCCCCACCCGATCAGCCAGCTGATGCGATCTCATGCCGGCGTTGGCCATAGCTGAACTCAAGGCCGTATTCAAGGGCCCTCCACTGGACATTTGGGCGTTCTCCGGAACATAGCGCGGAACGGCCCAACCGTCCTTGGACAAGGGCAGATACGTCCTTACGTGGGGAGCAGGCTGAGCTTGTCGATGACCGAGTGCAGGAGGGTCTGATGGACGGGTATGAACGCGCGGTCAGGGACGGGGTCGTGCTGACCTCGCCTGACCGGTTCACCTCACTGGAACAGCTGGTGGCCGCCTTGGCCATCGTGTGCTCGGACGAGCACGACCGGGCCCGCCGCGTGTTCGGTGAGGGCTACGAACGACGGTTGGCGATTCTCGGTGGTGGGTGCGGTGACATGCACCTTCGAGGAGGACCCGATGAGTGAGCGGTACGAGTACGTCCCCCACCGCTTGCTCCGCCGCCGGGTCCGCGACATCGCCTCCGGCGTCGAAGGCGAGCTGATGGCCGTCATCAACGAGAACGTCTCGGACTCCGTCGCCTGCGAGCGCTGGATGGAGCTCGCCTACATCCGGGGCGCATCCGGCCGCGAGTTCACCACCGCCGTCGAGAACGTCCACCCCGTCCATGACCAGCCCAAGACGGCCGCCGGACGCCGAGACCCGAGGAGCGCGTAGCGATCCGTCGCGCCCATACGCATCCTGGGCTGCTCTGTTCGTCCTCTGGTGCGGGTATCAGCCCCAGGCGGTCGTCGGACGCCGAGACGACAGGAGCGCGTAGCGATCCGGTGCGCCCGGGTGCTCCGCGGGTCGCTCTGGTCGACCTCTCGTGCGGGCAGCCGCGCTCCTGGTCCGGAATCTCGACTTTTGAGGGCCCGGATGCCTGACGGGCCAAGGCCCGGCCCCTCGCCTCATCGCTGAGAGACCCGCTCCTCCCCTCCTGCCCCGTGACCGTTCCTTCCTTTGGGGGTTTCCCGGCAGTCTTTCGGCTTTCCGGGGCGGGACGGTCGGTCAAGGGTGGCCGAAGGCCATCGCGAAGCGACGCGACGAAGGAGCGCCCTTGAGGGACCGGCCCGACACGGAAGGACGATGGGACTGACGGGAAACCCCCAAACCGGCCCTGATCCCGCCCCGGGGGCTACCGCTCCCCACCCCACCGCCCCGCACCCGGGGAGGCGGGTGGGCAACCACCGCCCGACCCCGGGGGGCGAGGGGGAGATAGCGGGCCCGAACCGTGGAGCCCCTGCCGGCCCCCCGCCCCCGCCCCCGCCCCACCCCTCACACCGGCAGGATCGCGTGGACCCGGAAGCCGCCCCCGTACCGGGGCCCCGCGAAGCAGGAGCCGCCCAGGGCGCCCGTGCGTTCGCGCATGCCGAGGAGGCCGTGGCCGCCGCGCGGGTCGGCGTGGGCCGGGGCCGAGTCCGCCGAGTCGCCGCCGTCGTCCAGTACGGTCACCTCCACCGAGGCCCCGACCCGGACGACGCTGACCTCGGCCTGCGCCCCCGGGCCCGCGTGCTTGCGGACGTTGGTCAGCGCCTCCTGGATCACCCGGTACGCCGCCAGGTCCGCGGCGGCCGGCAGCGGCTCGGTGCCGGGTCCCAGCTGGACGGTCGCCGCCACCGGCAGACCGGCGTGCCGGAAGGTGTCCAGGAGTTCGTCCAGCAGGGCCAGCCCCGGCGCGGGTTCCGTCGGGGCCTCGGGGTCGCCGGACTGGCGCAGCAGGCCCACCGTCGCCCGGAGCTCGTTCAGGGCGGAGCGGCTGGCGTCCCGTACGTGGGCCAGGGCCTCCTTCGCCTGGTCGGGCCGCTTGTCCATGACGTGCGCGGCCACCCCCGCCTGGACGTTGACCAGGGCGATGTGGTGGGCCACCACGTCGTGCAGGTCCCGGGCGATCCGCAGCCGCTCCTCGGCGACCCGCCGCCGGGCCTCCTCCTCGCGGGTGCGTTCGGCCCGTTCGGCCCGCTCCCGTATCGCGTCGACGAAGGCCCGCCGGCTGCGCACGGCGTCCCCGGCGGCCGCGGCCATTCCGGTCCAGGCGAAGATGCCGATGTTCTCCTGGGCGTACCAGGGCAGCGGCCCGGCCAGCATCGCCACCCCGGTGAGCCCGGCCATCGTCAGCAGCCCGATCCGCCAGGTGGTGGGCCGGTCGGTGAGCGCGGCCACGGTGTACAGGGCGATCACCGCGCTCATCGCGACGGGCGCCCTCGGCTCGCCGGTGGTCAGCTCCAGCAGCGACAGCCCGCAGGTGACGGCGAGCACCGTACGGGGCCGGCGGCGCCGCAGTACGAGGGCGGCCGCGCCGAGCAGCATCAGCAGCAGGGAGAACGGCTCGGGCGTACGCGTGCCGAAGGTCGGGCCGTGCGGCCCGTGGGGGTCGGCGAAGGAGCCGACGACCATGGAGACCAGCGCCCCGAACGCGAGCACGGCGTCGGTGGCGAGCGGATGCGCCCGCATCCACTGCCGGGTGGCGGCGAAGGGCCCGAGGTCTGTCGTCACCCGGATACGGTACGGGCTCCCGCTAGAGCCGCGCGGATCCCGGGGGTGCGGGCGACGACGGGGGAGCGGGCGGGCGGGGGCCGAGCGGGGTCCGCGAGCGGGCCGGCCCCCACTTGGCGCGGACCAGGCACACCGCCATGACGGCCGCGATGGCGGCCAGGTGCTCCTTGCCGGCGAGGTTGTTCTTGACCAGCACCTCGCCGATCATCACGAGGATCACCAGCGCCCCGGTGAGGTACGCGCGGTAGCGCCAGCAGACGTAGATCGCGAGGCCCACCACCGCCGCCGACGGCCCGGTGTCGTTGACGATCCGGTCGGACACCGGCAGCCCGAAGGGGTGCTCGGGTCCCAGGGAGAGCCCGATCCGGGCGTACGTGGTCCCGGCGATGGTGGCGACGTAGCCGATGAGCAGGGTGCGCCACCAGCCGATGCAGATCTCCGCGATGCCGAAGACCAGCAGGATCTGCGCGAGCGCCCCCCACACGGGCAGGTCGAGGGCGGGGACGAACAGCGACAGCGGGGTGCGCAGCAGCGCCAGCCACAGGGGGTCGGCGGCCTTGACGGAGCCCAGGTTCTGGACCGGCTGGAAGCCCCAGGAGGTGTTCTGGACGATCTGGAAGACGGAGGTCAGGGCGACCGCCCCGAGGGTCATCGGGACGGCCCGCCACGTGTCGCGGACGAGCGCGTCCCGCACGGTCAGCAGCAGAGGGCCCCACTCACGGCGGGCGAACTGCCGGACCTCCGTCTTCCACGACGTCAACGAATCGTCTCCAGGTGCTTGCGGTGCAGCCACTTGGGCAGGCCGGGTGCCTCCAGGAAGCCCTCGGCCCGACCCGCCGCGATACCGATCCGCAGCAGGTCCGAACTCTTCTCGAAGAGCATGAACCGCGGTTCCCAGATCGGGCGGTATTTGGCGTTGGCCCGGTAGAGGGACTCGATCTGCCACCAGCGGGAGAAGAAGCTCAGCAGCGAGCGCCACATGCGCAGCACCGGACCCGCGCCGAGCTTGGACCCCCGCTCGAAGACGGAACGGAACATCGCGAAGTTGAGCGAGACCTGTGTGACGCCGATCTCCTTTGAGCGCTCCAGCAGCTCGATGACCATGAACTCCATCAGGCCGTTCTCGGAGTCCCGGTCACGGCGCATCAGGTCCAGGGACAGGCCCTTGGGGCCCCACGGCACGAAGGACAGCACGGCGCGCAGGTCGCCGTTGCCGTCGGTGCACTCCAGCATCACGCACTGGCCGTCGTCCGGGTCGCCCAGGCGGCCCAGCGCCATGGAGAACCCGCGCTCGGTCGCGCCGTCGCGCCAGTCGTCGGCGCGTTCCAGCAGTACGGCCATCTCCTCGGCGGGGATGTCGGCGTGGCGGCGGATGCGGACCGTGTAGCCGGCCCGCTTGACCCGGTTGAACGCCTGCCGGACGGTGCGCATGGCGCGGCCCTCCAGCGTGAACTCGTCGGTCTCCACGATGGCCTCGTCGCCCAGTTCCAGGGCGTCCAGGCCGTGCCGGGCGTAGATCTGCCCGGCTTCCTCGCTGGCGCCCATCACGGCCGGTACCCAGCCGTGCTCGCGGGCCTCGGCCAGCCACGGCTCGATCGCGCCCGGCCAGGCCTCGGGGTCGCCGATGGGGTCGCCGGAGGCCAGCGAGACCCCGCCGACGACGCGGTAGGTGACGGCGGCCTTGCCGGTCGGGGACCAGATCACGGACTTCTCGCGGCGCAGCGCGAAGTAGCCGAGGGAGTCGCGGTCGCCCTGCTTGGCGAGCAGCGCCCGCAGCCGCTCCTCGTCCTCGGGGGTGATCGGGTCGACGGCGCGCCGCGAGCGGAACGCCGCGAACAGCACGGCGAGGAGCAGCAGCATCGACATCACGTTGATGGCGACGTCGACCCAGGCGGGCGTGGTGATCGCGCGGTAGGCCTTGTCGTCGGGCGCCAGGGTGATCAGCCGCATCACGCCGTACCGCCAGCGCGCCAGGAACGTGGCGTCGGCGCGGTCGGCGTCGGTGTTGGTGGCGCCGACGAGGAGGGCGGCGATCAGCGAGGTGAGCAGCAGGCCGACGGCGGCCACCGCGGTGGCGAGCTTCGGGTTGGAGCGGTCGCCCTTGGCGTAGAACTCGTGGCGGCCCAGCAGCAGGGCGACGACGAAGGCCGCGGTCAGGGCGAGCGAGACCCAGTTCTGGGCGTGCTGGCGGAACTCCGGGTAGCACATGCTGAGTTCGCCGCTCGTGCAGGGCGCGAAGGCGGCGACCGCGAACGCCAGCAGCAGCATGCCGCTGACCACCAGGTTCAGGATCCAGGCGGCCCGCTTGCGGCGGCCCATCGTGACCGCGAGCAGCAGCGAGAACAGCCCGGAGGCGAAGCCGGCCGTCAGCAGGTACGGGGTGTAGAAGTCGGCGGTGTTGTGCCGGCGCAGGTCCTGCCCGAGCGAGAGCCACACCGCGCTGAGGAAGTTGACGAAGGTGACGATCCGCAGGTACCAGACCGCGAAGGCGGCACCGCGCCGCGACCTGGGAGTGCCCCTGCGGCTCTCCGGCTTCGCGGCCGCTTCCCCTCCCTGCTCCTTCTTGTTGTTGGAACCCTTGCCGGAGGCCTGATCGAGGCTCCGGTCGGTTTCTGCGCTGGTCAAGCGGACCTCTCCCATGAAAAGCGATGATATGGGGCGTCACCGGTCCGCAGCGCAGTGCGAGCACTGCGGACTGGTCAGGCCCGTAGTGCCCGGTGTCTCAGTCCGTCGGCTGTTCCGCAGCAGCCCTCTCCGGGAGTTCCGCCGCGAGTGCGGCGGCCGCCTGGACCAGGGGGAGCGCCAGCAGGGCGCCGGTTCCTTCTCCTACTGTGACGCCGTGGTCGAGCACCGGGTTGAGTGCCATCCGGTCCAAGGCCTTCGCCTGTCCCGGTTCCCCGCTGGACTGCCCGGCCAGCCACCAGTCTGGGGCGCGGAAGGCGGCCCGCTGGGCCACCAGTCCACAGGCCGCCGAGACGACCCCGTCGAGGATGACCGGCGTACGCCGCACCGCGGACTGGAGCAGGAAGCCGGTGATCGCGGCGACGTCCGCGCCGCCGACCGCCGCCAGCAGCGCCAGCTGGTCGCCGAGTACCGGGCGGGCCCGGCGCAGCGAGTCGCGGATGGCGGCGCACTTGCGCATCCAGGCCAGGTCGTCGATCGGCAGCCCGCCGCGGCCGGTGACCACGGAGGCGTCCGTCCCGCAGAGCGCGGCCACCAGCGTGGCCGCCACCGTGGTGCCGCCCACGCTCAGGTCGCCGAGGACGACGAGGTCCGTACCGGAGTCGGCCTCCTCGTCGGCGATCCGGATCCCGAGCCGCAGCGCGTCCTCGGCCTCCTCGGCCGTCAGCGCGTCCTCGACGTCGATCCGGCCGCTGCCGCGCCGTACGCGGTGCCGTACCACGTCCTCGGGCAGCAGCCCGGGGTCGCAGTCCAGGCCGGCGTCGACGACGCGCACGCCCGCGCCGAACCGGGCGGCCAGCACGGAGACCGGGCTGGTCCCGTCGAGCACCGCGCGCACCAGCTCGTGGGCGCTGCCCGCGGGCCGGGCGGAGACGCCCTGGGCGGCGATGCCGTGGTCGGCGGCGAACAGGACGACGCGCGGCCGCTGGATCGGCCTGACCGGTACCCGGCCCTGCGCGGCGGCCAGCCATTCGGCGAGCTCGTCGAGCCGGCCCAGGGCTCCGGGCGGCACGGCCAGCCGCTCACGGCGCTCTTCGGCGTCACGACGGACGCCCCCGTCGGGGCGTTCGATCAGATCGGAGAAGTCGTCGAGATTCAGCGTGGTCATCTGCCAGAGATTACAGCCGCCCGGGCCCTCCCTCAGGGGGTGTACCGGCTCCGCTTCACATCGGCTGTTCCTTGAGGACGAGGGCCTGACCCGCGACCACCAGGAGTACGTGCTCGCACTCGCCCGCGACCGCGTTGTTGAGGCGGCCCAGCTCGTCGCGGAACCGCCGCCCGGACGCGGTCGCGGGGACCACCCCGGCCCCGACCTCGTTGCTGACCAGCACGACGTGGCGGCGGCTCGCGCGGACCGCGGCCGCCAGCTCGTCGACCCGTGCGCGCAGCAGCTTGCGGCCCTCGGCGGCCCACACCGCGTCGTCCCACGCGCCGGCCCGGTCCATGGCGTCGGTGAGCCACAGCGCGAGGCAGTCGATCAGCAGCGGCGGGCCGTCCCGCTCCAGCAGCGGCACCAGCTCGCAGGTCTCCACCGTCCGCCAGGTGGCCGGGCGCCGCTCCCGGTGGAGGCCGACCCGGTGGGCCCAGTCCGCGTCGCCGTCGCGGGTGCCGCCGGTGGCGACGTAGACGACCTCGGGGAAGGCGGCCAGGCGCCGCTCGGCCTCGAAGGACTTCCCGGAGCGCGCCCCGCCCAGCACCAGCGTGCGGCGCGGCACGTCCGGTACCGCCCGGTACTCGCCGGCCACCACCGTGGTGCCGTCGGGCACGGCCCGCGCCCCGGCGGCGGCGCACCGGCGGTCCAGCTCGGGTCCCGGCGGGGTGTCGTGGTCCAGGTGCACGGCGATCACGTCGGTGGCCGGGCCGACGGCGCCGCTCGCGCGGAGCCGGGCCAGCGCCTCCGGCCGGCCGAGCACGTCGGCGAGGACCAGGTCGTACGGGCGCTGCGCGTCCCCGTTGCCGGTTCCGGCGGGGGCGCCGCCCGGCGGGAGGTACAGCAGCCGGGCGCCGTCGGGGCCGGTGACCTCGTAACCGGTGCCGGGTGCGTCCATCGGCACCGCCCGCACCCGGTGCCCGCTGATCACCGACAGCTCCCGCCCGTCCGGCACCCGCCCGGCGGCGGGCAGCCCGGGAGGCAGCTCGACGGCGGGCCCGTCGTGCGGGTGCGTCAGCAGCACCTGCCGTACGCCGGCCAGCGAGTGCCCCGCACGGGCCCCGGCCAGCACCGCCCCGGGGGTCAGGTCGAGCAGCAGCGCCCCGTCGACGAGGACGGAGGTCGCGCCGCGGGCCCGGCTGCCCACGGAGACCGCGCAGGCGGCGCAGGGACAGCCGGGGCGGGGCAGTCCTTCAGGGGTACCGGTACCGAGCAGAGTGAGTTCCACACAGAGATCCTCCCGCGTCGCCGGTAGTGGTGCGCGCCCGGCTACTCTGCGGGCAGACTCAAGGCGAGAAGCGTGAGATCGCGGACGAGCAACGGAGGCGGACATGGCGTGGACGTGGCGGTTCGAGGCGGCCGACGGCAGCGAGGTGGCCCCGGCGGTGGAGCCGGAGGAGTTCACCACGCAGGGGGACGCGGAGTCCTGGATCGGCGAGGTGTGGAAGGAGCTCCTGGACGGCGGGGCGGAGAAGGTGACCCTCTTCGAGGACGGCACCCAGATCTACCCGATGAGCCTGAGGGCAGCCACGGAGGCCTGAGCCCCGGCCGGGCGGGGTGCGGGCTCCGGCTCTGCCGGGCGGGGCGGTTGCGGGGCCGGGGCGGTGCCCCCGCCCAGCGGCCCGCTGCCGGTGCCGCTGCGGGTGGCCCGCGGCGCCGGTCCCCTGCCCGCCCTTCCACCGTTCCCAGGGGCTCCGCCCCTGACCCCGTTGCGCTCAAACGCCGCGCGGGCTGGATTCGCGCAGCGAATCCCAGCCCCGCCGGGTTTTGGGGCGCGGGTCCGGGCAGCGCCCGGGGAACGGTGGAAGGGCGGGCAGGGGACGGCCCCGCGCAGCGGCAGCTCCGGCCCGCGACGGGGTCGAGCGGCACTCGGGAAACGACGGAACCCCGGGGGAGCACCCCCGGGGTTCCGCATGTCCATGCGCGCCACGCGCTACCCGCGCACCCCGCACAGGTGCAGCAACGCCGCCACGCCCCGGTAGGGATCGGTGCGCCCGGCCCGTTCCTCGGCGGCCAGCAGCCGCTCCAGCTCCTCGTCCGGCGGCAGCTCCGCCGCGGCTTCGGTGCCGTCGGTGAAGACGCGGACCCCGTACCACGTGTGCAGCGGCGCGCCGATGCCCGACAGCGTCGCCGTCAGGTCGGCCAGCCGGTCGGCCCGTACGTCCAGGCCCAGCCGGTTCGTGTAGTCGACGGTGTCGAAGGCGGTCAGCGCCCCCGACCAGTCGCCCGACAGCCCGGGCCGCAGCGCGAGCGCGTCGCCGTTGCGCACCAGCAGGGACAGCAGCCCGCCGGGGGCGAGCATGCGGGCCAGTCCGGCGAGCATCGCGTCGGGTTCCGACACGTACATCAGCACCCCGTGGCACAGCACCACGTCGAAGCTGCCCGGCCCGAAGTGCGCGCCGGTCTCCCGGCCGTCGCCCTCCACCAGCTCGACCCGGTCCCGGATCCCGGCCGGTTCGGCGGCCAGTGCCGCGTGCGCGACGGCCAGCATGGCGGCGTCCTGCTCCAGGCCGGTGACGCGGTGTCCCGCCCGGGCCAGACGCAGCGCCTGGGTGCCCTGGCCCATGCCGACGTCGAGGACCCGCAGCCGCTGCCCGACCGGGAAGCGGTGCGTGATCTGTTCCTCGACCTGCCGGCCCACGAGTTCCTGGCGGACGGCGTTGCGCAGTCCGCCCAGTCCCTCCAGCCACAGCCGGGCTCCCCCCGAGAAGCCCTCCCCCGACGATGCCCCTGATGCTCCGGGCGTCGCTCCGGTCAGGGCCGCTCTCCGCGCTTGACCTGCGGCTTGGGCAGGCGCAGGCGACGCATCTGGAGGGTGCGCATCAGACCGTAGGCGACGGCGCCGCGGCGCGGCTCGTTCGCGAAGCGCTCGTTCAGCGCCTTGCGGAGCCGGAACCACAGGCCGATGGAGTCGAGGATGATCAGGACGATGACGCCGAGCCACAGCATCAGCGCGATGTTCTGGATCGAGGGCACCCGGATCATGCTCAGGACGAGGATGATCACGGCCAGCGGCAGGAACATCTCGGCGACCGAGAAGCGGGAGTCCACGTAGTCGCGGACGAACCGGCGCACGGGGCCCTTGTCGCGGGCGGGCAGATAGCGCTCGTCGCCGTTGGCCAGCGCCTCGCGCTGCTTGGCCATCTCTTCACGGCGACGCTCGCGGGCTCGCTTGGCGTCCTCCTTGCGGTTGCCGGTCGAGGCCACCACGGCCTTGCGCTGCGACTGGGCCACAGCACGCTTCGGCGTCGGGCGGCCCTTCGGGGCCTGCGGGTCACGGGGCTGCGAGGGGCCGGCGCTCACCTTGTCGGTGGCGGAGGCCTTCTCTTCCTTGGAGGAGCGGCTACCAAACACAAAACCCAAGCGTACGTGGTCGGGGCCACCGGCCCCACCCCCGCGGGGAACGATCCGGCAACGGCGGGCGTCTACCGAGTGCGGGCCTCTTTCCGGTACTGGGGATTCCGGGGCCTACGGGCTCGGGGATCACCTACTCCTCACGCCTGATACGGCACCGGGGTACTCGTCCTGGAGGAGGAGCGCATCCGTACTCGAACAGTGCGGTAATAGAGACAGGGCCCGTACTGTGGGTCCTGTCGGTGACCTGGAGCACAGTCCGTCTAGAAGGGGGCGCGCGAAGCCCATGAGCGGTGTCATGAAGCGTATGGGGATGATCTTCCGCGCGAAGGCGAACAAGGCCCTGGACCGGGCCGAGGACCCGCGCGAGACCCTCGACTACTCGTACCAGAAGCAGCTGGAGCTGCTTCAGAAGGTGCGCCGCGGCGTCGCCGACGTGGCGACCTCCCGCAAGCGCCTGGAACTGCAGCTGAACCAGCTCCAGAGCCAGTCCGCCAAGCTCGAGGACCAGGGCCGCAAGGCGCTCGCCCTGGGCCGCGAGGACCTGGCCCGCGAGGCCCTGTCCCGTCGTTCTTCCCTCCAGCAGCAGGTCAGCGACCTGGAGGTGCAGCACCAGACCCTCCAGGGCGAGGAGGAGAAGCTGACGCTGGCCGCGCAGCGCCTCCAGGCCAAGGTGGACGCCTTCCGTACGAAGAAGGAGACCATCAAGGCCACCTACACGGCCGCCCAGGCGCAGACCCGCATCGCGGAGTCCTTCTCCGGCATCTCGGAGGAGATGAGCGACGTCGGCCTGGCCATCCAGCGGGCCGAGGACAAGACCGCCCAGCTCCAGGCCCGGGCCGGCGCGATCGACGAGCTGCTCGCCTCCGGCGCTCTGGACGACCAGAGCGGTCTCGGCTCCAAGGACGACATCCAGGCCGAGCTGGACCGCCTCTCCGGCGGCACCGACGTCGAGCTGGAGCTCCAGCGGATGAAGGCCGAGCTGGCCGGCGGCCCGTCCGCGCAGCAGCAGGCCATCGAGGGCGGCGCCCCGGGCACCGCGCAGCCGCAGCAGACCCAGCACCGGTTCGACAAGCAGTAGGACAGGGGCCCGTCATGATTGTCCGCATCATGGGGGAGGGCCAGGTCGAGCTGGCCGACAGCCACTTCGCCGAGCTCAACAAGCTGGACGACGAGCTGCTCGAAGAGATGGAGGGCGGCGACGAGGAGGGCTTCCGGCGCACGCTGGCCGCGCTGCTCGACGCCGTGCGGCGTCTGGGCAGCCCACTGCCCGACGACGCGCTGGAACCGTCCGAGCTGATCCTGCCCGCGCCCGACGCCACGCTCGACGAGGTCCGGGACATGCTGAACGACGACGGCCTCATCCCGGGCTGACCGGGCCGGCACGGCCGCCCCGGCCGAGCCGCACCGACACCGCGAAGGGCCCGCCCTCCCCGTACCGCACGGGGAGGGCGGGCCCTTCGGGTCATTCGCGCGGCTCGGCCGGGTGCCTGTCCGGATGCTTCTCCGGGTGCTTGTCCGGGTCGGAGAGCCCGCTGATGAAGTTCTCGAACTTGCGCCGGGGCCGCGCCCAGCGCCGGTCGTGGTGGAAGGCCCGCAGCCCCGCCCTGGCCCGCGCGCGCGGGCGCTTGGCGTAGAAGCGCTTGGCGTACGGGGACCCGGGCCGGGCCAGGCGCACCGCCCCGATCAGTGCCACGAAGGGGATCACCAGCCCGAATATCGCGGTGCGCGGCTTCCCCTTCCACAGGGCGATCAGGGCGAGGAAGAAGTTGGTGGCGGTGTTCATGACGACGAGCCCGCGGCTGTGCCGTTCCTCCGCGGACAGCTCGTTGACGCCGAAGGGCAGGAAGCCGCCCAGTACCAGGGCCACCACGGCCGCCGTCAGCACCACGATCTCCACGCTCTTGCGGCCCTGTTCGCTCCAGTAGACGTCGTCCAGGTGCAGGATCAGCGCGAACTCGTCCAGCACCAGCCCCGCTCCGAGGCCGAAGAGCACCGCCGACAGGCCGGCGCCGAAGCTGTGCCCGCCGCTGCCGACGGCCCCGAACCCGCCGATGATCACGAGGACCACGCCCGGCACCACGTGGTGGACGTGGAGCCCGCCGGGGGTGATGTTCTTGAAGGGCCCCCGGCCGGCCCGGATCAGCCGCGTGATCACCCGCGTGACCAGGAACGACAGTACGAAGGACAACAGGGCGAGCAGCAGCGGGAGCTTGCCCGGCTCGATGATGTTGCGTTCCCACCAGTGACCCACGACACCAGCTCCCGATATGACACGTATTGAGCAATTTACCGCTCACCGTAAGCGGGTAGCGTTCGCGCCGATGACAGACTCGACCGATGATCCACTGCCGCGGCCGCCCGGGGAACGGGCCTCCCTGCCCGACGGGATCCGCTTCGCCTTCGGCACGCTGACCGTCCTGCCCGCGCGGATCACCCGCTGGGACCGGCCCGCCGCCCGCACCGGCATGGCCTGTGCCCCGCTCGCCGGCCTCGCCGTCGGGCTGCTCGCCGCCCTGCCCGGGGCGCTCCTGCCGCTCCTCGGCGGCGGCCCGCTCCTCGCCGCGGCCGTCACCGTCGCCGTACCGGCGGCGCTGACCCGCGGACTCCACCTGGACGGCCTGGCCGACACGGCCGACGGGCTGGGCAGCGCCAAGCCCGCCGAGGACGCCCTGCGGATCATGAAGCAGTCCGACATCGGCCCCTTCGGGGTCATCTCCCTCCTCGTCGTCTTCCTGGTCCAGGTGGCCGCCCTCGCCAACGCGTACGCCGACAGCTGGATCCGGGGCGCCCTGGCCGCCGTAGTCGCCGCCGTCACCGCCCGCCTCGCGATGACCCTGGCCTGCCGCGAGGGGGTCCCCGCCGCCCGGCCCGAAGGCCTCGGCGCGGCGGTGGCCGGCGCGGTCCCGCACCGGGCGGCCGCCTGCGTGGCCGCCGCCGTCGTCGCGGCGGCCGCCCTCGCCGCACTCCCGGCGGGTCCGTTCGCCGCCGCGCAGCACGCGGCCGCCGTCCTCGCGGCCCTGCTCACCGCCGAACTCCTGCTCCGCCGCTGCGTCAGCCGCTTCGGCGGGGTCACCGGGGACGTGTTCGGCGCCGTCTGCGAGGTCGCCGCCACCGCCGTCCTGCTGGTCCTCGCCCTCGGCTGAACCGGGCCGTGCCCGCCCACGGGCCCGGCCGGCGCGGGCCGTTCGGGAGCCGCCCTCGACGCCACCTCGCGGACCGGAGCTCCGGGGCGCCGCCTACCCTGACGGTATGACCGACCCCGCCGACGCCGGCCCCGCCCGCATCCGAGTCCTGCTCGCCGACGACCAGGCGCTGCTGCGCAGCGCGTTCAAGGTGCTCGTCGACTCCGAGCCCGACATGGAGGTCGTCGGCGAGGCCTCGGACGGGGCCCAGGCCTACGCCCTCGCAGGCGAACGGCGGGCCGACGTCGTCCTGATGGACATCCGGATGCCCGGCACCGACGGACTCGCCGCCACCCGCATGATCAGCGCCGACCCGGGGCTGTCGGACGTCCGCGTGGTCATGCTGACCACCTTCGAGGTCGACGAGTACGTGGCCGCGGCCCTGCGCGCCGGCGCCTCCGGCTTCCTCGGCAAGGGCGCCGAGCCCGACGAGCTCCTCAACGCCATCCGTGTGGCCCACGCCGGCGAGGCGCTGCTCTCCCCGGCCGCCACCAAAGGGCTCATCGCCAGCTTCCTCGCCCAGGGCGGCCGCGCCGACGCCCCCGCCGCCGGCTCCCCCCACGCCGAACGCCTCGCCGCGCTGACCGGCCGCGAGCGCGAGGTCCTCGTACAGGTCGCCGGCGGGCTGTCCAACGACGGCATCGCCACCCGGCTGGAGGTCAGCCCGCTGACCGTGAAGACCCACGTCAACCGGGCCATGGCCAAGCTCGGGGCCCGCGACCGGGCGCAATTGGTGGTCATCGCGTACGAATCGGGACTGGTCCGGCCGCGCGCCGACTGACCTGCGGCGGACCGCAGTAGGACCGACTACTGCGGACGCGGTATGCCGCACATAAGGACGGCACCTGGGAGCGACGCAGCGGGATCGCGGGGTGCGGAAGGCTGGAGGGGTCCTCGCGAACGACCAGCAGAGAGATCCCACGCCCATGTCCTGGCTGTCCCGCTTCAGCCTCTCCCAGAGAGCGCTGGTCGGCCTCGTGTCGATCGTGGCGCTCCTGTTCGGCGCCATAGCCATCCCGCAGCTCAAGCAGCAGCTGCTGCCCTCCATCGAACTCCCGATGGTCTCCGTGCTCGCGCCGTACCAGGGCGCCTCGCCCGACGTGGTCGAGAAGCAGGTCATCGAGCCCATCGAGAACACCCTCAAGGGCGTCGACGGCATCACCGGCATCACCTCGACCGCCAGCGAGGGCAACGCG
Source organism: Streptomyces sp. NPDC040718 (assembly GCF_055593565.1). Taxonomy (NCBI): domain Bacteria; kingdom Bacillati; phylum Actinomycetota; class Actinomycetes; order Kitasatosporales; family Streptomycetaceae; genus Streptomyces; species Streptomyces sp. NPDC040718. The sequence continues at coordinate 405,786 of NZ_JBVIXO010000004.1, read as the reverse complement.
CTCATCCGCGCCACCTTCGACTACGGCGACAGCGGCACCAAGCAGCTCGTCGCCGACGTCCAGCAGGCCGTCAACCGGGCCCGCGTCCGGCTGCCCGCCGAGGTGGACCCGCAGGTCGTGGCCGGCTCCACCGACGACATCCCGACCGTCGTCCTCGCCGTCACCTCCGACAAGGACCAGCAGGCCCTGGCCGACCAGCTGAACCGTTCCGTCGTCCCCGTCCTGGAGGACGTCGAGGGCGTCGGCCAGGTCAGTGTGGACGGCGTGCGCGACGTCCAGGTCACCATCACCCCCGACAACGCCAAGCTCGCCGCCGCCGCCCTCGACGGCGCCGCGCTCGCCGAGGGCCTCAAGGCGGGCGGTACGACCGTCCCCGCCGGCTCCTTCGACGAGCAGGGCAAGAACCGCACCGTCCGCGTGGGCTCCGGCTACACCTCGCTCGGCCAGCTGGAGGAACTCCGGCTGACCGCGGGCCCCGGCAAGCCGGTCGTCCGCCTCGGTGACGTGGCCTCCGTCAAGCAGGAGCCGGCCAAGGCCGACTCCATCACCCGCAGCAACGGCAAGCCCAGCCTCGCCCTCGTCCTCACCATGGACAAGGACGGCAGCGCCGTCGCCATCTCCGACGCCGTCAAGGACAAGCTCCCCGAACTGCGCGCGCAGCTCGGCTCCGGCGCCGGGCTGACCGTCGTCAGCGACCAGGGCCCGGCCGTCGCCCGCTCCATCTCGGGCCTGACCACCGAGGGCCTGCTCGGCCTCGTCTTCGCCGTCATCGTGATCCTGGTCTTCCTGGCCTCGATCCGCTCGACGCTGGTCACCGCGGTCTCCATCCCGCTGTCCGTGGTCCTCGCCCTGATCGTGCTGTGGACCCGCGACCTGTCCCTGAACATGCTGACGCTGGGCGCCCTCACCATCGCCATCGGCCGCGTCGTCGACGACTCGATCGTGGTCCTGGAGAACATCAAGCGCCACCTCGGCTACGGCGAGGAGCGCGAGGCCGCGATCACCACCGCCGTCAAGGAGGTGGCCGGCGCGGTCACCTCGTCCACGCTCACCACCGTGGCCGTCTTCCTGCCGATCGGCCTCGTCGGCGGCATGATCGGCGAGCTCTTCGGCTCCTTCTCGCTCACCGTCACCGCCGCCCTGCTGGCCTCGCTGCTGGTCTCCCTGACGGTCGTGCCGGTGCTGTCGTACTGGTTCCTGCGCGCCCCCAAGGGCGTCTCCCCGGCGGATGCCGAGAGCCGCGCGAAGGCCCGCCGCGAGGCGGAGGAGAAAGAGGCCAACAGCCGCCTCCAGCGCTTCTACGTACGGGTCCTCGGCTTCGCCACCCGCCGCCGGCTGACCAGTGTCGCCATCGCGGCCGTGGTCCTCGTCGCCACCTTCGGGATGACCCCGCTGCTGAAGACGAACTTCTTCGACCAGGGCGACCAGGACGTCCTGACGGTGAAGCAGGAACTGCCCGTCGGCACCTCGCTGGCCGCCTCCGACGAGGCGAGCCGCAAGGTGGAGAAGGCCCTGGACTCCATCGAGGGCGTCAAGGACCACCAGGTCACCGTCGGCTCCTCCGGCTTCCTCGCGGCCTTCGGCGGCGGTACGGGCACCAACCAGGCCTCCTTCCAGGTCACCCTGGACGACGCCGGCCAGTCCGACGCCGTCAAGCAGCGCATCCAGGACGCCCTCGGCAGGCTCCAGGGCATCGGCGACACCTCCGTCTCGGCGGGCGGCGGCTTCGGCAGCCAGAACCTGAGCGTGGTCGTCAAGGCCGGCGACGGCGCCGTCCTCGCCAAGGCCGCCGAACAGGTCCGCGCCGAGGTGGCCACCCTCGACGACGTCACCGACGTCCAGAGCGACCTCGCCCAGTCGGTGCCCCGCATCGCGGTCACCGCCACCCCCAAGACCGCCGAGGCCGGCCTGAGCCAGGCCGCGCTGGGCGCGGTCGTCGCCCAGGCCGTCCGCGGCAACCCCGTGGGCAAGGCCGTGCTCGACAACACCGAGCGGGACATCGTCATCCGCTCCGCACAGCCGGCCGCCACCCTGGCCGAGCTCCAGGCCCTGCCGGTCGGCCCCGCCAGGCTCGGCGACATCGCCGAGGTGAAGGAGGTCCCCGGACCGGTCGCGATGACCCGGATCGACGGCGCCCGCGCCGCCACCATCACCGCCAAGCCGGTCGGCGACAACACCGGCGCGGTCAGCGTCGCGCTCCAGACCAAGCTCAAGGCCCTGGACCTGCCCGAGGGCGCCACCGCCACCATCGGCGGCGTCTCCGAGGACCAGGACGAGGCCTTCGGCTCGCTCGGCCTGGCCATGTTCGCGGCCATCGCGATCGTGTTCATGCTGCTGGTCGCGACCTTCCGGTCGCTGGTCCAGCCGCTGATCCTGCTGGTCTCCATCCCGTTCGCGGCCACCGGCGCGCTGGGCCTGCTCATCGTCACCGGCACCCCGATGGGCGTCCCGGCGATGATCGGCATGCTGATGCTCATCGGCATCGTGGTCACCAACGCGATCGTCCTGATCGACCTGGTCAACCAGTACCGGGCGCAGGGCCTGGGCGTCGTCGAAGCGGTCGTCGAGGGCGGCCGCCACCGCCTGCGCCCGATCCTGATGACGGCCCTGGCGACGATCTTCGCCCTGCTCCCGATGGCGCTGGGCGTCACCGGCGAGGGCGGGTTCATCTCGCAGCCGCTCGCGGTGGTCGTGATCGGCGGCCTGGTCAGCTCGACCCTGCTGACCCTGCTCCTGGTGCCGACGCTCTACACGATGGTCGAGCTCCGCAAGGAACGCCGCCGGGCCAAGCGGAAGGCCCGCCTCACGGTGGTCTCGTCCGCGGAGCCGGCTTCGGACGACACCCCGGTCGGGGTCTGAGCAGCGCGCGAGGGGCCCCGGCCGGCGTCACCAACGCCGGCCGGGGCCCCTTCGCGCTCCGCGGGTGCTACGGCAGTGCGAGCATCCGCTCCAGCGCGAGCTTCGCGAAGCTCTCCGTCTCCTTGTCGACCTGGATCCGGTTGACGAGGTTGCCCTCGGCCAGGGACTCCAGGGTCCACACCAGGTGCGGGAGGTCGATGCGGTTCATCGTCGAGCAGAAGCAGACCGTCTTGTCGAGGAAGACGACTTCCTTGCCCTCCGGGGCGAACCGGTTCGCCAGGCGGCGGACCAGGTTCAGCTCGGTGCCGATGGCCCACTTGGAGCCGGCCGGGGCCGCCTCCAGCTGCTTGATGATGTACTCCGTCGAGCCGACGTAGTCCGCGGCCGCCACGACCTCGTGCTTGCACTCGGGGTGCACCAGCACGTTCACGCCCGGGATGCGCTCGCGCACGTCGTTGACCGAGTCCACCGAGAACCGGCCGTGGACCGAGCAGTGGCCGCGCCACAGGATCATCTTGGCGTCCCGCAGCTGCTGGGCGGTCAGGCCGCCGTTCGGCTTGTGCGGGTTGTAGAGGACGCAGTCGTCCAGGGACATGCCCATGTCGCGGACGGCGGTGTTGCGGCCCAGGTGCTGGTCCGGGAGGAAGAGCACCTTCTCGCCCTGCTCGAAGGCCCACTCCAGGGCCTTCTTCGCGTTGGACGAGGTGCAGATCGTGCCGCCGTGCTTGCCGGTGAAGGCCTTGATGTCGGCGGAGGAGTTCATGTACGAGACGGGTACCGTCGCACCGGCGACGCCGGCCTCGGTGAGCACGTCCCAGCACTCCGCGACCTGCTCGGCGGTGGCCATGTCGGCCATCGAGCAGCCGGCCGCGAGGTCGGGCAGGACGACCTTCTGGTCGTCCGAGGTCAGGATGTCCGCGGACTCGGCCATGAAGTGCACGCCGCAGAAGACGATGTACTCGGCCTCCGGCTTGGCGGCCGCGTCCTTGGCCAGCTTGAAGGAGTCGCCGGTGACGTCGGCGAACTCGATGACCTCGTCACGCTGGTAGTGGTGGCCGAGGATGAAGACCTTGTCGCCGAGCTTCTCCTTGGCGGCGCGGGCACGGGCCACCAGGTCCGGGTCGGACGGCGAGGGAAGGTCGCCGGGGCACTCCACCCCGCGCTCGCTCTTGGGGTCGGCCTCACGGCCGAGCAGCAGCAGGGCAAGGGGCGTCGGCTGGACGTCCAAAGGCTGGGCGGTGGTCACGACACGCACCCTTTCTGTTCTGCGACAAGGAAATCTGGGACTGCGGGGGGCTTTGATCGACACTTCTCGTCTATTTGACGTTATCTATGATAGCTGCTTCACGTCACTTTGACGATGCCGATAGTGTCGATGTGACGCATTCGCCCGGTGCGGGGTACGCCACTCCACCGGTCCTCGTCGCGGGGTCCACCGGACCGCCGGGGTGTGCGAGCATGAATTGAGAAAACGAGGCGCCGGACCCGGAATGAAACCCTGGTCCCGCTGGTTGCCATCGACGGCAAGAGTCCGACGTTTCCCCAGCCACCGGCGGGGAGCCGCCCACTTCGGGAGTGAATGCAGATGTCCGTACAGGACGACAAGACCACTGTGAGCGACGGCATCCTCCTGTCCGACGCCGCCGCCGAGAAGGTCCGTACCCTGCTGGAGCAGGAAGGCCGCGATGACCTCGCGCTGCGCGTCGCCGTCCAGCCCGGCGGCTGCTCCGGCCTGCGCTACCAGCTCTTCTTCGACGAGCGCTCCCTCGACGGCGACGTCGTCAAGGACTTCGACGGCGTCAAGGTCGTCACCGACCGCATGAGCGCCCCGTACCTGGGCGGCGCCTCCATCGACTTCGTCGACACCATCGAGAAGCAGGGCTTCACGATCGACAACCCGAACGCCACCGGCTCCTGCGCCTGCGGCGACTCGTTCAGCTAAGCCCCACGGCCTGACGTCGAAGGGCCCGGGCCCGGTCGTTTCCGACCGGGCCCGGGCCCTTCGCGCGTCCTGCCGACGGTCCCGCCGGCCCTACTGGCGGGGGATCGGCTTGCCCGACGTGGCGTCGACCACCTTGCGGTCGCCCAGCGGCTGCTGGAGCGTCGCCGTCAGGGCCATCTCCTGCGCGATCATGATGCAGGCCTGGCCGGGCTTGTTCGGGGTGTCCGTGATCTTCACCAGGACCGAAGCCGCCTCCTCCCGCGCCTCCAGCGTGTAGGTGCTGCACACCCCGCCCCAGAAGTTCACCGTCAGCGTCCGGTCGGCCTGGGCGTACGAGAACCCGGGCACGGTGTGCGGCTTCGGGGGCACCGCGGTGCCGGCGTCGTCCGCCGCGGCGGGCTGGACCACCGTGCGGCCCGGCTTGCCCTGCGAGCCCGCCACCTCGAACAGCCAGGCCGGCACGAGGCCCCGCCCGCCGTCGACCGTCCCCGCGACCAGCCCCAGCACGGCCCCCCGCACGCTCTCGGTCCGCGGCGGCTTCATCGGCCGCGGCTCCGGGTTGCAGGGCAGGGTGTCCGTCGCGCCCGTCGGGGTGTCCGGGGTCAGCGGCACCGTGGTCGCGCAGCCGCTCGGCCCCGGGCCCGTGCCGTCACCGCCGCCCTTGGCCGCCGCGTTGAGCCGCTCCAGGGCCTCCGCGGCCCCGACCACGGCCTGCTCGCCCGCCCGGACCGGGGCCTTCAGCTCCCCGCTGCCCGTGACCACCGCGCCGTCCGCCCCGACGCTGATCTTGCTGGACCAGCCCTGGGTCGGGAGCCCGCCCACCACCGGGTCGGCGCTCACCACCCGGACGGAACCCTGGGTGAGGCGGGCGTCCACCTTGGCGCCGCCCTGCCCGGCGGCCGCGAGCACCGGGGCCGCGGCGGCCTTCGCGGCCTGCTCGGAGACGGGCTCCGCCGCGCCCGAGCCCTCCTGGGGGAGGGTGGCCGGGCCGCAGGTGTCCTTGCCGCGCACGCAGTCGTCCCCGACGCCGCCGCTTGCCTGGTAGCGGGAGAAGGCCCAGGTGCCGGGGGCCTTGCGGGTCACCGTGAGCCGGGGCCCGGAGCCGTCGGCGGCCTCCCCGGCCTGCCAGGTGTCGCCGACCAGCCGGGGCACGCCCGAGACGCCGAGGGCCTTCGCGAGCCGGGCCACCTCGTCGGAGGCCACCTCCCCGGACGCGGCGAAGGCGGGCGCGGTGCCCGGCCCGTCGGGGAGCTTCACGTCCGCCCGGTACGTCACCGGCCCGCCGGACGGGTCCGGCTCCCCGGGGGCGATGCCGGGGCCCGACGGGGTCCCGGCCGAGCGCGGCGCCACGGCCGCGCTGTCACCCGTACGGGAGCCGCCGCCCGAGGCGTCGCCGTACGCCGTCGACGCCCAGTACGCCGTACCCCCGCCGGCCAGCAGGACGGCGGCCGCGATCGAGCCGACGGCCCAGGCGGGCCGCCGTCGTGTGGCGCGTGATGTGTCGGGTTGTTCGCTGGTCACCGCATCGCTCCTTAGCGTGTCCCGCCGTACGTGATGCGGGTGTGACGCGGCGGCCGCGAAACCGGTTCCCCCCGTTCCCCTAGTCGCCGTACGCGGCGGTTCCGGCGATCAGCCGGGCGGAGGCGGGCGGCACGCGCACCCCGTGGATCTGCGAGGGCGCCACCCGCGCCGGCCGCGGCTCCCGCTCCACGCCCCAGTGCGGGGCCATCCGGGCACAGTCGCCGAGCAGCCGTGCGAAGCCGGGCCGCGCGTCGGAGGCGTGGTCCGCGTACCCGAAGCCATCGGTATAGGTCATGGGGGCACCGTATGGTCGCCATCCTGCGCGAAGGAAGTCCTACTACGGGGTAGTTTCGCCGGGTCGGCCCGAAGGCGTGGACCGGGTAACTTTGACTGTCACCCGCCGTCATCCGCAGGAGCATCCACGCCGTGCGCATCGCAGTCACCGGCTCCATCGCCACCGACCACCTCATGACCTTCCCGGGCCGCTTCGCCGACCAGCTCGTCGCCGACCAGCTCCACACGGTCTCCCTCTCCTTCCTCGTCGACAACCTCGACGTGCGGCGGGGCGGCGTCGGCCCGAACATCTGCTTCGGCATGGGCCAGCTCGGCAGCCGCCCGATCCTCGTCGGCGCGGCCGGCTCGGACTTCGACGAGTACCGCGCGTGGCTGGACCGGCACGGGGTCGACACCGAGTCCGTCCGGATCTCCGAGGTGCTGCACACCGCGCGCTTCGTCTGCACCACGGACGCCGACCACAACCAGATCGGCTCCTTCTACACGGGCGCGATGAGCGAGGCCCGCCAGATCGAGCTCAAGGCCGTCGCCGACCGCGTGGGCGGCCTGGACCTCGTCCTGATCGGCGCCGACGACCCCGAGGCGATGCTCCGCCACACGGAGGAGTGCCGCACCCGCGGGATCCCCTTCGCGGCGGACTTCTCGCAGCAGATCGCCCGGATGGACGGCGAGAACATCCGCACCCTGATGGAGGGCGCGACGTACCTCTTCTCGAACGAGTACGAGAAGGGCCTCATCGAGTCGAAGTCCGGCTGGACCGACGAGGAGATCCTCGCCAAGGTCGGCACCCGCGTCACCACCCTCGGCGCGCAGGGCGTGCGCATCGAGCGCGTCGGCCACGAGCCGATCGTCGTCGGCTGCCCGGAGGAGACGGCGAAGGTCGACCCGACCGGCGTCGGCGACGCGTTCCGCGCAGGCTTCCTGACGGGCCTCGGCTGGGGCGTCGGCCTGGAGCGGGCCGCGCAGCTCGGCTGCATGCTGGCCACCCTGGTGATCGAGACCCTGGGCACCCAGGAGTACACCCTGGCCCGCGCCCACTTCATGGAGCGCTTCACGAAGGCCTACGGCGAAGAGGCCGCCGCCGAGGTCCGCGCGCACCTCTCCGTCTGAGGCCGTCCCCCTTCCGGCGCGCCGCCCCTGCGGCGCGTCGGAAGGGGCGGACCTCAGCCCTCGCGGCGGACCCGGTAGGCCACGCCCGCGTCGCGGGGGGTCTCGCCCAGGTAGGTGTGGCCGCGCATCGCGCACCAGGCCGGGATGTCCAGGCGGGCCACCTCGTCGTCGGAGACGACCGTGACGGTCCCGCCCACCGGGACGGTGGCGATGGCCCGGGCCAGTTCGATCACCGGCTGCGGGCAGCGCAGTCCCAGCGCGTCGACCTCCACCGCGTCCGCGACCGGGGCCACCGGGGAGGGCTCCGAGACGCCGAGCTTCTCCCGTACGCCCGCCACCGCGCCCGGCAGTACCTCCAGGAAGCCGTTGACCTCGTCGGCGGAGGTGCCCGGCGGCAGGGAGACCCGTACGTTCCCCTCCGACAGCACCCCCATCGCCCGCAGCACGTGACTGGGGGTCAGCGTGGAGCTGGTGCAGGAGGAGCCGGAGGAGACGGAGTACCCCGCCCGGTCCAGCTCGTGCAGCAGGGTCTCGCCGTCGACGTAGAGGCAGGAGAACGTGACCAGGTGGGGCAGGCGCCGGTCGGCGTCCCCCACCACCTCCACGTCGGGCACCAGCCGGACCACCCGCCGCCGCAGCCGGTCCACCAGGATCCGCAGCCGGGCCGCCTCCGCGTCCGCCTCGGCCCGCACCGCGCGCAGCGAGGCCGCCGCCGCGACGATGGCGGGCAGGTTGGCGAAGCCGGGGGAGCGGCCCGACTCCCGTTCGTCGGCGGGGCCTTGGGGGGAGAAGCGGACCCCCTTGCGGACGGCGAGCAGACCCACCCCGGGCGGGCCGCCCCACTTGTGGGCGCTGGCCGTGAGGGCGGACCACGCGCCTTCCACCCGGCCCCAGCCGAGCGACTGGGCGGCGTCCACGAGCAGCGGCACCCCGGCGGCCCCGCAGACCTCGGCGACCTCGGCCACCGGCTGGACCGTGCCCACCTCGTGGTTGGCCGACTGGAGGCACGCCAGAGCCGTGGTGGAGCCGAGCGCGGCTTCGTACCCGGCGGCCGAGACCGCGCCGAGCCGGTCCACCGGAACCTCCGTCACCGTCCCGCCGGCCGCCGCGTGCGCGTCCGCCGCATGGAGTACGGAGCTGTGCTCCACCGCCGATACGACCAGATGGCCGCCGGCCCGCCGGCGGCCCGCGAGCACGCCCGCCATGCCCGTGTGAACCGCGTGCGTCCCCGAAGGAGTGAATACGAGCTCGTCGGCGCGGCATCCCACCGCCTCGGCCGCCGCCTCGCGCGCCGCGTCCAGCAGCAGCCTGGCCCGCCGCCCCTCCCGGTACAGCCGGGCGGGGTCCGCCCAGCCCTCGTCCAGGGCGGCCTGGAGCGCCTGCCGGGCCACGGGGTGCAGGGGAGCGGCGGACGCGGTGTCGAAGTACGGCATCCGGCCACGGTAGATGGTGGCCGGCGGCCGGGCGGGACCCCGCCCCGCGCGGACCGGGGTCAGGGACCGTCAGATGCCGTCCGGAGCCCGCGGTTCAGAGCCGTTCGGCCCGTCCCCCGTACGGCGGATCCATCCCTTCGGGGGCAGTAGCGGCGCGTTGGGCACCCTCCCCGCGCGACCCCAAATAGCGTCCAGTAGGGTTTGGTCCGCATAAACATCCAAACCCCTGCCTGCGTCAGGGCCGGCGACCGACCCGAACACGGCCGCGGCCGGCCGCGCGGGCCGAGACTCTCGGGAAGGCGCTACGTGAGTCCCTACGGCTCCGACCGCTCGCCGCGGCGCCCGATGCGGCGGAAGCTGCTGCAGGCGCTGACTGCGGGCGTGGTCCTGGCGACCGCCACTGGTTGCTCGTACACCTGGAAAGACTTCCCCCGCCTCGGAATGCCCACCCCGGTCACGGAGGAGGCGCCTCGCATCCTCTCCCTGTGGCAGGGATCCTGGGCGGCCGCTCTCATCACGGGCATCCTGGTGTGGGGCCTGATCATGTGGAGCGTCATCTTCCACCGGCGTAGCCGGACGAAGATCGAGGTCCCCGCGCAGACCCGGTACAACATGCCCATCGAGGCGCTGTACACCGTGGTCCCGCTCATCATCGTCTCGGTGCTCTTCTACTTCACCGCGCGTGATGAGTCGAAGCTGCTCTCCCTCTCCGCCAAGCCGGCGCACACGATCAACGTGATCGGCTACCAGTGGAGCTGGGGCTTCAACTACGTCGAGAACGTCGACGGCGATGCCGCGACCCCGAAGGCGGGCGAGACCCCGAAGGAACTCGCCTCCCTGCCGGACCGCTTCATCAAGGCCTTCCCGGCGGGCGCCGAGGGCGTCTACGAGAAGGGCGTTCCGGGCGACCGGAACCCGCAGACGAACAACCCGGGGCCGACCCTCTACCTGCCCAAGGGCGAGAAGGTCCGCTTCATCCTGTCGTCGAACGACGTCATCCACTCCTTCTGGGTGGTGCCCTTCCTGTTCAAGCAGGACGTCATCCCCGGTCACACCAACGTCTTCGAGGTCACCCCGACCCAGGAAGGCACCTTCATGGGCAAGTGTGCCGAGCTCTGCGGTGTCGACCACTCCCGCATGCTCTTCAACGTGAAGGTCGTCTCCCCGGAGAAGTACCGGGCGCACCTGAAGGAGCTGGCGGAGAAGGGGCAGACCGGCTTCCTGCCGGCCGGCATCAAGCAGACTGACCCCGCCCGGAATGCGGAGACGAACAAACTGTGAGCATCCTCAACGAATCCCAGGGTGCCGCCGCAGCTGACTCGTACGAGAACGAGCTGCCGGTACGGCGCAAGCAGCCGGGCAACGTGGTCGTGAAGTGGCTCACCACCACCGACCACAAGACCATCGGCACGATGTACCTGGTCACGTCGTTCGTGTTCTTCATCATCGGCGGGATCATGGCGCTCTTCATGCGCGCCGAGCTGGCCCGACCGGGCACGCAGATCATGTCGAACGAACAGTTCAACCAGGCGTTCACCATGCATGGCACGATCATGCTGCTGATGTTCGCGACCCCGCTGTTCGCCGGTTTCGCCAACTGGATCATGCCGCTGCAGATCGGCGCGCCCGACGTGGCGTTCCCGCGGCTGAACATGTTCGCGTACTGGCTGTACCTCTTCGGCTCCACCATCGCCGTGGCCGGCTTCGTCACCCCCTCGGGTGCCGCCGACTTCGGCTGGTTCGCCTACTCCCCGCTGTCGGACGCCGTCCGCTCGCCGGGTATCGGCGCCGACATGTGGATCATGGGTCTGGCCTTCTCCGGCTTCGGCACGATCCTCGGCTCGGTCAACTTCATCACCACGATCATCTGCATGCGCGCTCCCGGCATGACGATGTTCCGCATGCCGATCTTCACCTGGAACGTGCTGCTGACCGGTGTCCTGGTCCTGCTGGCCTTCCCGGTCCTCGCCGCCGCGCTCTTCGCGCTGGAGGCCGACCGGAAGTTCGGTGCACACGTCTTCGACGCGGCGAACGGTGGCGCACTGCTGTGGCAGCACCTCTTCTGGTTCTTCGGACACCCAGAGGTGTACATCATCGCCCTGCCGTTCTTCGGAATCATTTCCGAGGTCATCCCGGTCTTCTCGCGCAAGCCGATGTTCGGTTACATCGGTCTGATCGCCGCGACGATCGCGATCGCCGGCCTCTCGGTGACCGTGTGGGCGCACCACATGTACGTCACCGGCGGTGTGCTGCTGCCGTTCTTCTCCTTCATGACCTTCCTGATCGCGGTACCGACCGGTGTGAAGTTCTTCAACTGGATCGGCACCATGTGGAAGGGCTCGCTGTCCTTCGAGACCCCGATGCTCTGGGCCGTCGGCTTCCTGATCACCTTCACCTTCGGTGGTCTGACCGGCGTCATCCTGGCCTCGCCCCCGATGGACTTCCACGTCTCCGACTCGTACTTCGTCGTCGCGCACTTCCACTACGTCATCTTCGGCACCGTGGTCTTCGCGATGTTCTCCGGCTTCCACTTCTGGTGGCCGAAGTTCACGGGCAAGATGCTGGACGAGCGCCTCGGCAAGATCACCTTCTGGACGCTGTTCATCGGCTTCCACGGCACCTTCCTGGTGCAGCACTGGCTGGGCGCCGAGGGCATGCCGCGTCGTTACGCGGACTACCTCGCGGCCGACGGCTTCACGGCGCTGAACACGATCTCCACGATCAGCTCCTTCCTGCTGGGCCTGTCGATGCTGCCCTTCATGTACAACGTCTGGAAGACGGCGAAGTACGGCAAGAAGATCGAGGTCGACGACCCGTGGGGCTACGGCCGTTCGCTCGAGTGGGCGACGTCCTGCCCGCCGCCGCGGCACAACTTCCTCACCCTGCCGCGCATCCGCAGTGAATCGCCGGCGTTCGACCTGCACCACCCGGAGATCGCGGCCCTCGACCACCTCGAGGACCACGCCCCGGCGAAGGCCGTCACCGGTGGCAAGGAGGCCGGCAAGTGAAGATCCAGGGCAAGATGTTCCTCTGGCTCTCCGTCTTCATCCTGATCATGACCGTCGTTTACGGCGTCTGGTCGAAGGAGCCGGTCGGAACCACCGCTCTCGCGCTGGCCTTCGGCCTGAGCGCCATGATCGGCTACTACCTGGCCTTCACGGCCAAGCGCGTGGACGAGATGGCCCAGGACAACCTGGAGGCCGACGTCGCCGACGAGGCGGGCGAGCTGGGGTTCTTCTCCCCGCACAGCTGGCAGCCGCTCTCGCTGGCCATCGGTGGCGCGCTCGCGTTCATGGGCGTCATCTTCGGCTGGTGGCTCATGTACTTCTCGGCCCCGATCATCCTGATCGGCCTGTGGGGCTGGGTGTACGAGTACTACCGCGGTGAGAACCAGAACCAGTAGCACCGGCAGTAGGCATCACACCGCGGTCCGCCGCGGTGCCTGAGGGGCCCGGACACCTTTTCGGAGGAGTCCGGGCCCCTCGTTTGCAGTCACCCCGCGCGCTGGATTTGTCATATCTTCATAGCGTTGGGCGCATGAACCACTCACCGCGTCTTTGGACGGTACTCAGCTGCTCCCTGCTGGTCGCGTCCCTCGGGGCCGGCGCCACCGCATGCGGGTCCGGCGACAACAACCCGCTGTCCGCCCGCCCGTACGACGCGGGCGACCAGGTCGTCTTCAACCAGCCCCCCGGCGGCCGCCCCACCGACCCCGACAAGCCGCTGGAGATCACCGCCAAGGGAGCCGAGGCGCGGATCACCGACGTGATGGCCGTGGACACCCACGGCCGCCGCCTGGCGGGCGAGCTCTCGGCCAAGGGCGACCGCTGGCACAGCACCGTCCCGATGGCCGCGGGCGTGCGCTACACGGTCATCGTGAGCACGGAGGACCAGCGGGGCGCCCCAGGGCAGCGCACGCTGACTTTCGAGACCACCCCGGCCAAGAAGGTCCTCAAGGTCGAATTCGGCCCGGACGAGGGCAAGTACGGCGTCGGACAGCCCCTCACGGCCGAACTCAACGAGCCCGTCAAGGACAAGGCCGCCCGCGCCGTCGTCGAACGGGCCCTCGTCGTCGACGCGCCGGCCGGCGTCGACGGCGCCTGGCACTGGGTGGACGACAAGAACCTGCACTACCGCCCGAAGGACTACTGGCCCGCCCACACCACCGTCTCCGTACGGAGCAACCTGGAGGGCATCAAGGTCTCCGACGAGCTCCACGGAGCCGCGTCCAAGCCGCTGAAGCTGGAGATCGGCGACCGCGTCGAGGTCACCACCGACGCCGCCTCGCACTACCTCACGTTCGAGCGCAACGGCGAAGTGATCAACACCATCCCGGTGACCACCGGCAAGCCCGGCTTCTCCACCCGCAACGGGGTCAAGGTGGTCCTCGGCAAGCAGTACTTCGTCCAGATGCGCGGCGACACCGTCGGCATCGGCGGCAGCGAGTACTACAACTTGCCCGTCTACTACGCCACCCGGGTGACGTGGAGCGGTGAATACGTCCACGCCGCGCCGTGGTCGGTCGGCTCCCAGGGCTACGAGAACGTCAGCCACGGCTGCACCGGCATGAGCACCGGCAACGCCGCCTGGTTCTACGAGAACATCACCGAGGGCGACATCGTCAAGGTGATCAACAGCATCGGCGACGACATGGACACCTTCGGGAACGGCTTCGGCGACTGGAACATGGAGTGGAAGGAGTGGCGCGAGGGCAGCGCCCTCCTGAAGGGCACCCAGGAAGGCCGCAGCCCCGTCGACCAGGCGCGGCTGCGCCCCACCGTCTGAGAGCCCCGCAGAAGGCCGTACGGGCCCGCGGGCGGCCGACAGGCCGGCCCGCGGGCCCGCGTCACGTACCGGGGCGTCTCCGGCGCCCCGGGCGCCCCCGGCGCCCCGGCAGCCTCAGGCGGCCGACGACAGCCGCGACCGCAGCAGCCCCGCCAGGGTGTCGGGGAAGTCGACCGGGTCCACCGGAAGGGTGACCGCCGCGTCGGCCCGGCTCCACGTGGCCAGCCAGGCGTCCTGGGGACGCCCCATCAGCAGCAGCACCGGGGGGCACCGGAAGATCTCGTCCTTGATCTGCCGGCACACACCCATGCCCCCGGCCGGCACCGCCTCGCCGTCCAGCACGCACAGGTCGATGCCGCCCGCGTCCAGCTCCTTGAGGACCGCTGGAAGCGTGGCGCACTCCAGGAACTCCACCGGCGGCAGGTCAGCGGCGGGCCTGCGCCCGGCGGCCAGCCGCACCTGCTCCCGGGTGCCCGCGTCGTCGCTGTAGACCAGAACCCGCGCAGTCGCCCGCATTTCGTCCTCCACCCGGCCGTGAATCACGCTGATGATGCGCGGGATGCTACTCCGTCCGACCCGCTGTCAACATCGGTTCCGCAAGCCTCGCGACCGGTCTTCTGATGGGCCGTTCGGGCCTTGCACACCCCCCTGACACTCCGAACGGCACCCCCCGGGGTGAGGGCGGGATAAGCGACCGACATAATGTCGGTCGTGGCGACAGCAACGACAGTAGATACCGGGCACGCGCACCCGACGGTCAATCGGCCGAACCTCGTCAGCGTCGGAACCATCATCTGGTTGAGTTCCGAGCTGATGTTCTTCGCGGCCCTCTTCGCGATGTACTTCACCCTGCGATCCGTGACGGGTGCCGAGTACTGGACAGAGCAGGCCGAGGCCTTGAATCTGCCCTTCTCGGCAACGAACACCACGATCCTGGTGCTCTCCTCCCTCACCTGCCAGCTCGGCGTGTTCGCCGCCGAGCGCGGTGACGTGAAGAAGCTCCGGACGTGGTTCATCATCACGTTCGTCATGGGTGCGATCTTCATTGGCGGCCAGGTGTTCGAGTACACCGAGCTGGTCAAGCACGAGGGCATGTCCCTCTCGTCCGGTCCGTACGGCACGGTGTTCTACCTGACCACCGGCTTCCACGGTCTGCACGTGACGGGCGGTCTCATCGCCTTCCTGCTGGTCCTCGGCCGGACGTACGCGGCCAAGAGGTTCACCCACGAACAGGCCACGTCGGCCATCGTCGTGTCCTACTACTGGCACTTCGTCGATGTCGTCTGGATCGGCCTCTTCGCGACGATCTACCTGATCAAGTAGCGAACACGTCGCCGGGTACCGCTCGGCACACCGTCCAGAAACACCGACGCAGAAGATCCTGACACCGGGGTAATCCGTGAAAAAGCTCTCCGCACGACGACGCCATCCGCTGGCGGCGGTC
Organism: Streptomyces sp. NPDC040718; assembly: GCF_055593565.1. Lineage (NCBI taxonomy): Bacteria > Bacillati > Actinomycetota > Actinomycetes > Kitasatosporales > Streptomycetaceae > Streptomyces > Streptomyces sp. NPDC040718. Next base: position 390,398 of record NZ_JBVIXO010000004.1, on the reverse strand, counting down.
GTCGTTCTACTCTTCGCGCTGGCGGTCACGGGGGGGCTGTACGCCGCCTTCGCGCCCGCGGGCAAGGCGCAGGCCGATGAAACCGCCCAGTCCCTCGCCATCGAGGAGGGCAAGAAGCTCTACGCCGTGGGCTGCGCAAGCTGCCACGGAACCGGCGGTCAGGGTTCCACTGACGGCCCCAGCCTGGTCGGCGTCGGCTCCGCGGCCGTCGACTTCCAGGTGAGCACGGGCCGCATGCCCGCCCAGCAGCCCGGCGCCCAGGTGCCGAAGAAGCCGAACATCTACACCCAGCCCCAGATCGACCAGCTCGCGGCGTACATCGCGTCGCTCGGTGCCGGCCCGATCACGCCGACCGAGAAGCAGTACGACCCGGCTGGTGCCGACATCGCCGCTGGTGGCGAGCTGTTCCGCAACAACTGCGCGCAGTGCCACAACTTCACCGGCGAGGGTGGCGCGCTGACGCTCGGCAAGTACGCCCCGAACCTCGAGGACGTCGAGCCGAAGCACATCTACGAGGCCATGCTCACCGGCCCGCAGAACATGCCCTCCTTCCCGGACAGCACCATGCCGGAGAAGCAGAAGAAGGACATCATCGCGTACCTCCAGAACGTCAACGGCGAGAAGTCGACCAGCCCCGGTGGCCTCAAGCTCGGTGGCCTCGGCCCCGTCTCCGAGGGTCTGTTCGGCTGGATCTTCGGTCTGGGTGCGCTGATCGCTGTCGCCGTCTGGGTCGCGGCCCACACCGCTAAGGCCAAGAAGTCATGAGTAGCCAAGACATTCCCGAAGACAAGCACCTGCCGAGCGAGCAGGGCGACGCGCACCACGGTGCCGTAGCGGTCGCGGACGACCCGTTCGCGGACCCCGGCCTCCCGGTCCACAAGCCGCGCATCCAGGACATCGACGAGCAGGCCGCCAAGCGGTCCGAGCGTACGGTCGCGATGCTGTTCACGCTGTCGATGCTGGCCACGATCGGCTTCATCGCCTCGTACGTGGCCATCCCGGTCGACAAGATCGTTTTCATCTTCCCCGTCGGGAAGGTCAGCGCGCTGAACTTCGCGCTGGGTCTGACGCTCGGCACGGCCCTGTTCTGCATCGGCGCCGGCGCGGTCCACTGGGCCCGCACGCTGATGTCCGACGTCGAGGTCGCCGACGAGCGCCACGAGATCGCCGCCTCCCCGGAGGTCAAGGCGAAGGTCATGCAGGACTTCGCCGACGGTGCGAACGAGTCCGGCATCGGCCGCCGCCCGCTGATCCGCAACACGATGCTCGGCGCGCTGGCCCTGCTGCCGCTCTCCGCCGTCGTGATCCTGCGCGACCTGGGCCCGCTGCCCGAGGACAAGCTGCGCAAGACCCTGTGGTCCAAGGGCAAGCTGCTCATCAACCAGAACACGATGGAGCCGCTGCGTCCCGAGGACGTCCTGGTCGGTTCGCTGACCTTCGCCATGCCGGAAGGCCTGGAGGAGGACCAGCACGACTTCCAGGTCCAGATCGCCAAGGCCGCCCTGATGATCGTCCGTATCCAGCCGGAGGACATCAAGGACAAGCAGGAGCTGGAGTGGTCCCACGACGGGATCGTGGCCTTCTCCAAGATCTGCACCCACGTCGGCTGCCCGATCAGCCTGTACGAGCAGCAGACGCACCACGTGCTCTGCCCGTGCCACCAGTCCACCTTCGACCTCTCCGACGGCGCCCGTGTCATCTTCGGCCCGGCCGGTCACGCTCTGCCGCAGCTGCGGATCGGCGTGAATAGCGAAGGCTTCCTCGAGGCGCACGGCGACTTCGAAGAGCCCGTCGGTCCTGCATTCTGGGAGCGCGGATGAGCACCTCAGACAACAACGCGCGCAACGCGTCGCGCGGCGAGCGCGTAGCCGACTGGGCGGACGGCCGCCTGGGCATCTACGGCCTCGCCAAGGCGAACATGCGCAAGATCTTCCCGGACCACTGGTCCTTCATGCTGGGTGAGATCTGCCTCTACAGCTTCATCATCATCATCCTCACGGGTGTGTACCTGACGCTGTTCTTCCACCCGAGCATGAACGAGGTCGTGTACCACGGCTCGTACGTGCCGATGCAGGGCGTCATGATGTCCGAGGCCTTCGCCTCGACCCTGGACATCAGCTTCGACGTCCGCGGTGGCCTGCTGATCCGCCAGATCCACCACTGGGCGGCGCTGATCTTCGTCGCGGCCATGGTCGTGCACATGATGCGCGTCTTCTTCACCGGCGCGTTCCGCAAGCCGCGTGAGGTCAACTGGATCTTCGGCTTCCTGCTGCTGGTCCTCGGCATGTTCACCGGCTTCACCGGTTACTCGCTGCCGGACGACCTGCTCTCGGGTACCGGTGTCCGCTTCATGCAGGGCGCCATCCTCTCCGTCCCGGTCGTCGGCACCTACCTGTCGATGTTCCTGTTCGGCGGGGAGTTCCCGGGCGGCGACTTCGTCGCACGCTTCTACTCGGTGCACATCCTGCTGCTGCCCGGCATCATGATGGGCCTGCTGGTCGCGCACCTGATCCTGGTGTTCTTCCACAAGCACACCCAGTTCGCCGGCCCCGGCAAGACGAACAACAACGTCGTCGGCATGCCGCTGCTGCCGGTCTACATGGCCAAGGCCGGAGGCTTCTTCTTCCTGGTCTTCGGTGTCATCGCGGCCATCGCGGCGATCGCCTCGATCAACCCGATCTGGGCGCTCGGCCCGTACCGCCCGGACCACGTGTCCACCGGTGCGCAGCCCGACTGGTACATGGGTATGCCGGAAGGCCTCATCCGAGCCATGCCGGGCTGGGAGATCAACCTGTGGGGCCACACGCTCGTCCTGGGCGTGTTCATCCCGCTGCTGCTCTTCCCGCTGGTCCTCGGCGCCATCGCCGTCTGGCCGTTCATCGAGTCCTGGGTCACCGGCGACAAGCGCGAGCACCACATCCTGGACCGCCCGCGCAACGTCCCGACCCGTACGGCCTTCGGTGTCGCCTGGATCGCGGAGTACATCGTGCTCCTCATCGGCGGCGGCAACGACATGTTCGCCCAGTACTTCCACCTGTCGATCAACTCGATCACGTGGTTCGTCCGGATCGGCTTCTTCGCCGTCCCGGTCCTGGCGTTCATCGTCACCAAGCGGATCTGCCTCGGCCTCCAGCGCCGGGACCACGACAAGGTGCTGCACGGTCGCGAGACCGGCATCATCAAGCGCCTGCCGCACGGTGAGTTCGTCGAGGTCCACGAGCCGCTGTCGCAGGGCAAGCTGCACACGCTCACCGCGCACGAGCAGTACAAGCCGGTCGAGATCGGCCCGACGGTCGACGAGAACGGTGTCGAGCGCAAGGTGACGCGCGGCGAGAAGCTGCGTGCGAAGCTCAGCAAGGGCTTCTACGCGGAGAACAACCAGATTCCGAAGCCCACGGTGGAGGAGTACAAGGAGATCCAGGCCGGACACGGCCACCACTGATCTCCGGCACGACCGCTTGAGGGACCGGTTCCGGCCGATCCTGGTGTCGCCACGGCGAGAGCCCCGTCCAGTCGCTGGACGGGGCTCTTTGCCGTCTCCGGGGCTGGATAGGCTGAGATCCTTCCCATCGGACGTACGAACCCCGACGAGCAGCAGGAGCTGACCATGAACGTTGCGACCCCGGCAGGCGGCGACAGCGTGGCGGCCCGCGGCTGGCCGGGCATCCTCGAAGCGCTGGTCAACCGGCAGGACCTCGGCAGCGACGACACCGCCTGGGCGATGGAGCGGATCATGCGCGGCGAGGCCACGGACGCGCAGATCGCGGGCTTCGCGGTGGCCCTGCGGGCCAAGGGCGAGACCGTGGCCGAGTACACGGGGCTGGTCCGGACGATGTACGCCCACGCCAACCTGATCGAGGTGCCCGGGCGGACCGTGGACATCGTCGGCACGGGCGGCGACGGCGCCAAGACGGTCAACATCTCGACCATGTCGGCCATCGTGGCCGCCGGTGCGGGCGCCAAGATCGTCAAGCACGGCAACCGGGCGGCGTCCTCCGCCAGCGGCTCCTCCGACGTCCTGGAGAAGCTCGGCGTCAACCTGGCCCTCACCCCTGAGCGGGTGGCACAGGTCGCCGAGGAGGCCGGCATCACCTTCTGTGCCGCGGTCGTCTTCCACCCGGCCCTGCGGTACGCCGCCTCGGCCCGCCGCGACCTCGGGGTGCGCACCGCCTTCAACGGCCTCGGCCCGCTCACCAACCCCGCCCGCGTCAAGGCGCAGGCGGTCGGCGTGGCGGACGCGCGGCTGGCCCCGATCATGGCCGGGGTGCTCGCCGAACGGAACACCTCCGCCCTGGTCTTCCGCGGCGACGACGGCCTGGACGAGCTGACCACCACCGGGACCTCCCGGGTGTGGTGGGTCCGGGACGGCGAGGTCACGGAGCACGCCTTCGACCCGCGCGACGTCGGCATCGAGACGGTCGACATCTCGGCCCTGCGGGGCGGCGACCCGTCGTACAACGCGGACGTCGCCCGCCGCCTGCTGGCGGGGGAGACGGGCCCGGTGCGCGACGCCGTGCTGCTGAACTCGGCGAGTGCCCTGGTGGCGCTGGACCCCGGCACGGGCACGCTGGAGGAGCAGCTCGCGGCCGCCATGGCCCGCGCGGCCGGGGCCATCGACTCCGGGGCCGCCCGTGCGGTGCTGGAGCGCTGGGTGGCGGCCAGCAACGCCTGAGCCCGCGCGGCCCCTCCGGCCACGGCCCCGGTCCACGATGTGGACCGGGGCCTTGCGCGTGCGGGATCTTGTGGCAGGATGCTTTCCAAGGTCACGAGTGACAGCGTTTAGGCCCCGGCTTGCTGTCCGGCAACCCTCCTTCCGTGGCGGGGTGCCCCGGGTGATGACCAGGTCGTAGGCAGCGAGGTCTACGGCAAGCGCGGATCCCTCGACACCAGGGGTCCTGGTCTCTCGAGGAGCGTTTTCCGTGAGCAAGCGAATGCGATAGGGCGACTCCGCCCCTTCTTCAACCCTCGGATCAGGGTCCCTTCCGCGTACCCCCGATCAGTCCGAGGACTTTCCCGTACCCCTGACGGCCGCCGCCGCGCAGCCGTACCCGCGTACGGGCACACCGAAGCCATTCAGCCCTGCCTGCCGGGAGATACCGCCATGTCCGCATCCCTGAACGCCGCCACCGCCGCCTGCACCGCCGACGCCGGGGGCCCCGCCTGTGACGGGCCGCTGCCGGTGCTCGGCCGGGACGTCACCGTCCCCCTCGTCACCGGCGGCGAGGTCACCTACGCCGCCCTCGACTACGCGGCCAGCGCCCCCGCGCTCCAGCGGGTCTGGGACGACGTCGCCGCGTACGCCCCCTACTACGGCAGCGTCCACCGCGGCGCCGGGTACCTCTCGCAGCTGTCCACCGACCTGTTCGAGCAGAGCCGGGCCACGGTCGCCGAGTTCCTCGACTGCCGCCCCTCCGACCAGGTGGTCTTCACCCGGTCCACCACCGACTCCCTCAACCTGCTCGCCGCCGCGCTGCCCGCCGGCTGCCGGGTCTTCGTCTTCGAGACCGAGCACCACGCCTCCCTGCTGCCCTGGGGCGACGCCCGGGTCACCTACCTCAACGCCCCCCGCACACCCGGCGAGGCCGTCGCCACGCTGGAGCGGGCCCTCGCCGACCGCACTGCATCCATTGAAGAGGGCCACGGCCCGGCCCTGGTCTGCGTCACCGGCGCCTCCAACGTCACCGGTGAGCTGTGGCCGGTGAAGGAGCTCGCCGCCGCCGCGCACGCCCACGGTGCGCGGATCGTGCTGGACGCCGCCCAGCTGGCCCCCCACCACCCCGTCTCCGTGCGGGAGCTGGACGTGGACTGGGTCGCGTTCTCGGGCCACAAGCTGTACGCCCCCTTCGGCTCGGGCGTGCTGGCAGGCCGCGCCGACTGGCTCCAGGAGGCCGAGCCGTACCTCGCCGGGGGCGGCGCCTCCCGCAAGGTGGCCCGCCGCGAGGACGGCGGCGTCGACGTCGAGTGGCACACCACCGCCGCGCGGCACGAGGCCGGCTCGCCGAACGTCATCGGCGTCTACTCCATCGCCTCCGCCTGCCGCGCGCTGCGGGAGGCCGGCTTCGAGAACCTCGTCGCCCGGGAGGAGCACCTCATCGCCAAGGTCCGCGAGGGCCTGGCGGAGGTCCCGGCCGTGCGGGTGCTGTCCCTGTTCGGGGACGACGCCCCGCGCGTCGGCGTCATCTCGTTCGTGGTCGACGGCTGGAACAGCTCGCACTTCGCGGCCGCGCTGTCCGCCGAGTACGGGATCGGGGTGCGGGACGGCCTCTTCTGCGCCCACCCGCTGGTACGGACCCTGCTGGGCAGCGAGCCGCAGGCCCAGGGCGCGTGCGGGGCGCCGGAGGCGGCGCCGGGGGAGCGGTCGCTGAACGCGATCCGGGTCAGCTTCGGGGCCGGCACCCCGGACGAGCACGTCGAGCGCTTCGTGAGGGCAGTTCGGGAACTGGTCGAGGACGGCGCGAAGTGGCAGTACCGCACGGAAGAGGGCCGCTGCGTCCCGGCTGTGTAGTGCGGTGGCGCGGTGGCGGCCGCTGCGCGGGGAGCGGCCCCGCGCAGCGGTGACCGGGTACCGGCCCGGGAGGGGGCTAGGCGTCCAGGCCGATGGCGAATGCGGCTTCGAGGTCGTGCTGGGAGTACGTGCGGAACGCGACGTGGGTGTCGGTGGCCTCGACGCCCGGGATCTTGCTGATGCGCCCCGGGATGATGTCCGCGAGGTTCTCGTGGCGGGCCACGCGGACCAGGGCGATCAGGTCGTACGTACCGGTGACGGAGTAGACCTCGCTGACGCTGTCCAGCTGCGCGATGGACTCGGCGATCTCGGGGATCCGGTCCACGCTGGTCTTGATGAGCACGATCGCGGTGATCACGGTTGGCTGTCTCCCTCGCCGGCAGTCACTGGTCTCCTCACTCTAGTCGTACGGCGATAGCGGGCCCACGCGTAGAAGAAGCCCAGCGAGAAGCCCACCACGTGGGCCAGATAGGCCACTCCGGGACCGCTTCCCGCGCGGTGCGCCGCCAGCCATTGGAGGCCGAACCAGAACAGCAGCACGATCCACGCCGGGAACCGCAGCGGCAGGAAGAGCAGGAACGGGAACAGGCTCGTCACCCGGGCCCGCGGGAAGAGGCACAGGAAGGCCCCCAACGCCGCCGAGATCGCCCCCGAAGCCCCCACCAGGGTCTGGTCCGAGGACGCGTTGGCCGCCGCGTAGGCCGTCAGCGCGAGGTACCCCGTACAGACGTAGAACACGAGGAACGGCGTGCGGCCCATCCGCTCCTCCGTCATCGCGCCGAAGACGTAGAGGAACAGCATGTTCCCGAGCAGGTGCAGCCAGCTGCCGTGGACGAAGAGCGCCGTCAGAGGGGTCAGCAGCGGGCGCCCGGCACCCGAGAACAGCTCGTCGGGTACGACGCCCCAGTGCCGGAAGTACGCCGTCCCCGTCTCGACCAGCAGGTCGCCCGTCCCGTAGGCCGGGTTCAGGCCGGAGGCGGGGCCCATGAAGAACACCGCGCAGCAGGCGGCGATCAGCGCGTACGTGACCACGGGGCCCCGGGCGGCATCGCACAGGGTCCGCCACTTTACGATCATGAGACAGAGCATGACGCAGGCGGACCCACCTGAGGGTGGTGCCAGGCCGTAGGGTTACGTGCTGCGGTCCGCCGACCGCGGCGTAGGGCTTTAATTGAATGAGCTACGAAGGAGAGAGCGGCCTGATGACGGTTCCCCTGCCGACCGACACCACCCGGTGGCGCTGCACCCTGTGCGGCAACCTCACGCGGTTCGATGTCACCCGATCGTCGAAGGTCGTGGAGTACGTCCACCTCGATCTTGCCGGGGAGCCCAAGGTCGAGGAGCGCGAGGTGGTCAGTGAGACCATCGAGTCGGTCCGCTGCCGCTGGTGCAACGCGGTGGACCAGATCGAGCTCGTGGACAGGCCGGGCGCCGACTCCTGACGGAGCCGGGCCCACAGTAGATCACGGTAGGGGTGACGGATTGTGGAGCCAGCAAGCGGCGCGAGGCCGGCCGACGCGGCCGGCGACGCCGCGGAGGTCCTCGACCGCCCGCTGCCGGAAGGCGTGCGGCGCCGGGTCGTCGCGATCGTCTCGGACGCCTTCGGCGGTCTGACGGTCGGGGACCTCCCGGCGCAGCTGCGCCAGTACGCCCGGTTCACCCCGACCCGGCGCGCCAAGTTCGCGGGCAACGCCATGGCCGCGGCCGTGGAGACCGACGGGGTCTTCCGCAGCCGGATCGCGGAGAAGCTGCGCGAGGCCCAGCCGGAGCTGGCCGGGGCCCTGGAGTCCGGGGCGCCGCCCGCCGCGGCGGACCCGCTGGACGTGGCGGCAGCCGCGTACGTGCTGCGCCCGGTCGGCTGGGTGAAGCTGGTGGCGTCCGCCGGTGAGGAGGCGCAGCGCGCCGACGCCGAGCGGGTCGGCGACGAGACCCGGCGGGAGCTGGAGCGGCTGCGCGAGGAACTGGCCCACCTGAAGGAGGCCCACCGCTCCGGGGGCGAGCAGGTGCGTGCCGAGCTGGAGGCCGCCCGCAAGGAAGCGGAATCGCTTCAGCGCAAGCTGCGCAGCGCCCTGAGCGACGTCAAGCGGGGCGAGGCGGCCCTGCGCAAGCTGGGCGGCGAGATCGACGGGATCCGCGGTGAGGCGGCGGCGCAGGTGGCCGCCGCCGAGAGCGAGTCCCGGCGCCTCAAGTCCCGTCTCGCGGAGGTGGAGTCGGCGCTGGAGACCTCGCGCCGGGCCACCCGTGAGGGGCGCAGCATCGAGGACATGCGGCTGCGGCTGCTGCTGGACACGGTGCTGGACGCGGCCGCGGGGCTGCGCCGCGAGCTGGCGCTGCCGCCGGTGTCCACGCGGCCGGCCGACACCGTGGACGCGGTGGAGCCGGGCCGGATGACCCCGAAGGACATTGCGGCGCGCGCCCTGTCCGAGACCGATCCGGCGCTGCTGGACCAGCTGTTGGCGCTCCCTCAGGCGCACCTGGTGGTCGACGGCTACAACGTGACGAAGACCGGCTATCCGACGATGCCGTTGGAGAAGCAGCGGCTGCGGCTGCTGGGCGGGCTGTCGATGCTGGCCGCGCAGACGGGTGCCGAGATGACGTGCGTCTTCGACGGCGCGGAGCTGGCGGCGCCGGTGCTGCTCGCGCCGCCGCGCGGGGTGCGCGTGCTGTTCTCCAAGGCGGGTGTGACGGCCGACGAGTTGATCCGCCAGCTGGTGCGGGCGGAGCCGCCCGGCAGGCCGGTGGTGGTGGTCTCCACCGACCGTGAGGTGGCCGACGGGGTGGCGAAGGCGGGCGCCCGGCCGGTGACGTCCGCATTGCTGCTCAAGCGGCTTTCGCGCGTTTCGTAACGCAAGCGGAAGACGTACTGTCAGCTCCTCGGTACTCAGCGTGGGGCCTCTGTGAAGAAAGCGGAACGGCGTTGGGATTTTTTCTGCAGGGGGTTTGAAGTGATCAAGGACAGGTCGTTAGGGTCCGCTCAAACCTTCGTGCGGTAGCTCACTCGTTCGGGTGCGGGCGGGGGTGACCCCTAGGGAGAAGGAGCCCGCCCCCGTGGCGTCCCACCGTCGACCCAAGCCGCCGGCCCGCACGCGCGTGACCGTGCTCACCGCGACCGCCGCCGCGGCGGTCGCCCTCTCCTCGCAGTCCGCCACGGCCGCCCCCGCCGGGCCGGACAAGGACGAGGTCAAGAGCAAGGCCGACGCCCTCTACGAGGAGGCCGAGCAGGCCACCGAGAAGTTCAACGGGGCCCGCGAGCACCAGGAGCGGCTCGAAAAGGAGATCGCGCAGCTCCAGGACGCCGTGGCCCGCGACCAGGGCGAACTCAACGACCTGCGCAACACGCTCGGTTCCCTGGCCACCGCCCAGTACCGCGGCGGCGGCGTCGACCCGTCCGTCGCACTCCTGCTCTCCGGCGACCCCGAGACCTACCTCGACAAGGCCTCCACCCTCCAGCAGTTGAGCAGCAGGCAGTTGGAGGCGATAGCCAGGATCCAGGCCAAACAGCGCGCCCTCGCCCAGCAGCGCCAGGAGGCCGCCGGCAAGCTCGCCGACCTCGACGCCACCCGCAAGGAGCTCGGCGAGAAGAAGAAGGCCGCCCAGGACAAGCTCGCCGAGGCCCAGGCCCTCCTCAACACGCTGAGCGCGCAGGAGCGCAGCCGGCTCAAGGAGGAGGAGGCCAAGCAGAGCAGGGCCGGCCAGAAGGCCGCCCCCGCCGTCAGCGCCTCCGGCCGCGCCGGAGCCGCGCTGGCCGCGGCGAAGACCAAGCTGGGCAGCGCGTACATCATGGGCGCCACCGGCCCCAGCGCCTACGACTGCTCAGGGCTGACCCAATGGGCCTACGGACAGGCCGGCGTCGGCATCAGCCGTACCACCTACACCCAGGCGAACGACGGCACGCGCATCGGCCGCAGCCAGCTCCAGCCCGGCGACCTGGTCTTCTTCTACGACGACCTGCACCACGTCGGCCTGTACGCCGGCAACAACCTGACCCTGCACGCCTCCAACCCGCGCGGCGGCGTCAAGTACGAGTCGATGGACAACATGCCGTTCCAGTTCGGCGTCCGCATCTGACCCGACGCCCCAGGGGGTGCGCCGCACACCGCCCATCCGGGCGAATTGCGCGGACCCGCCCTGACCCCGCGCCCCGCCCATGACCTGCGTCTGAGGCGGGGCGCCGTCATGTGCGCTCCCCGGCGGCCGTTGGCCGGTGCGTGGCCGCGCGGCTACTGTCTGCCAGCGCGGAACCCGGCACACGTCCGTCCACGGGGGGCGGACCCGGGCCGCGCGCAGCGGAAGGGAGCGGTTCCCCATGGCGTCCCACCGCCGGCCCGGGCACAGCGGCCTCGACCGGAACACCAAGGTCACCGCCTTCACCGCCGCCGCGGCCGGCGCCGCCGTGGCCATCACCGGCGCACCCGCGCTCGCCTCCCCGGGCCTCCCCCAGGAACCCGCCGGCGGCGCCCGCGCCCAGGTCGACCGGCTCTTCGAGGAGGCCGAGCAGGCCACCGAGCGGTACAACGAGGCCGGCGAGAAGGCCGACGCCCTGCGCACCGAGATCAGCCGCGCCCAGGACGCCGTCGCCCGCGGCCAGGACCGCATCAACACCATGCGCGGGGTCCTCGGCACCTTCGCCGGCGCCCAGTACCGCTCCGGCGGCCTCGACCCCACCGTCGAGCTGATGCTCTCCGACGACCCCGCCGCCTACCTCGACAAGGCCGCCGTCCTGGGCCGCCTCAGCGGCCGCCGCGCCCAGCAGCTGGGCGAACTCCGCGAGGAGCAGCGGAGGATCGGGCAGCAGCGCCAGGAGGCCGCCCGCAAGCTCGCCGAACTGGAGGCCCTGCGCACCGAGGTGGCCACCCAGAAGCGCTCCGTCACGGCGAAGCTCGCCGCCGCGCGCCGGCTGCTCAACGAGATGCCCTCCGAGGAGCGGGCCGACTTCGAGCGGGCCTCCCGCTCCGGCGGCCGCGGCGCCGACCGCTTTGGCGGACCGCCCGACCTGCCCTCCGGCGGCGGCCGCGCCTCGGGGCGCGCCATGGCCGCCGTGATGGCCGCCCGGGCCGCCGTCGGCCGGCCGTACGTGTGGGGCTCCACCGGTCCCTCCGGCTTCGACTGCTCCGGGCTGATGGTGTGGTCGTACCGCCAGGCCGGCGTCTCCCTGCCGCGCACCTCGCAGGCCCAGCGGTACGCGGGCCGGCAGGTCCCGCTGTCGCAGGCGCAGCCCGGGGACCTGGTGACGTACCGCTCCGACGCCAGCCACGTCGGCATGTACGTGGGCAACGGCCAGGTGGTGCACGCCCCGTACCCGGGCGCGCGGGTGCGGTACGACCCCGTCGGGATGATGCCGGTGTCCTCGGTGACCCGGCCCTGAGTCCGGCCGTGCGTACGATCGGCGGATGATCCCGGTCCGCCGCCGCACCGCCGTACGCCTCCTCGCGCTCGCGCTGTGCCCCCTGCCGGCGGCGGCAGGCTGCACGGACCCGGCGCCCGCCGCCCGTGACGACGCGGCCGTACGGCGGGCCGTGGCCGACTGGTCGGCGGCCCCGCCCGCGCGGCTCGCCGGGATCCCGCTGGAGGGCTGGTCGTACGAGGCCGGCCCGGTCCGGCGGGACGGCGTACGGGCCTTCGCGCGCGCGGAGCTGCGCTACCGGCTCGCCGGCTACGACGCCGCCCCGGCCTCCTCGGCCCGCGAGGTGGAGCTGACCAGGGACGGCACCGGCTGGCGGGTCACCGCGGACCGGCCGGCCCCCGGCGCGGCGGCGCAGCTGTGGGACCAGGGCGAGCCGGCCGCCGTACGGGGTGCGCACAGCCTGGTCCTCGGCGTCGGCCGGAGCGCGCAGGAGCTGTCCGCCCTCGCGGCCGAGGCCGACCGGGCGGTGCCGGCGGTCAGCGCCGCCTGGCCGGGGCCGTGGGCGGGGCGGGTGGTGGTCCTGGCCCCCGCGACGCTGGACGCGATGGCCGCGCTGCTGGGGCGGCCGGCCGGCACCTACCGGGGCCTCGGGGCCGTCACCACCGGAACCACCGGGGGAGGGCCGGCCCCGGCCGACCGGGTCGTCGTCAACCCGGAGGGGTACGCGGGCCTGTCGCAGGCCGGGCGGCGGATCGTCCTCACCCACGAGGTCACCCACGTCGCGACCCGCGCCGCCACCTCGGCGCGGACCCCGCAGTGGCTGTCCGAGGGCTTCGCGGACTGGGCGGCGTACCGGGGGACCCCCACCACCCCGGCGGAGGGCGCGCCCGAGCTGGCGGGCGCCGTACGCCGCGGGGAGCTGCCGGGCGCGCTCCCGGCCGACACGGCCTTCGCCTTCGGCGGCGACCCTTCGGCGGCGGCCCGGGCGTACGAGGGCGCCTGGCTGGCCTGCCGGCTCGTCGCCGCCCGCTGGGGCGAGGCGGCGCTGGTGCGCCTGTACGAGCTGGCCGGCCGCGAACCGCTGCCGGCGGCGCTGGAACAGGCCCTCGGGGTGGATCTTCCCGGGCTCACGGAGGCCTGGCGGCAGGCGCTGCGGGAGGACCTGGCGTAACCGTCGGGTACGTTGGCGGGGATGCACAAGACGCTGATCGTGACCAACGACTTCCCGCCGCGCCCGGGCGGCATCCAGGCCTTCCTGCACAACATGGCGCTGCGGCTGGACCCCGAGCGGGTCGTCGTCTACGCGTCCACGTGGAAGCACAGCGCGGAGGGCCGCGAGGCCACCGCCGCCTTCGACGCGGAACAGCCGTTCCAGGTGGTGCGCGACCGTACGACCATGCTGCTGCCGACGCCCCGGGTGACCCGGCGGGCGGTGTCCCTGCTGCGCGAACACGGCTGCGAGTCGGTGTGGTTCGGGGCCGCGGCCCCGCTCGGGCTGATGGGCCCGGCGCTGCGGAGGGCGGGCGCGCGGCGGATCGTCGCCACGACGCACGGGCACGAGGCCGGCTGGGCGCAGCTGCCGGCCGCGCGGCAGCTGCTGCGGCGGATCGGCGAGGGCACGGACACCCTGACGTACCTGGGGGAGTACACGCGGTCGCGGATCGCCTCGGCGGTGACGGACCGGGCGGCGGCGCGGATGGTCCGACTCCCGCCGGGAGTCGACGAGAAGACCTTCCACCCCGGCTCGGGCGGCGCGGAGGTCCGGGCCAGGCTGGGCCTGTCCGACCGCCCGGTGGTGGTCTGCGTCTCCCGTCTGGTCCCCCGCAAGGGGCAGGACACCCTGATCGAGGCGATGCCGCGGATCCTGGCGGCGGTGCCGGACGCGGCGCTGCTGATCGTCGGCGGCGGGCCGTACGAGGCGGACCTGAGGGCGCTGGCCGTCTCGACCGGGGTCGCGGACTCGGTGGTCTTCACGGGCGCCGTCCCGTGGGCGGAACTCCCGGCCCACTACGGCGCGGGCGACGTCTTCGCGATGCCGTGCCGGACCCGGCGGGGCGGGCTGGACGTGGAGGGGCTCGGCATCGTCTACCTGGAGGCCTCGGCGACGGGCCTGCCGGTGGTCGCGGGCGACTCGGGCGGGGCGCCGGACGCGGTGCTGGACGGCGAGACCGGCTGGGTGGTCCGGGGCGGCGCCCCCGACGACGCGGCGGACCGCATCGTCACCCTCCTCCAGGACCCGGAACTCCGCACCCGCATGGGCGAAGCGGGCCGCGCCTGGGTGGAACGCCAGTGGCGCTGGGACCACCTGGCCGAGGGCCTCCGCGCGTTGCTCTGATTCTTCACGCGCCGCTCGCACGGTTCGGCCGCGGGCCGGTGGGTCTGGTGCGGGTGGTGTGCCGCTGCGCGGGGCTGGCCCCTCCCCGCCCTTCAACCGTTCTCGCCCTCAATCGCCGGGCGCGGCCTGGGGGTATCCGGCGCTCCGCGCCCGCGCCTCAAACGCCGGCGGGGCTGAAATCCAGCCCCGCTGGGGAACTCGCCCCGCGCAGCGGAACCCGCGGCCCGGCAGCCGACCCACCGGTAACAGCCAAGGGCACCGCCCCCGCCCCGCGCATGCGGAGTACCGACAAGAAGCGGCAAACGGCGGCATTTCCGGTCCGGCAAGGGCAATCGTGGGCGGAATCGCGCAGACCGGAGGTCGTCCGCCCCCACCCGGTTACGGTCCACACATGTCTGACTGTTACTCACATGCATGGCAGTGCGAGTTATGGCCGGTTGGGCGGAATCCGCTCATGATGCGGCCATGACACCCAACCTGACGCGCCGTCAACTCGGCCTCAACGCCCTCCGCGCCGCCGCGGCCCTCGGCATCACCCGCATCGGACTCGGCGCCGCCGCCGCGGCAGAACCCGCCGCCGCCCAGTACGCGCCCGCCGTCGTCGTCGGCTCCGGCTACGGGTCCGCCGTCGCCGCGCTGCGCCTCGGGCGGGCCGGCGTCCGGACCGTCGTCCTGGAGATGGGGCGGCTGTGGGACACCCCCGGCCCCGACGGCAAGGTCTTCCCGTCCACCTCCGCGCCCGACCAGCGCTCCATGTGGTTCCGCACCCGCACCGAGGCCCCGCTCGCCCAGTTCCTCTGGCTCGACGTGGTCAACCGCGACATCAGCCCCTACCCCGGGGTCCTGGACCGGGTGAACCACGGGGACATGTCCGTCTACGTGGGCCGCGGCGTGGGCGGCGGCTCGCTCGTCAACGGCGGCATGGCCCCGACCCCCAGACGCTCCTACTTCACCGAGGTGTTCCCCGGCGTGGACGCCGAGGAGATGTACGGCACCTACTACCCCCGCGCCCGCGCCATGCTCGGCGTCAACGACATCGACCCCGCCTGGTTCGAGTCCACGGAGTGGTACCGCTTCGCCCGGACCTCCCGAAAACACGCCCAGAACACCGGGCTGAAGACCACCTTCGTGCCCAACGTCTACGACTTCGAGTACATGAAGCGCGAGGCCGCCGGCACCGCCACCCGCTCGGCCCTCGCCGGCGAGGTCATCTACGGCAACAACCACGGCAAGAAGAGCGTCGACAAGACCTACCTCGCCTCCGCCCTCGGCACCGGCAACGTCACCATCGAGACCATGCAGCGCGTGGTCGCCGTACGCCAGGACCCGGCCGGAGGCTACGTCCTGACGGTGCACACCAGCGACGTGACCGGCCGTGTCACCCAGGTCCGCGAACTCGGCTGCAAGCAGCTCTTCCTGGGCGCCGGCAGCCTCGGCACCACCGAGATCCTGCTGCGCGCCCGCGAGACCGGCGCCCTGCCCGCGCTCAGCGAGAAGGTCGGGCTCGGCTGGGGCCCCAACGGCAACGTCATGACCGCCCGCGCCAACCACCTGTGGGACACCGTCGGCTGCAACCAGGCCACCATGCCCGCCCTCGGCATCGACGACTGGGACAACGCGGCCAACCCGGTCTTCGCGGAGATCGCCCCGCTCCCCATGGGCATCGAGCACTGGATCTCGATGTACCTGGCCATCACCAAGAACCCGGAGCGCGGCCGCTTCACCTACGACGCCGCGAGCGACTCGGCGCGGCTGAACTGGACGCGGGACCAGAACGCCCCGGCGGTCGCGGCGGCCAAGAACCTCTTCGACCGCGTCAACCGCCGCAACGTCACCATCTACCGCTACGACCTGTTCGGCGAGAACAAGGCCTTCGCCGACAACTTCACCTACCACCCGCTCGGCGGCTGCGTCCTCGGCGAGGCCACCGACGCCTACGGCCGGGTCAGGGGCTACCAGGGGCTGTACGTGCTCGACGGCTCCCTGGTGCCCGGCTCGCTCGGAGTGAACCCGTTCGTGACGATCACGGCCCTCGCCGAGCGGAACATGGACCGGATCCTCGCCCAGCCCTAGGGACTAGCCCCGGTACAGAGCGTCGATCTCGTCCGCGAAGTCCTTCGCCACCACGTTCCGCTTCAGCTTCAGCGACGGCGTGATGTGGCCGGACTCCTCCGTGAACTGGGAGCCCAGGATGCGGAACTTCCGCACCGATTCCGCCTTGGACACCGCCGCGTTGCCGTCGTCGACGGCCTTCTGGACGGCGGCGATCAGCTCCGCGTCCTCGCGCAGCTCCGCCGCCGTCACCCCGGCCGGCTTGCCGTTCTCCGCGGCCCACCGGCCGAGGAACTCCTCGTCGATGGTGACCAGCGCGGCCACGAACGGCCGCCCGTCGCCGACCACCATGCACTCCGCGACCAGCGCGTGCGCCCGGATCCGGTCCTCGATCACCGCGGGGGCGACGTTCTTGCCGCCGGCCGTGACGATGAGCTCCTTCTTCCGCCCGGTGATCCTGAGGTAGCCGTCCTCGTCGAGGGTGCCGACGTCGCCGGTGTGGAACCAGCCGTCCGTCATCGCCTCGGCGGTGGCCGCCTCGTTCTTCCAGTACTCCTTGAAGACGTGCTCGCCGTGCACCAGCACCTCGCCGTCGTCGGCGATGCGCAGCACGGAGCCGGGCAGCGGCTGGCCGACCGTGCCGATCTTCTGCTTGTCCCACGGGAGGAAGGCGGTGGCCGCGCAGGTCTCCGTCAGGCCGTAGCCCTCCAGGACCGTGAAGCCGATGCCGCGGAAGAAGTGGCCGAGCCGCTCGCCGAGCGGGGCGCCGCCGGAGATCGCGTACTCGCCGCGCCCGCCGAGGACGGCGTGCAGCTTGGAGTAGACGAGCTTGGAGAACAGCTTGTGCTTGAGCTTCAGGCCGAAGGACGGGCCCGAGGGGGTGTCCAGCGCCCGGCTGTACGCGATCGCCGTGTCGGCGGCCGCGTCGAAGATCTTGCCCTTGCCGTCGGCCTGCGCCTTGGCCCGCGCCGAGTTGTAGACCTTCTCGAAGACGCGCGGCACGCCGAGGATCAGCGTGGGGCGGAAGGACTGCAGCTCGTCGGTGAGGTTCTTGATGTCCGG
Organism: Streptomyces sp. NPDC040718; assembly: GCF_055593565.1. Lineage (NCBI taxonomy): Bacteria > Bacillati > Actinomycetota > Actinomycetes > Kitasatosporales > Streptomycetaceae > Streptomyces > Streptomyces sp. NPDC040718. The sequence goes on along the minus strand of NZ_JBVIXO010000004.1, from coordinate 373,100 downwards.
TACGCAGCCCAGCCGGATCGGCGCCAGCACCGCCGCCACCTCCACCAGGCGGCCGAAGACGTGCGCGGCCGGCAGGAAGAGCAGCACGGAGCACTCGCCGGTGCGGAAGAGCGGCTTCAGCCGCTCCACCACGTTGCCGCACTCGGCGAAGAAGTTGCGGTGGGTCAGCACGCAGCCCTTGGGGCGGCCGGTGGTGCCCGAGGTGTAGACGATCGTGGCCGGGTCGTCGGCGACCGCGAGGGCGCTGCGCGCGTCCACCTCGGCGTCGGTGACCTCCGCGCCGGCGGCCACGAGGACGCCCTGGGCGTCCTGGTCGATCTCCCAGACCTCGCGCAGCTCCGGCAGCCGGTCGCGCAGGGAGGCCACGTTCGCGCTGTGCCCGGGGCTCTCCACGATGGCCGCGACGGCCCCGGAGTCGCCGAGGATCCACTGGATCTGCTCGGGGGAGCTGGTCTCGTACACGGGGACGGTGACGCCGCCCGCGGTCCAGATCGCGAAGTCGAACAGCACCCACTCGTAGCGGGTGCGGGAGATCAGGGCGACCCGGTCACCGGGCTCGATGCCCGCCGCGACCAGACCCTTGGCGGCGGCCCGGACCTCGGCGAGGAACTCCGTCGCGGTCACGTCCTGCCACCGGCCGTCGACCTTGCGGCTGATGACGGCGGTGTCTGGGTGCTGGGCGGCATTGCGGCGGATGAGATCCGTCAGGTTCCCGTCCGACGGGACCTCGTACAGGGCCGGAAGGCTGAACTCGCGCAAGACTGCTGCTCCTCTGGGCGCCATCGCCACCGTGTGGACCGACCGGACGTTACCCACCGGTAGTGGGTTCCGGATAGAGGGAACCGGCCAGATGTTCCGTGCGTCACATTCTGTACATCGTGATGCGCCGCAAGACCCGCCAATACGCTGCCGACAGTAGTCGACCGTGTTCGCGACTCGGAAGTAACCGCAGGTCCGGCCGCCTGCGACCCTCCCTCTACCCGGCCGGAGCCGGCCCCCCTAGGGTGAGCGCATGGGTGGCAGGAAGAGTCGTACGCGGATCCACGTCGTCAGCGACGTCCACGGCAACGCCGAAGCGCTCGCACGCGCAGGAGACGGCGCCGACGCGCTCGTCTGCCTCGGCGACCTGGTGCTCTTCCTCGACTACGCCGACCACTCCCGCGGCATCTTCCCCGACCTCTTCGGCGTCGAGAACGCCCACCGCATCGTCGAACTCCGCACCGCCCGCCGCTTCGCGGAAGCGCGCGAATTCGGCCGCCGGCTGTGGGACGGACTCGACAGGGAACGCATGATCGAGGAAGCGGTCCGCCGGCAGTACGCGCAGATGTTCGCCGCCTTCCCCAGCCCGACGTACGCGACGTACGGCAACGTCGACATCCCCGGCCTGTGGAGCGAGTACGCCGGACCCGGCACCACCGTCCTCGACGGCGGGCGCGTGGAGATCGGCGGCCGCGTCTTCGGCTTCGTCGGCGGCGGCCTGCCGTCACCGATGCGCACGCCGTACGAGGTCGACCCCGAGGAGTACGCCGCCAAGGTCGAGGCCCTCGGCGAGGTCGACGTGCTCTGCTCGCACATCCCGCCGGAGGTCCCCGAACTCTGCTACGACACCGTCGCGCGCCGCTTCGAGCGCGGCAGCGAAGCCCTGCTGGCCGCGATCCGCCGGACCCGGCCCCGGTACGCGCTCTTCGGCCACGTCCACCAGCCGCTCGCGCGCCGCGCCCGCATCGGCGCCACCGAGTGCGTGAACGTCGGACACTTCGCCGCCACCGGAAGGCCCTGGGCCCTGGAGTGGTGACCTCCACACGCACGGTAGCCTGCACGCGGCGGCCGCAGGCCGCACACTTCCTCGAAAAACTCCCCGGAGGAGCCACCGCGATGGCGGAACACACCAGCTCAAGCATCACGATCGACGCCTCCCCGGCCGACGTGATGGCCGTGATCGCCGACTTCGCCCGCTACCCGGAGTGGACCGGCGAGGTGAAGGAGGCCGAGGTGCTCGCCACCGACGCCGAAGGCCGCGCCGAGAAGGTCCGCCTGCTGCTGGACGCCGGCGCGATCAAGGACGACCACACCCTCGCCTACACCTGGAAGGGCGCCGACGAGGTCAGCTGGACGCTGGACAAGTCCCAGATGCTGCGGCAGCTGGACGGCTCCTACCGGCTGGCCCCGCTGGACGGCGGCCGCACCGAGGTCACCTACCAGCTGACCGTGGACGTCAAGATCCCCATGCTCGGCATGATCAAGCGCAAGGCCGAGAAGGTCATCATCGACCGCGCCCTCGCGGGCCTGAAGAAGCGCGTCGAGACCCCCCGCCCCTGAGCCGCCGGCCCCCTCCGGGACACCGCGCGCGCGGAGCCCGGAAGGGGGCCCGCGCCGGCACGGACCAGAAGAGCAAAGGCACCGCACCACCATGCAGACCCTCCTCGTCACCGGCCCCGGAGGCGCAGGCAGCAGCACCGTCGCAGCCGCCACCGCACTCGCCGCCGCACGCGGGGGACAGCGGGTACTGCTGCTGTGCGCCGCCGGAGCCGACCCCCTCCCCGACGGGATCCCCGGGCTGCGCGTCACCCCCGTCGACTCCGGCCGCGAGTTCCGCACCGAACTCGCCGCCCTCCAGGAACGCGGCGCCTCCCTCATCGGCATGCTCGGCGGCCGCCCCCTCGGCGCCGAGGAACTCACCGAGCTCCCCGGCGCCGAACAGTTCGCCCTGCTCCGCGCCCTGCGCCGGGCCGCCGCCGAACCCGCCACCGACCTCGTCGTCGTGGACATGCCCCCGCTGCACCAGGCCGTCGCCACCCTCGCCCTCCCCGCCCAGCTGCGCCGCTACCTCGCCCGGCTGCTCCCCGCCGAGCGCCAGGCCGCCCGCGCCCTGCGCCCCGTACTGGCCCAGCTCGCCGGAGTGCCCATGCCGGCGCAGTGGCTCTACGAGACCGCCGCGCGCTGGGACGAGGAGCTCGCCGCCGTCCAGGCCGTGGTACAGGCCCCCACCACCCGAGTCCGCCTGGTCGCCGAACCCGGCCCCGCCGCCGGCACCGCCCTGCGCACCGGGATGCTCGGGCTCGCCCTGCACGAGCTGCCGGTCGAGTCCCTCGTGGCCAACCGCCTCGTACCGCCGGACGCCGCCGCGGCCCACCCCTGGGCCGCGGGCATCGCCGACCGGCAGCGGGCCTTCCTCGACGCGTGGGCCGGCCCGGAGCTCCCCGTCCACGAGCTCGCCCACCTCGGCCGGGACCCCCGCGGCACCGACGACCTGGAGGTGCTCGGCACCGCCCGGGGGATCGCCCCCGGCCCCGCCCCCGCCCCCGCCCCCGGCTGGACCGTCGAGGACCGGCTCGCGGACGACGGGGTGCTCGTCTGGGCGATCCCGCTGCCCCGCGCCCGCAAGAGCGAGCTCGACCTGGTCCGGCGCGGAGACGAACTGCTCGTCGCCGCGGGACCGCACCGCAGGATCGTTCCGCTGCCCTCGGCCCTGCGCCGCTGCACCGTCTCCGGCGCCGCCCTCGCCGACGGCGCCCTCCGCGTCCGCTTCACCCCGGACCCGCGGCTGTGGCCGAGGGAGCGCTGAGACCCGTACCGCCGTTCGGGTACCGTCGAAGGAAGACCCACCGCAGCTGCCGCCAGGAGAGTCCGCCATGAGCGAGGCCACCGACCACCCCGCCAACGACGACGCCTGGGCGCGGGCCTGCGCCGAGGACCTCGCCGCCGAGAAGGAACGCCGCAGGTCGGAGAAGGCCGGCGGCGCAGGGACCGGCACCGGGACCGCCGCCGAGGAGCTGTTCAAGCTCTTCGAGGCCGTCGCCGACAAGGTCTCCTCCCTGAACAACCCGGCCGTCGGCGCCGCCGCCCAGGACGCCGTACGCCAGTTCGTCAACCAGGCCAAGACCGCCGCCAAGCCCGTCATCGAGCGCAACCCGGAGGTCTTCGGCCACCTCGCGGCCGCCGGATCCGAACTCCTCGCCGCCTACCGGTCCGCCGTCGAAGGCCATGAGCGCCGCTGGACCCACGACGAGCCGCCCGCCCCCCGCAAGCCCACCGACAGGGGCGACGAAGGCCCCGGAGCGGGCCCGGCCGAGCGGATCGATCTCGACTGATCCTCCGCCCGCCCCGTGTACGGTGGGCCGTGGCGGGGTTTGACCGGAAACCGAGGGACTAATGGGACTCACCATCGGCGTCGACATCGGCGGCACGAAGATCGCGGCCGGCGTGGTCGACGAAGAGGGCACCATCCTTGAGACGTACAAGGTGCCCACCCCGCCGACCGCGGACGGCGTGACGGAGGCGATCTGCGCCGCCGTCTCCGAGGTCAGCAGCAGCCACACCATCGACGCCGTCGGCATCGGCGCCGCCGGATACGTCGACGACAAGCGCGCCACGGTGCTCTTCGCACCCAACATCAACTGGCGGCACGAACCGCTCAAGGACAAGGTCGAACAGCGCATCGGCCTGCCCGTCGTCGTCGAGAACGACGCGAACTGCGCCGCCTGGGGCGAATACCGCTTCGGCGCCGGCCAGGGCCACGAGGACGTCATCTGCATCACCCTCGGCACGGGCCTCGGCGGCGGCATCATCATCGGCAACAAGCTGCGCCGCGGCCGCTTCGGCGTCGCCGCCGAGTTCGGCCACATCCGGGTCGTCCCCGACGGCCTGCTGTGCGGCTGCGGCAGCCAGGGCTGCTGGGAGCAGTACGCCTCCGGCCGCGCCCTCGTCCGGTACGCCAAGCAGCGCGCCAACGCCACCCCCGAGAACGCGGCGATCCTCCTCGGCCTCGGCGACGGCACCGCCGACGGCATCGAGGGCAAGCACATCAGCGAAGCCGCCCGGGCCGGCGACCTGGTCGCCATCGACGCCTTCCGCGAGCTCGCCCGCTGGGCCGGCGCGGGCCTGGCCGACCTGGCCTCCCTCTTCGACCCGTCGGCCTTCATCGTCGGCGGCGGCGTCTCCGACGAGGGCGACCTCGTCCTCGACCCGATCCGCAAGTCCTTCAAGCGCTGGCTGGTCGGCGGCGCCTGGCGCCCGCACGCGCAGGTACTCGCCGCACAGCTCGGCGGCAAGGCCGGCCTCGTCGGCGCCGCGGACCTGGCCCGCCAGGGCTGACGCCTCCCCCCTTTCGGCCGTGACTGCCCGCCGTGCCCCCTGTGGGAGCGGCGGGCAGCTGCGTATGTTGCAGGGCATGCCGCACACGCTGCACACGCTGCCCAAGTCCGTCACCGAGCCCGACGGTTCAGCCGTGATCCGGGCCCTCAGCTACAACGTCCGCTCGCTGCGCGACGACGAGGAAGCGCTGGCCCGGGTCATCCGGGCCTGCGCCCCGGACCTCGTGTTCGTCCAGGAGGCGCCGCGCTTCTTCCGCTGGCGCAAGCACGCGGCGAGGCTGGCCGCGAAGACCGACCTCGTGGTGCTGAGCGGGGGAGCGACGGCCGCCGGGCCGCTGCTGCTGTGCTCGCTGCGCGCCTTCGTGGAGCGGACCGAGGACGTACTGCTCCCGCGCACCCCCGGACTGCACCGGCGGGGCTTCGCGACGGCCGTGGTCCGCTTCGGCGCCGCCCGGGTCGGAGTGGTCAGCGCGCACCTCTCGCTGGACGCGCGGGAACGGCGGGCCCAGGCGGACCTGCTCCTGGACCGGGCCGCCGCGCTGGACGCGCCGCACGTGATCGCCGCCGCCGACGTCAACGAGGCCGCGGGGGGTCCGGCCTTCGGCCGGCTGTCGGGGGCGCTCCAGGACTGCTGGACGGTCTCCCCGTGGGGCGACGGCGACACCTTCCCCTCTGCGGCACCGAACCGGCGCATCGACGCGGTGTTCGCGTCGCGGGGGGTGCAGGTCCTGGCCTGCGGCGTCCCCGCGGGCCTCCCGGGGGTCACCACCCCCGACCTCCGCGCAGCCACCGACCACCTCCCGGTCCTGGCGACGCTCCGCCTGCCGGCGGGGTGACGCGGGGTGCGGGCCGGCTACCTCCCCCTCGACCCCGTGGGGCGGGGCGGTGGCTGCCCACCCGCCCCCTTGCCTGCGGGCCGGTGGGGAGGGGAGCGGGGTCCTGGCGGGGCGGTGTCAGGGCTGGTTTGGGGGTTTCCCGTCAGTCCCATCGTCCTTCCGGTGCGGGCCGGTCCCTCAAGGGCGCTCCTTCGTCGCGTCACTTCGTGATCGCCTTCGGCGACCCTTGACCGACCGGCCCGCCCCGGAAAGACAAGGACTGCCGGGAAGCCCCCAAAAGAACGGTCACGGGGCAGGAGAGGGGGAGCGGGCCCGCCAGGGACGAGACGAGGGGCCGGGCGTTTGCCGACCGGGCATCCGGGCCCTCAAAGTCGAGATTCCGAGCCGGGGCGCGACTAGACGCACGAGAGGTCGATCAGAGTCACCTGCGGAGCACCCAGACGCACCAGATCGCTACGCGCTCCTGTCGTCTCAGCGTCTGGGGACCGCCCGAGGCTGATACCCGCACCAGAGGTTGATCAGGGCAGCGTGGAAGAGCATGGGCGCGACGGATCGCTACGCGCTTCTCTGATCTTAGCGTCCGGCGGCTGTGCGGGGCTGATATCCGCACTGTGGGAAGGTCGGCTCACTCCGGGGGCCGGCTGTACCTCTCCACCGTCGCCTTGGTCGTGGATCGGTCCACCAGCCGCAGTTCCCAAGGGCCGGTGTTCACGTCGAAGTCCTTGCCGAAACCGACCCATTTGCCGGCCATGCGCCGTCCGGTCGGCTCGACCAGGAGTTGGATGGCTCCGTGGGAGCGTGCCCCGTTGTTGTAGCCGTCTGCGGCAGTCTGCTCGACCCAGGTACCCGTGACCATGTTGCGGTCGACGGTGAGGTCGAGAGTGAGAGGGCTGTCCGGGTTGTGCTCGCCCCGGGCAGGCTCTGAACGGTGAGCCGATTCCCGTGCTGGACGATCACTACGTAGTGCTTGCCCTCGTACGAGGCGTCCCGGCTCGAAGAGAAGAACTCGTAGCGGCTGAGCCACACGCCCGAGAATGTCTCCTCACCCGTCTGCGCGCCTGCAACGGTAGGCCCGACACCGGTTGTTGCACCAGCCTCCATGTCATGTCCTCCCTTCCCGTCTGCGTGAACTCGCGCCTTGGGCTCGGAAGGGGTTCTAGCCCCGGCGACGAGCCTTCACGGCATCGGTGTACAGCTCACGAGTGAAGTCGTCCGCGCCAATGCCCAGCTCAGCCAGAACAGCACGGACATCATCGAGTGCCGCAGGCACGTCGGCTTCCTCGACGAGGGTCTCCAACTCCAGGAAAGTGCCGTCCAGCTCGGGGACCCGCACCAAGGTGGCGAGCATCTGCCGGCCCCGCGCCTGGAAGGAGTAGTTCCTGCACCTCTTCTCGAACTCGATGGCCGGGGCATAGCCGAGGGCGCGGAGCATGGCGTGTACGGCCTCGGCGTCTTCAACCCGAGTCTCGTGCTCAGGCTTGGATCCAGACGCCTCATCGACCCGGGCGCCCTTGTAGGTGAGGACCGTGCGGGTCGAATCCGAAGCGTGCACCGTGCGGACTCGAAGCTCTTGGTCCTTGGCCCCCAAGCCTCCGTCCACCGTGTCGTAGTAAGTGTCCCGATACACCTCAGCCCGGCCCTCAGCCCGGGCGTCCAGCCGCCTCAACGTCTCCTGCGGCACGGGCACACGGGCCTTCAGCTCCGCTTCGATCATTCGTCCGTCCTCCCTCAAACCGTGCGTTCCGCGCCCCTGACGATCACCTCGAACATGCGCCGAAAGCCTCGGAACAGAGGACCGTGCGGTGTCTCCATCACCTTGTACGTGGCGGACTCGTGCCCTTCCCACCCTGCGTCGAACGCTCCGACGAACAGGACGGAGTCAGCCCGGATCAACCGCCATGTAGGCAGCATGGCGTACCTGTACACCTCGATATCGCAGATTCCCGCAAGCTCGCGCAGTCGAGCCTCGGCCAGTCGTACACCGCTGGCGAGCGATTCCGGCGATTCGCCGATCTCGGCCGCTCGTATGGCAAGGGCCGGCGACTCCGGATCGAGCAACAGCACCCGGACACGAATATCACTGGCCTTCCTCGCGAGGTGAGTTCGCAGCATTGAGTCCTTCAGGCCGACCAGACCAAGACCACGGACGGCAAGAATGTCGATCTCTTCGGCCTCGCCTGCTTGCTGCTGGATCTCCTCCCTAGCGGAGACCTGGGCGGAGTACACGCGGACGACTTCTGGAAACACCGCGAGATCGAACGCGGCGCCGCCGGAGCGCCGCTCACGGCCCGCCGCCAGCCCCAGGAGATGGCGAGCGTCATCCGGCATGCCCAGCCCGTCAGCGGTCCGCTCGTACACGTCGAGACGCGACACCTCACGGCGACGGTTGATGATCTCGTTCACACGTGCCTGCGTCATGCCGACCGCCGCAGCAATGCGCCCCTGACTTACACCGCTGTACTGCTGCACGAAGCGGAACATCGCACCCACATCACGCGCACGAAGAGCCTGACGCACCTCCGCCCGCTCCCACGCCCAATCGGGCAGGGAAGCCGGCACCAGGGGTGTGGCCACGACGACTCCCGTCATCCGCCTACGAGATGGGACCCCATCCCACCGTGAGATTACCGTGCGGATATCGACGGTGTACCCAATGTCACCAGATCCTCTTGGTGTGCCCGATCGAACCAGCACCCCAGCCAGCCGGAGGAACCGCCCCATGCCTTTCCATGCAGACGACAAACCGGAAACACCGCCCTGGCGAGGGCTCGATGCCAGAGCCAGCCAGGAGCTCCTCGATCGCGCCTGCGCCGGCTGGGAGCGCTTCCTCACGACCTTCAAGGCGGCGTCCGATGAGTGAGTGCTACGAGTACGTGCCCCACCGCCTCCTCCGCCAGCGCGTCCGCGACATCGCATCGGGTACCGAGGGCGTGCTGATGGCCGTGATCAACGAGAACGTCTCCGACACCGGCATCGAGCGCTGGATGGAGCTCGCCTACATCCGCAACTCCACCGGCCGCGAATTCACGACCGCCGCCACCAACGTCGAACCCGCCCACGACCAGCCCCAGACGGCCGCCGGCCGCCGAGATAAGAGAAGCGCGTAGCGATCTGGCGCGTCTGGGGGCTCCGCAGGTCGCTCTGATCAACCTCTCGTGCGCATAGGCGCGCCCCCGGCCCGGAATCCAGAGGCCCGGATGCCCGGCCGGCCAAGGCCCGGCTCCGTCGCCTCATCCCTGACGGACCCGTCCCTCCAACTATGGACCGTGCCGTTCTTTTGGGGGCTTCCCGGCAGTCCTTTGTCTTTCCGGGGCGGGACGGTCGGTCAAGGGTGGCCGAAGGCCATCGCGAAGCGACGCGACCGAAGGGAGCGCCCTTGAGGGACCGGCCCGAACCGGAAGGACGATGGGACTGACGGGAAACCCCCAAACCAGCTGCGAGACCGCCCGAGGGGATACGGCCCCAGCCCACCGGCCCGCAGACGGGGAGGCGGGTGGGCAGCCACCGCCCCGCCCGCACCCCTCGCGGGGAGACAGCCGGCCCGCGCCGCAAGGCGCGTACGCCCGGCCGCCTACACCACCGCGCCGCGCCCCGGGTCGTCGTCGTCCTCGTCGTCGCCGCCCGACATGCGGGCGATCAGGGTGGCGAAGCCGCCCAGGAAGCCGCCGATGCCCAGGGTGGTCAGCCACCAGGTCATGTCCCACTGGAGCAGCACGGCCAGCAGCAGCAGCACCGGCCCGCCGATCACCGCGAGCCAGGCGAACTTCGCCGTCGTGTCCGCCTCCGGCAGCTCCGGTTCCGGGGGCACGAAGTGGCCCTCGTCCGCCGGCTCGGCGGGGGTGTGGTCCCGCGGGCCCGGCGTGGGGGCCGGTACGGGCACGCCCGCGCCCACGCCCGGGGCGAACGTGATCGAGCTGCCCAGCTCGGGCTTCGGCTCCGGCTTCGGCTCGGCCGCCGGAGGCTCCGCCTTGGGCTCCGGCTTCGGCTCGGGCTTCACGTCCTCCTCCGGCAGCATCAGGTTCTCGATCGGCCGGAACGGCCTCGCCCCGGGCGGGTCCGGGGGTTCCTGTCCGTACCCGGCGACGATCGCGGCCCACGCCGCTTCCTCGTCCAGCGGGGGCACGCCCCCGGAGGACTCCTCGTGCTCAGCCACCGCTGGCCGCCCCCTCCCTGCCGACACTCTTCGCGAGCCGCCCGATGAACGCGTAACTGTCCGCGAAGATCCGCTCCGCGTCATGGTCCAACGTCGCCACGTGGTAGCTCTGTTCCAGCAGGGTCTCGGTGACGTCGGTCGAGGACACGCGCGACAGGATCCGCGCCGAGTCCACCGGGGGGACCACGTGGTCCTGGGGGCTGTGGAGCAGCAGTACGGGCTGTGTGACCTGCGGCAGCTCGGTGTCCACCAGCTGGAAGAACTTCCGCAGCGAGTGGGCGGCCTTGGTCGGGACCCGGTCGTAGCCGACCTCCTCCGAGCCGGGCTTCGCGATGTCGCTGGCGATCCCCGGCGTCGACCGGATGAAGTGCTTGGCCACCGGAAGGGCGAACGCCAGAGGGTCGTGCACCTTGTTGGCCGGGTTGACGAGGACGATGCCGCTGATCGCGTCCCCGTGCCGGGCCGCCAGCCGCAGGGTCAGCGCGCCGCCCATCGAGAGGCCGAAGACGAAGACCTGCCCGCACCGCTCCAGCAGCTCGCGCAGCGCACGGTCGACCTCCGCGTACCAGTCCTGCCAGCCGGTGAGCTGCATGTCCTGCCAGCGCGTCCCGTGCCCGGGCAGCAGCGGGAGCGAGACGGTCAGCCCGCGCTCGGCCAGGTACTCGGCCCAGGGGCGGAGCGACTGAGGCGAACCGGTGAAGCCGTGGCAGAGAAGCACGCCGACCTCTCCGCCCTCGTGGCGGAACGGCTCTGCTCCAGGGAGGACGGGCACCAGGGTCTCCTTCGAAGGGTGGGGGGTGCGTTGCGCTGTGTGACTTCACCGTACGCGACCGGGATGACACCGACCAGGGCCGTCGGGCGCTCCGCGCGGGCCCACGGGATATGGTCTGTTCGACAGACACAGGAAGGCTTTCGAGTTGATCTACGGCGCAATGAAGTTCTCCATCGGGGGTTCCCTGAAGCTCGCCTTCAGGCCGTGGGTGGAGGGCCTCGAGAACATTCCCGCCGAGGGGCCGGCGATCCTCGCGAGCAACCACCTGTCCTTCTCCGACTCCTTCTTCCTGCCGGCCGTACTGGACCGGAAGGTGACCTTCATCGCGAAGGCCGAGTACTTCACCTCCCCGGGGGTCAAGGGCAAGCTGACGGCCGCCTTCTTCAAGGCCGTCGGCCAGCTCCCGGTGGACCGCTCCGGCGCGCGCGGTGCGGGCGAGGCCGCCATCAAGAGCGGCATCGAGGTCATCGAGCGCGGGGAGCTGTTCGGTATTTACCCCGAGGGGACGCGTTCACCCGACGGCCGCCTCTACCGCGGCAAGCCGGGCGGCCTGGCCCGGGTGGCGCTGGCCACCGGTGCCCCCGTGATCCCGGTCGCGATGATCGACACCGAGAAGATCCAGCCGCCCGGCAAGGTGGTCCCGAAGCTGATGCGCCCGGGCATCCGGATCGGCAAGCCGCTGGACTTCAGCCGCTACCAGGGGATGGACGGGGACCGCTTCATCCTCCGCTCGGTGACCGACGAGGTCATGTACGAGATCATGAAGCTCTCCGGCCAGGAGTACGTGGACATCTACGCGACGGCCGCCAAGCGGCAGATCGCGGACGCGGAGAAGGCGGCCAAGGAGAGCGGCAAGGCGGCCGACAAGGCGGCCAAGGCCGAGAAGGCCGAAGCCGACAAGGCCAAGGGAGAGACGGGCGCGGAGTAGCGCGCGCGGCGGGCCGGCCGGGAGGCCGTGCCCGCGGGAACGGGGCGGGTGGGGGAGATGGCGAAGCGCGAGCGCGTCGTACGGATGTCGGTCGAGCAGCCGCTGTGGCGGGCCCTGACGGCGTACCGGCTGCTCACCATGGTCTACGCGGCACTGCTGTTCGCCGCGGCGTACCGGAAGTTCGACCGGCCCGGGGTGGCGGTCGGCTACCTGGCCCTCCTCGCCGTCTGGACGCTGGCCACCCACCGCCGGGTGGCGAACGCGGCCAGCTGCACCAAGGGCTTCCTCGTCGCCGACCTCGCCGTCGCGCTGACCGGCATCCTGCTCACCCCGCTCGCCGACACGCACCAGCGGATCACGGAGGGCGGCCCCACCCTCCCCAGCATCTGGACCGCCGGGTCGGTCCTGGCCTTCGCCCTCAAGGGCGGCTGGCGCTGGGCCGGCTTCGCCTCGACCTTCGTGGCCGCCGCCAACCTCGTCATCCACGGCGGCGACCCCACCCGGGACGCCCTGCACAACGTGCTGCTGGTCTGGGTCGCCTCCATAGCCATCGGCTACGTCGTCGAGGTCGCCCGGGCCAGTGAGGCCACCCTGGCCCGCGCCCTGGAGATCGAGGCCGCCACCCGCGAGCGCGAGCGCCTCGCCCGCGACATCCACGACGGGGTCCTCCAGGTCCTCGCCATGGTCCAGCGGCGCGGCACCGAGCTGGGCGGCGAGGCCGCCGAGCTCGGCCGGATGGCGGGCGAGCAGGAGGTGGCGCTGCGCACGCTGGTCTCCAGCGGACTGGTCCGGCCCTCCCGGGTCTCGCGCGACGGGTCGCTCGGCGCGTTGGTCGACACGTACGAGGTGGAGGAGCCCGGCGCGGAGGAGGCGGAGCTGGACCTGCGGTCCCTGCTGGCCCCGCACGCGGGCTCCCGGGTGAGCTTCGCCGAGCCGGGCACGCCGGTGGTGCTGCCGGCGGCCGCCGCAAAGGAGTTGGCGGCGGCGGTCGGCGCGGCCCTCGACAACGTGCGCAAGCACGCGGGGGAGGGGGCCAGTGCCTGGATCCTGGTGGAGGACTGGGGCGACGAGGTGATCGTGACCGTACGGGACGACGGCCCGGGCATCCCGGCCGGCCGGCTCGACCAGGCGGAGGGCGAGGGGCGCATGGGCGTGGCCCTGTCCATCCGCGGTCGCCTGCGCGACCTCGGCGGGAGCGCCGAGCTGGTGTCCGTCCCCGGACAGGGCACCGAAGTGGAACTGAAAGTACCGAGGGGGAGGACCCAGTGAACGACGCAGGCAGCGAGCTCCATGACATCAAGGTGATGGTCGTCGACGACCATCCGATGTGGCGGGACGCGGTGGCGCGCGACCTGGCCGCCGCGGGCTTCGACGTCGTCGCCACGGCGGGCGACGGCCCGGAGGCGGTACGCCGTGCCCGCGCGGCGGCGCCGGGGGTGCTGGTCCTCGATCTCAATCTGCCGGGCATGCCCGGGGTGCAGGTCTGCAAGGAGCTGGTCGGCACCGATCCCGCGCTGCGCGTACTCGTCCTGTCGGCCAGCGGTGAGCACGCCGACGTCCTGGAGGCGGTGAAGTCCGGGGCGACCGGCTACCTGCTGAAGTCGGCCGGGGCGCAGGAGCTGATCGACGCGGTCCGCCGGACGGCGGCCGGCGACCCGGTGTTCACTCCGGGGCTGGCCGGCCTCGTCCTCGGCGAGTACCGGCGCCTGGCCACCGACCCGGCGCCGGCCGCCCCGGACGAGCCGAAGGCCCCGCAGCTGACCGACCGGGAGACCGAGGTGCTGCGGCTGGTGGCGAAGGGGCTGTCGTACAAGCAGATCGCCGAGCGGCTGGTGATCTCCCACCGCACGGTCCAGAACCACGTGCAGAACACCCTCGGCAAGCTCCAGCTGCACAACCGGGTGGAGCTGGTCCGGTACGCGATAGAGCGCGGGCTCGACGACGCGTAACCCGTTCGTACGTCGTACTTACTTCCACCCCGCCTCCCCGTACGAGTGAACGGGGCCTACGCAACGTCCCGTGTTTTCACCGGAATTGCGCTCTCCGGACCCCTTGCTGTGACCTGGGTCACCACTAGCGTGACCGTCATGGCGAAGGGAGATTCCATGAAGGTCGGAGTGCTCACCGGCGGCGGCGACTGCCCCGGACTCAACGCGGTGATCAGGGGCGTCGTCCGCAAGGGCACGCAGGAGTACGGATACGGGTTCGTCGGCTTCAAGGACGGCTGGCGGGGGCCGATCGAGGGGGACACCGTCCCGCTCGACATCCCCGCCGTCCGGGGCATCCTGCCCCGGGGCGGCACCATCCTCGGCTCCTCGCGCACCAACCCGTTCAAGACGGAGGACGGCGTCCGGGCCATCAAGGAGAACCTCGCCAAGTTCGAGGTCGACGCGCTCGTCGCGATCGGCGGCGAGGACACCCTCGGCGTGGCCGCCCGGCTCTACGAGGAGTACGGCGTCCCCTGCGTCGGCGTACCGAAGACCATCGACAACGACCTCTCGGCCACCGACTACACCTTCGGCTTCGACACCGCCGTGGGCATCGCCACCGAGGCCATCGACCGGCTGCACACCACGGCCGAGTCCCACATGCGGGTCCTGGTCGTCGAGGTCATGGGCCGGCACGCCGGCTGGATCGCCCTGCACTCCGGGCTGGCGGGCGGCGCCAACGTCATCCTCATCCCCGAGCAGCGCTTCGACGTGGACCAGGTCTGCGCCTGGGTGACCTCCCGCTTCAAGGCCAGCTACGCGCCCATCGTGGTCGTCGCGGAGGGGGCCATGCCCAAGGACGGCGACCTGGTCCTCAAGGACGCCGTCTCCCGCGACTCCTTCGGGCACGTCCGGCTGTCGGGCGTGGGCGAATGGCTGGCCAAGGAGATCGAGGCGCGGACCGGCAAGGAGGCCCGTACGACGGTCCTCGGGCACATCCAGCGCGGCGGCACCCCGAGCGCCTTCGACCGCTGGCTCGCCACCCGCTTCGGGCTGCACGCGATCGACGCGGTACGCGACGGGGACTTCGGCAAGATGGTCGCGCTGAAGGGGACGGACATCGTCCGCGTGCCGATCGCGGAGGCCACCGCGAAGCTGAAGACGGTCGACCCCGCGCTGTACGAGGAGGTCGGGGTCTTCTTCGGCTGACACCCTGGCCGACGCCTCGGCGGGCCCGAGCGGGCCCGAGCGGGCCCGAGCGGGCCCGGGCCACGGGTCGTATCGTGACGAAACGACCCGTGGCCGACCTGTGGGGAGCGAGCGTGGAGATCCTGGCCTTCGGTGTGACCGCCGACGAGAAGCCCCTCCTGGAGCGCGCCTTCGAGGAACGCTTCGAGGGGCGGCACGAGGTCCGCTGCCTCGACGTCTTCCTCGGCGAGGACACCGCCCCGATCGCCGCCGGGTACGAGGTCGTGTCCTCCAGCGTGAACGCCGAGCTGCACGGCCGGGTCCTGCGCACCCTGGCCGCCGGCGGCACCCGGATGATCGCGCAGCGCTCCACCGGCTTCAACAACATCGACCTGGACGTGGCCCGGCAGCTCCGCATGACCGTCAGCCGGGTCTCGTACTACTCCCCGTACTCGGTGGCCGAGTTCGCCTGGACCCTGGCCCTGGCCGTGAACCGGCGGATCGTCCGCGCCTCCAACCGCACCCGGGACTTCGACTTCCGCCTGAACGGGCTGATGGGCCGCGACCTGCGGGGCCGCACGGCGGGAGTCCTCGGCACCGGCAAGATCGGCGAGGCCTTCACCCGGATCGCCCACGGCTTCGGCATGAAGCTGCTGGGCTGGGACCTCGCGCCGAACCCCGCGTGCGTGGAGCTGGGCATGGCGTACGTGGACAAGGACGAGCTGTTCGCGTCCGCCGACCTCATCAGCCTGCACGTGCCGCTGATGGAGTCCACGCACCACATCGTCGACGCGGCCGCGCTGAAGGCGATGCGGGACGACGTGGTGCTGGTGAACTCCAGCCGGGGCGGGCTGATCGACACGGAGGCCCTGGTCGCGGAGCTGCGGGCGGGCCGCTTCGCGGGGGTGGGCCTGGACGTGTACGAGGCGGAGGCCGGGGTCTTCTTCACGGACCGCTCGCTGGAGGCGGTCGAGGACGACACCCTGGCGCGGCTGGTCACCTTCCCGAACGTGGTCGTCACGTCCCACCAGGCGTACTACACGCTGGACGCGGTGGGGCAGATCGTCGACGCCACCGTCCGCAACGTGGAGGACCACCTGGCGGGGCGCCGCTCCGAGAACACCCTTGTTCCTCCCGGGGGCTGACGCGGGCGGGGTGCCGGTGCCGGGTGCGGGCGCCTGCGGCGGGCCGTCCCCTACCCGCCCTTCCACCGTTCCCCGGGCGCTGCCCGGACCCGCGCCTCAAACGCCGGCGGGGCTGGAAGTGCGCTGCGCGCACTCCAGCCTGGAGGCACCTCCCAGCGGTAGCCGGGGGAGGGTCTGGGGGCGGAGCCCCCAGGAGGGGTCCGGGCGCAGCCCGGGGAACGGGCGAAGGGAGGGTAGGGGACCGGCCCGACAGGGAACGGCCCCGCCCCCAGGCCCCGGCTAAGCGAGCCGACCCCGGGTAGGGGACCGGCCCCCCCGCAGGGAACGGCCCCGCCCCCAGGCCCCGGCTAAGCGAGCCGACCCCGGGTAGGGGACCGGCCCGGCAGGGAACGGCCCGGCCCCCGGGACCCGGCTACGCGAGCCGACCGGCGGCCCCCGCCACCGACCGGACGGCGGCGGACACCAGCTCCGCCCCCCGCAGGCTGAGCACCGACTCCGGGTGGAACTGGACCCCCGCGAAGCCCCGCGCCGCGCAGCGGACCGCGTGCACCTCCCCCGTGACGGCGTCGCGCGACACCTCCACCCCGTGCGCGGACAGCTCCGCCTCCGCCTCCGCGTCACACGCCGCGGTGTACGTGTTGTAGAAGCCCACCACCTCCGGCGTGCCGAAGAGGTCGACCACCACCTGCGCCCCCTGCGCCGGCTCGGCCTTCCGCACCAGCGGCAGCCCCAGCTCCGCCGCGATCAGCTCGTGCCCGAGGCACACCCCCAGCAGCCCCCCGCGGTGGGAGGTGAGGAGCTCCCGCGCCAGCCCGCGCAGCATCCGCATCTTGGGGTCGGCCGCGTCCGCCGGGTTCCCGGGGCCGGGGCCGAGGACGACCGGGCCGTCCCAGGCCAGGGCGAGGGACCGCAGCCCGGGCTCGTCGTAGCGGCGTACGGTCACCTCCAGCCCGGCCACCCGCAGCACGTGGGCCAGCATCGCCGTGAAGGTGTCCTCCGCGTCGATCACCAGCGCGTGCCCGCCCGCGTCCGCCGGCCGCTCCTGCATGCGGAGCCAGAACGGCGCCAGGTCCGCCCGCCGCGAGGCGAGGGCCGCCTGCACCCGGGGGTCGTCGGCCAGGCCGGCCCCGTCGAAGGCGGGCCGGGGCGCGGCCGGCCGTACGCCCAGGGCCGCCAGCACCCCGGCGGCCTTGGCGTGGGTCTCGGCCACCTCGCCGAGCGGGTCCGAGTGGCGCACCAGGGTGGCCCCGACCGGCACCCGCAGCGCCCCGTCCGGGGCGATGTCGGCGGTGCGGATCAGGATGGGGGAGTCCAGGGTCTGGGCGCCGGACGCGTCCAGGCCGAGCAGTGCCAGCGCGCCCGCGTAGTAGCCGCGGCCGCCGCTCTCGTACCGCTCGATCACCCGGCAGGCGTTCTGTACGGGCGAGCCGGTCACGGTCGCCGCGAACATGGTCTCCCGCAGCACCTCCCGGACGTCCAGCGAGGAGCGTCCGCGCAGCTCGTACTCGGTGTGCGCGAGGTGGGACATCTCCTTCAGGCGCGGGCCGACGACGACCCCGCCCATGTCGCCGACCGTGCACATCATCTTCAGTTCCTCGTCGACCACCATCGACAGCTCCTCCGTCTCCTTGCGGTCGGCGAGGAAGGCGAGGAGCGATTCGGCGGTCGGGCCGGAGGCCGGGTAGCGGTAGGTGCCGCTGATCGGGTTCATCACGACCGTTCCGCCGGACATCCGGACGTGCACCTCGGGGCTGGCGCCGACGAGGGTGCGGTCCGGGGTGTGGACCACGTACGTCCAGTACGCGCCCCGCTCGCCCTCCAGCAGCCGCCGGAACAGGGCCAGCGCGTCGGCCCGGCCGAAGCCGTCGATCCGGCCCTCGTAGGTGCGCCGGATCACGAAGTTGGCGCCCTCGCCGCGGCCGATCTCCTCGCGGATCACCCGGTCGACGGTGGCCGCGTACTCCTCGTCGGGGACGTCGAAGCCGCCGCCGTCCACCCGGACGCCGTGGTCCGGGAGCCCGGCCAGGGCGGCGGCGAGCGGGATCTCGTACGCCTCCTCGGCAACCAGCACGGCCAGCGGCGTGCCGTCGTCGCGCACGTCGAACCCGCGCTCGTAGATCTGCCGGAACGGGACCAGGGCCAGGGTGGGGAGCTCCCGTACGGGCAGGTCGGCGAGGCGGCCGGCCTCGTGGACGGGGCCGAGGAGCACCTCGACGGTGTCGTGGTCGCGGCCCGGGGTCCGCCGGCGCAGCAGCGCGAAGGGCGGGGCGGAGTCCTTGAGGAGCCGGGCGAGGTCGAAATCGGGCCGGGGCGTGGGGTGGTTCATGGGGCGTCCTTCCGGATGGGTTCGGAGGGGGAGGGACGGCCCGTGTCGGCATACGCAGAAGGCCGCCCCTCGGGGCGGCCTTCGCTTCGCTCGTGTCAGTGGGTACGCGAGAGGAGTGGGCCGCCGGGAGCGGGCCACCACCAGTTCAGGTTGGCGTGCGCGTACATGGGAGGCACCCTAGCCCACCGGGACGCCGTCCCGCCGCATCTGACCCTTTCGGACATGTGAACCTTGCATTCCGTTAATCCCCGGCCCCCGGACCTTCGAACGAAACCCGAACGACACCGTCTCACCAGGTGGTCGTCCGGCCGGACACGGCGTTTGACGACGTAATGTGTACGAGGTGACCGTGAACGCTGATACCCACGCCCTCGCCGCCAAGGCGACCTGGCGAGACCTTCCCGCGGCGCAGCAGCCTTCGTACCCCGATGCCGAGGCCCTGCGCGCTGTCGTCGCGGACCTCGAGTCGTATCCTCCGCTCGTCTTCGCGGGCGAGTGCGACCAGCTGCGCGCCCGCCTGGGAGCCGTCGCCAAGGGCGAGGCGTTCCTGCTGCAGGGCGGTGACTGCGCCGAGGCCTTCGACGCCGTGTCCGCCGACCACATCCGCGCCAAGCTGAAGACGCTGCTCCAGATGAGCGCCGTCCTCACGTACGCGGCCTCCGTGCCCGTCGTGAAGGTCGGCCGCATCGCCGGCCAGTACTCCAAGCCGCGCTCCAAGGACACCGAGACCCGCGACGGCGTCACCCTGCCGACCTACCGCGGCGACTCCGTCAACGGCTTCGCCTTCACCGAAGAGGCCCGCGTCCCGGACCCGGAGCGGCTCAAGCGCATGTACCACGCGTCGGCCTCGACGCTGAACCTGGTGCGCGCCTTCACCACCGGCGGCTACGCCGACCTGCGCCAGGTGCACGCCTGGAACCAGGACTTCGTGAAGTCCTCCCCGTCCGGGCAGCGCTACGAGCAGCTCGCGCGGGAGATCGACAACGCCCTGAACTTCATGAAGGCCTGTGGCACCGACCCGGCCGAGTTCAAGGCGGTGGAGTTCTACGCCTCCCACGAGGCGCTGCTGCTGGACTACGAGGGCGCGCTGACCCGTACGGACTCCCGTACCGGCAAGCTGTACGACACCTCCGGCCACATGGTCTGGATCGGTGAGCGCACCCGCCAGCTGGACCACGCGCACATCGAGTTCTGCTCGCAGATCGCCAACCCGATCGGCATCAAGCTCGGCCCGACCACCACGGTCGACGAGGCGCTGACGTACATCGACCGCCTGGACCCCGAGCGCGAGCCGGGCCGGCTGACCTTCGTCGTCCGCATGGGCGCCGACAAGGTCCGCGACAAGCTCCCCGAGCTGGTCGAGAAGGTCACCGCGTCCGGTGCGACCGTCGCGTGGGTCACCGACCCGATGCACGGCAACACCTTCGAGGCGGCCTCCGGCCACAAGACGCGCCGTTTCGACGACGTGCTCGACGAGGTCAAGGGCTTCTTCGAGGTCCACAAGGGCCTGGGCACCCACCCGGGCGGCATCCACGTCGAGCTCACCGGTGACGACGTCACCGAGTGCGTGGGCGGCGGCGACGAGATCTTCGTCGACGACCTGCACCAGCGCTACGAGACGGCCTGCGACCCGAGGCTCAACCGCAGCCAGTCCCTGGACCTGGCGTTCCTGGTCGCCGAGATGTACCGCGACCAGTAGTCGCGATCAGTAGGTACCTTCCTACGACGACGGGGCGCGGATCGATGTGATCCGCGCCCCATCGTCGTACCAGGGTCTTTTAGGGGACCCTAAGTTTGGGTACGGTTAGGTAAGCCTCACCGAATAGGGGATGGCCCGCCGAACCGTTCCGCTCCAGGGAGGTGAACCGCGTGTACGTCTGCTCTTGCTTCGGGGTCACCGACAAGCAGGTGAAGGAACACGCGGCTGCCGGGGCCTGCACCCCCCGCCAGATCGCCTCGGCCACCAAGGCCGGCACCGACTGCGGCTCCTGCGTGCGCACCATCCAGGGCATCCTCGGCCGTGGGGCCTGCCCCCGCCGGGAGCTGCTGGAGAAGGGCAGCGCCGCGGCGGTCCTCGCCGCCGACCCCGGGCCGGCGTCCGGTCCGGAGCTGGCCGAAGCGGCCTGAGGGCTGCTAGCTCGGCTGCTCGATGAGCTGCGCGATGTACAGCGCCTCGCCGATGGACTCGATGAGCTCCAGCTGGGTGTCGAGGTAGTCGATGTGGTGCTCCTCGTCCGCCAGGATCTCCTCGAAGAGGCGGGCGGACGTGATGTCGCCCTTCCCGCGCATGACCTCGATGCCGCGCTTGAGGCGGTCGATGGCCTCCACCTCGACCTGCCGGTCCGCCTGGAACATCTCCGTGATCGTCTGTCCGACGCGCACGTGGAAGAGGCGCTGGTAGTTCGGCAGACCGTCGAGCATCAGGATGCGCTCGGTGATCTTGTCCGCGTGCTTCATCTCGTCGATGGACTCTTCACGCGTGTACTTGGCGAGCTTGGTCCATCCCTTGTTGTCCTGGATGCGGTAGTGCAGCCAGTACTGGTTGATGGCCGTGAGCTCGCCGGTCAGCTGCTCGTTGAGGAATTCGAGGACCTCGGGGTCGCCCTGCATCGCAGAGGCTCCTTCCAGGCAATGTCAGCTAGTGACTGGGCAGTGCGCGCATCCTTGCACTGCCGTCCTGGGGCGTCCAGTAAGTGCCTCCTTAGTGGGAGTTGCCGGGACTTGCCCGAATCGGGTCGTACCTGGTCGTGACCACCCCGCCACGTCTGTCACCATGGAGGCATGGGTCAGCCGGAAAGCCGGGAATCTCCGGGAGCAGAGCAGCTCGAGCTCCCCCCGGGGCAGCGGTTGCAGAGGGGTTGGCCCGTCACCCACTACGGTCCCGTGCCCAAGTTCAAGCCGGACCGCTGGGAGTTCCGCGTCTTCGGTGCGACCGCCGACGGCGAGAAGCACTGCTGGAACCACGAGGAGTTCGCGGCCCTGCCGTTCGACTCGGTCGTGGCCGACCTGCACTGCGTCACGAAGTTCAGCATGCCGGGTGCCGAATGGGGCGGCGTGCTGGCGCGTACCGTACTGGCCCTGGCGCCGCCGGCCCCGCAGGTCACGCACGTGATGGTGTGGGCCGAGTACGGCTTCAGCTCCAACATGAGACTGGCCGACTTCGCCTCCGACCGGACCGTCTTCGCCACCCACATGGGCGGCGAACTGCTGACGGCCGAGCACGGCTTCCCGCTCCGGCTCGTGGTCCCGCACCTGTACGCCTGGAAGGGCCCCAAGTGGGTCCGCGGTGTGGAGTACATGACCGCCGACCGCCGGGGCTTCTGGGAGGAGCGCGGCTACCACAACATCGGCGACCCCTGGCGCGAGCAGCGCTACTCGTACCAGGAGGAACCGGGCGACGGCCCGGAGCTGTAGCTCACGGGCCGCCGCGGGTCGGTGGTGCTCGCCGGTACCCCTGGGTGGTACCCCTGGCGGTGGCTCAGTGGTGGTACTGGTGGACGACGGCGTGACCCTTGCCGCGGCCGATCATCCACTTGTTGACCGGGGTGGTCAGGACGAAGGCGACGACGAGCGCGATCGCCAGCACCGTCCAGAAGAGCGGATCCGACAGGTGGGCGTCCATGGCGCCGGGCCACAGGGCGATCACCCCGTTGTCGACCAGCTCCATGACGGCGATCGACAGGGTGTCCGCGGCCAGCGCCACCCGGATGGCCGACCGCAGGTCCACGCCGGCGGCGAGGATCCCGCGCAGGGTGAGCGCGTAGCCGAAGAAGAAGGCGAGGACGATCGCCAGGATCATCGTCGGGACGTTCCCCCAGCCGAGCGCGGTGCCGATGATCATGCCGAGCACCTCGCCGATGGCGCAGCCGGTCAGGCAGTGCAGGGTGGCCTTGGCCGCCATGGCCCAGCTGACCTTGCCGCCGTGGGCGCCGTGGGCGCCGTGGGCGTCGTGGCCGTGTCCGGCACGGGCGGCGTGGCCGGCGCGGCCCTGGTGCTCGGCTCCGTGGTGCTGGTGGTCTGCGTGGTGCTGGTGGTTCTCGTGCTCCATGACAACCCCCGGAAGCCTGAGGGGAACGCCTGGTGGCGGTCCCGTCGATACGACAGAACCGTATACCCCCCTAGGGTATTCCTCAACAGATCTTCAGGGGGTCAGTGGAGGTCGCGGAGCTCCTTCAGCAGCGCCACGTCGGCCGCGTGCCCCTCCTTGCCGCCCGGCGTCTCGATGATCAGCGGTACGCCGTCCATCTCCGGGTGCGAGAACAGCTCGGCGAAGGCCTCCCGGCCGATGTGGCCCTGCCCGATGTTGGCGTGCCGGTCCTTGTGGGCGCCGACGCCCTCCTTGGAGTCGTTGGCGTGGATCAGCTTCAGCCGGCCCGCGCCCACCGTCTCCACCAGCAGGTCCAGCGTCTGCTTGGTGCCGCCGGGCTCGGCGAGGTCGTGCCCCGCCGCGAAGATGTGGCACGTGTCCAGGCAGATGCCCAGCTTCGGGTGGCGGTCGAGCGCCTCGAAGTACGGGCCGAAGTCCCAGGCGCGCGAGCACAGCGAGGAGCCCTGCCCGGCCGTGGACTCCAGCAGCAGGAAGGGGTCGTCGTCGTGCGTCAGCTCGTCCAGCAGCGGCAGCATGTGCTCCCTGACCTGCTCGTACGCCGCCTCGCGCGGGCGGCCCCCGGTGGCCGAGCCGGTGTGCACGACCACCCCGAGGGCGCCGATCTCCCGGCCCCGGCGCAGCGAGTGGCGCAGGGACTCCACCGACTTCTCCACGGTCGCCTCGGTGTGCGAGCCGAAGTTGATCAGGTACGGGGCGTGCACGTACGCCGGGATCGACTCCTCGGCGCACTGGGCGCGGAACAGCTCGTCCTGCGCCGGGTTGCCGGTCGGGGTGGCCCAGCCGCGCGGGTTGGCGACGAAGACCTGCACGGCCTCCGCGCCCATCTCGCGGGCGTAGGTGAGGCCGACCGAGGCCAGCCCGCCGGCGACGGGGACGTGCCCGCCCACGGGATTGCGTGTCACTGGTACTCAGAGTCCCTTGGTCTTGACGGTGATCGTGCTGCCCTCGGGCGCGCTCTGGCCGGCGGGCACCGACTGGGTGTCCACGGTGCTGCTGAAGGAGAGGAAGGGGCGGTCCACCTTCACCTTGAAGCCCAGGGCCTCCAGCGTCTTGCGGGCCACCTCCACGTCCTGGCCGGTGACGTTCGGGACCTGGACCTGGCGGGGGCCCTTGGACAGGGTCAGCGTGACCGTGTCGCCCGCGGCGGCCGAGGTGCCCGCTGCGGCCGACTGGTTGGCCACCGTACCGGCGGGGGAGGGGGAGTTGACCTGGTCCGCGGCCGTCTCCACCTTCAGGCCGACGGCCTCCAGCGCGGCCCGCGCCTGGTCGACGGGCTTGCCGGTGACGGCCGGGACCTGCACCGGGCGGCCCTTGCTCACGAGGAGCGCGACCGCGGTGTCGGGGGCCCGCTTCTGGCCGCCCGCCGGGTCGGTGCTGATCACCGAGCCCTGGGCGACGTCCTGGCTGAAGGCCTGCGTGACGATCCCGGGGGCCAGCCCCGCCTTCGTCAGCTCCGCCTTGGCCTCCTCCAACGGCCTGCCCTTGAGGTCGGGCACGCTGACGACCTCGGGGCCCCGCGAGACGGTGAGGACGACCGCGTCGTTGCCGCGGATCTGCTTGCCGCCGCCGGGGTCGGTCGCCATGACCGTTCCGCGCTCGAAGGCCTCGCTGAACTTCCGGTCGATCTTCTTGACGCCGAGGCCGGCGGCCGAGAGCTCGTCGCGGGCCTGGGCCTCCGTCTTGCCGAGGAGGTTCGGGACCTTGGTGAACTGGCCGGAGTTGATGTACCAGACGCCGCCGCCGATGCCGAGGACGAGCAGGACCGCGGCGATGACGAGGAGCACCCCGCGCGGGGGCGCCGTCCGCCGCGCCGGGGCGGCGGGCTGCTGCTCGGCTGCGTGCGGGCGCTCCAGGCGGGAGGTGTGGTGCACGTGCCCGCCAGGTCCCACCGGCCGGGGGATCACGCTGGTGCGGTCCTCGGTGGCGGACCGCTCCTGCGCCCGGGCCTGCGGCGGTACGGCGTCCAGTTCGGCCTCGCTCAGCCGCTCCCGGGCCTCCCGGGTCAGGCCGAGCAGGGCGGCGGCGTCGTACGGGCGCAGCTCGGGGCTGCGGGAGGCGGCGTGCGCGACCAGCTCGTCGAGCGCGGCGGACAGCCCGGGGACGGCGGCCGAGGGGGGCGGAACGTCCTCGTTGAGGTGCTGGTACAGCACCTGGGCGGGGGTGCCGCCGGTGTGCGGCTTGGAGCCGGTGAGCATCTCGTACAGGACGACACCGCAGGCGTAGACGTCCACGCGGGTGTCGGTGATCCCGTCCTCGATCTGCTCGGGCGCGAGGTAGGAGACGGTTCCGAGGACGGAGCCGGTGGTGTTGGTGGCCGAGTCCACGGAGCGGACCAGGCCGAAGTCGGCGACCTTGACGCTGCCGTCGTCGCCGATCAGGACGTTCTCGGGCTTCATGTCCCGGTGCACGAAACCGGCCCGGTGGGCGGTGCCGAGTGCGGCGAGGACCGGCTCCAGGATGTCGAGCGCGGCCCGCGGCTGGAGCGCGCCGCGCTCGCGCAGGACGTCGCGCAGGGTGCAGCCGGAGACGTACTCCATGGCCAGGTAGGTGTACGGCCCGTCGGTGCCCTGGTCGAAGACGGCCACGACGTTGGGGTGGGCCAGGCGGGCCACGGACTTCGCCTCGCGGATGAAACGGTCGACGAAGACGGCGTCGGCGGCCAGGTCCGGGTGCATGATCTTCAGCGCGAGCACCCGGTCGAGGCGGGTGTCGACGGCCCGGTAGACCGTCGCCATTCCGCCCGCCGCGATACGGGCGTCGACGCGGTAGCGGCCGTCGAGCACGCGCCCGACGAGGGGGTCATCCAGGGTCGTATCCACCCGGCGATTCTACGAGCCGGTGAGTTTGAGCCGTCCGGGGTGTCCACGCTTGCAGCGCAGCCGTGACATGAGGGGGGGTGGTGGGGGTGTACGGGGCATACGGGGCTTGCGGCGCGGGCCGGCTATCTCCCCCTCGACGGGGCGGGGCGGGTCGATGGTTGCCCACCCGCCCCCTCGTCTGCGGGCCGGCGGGCCGGGGAGCGGTATTCCCTTGGGCGGTGTCAGGGATGGCTTGGGGGTTTCCCGTCAGTCCCATCGTCCTTCCGGTTCGTGCCGGTCCCTCAAGAGCGCTCCTTCGTCGCGTCGCTGCGCGATGTCGCTTCGCTCCACTCTTGACCGACCGACCCGCCCCGGAAAGACAAGGACTGCCGGGAAGCCCCCAAAAGAACGGCACGGTCCAAGGGGAGGGGACAGCCGTATCAGCGATGAGGCGAGGTGCCGGGCCTTGGCCGGCCGGGCATCCGGGCCCCTTGGCGGCCTAGCCTAGGGCCGGGGGGCCCGACTACCTGCACCAAAGGACGATCAGAGCCCCCTGCGGAGCACCCAGGCGCACCAGATCGCTACGCGCTCCTCCCGGCACGGCGTCCGGCGACCGTCTTGGGCTGATACCCGCACCAAAAGACGATCAGAGCGCCGCGGGAAGCGGGCAAGCGCACCAGATCGCTACGCGCTTCTCTGATCCCGGCGACTGACGGCCGTCCGGGGCTGGTCGTAGGCGGGTTCGACGTTGGCGACGGCGGTGGTGAATTCGCGACCGGAAGCGCCTCGAATGTAGGCGAGCTCCATCCAGTGCTCGATGCAGGTGTCGGAGACGTTCTCGTTGATCACCGCCATCAGCACACCCTCGACACCCGAGGCGATATCGCGGACGCGCTGTCGGAGGAGCCGGTGCGGCACGTACTCGTAGCACTCACTCATCGGACGTCGCCTCGAACGTGCTCAGGAAGCGCTCCCAGCCGGCCAGCGCGCGGTCGAGCAGGTCGGCGCTGGGCGCGACGGTCGCAGCCACGGTCCTTGGCTGGCTGTCATCGCTACTGTCCACGGGGACCTGAGGCATGCCCGTCCTCCTTCTTGCTCACATTCGGTAGCAGAGTGACTACGACGTTACTCACAGTGTTTCTGCGAATCAAGGGAAACTGTTAGTCGCAGGATGTCTGCGTGCCTGCGACACTGTCTGCGACTCGAAAGGAGCACGTATGAGCGAGGGATTCGGCCTGGTTGTGCGCTTCTCCCTGCGCGATCAGGGAGCCGCGAAGGCATTCGACGAGCTGTGTGCGATCACCCTGGAGGGCATCAAGGGCGCGGAGCCCGGCACGCTGACCTATGTAGTCCACGTTCCGGAGGGTGAGCCCTTGGTGCGTGTGTTCTACGAGCTGTACGCGGACCGTGCGGCTTTCGACGCCCACGAGGCGCAGCCGCACACCAAGCACTTCCTCGCCCAGCGGGACCAGTACCTTGCCGGTGTCGAGGTCACGTTCCTCGACGCGATCGCCGGGAAGGTGGCGGCACGGCAGTGAGTTCCGAGGAGCGGCGCGTCTTTGGGGCGCGCGTGGCCGATCTGCGCAGGCAGAAGGGCATGAAGCAGGGAGAACTCGCTGCGGCCATCGGCCGCACGGCGAGCTGGCTGTCGCAGGTCGAGCGGGGCATCCAGCCGGTGAACCGCCTGGACGTGCTGCGGCTTCTCGCTGAAGGCCTCGGCGTGCCGCTCCAGGTCCTCCAGCCCGACGCACCGCCTCCGGCCGAGGTTGCGGCTTCGCCCGCGTCGGAGACGAACGACCTGGATCAGGCCCGTCTGGTGCTGTCCGGACATCCAGCGCTCGATGTCCTCCTCAAGCCACGCCAGGGCTTCCGGCCGGACGAGCTCCTGGCCCTCCGTTCGTCGGTGGACCGGATCTGGACGCTCACCCACAGCGCTCGGTTCGCGGAACTGAGTGCGGAAATGAGTGCGTTGGTCCCGAGGCTGGAGCTGGCCTGTCGTACGGCGTCGCCTGATCACGCACCCGAACTGCACGATCTGCTGGCCAGGGCCTACCAAGCCCTGGCTGCAGCCTTCGTGCGCCAGCACGAGGCAGACGCAGCATGGGTCGCAGCGGACCGGGCGATCCGCGCGGCCGAGCTTTCGGACAACCCACTGAGCGTCTTCGCCGGGATCTACCGCCTGTGCCACGCCTTCGTACGCCTGAAGCACCTCGACCAGGCGGAGCGCGCTGCCACCACGGCCATCAGCGCCCTCGAAAACGCCAGAGGCGACGAGCCCCAGAACCTTTCCGTCCTGGGGTCGCTGCACCTGGTGTTGGCGCTCGTGCACGCCCGCGCGGGTGAGAGATCCTCCGCGCGGCAGCAGATCGAGGCCGCTCGAAGCGTCGCCCGACGGCTGGGTGGAGACCGCAACGACTTCAACCTTGAGTTCGGCCCCACAAACGTGGAGATCCAGGCCGTCTCGACCGCCGTCGACCTCGGAGACGCCGGCGAGGCCCTCGACCTCTCCAAGGGGCTCCACGCGGACGGCTTGTCCACCGAGCGGCAGGCGCGCCTGCTGATGGACATGGGTCGAGCCCACGCACAGCGCCGCCAGCAGGCGGACTCACTGGATTGCCTGCTGCGCGCCGAGGAGCTGGCACCTGAAATGATCCGCACCCACCTTGCAGCCCGGATGGCCATCAGGGATCTCCTGCTCAGCGCAGGCCGTAGCGCATCCGACGAACTGCGAGCCCTGGCCGAGCGTACGGACAGCCTCGGTTGAGACCGATGAGCACGCCGCCGAAGGGCTCAACGCCCCGTCAGTCCATCTCAGTAGCCGGAGCGGTAGTGAGCAGCCCCCAGGTGCGAAGCCACGACGGACGTCAACTGTTCACGGACCAGCCCCAGACGGCCGCCAGTCGCCGAGATTCGAGGAGCGCGTAGCGATCTCACGCGTTGCCCGCTTCCCACGGCGCTCTGATCGTCCTTTCGTGCAGGTAGCCGGGCCCCCGGTCCTCGGCGAGGGCTGAACGGGCCCGGATGCCCGGCGGGCCGGCGCCCGGCCCCGTCGCCTCATCCCTGACAGGGCCGCTCCTTCAACCATGGACCGTGCCGTTCTTTTGGGGGTTTCCCGGCAGTCTTTCGGCTTTCCGGGGCGGGTCGGTCGGTCAAGGGTGGCCGAAGGCCATCGCGAAGCGACGCGAACGCAGTGAGCGCCCTTGAGGGACCGGCACGACACGGAAGGACGATGGGACTGACGGGAAACCCCCAAACCGACTGTGACACCGCCCAGCCGGCACCCCGCCTCCTGACCCACCGGCCCGCAGACGGGGGGCGGGTGGGCAAACGGAGATAGCGGGCCCGCGCCGCAAGCTGCGTACGCACACGCGCCCGCCCGCGCTGCAAGCCCCGTACCCCCCGCCCCCTCAGAACGCCGGACGTTCCGGGTCCAGTACCGCCCGCCCCTCCACCGGGGAGGAGGCTTCGGCGAAGCGGCGTTGGGGGATGCGGCCCGCGCGGTGGGCCAGGCGGCCCGCCGAGACGGCGTCGCGCATCGCCGCCGCCATCAGGGCCGGCTGCTGCGCACGCGTCACCGCCGAGGCGAGCATGACGGCCGCGCAGCCCAGTTCCATGGCCAGGGCGACGTCCGAGGCGGTCCCCGCGCCCGCGTCCAGGATCACCGGGACCCCGGCGCGCTCGACGATCAGCTCGAAGTTGTGCGGGTTGCGGATGCCCATGCCCGAGCCGATCGGCGACCCGAGCGGCATGATGGCCGCGCAGCCCACGTCCTCCAGCTTCCGGGCGAGGACCGGGTCGTCATTCGTGTACGGCAGCACCGTGAAGCCCTCGTCGACCAGGACCTCGGCGGCGTCCAGCAGCTCGACGCCGTCCGGCAGCAGGGTGCGCTCGTCCGCGACGACCTCCAGCTTGATCCAGTCGGTGCCGAGCGCCTCCCGGGCCAGCCGGGCCGTGAGCACGGCCTCGCCGGCGGTGAAGCAGCCCGCCGTGTTGGGCAGGACGGCGATGTCCAGCTTGGACAGTACGGACAGGACGGAGCCCTGCACCGTCGGGTCCAGGCGGCGCATGGCGACCGTGGTCAGCTCGGTGCCGGAGGCGATCAGGGCGCGTTCCAGGACGTCCAGGCTCGGGGCCCCGCCCGTGCCCATGATCAGCCGGGAGGAGAAGGTGCGGCCGCCCAGGGTGAAGACGTCGTCAGCCATGGTTCAGCCTCCCTGGACCGCGGTGAGGATCTCGATCCGGTCGCCCTCGTCCACCGGTGTCGCGGTCCACTGCCCGCGCGGTACGACGGTCTCGTTGAGCGCGGCGGCCACGCCGGAGGGGGCGGTGGTGAGGGTGGCGACCACCGCGTCGAGGGTGGTGCCGGCCGCGACCTCGCGCGGCTCGCCGTTGACGGAGATGGTCATGCGTAGGACTCCTGACGCGTGGAGGAGAAGCGGCGCGGGGTGAAGGGGCGGGCGATCTCCGGCACGGTGCCGGTGGTCAGCAGCTCCGCCATCACGTCGCCGGTGAGCGGGGTGAGCAGCACCCCGTTCCGGTAGTGCCCGGTGGCCAGGTGCAGGCCGGGGAGGTCGGTGGGGCCGAGCAGCGGCGCGTTGTCGGGGGAGCCGGGGCGCAGGCCCGCCCGGGTCTCGACGAGGGGGAGCTCGGTGATGCCGGGCACCAGTTCGTGGGCGTCGCGCAGCAGCTCGTACACCCCGCCGGCGGTGACGGTGGTGTCCCAGCCGAGTTCCTCGCTGGTGGCCCCGACGACGAGTTCGCCGTTCTCGCGCGGCACGAGGTAGACGTGGCTGCCGCGTACGACGGCCCGCACCGTCCGGGACAGGAAGGGCGCGTACGCGGGCGGTACGGCGAGGCGCAGCACCTGTCCCTTGACGGGCCGTACGGGCGGTACCGCGTCCGCCGGTACGCCGGCCAGCCGGCCGCTGAGCGAGCCCGCGGCCAGTACCACCTGGTCGGCGCGCAGCTCGGTGCCGTCGTCGAGCAGGGCTCCGGAGGCCCGGTCGGCGGTGACGAGGAGCCGCTCGGCGCGGGCCCGGTGGATCGCCACGCCCGCCCGCTCGCAGGCGGCCAGCAGGGCGGCGGCGAGCCGGCGGGGGTCGACCTGGTGGTCGCCGTCGACGCGCAGCCCGCCGCGTACGCCGGGGGCGAGCATGGGCTCCAGGCGGCGGCATTCGCGGCCGGTGAGCCACTCGGACTCCAGGCCGCAGCGGCGCTGGAGGGTGTGGAGTTCCCGCAGGTGGAGGCGGTCGTCGGCGTCGAGGGCGACGGCGAGGGTGCCGCAGGCGCGGTAGCCGAGGTCCATGCCGCCGCTGGCTTCGGTGAGCTCGGCGGCGAAGCCGGGGTAGCGGGCGGCGGAGGCGAGGTTGAGGCCGAGCAGGGTCTCCTCGCCGTAGTGCAGCTCGGTGACGGCGGCCAGCATGCCGGCGGCGACGCGGGCGGCGCCGCCGCCGGGGTCGGGGTCGGCGAGTGCGGTGCGGAGCCCGTGCCGGGCCGCCCGCCAGGCCGTGACCAGGCCGATGATGCCGCCCCCGATGACGAGGACGTCGAATCCCCTGTCGGATCCGTTCCGAGATGAGTGCATGGGCGTCCAGCCCCTCCCTTCGCCGGCATGACCCGGATCAGGTTCGTACGGTCGGAGGCCGGCCAGCCTCCCTCTCAGCCCGGTGCGCCCGGACTCCCGCGATAGGTACGGTGGCCAGGTTAACCCCGGCGCCGGAGTCGGGTAAGGCTGCCTCCCCGGTGCCCGCCCGGCGATCTCCCGGCCCACTGTTCCTGACGGATCGTCAGTTCACTAGGCTGGGCCGCGTGAGTGAGCAGACGGAACAGACGAACCCCGGTGTCGTGATCGTGGGCGCCGGAATGGCCGGCGTGCAGACCGCCGTGGCCCTGCGGGAACAGGGCTACGAGGGCCCCGTGATCCTGCTGGGCGCCGAACCCCACCAGCCCTACGACCGGCCCCCGCTCTCCAAGGCGGTGCTCCTCGGCAAGGCCGAGGACTCCGCGTTCGAGGTGGACTTCGAGGGCCTGCGCATCGACCTGCGCCTCGGCATCGAGGTCACCGGGCTCCGGGCCGGCGCCCGCGAGGTCGACACCGAGGCCGGCCCGGTCCCGTACGAGGTCCTCGTGCTGGCCACCGGAGCCGTGCCGCTGACCCTGCCCGGCACCGAGGGGGTCCCGGGGGTCCACCTGCTGCGCACCCTCGACGACGCCGCCCGGCTGCGCCCGGTGCTGGCCGCCGCCCCGGAGACCGTCGTGGTGGGGGCCGGCTGGATCGGCGCCGAGTTCGCCACCGCGGCCCGCGAGGCCGGCTGCGCCGTCACGGTGGTCGAGGCGGCTGACCGGGTACTGGCGGGGGCCCTGCCCGCCGAGGTCGCCGAGCCGATGGCCCGCTGGTACGCCGAGGCCGGCGCCACCCTGCTCACCGGCGCGAAGGTCGCCGGGATCGAGGAGGGCCGGGTCCTGCTGGCGGACGGCCGCGAGCTGCCCGCCGGCGCCGTCGTCGTCGGCATCGGAGCCCGGCCCGCCACCGACTGGCTCGCCGGCACCGGGATCGAGCTCGGCGCAGACGGCTCCGTCACCGCGGACGCGTACCTGCGCACCTCGCTCCCCGGCGTGTACGCGGTCGGCGACTGCTCCTCCTTCCCGTCGGCCCGCTACGGTGCGCGGCTGCTCGTCCACCACTGGGACAACGCCCTCCAGGGCCCCCGGGCCGTCGCGGCGAACATCCTGGCCGGGGAGCCCGTCCAGGCCTACGACCCCGTGCCGTACTTCTGGTCCGAGCAGTTCGGCCGCTTCGTCCAGTACGCGGGCCACCACGGCGGGGCCGACGCCCTGGTGTGGCGCGGCGACCCGGCGGGCCCCACCTGGTCGGTGTGCTGGCTGCGCGGGGGAGCGCTGGCCGCCGTACTGGCCGTGGGCCGTCCCCGGGACCTGGCGCAGGGCCGCAAGCTGATCGAGACCGGCGCGCCCGTGGACCCGGCCAAGGTGGCGGACCCGGCCGTTCCGCTGAAGTCGGCCCTGGCCTGACGCCTCCCGGGGGCCGGGTGGGCCCGCCCGGCCGGCCGCGTCCGGCCCCGGGAAGCCCCGTCCGGCCCCCGGCCCGGCCCCGGACGGACGGGGCCAGGTACCGGCGGCCCGCCCGAAGTGGCAGGCTTGTGCCCGTGACCGAGATTGACGCAAAGATCGATGCCCTTGTCCCCTCCTGGCTGTACCTCCCCGACATCGCGGAGATGCTCGACATCGAGGTGACCCGGGTCCGCCAGATGGTCAAGGAAGGGCAGCTGATCGCCGTACGGCGCGGCGAGAACCGCGCCCTGCAGGTTCCGGCGCAGTTCATCGACGGCGACAAGGTCGTCAAGGGCCTCGTCGGACTGCTGACCGTACTGCGGGACGACCGTTTCTCCGACGAGGAGATGCTGGAGTGGCTCTTCACCGAGGACCCCTCCCTGCCCGGCACCCCCGTGCAGGCGCTGCGGGAGAACCGCGGCACGGAGGTGAAGCGCCGCGCCCAGGCGCTCGCCCTCTGACCGGCTGACCCACGGATGCGGCGGGCCGGGTAACCTCGGCCCGCCCGCACACCGTCACCACCAGGGGGGTACTCCCATGCAGCAGCTGTCCGACGCCCGGCTCTACCTGTGCACGGACGCACGCAAGCGGCAGGGCGACCTCCCCGAGTTCCTGGACGCCGTCCTGGCCGGAGGCGTCGACATCGTCCAGCTCCGCGACAAGGGCATGGAGGCGGGCGAGGAGCTCGAACACCTCCAGGTCTTCGCCGAGGCCGCCCGCCGTCACGGCAAGCTCCTCGCGGTCAACGACCGCGCCGACGTCGCGCACGCCATCGGCTCCGACGTCCTGCACCTCGGCCAGGGCGACATCCCCGTCCCCGCCGCCCGCGCCATCCTCGGCGACCGGGTCCTGATCGGCCGCTCCTGCCACGCCGAGTCCGAGGTGGACGCCGCCGTCGCCGAGCCCGGAGTGGACTACTTCTGCACCGGACCCTGCTGGCCCACCCCCACCAAGCCCGGCCGCCACGCCCCCGGACTCGACCTCGTCCGGTACGCGGCCTCCCTCGTCCAGGACCGCCCGTGGTTCGCCATCGGCGGCATCGACGGCGGCAACCTGGACGAGGTCCTGGACGCCGGCGCCACCCGCGTCGTGGTCGTCCGGGCCATCACCGAGGCCCCGGACCCCGGTGCGGCCGCCGCCGAACTCGCCAAGAGGGTCCGCGCCCGTCTCGGCTGACGGCACGGGGGTGTCCAAAAATCTGTCCAGCTTGTGGACAGCGCTTCGGTGTCCGCCGGGGCGCGTCTAACCTGCCGGTATGGCCCTTGGTACCGCTTCCACCTGGTCGGACCGTGCACACACGGTCCGCGACCTCCTCGCGTCCGGAGCCTCGTTCTCCTTCGAGTTCTGGGCTCCCAAGACCGAGAAGGGCGAGCGCAACCTCTGGAACGCCCTCCGCCGGATCGAGGCGGTCTCCCCGAGCTTCGTCTCCGTCACGTACGGGGCCGGCGGCTCCACCCGGGGCGGCACCGTACGCGCCACCCAGCAGATCGCCTCCGACACCACCCTGACGCCCGTCGCGCACCTGACCGCGGTGGACCACTCCGTCGCCGAGCTGCGCCACGTCATCGGCCAGTTCGCCGACGCCGGCATCCGCAACATGCTCGCGCTGCGCGGCGACCCGCCGGGCGACCCCATGGGGCCCTGGGTCAAGCACCCCGAGGGCGTGGACTACGCGGCCGACCTGGTGCGCCTGCTCAAGGAGTCCGGCGACTTCTGCGTCGGCGTGGCCGCCTTCCCCGAGATGCACCCGCGCTCGGAGGACTGGGACACGGACATCCGGCACTTCGTGGACAAGTGCCGCGCGGGTGCGGACTACGCGATCACCCAGATGTTCTTCGATCCCGAGAATTATCTGCGGCTGCGCGACAGCGTCGCCAAGGCGGGCTGCGAAACCCCGATCATCCCCGAGGTCATGCCTGTTGTGGGCATCAAGCAGCTCGACCGGCTGCCGCAACTGAGCACCGCGGTCTTCCCCGACGCGGTCAAAGAGCGCATGCTCGCCGTCAAGGACGATCCGGCCGCTGTACGCTCCATTGGCATCGAGTTCGCCACGGAGTTCTGCGCGAGGCTGCTGTCCGAGGGTGTTCCGGGACTGCACTTCATCACGCTGAACAATTCCACGGCGACCCTCGAAATCTACGAGAACCTGGGCCTGCACCAGCGGGCCTGACCGGCCGTCTCCTCCTTCCCGCGCGGGCGGCCGTACCGAGAGGGGCCTTGCATGGGAATGACGGTCCTCTACATCGCGTTCGGCATCGTCGCGTTGTGGCTGCTTGCCGAGGTCCTGATGCAGTACAAGGCCCGGCTGCGCTGGCGCCTGCTCGCCTTCACCGGCTTCGTCGGGGTGGTGGCCGGGGTGATATTGCCGTCGGTGATCGTGATCGCCGTCGGTGCGACCGCGTTCGCCGTCGGCCAGACCCTCGTCACGCTGTCCTTCCGCAAGGGCTTCGTGGCCGGCTGGGCACTGCGCCGGGGCGGGCGGCCCGCACCGGGCGAGGCACAGAGCAGACGCCGCCGCTCCGGGGGCGCACCGGCCCCGGAGCCCGCACTGGAGGTCACCGGGCTGGAGTACGCCGCCCGGGACCAGGGCCCCGGCGGGGACACCGGGCCCCAGGACGCGGTGTTCACCCCGCAGCCCGTGCCCGAGGAGACCGGCTCGTACGGGATACAGAGCTTCGTCCCCCAGCAGCCGCAGCCGCAGCAGCCCGGCGCCGAGACCCCCTTCGCCTCGCCGTTCACCACGGCCGAGCAGGACGCCCACCAGTACGCGGCCTACTACGACCAGCAGCAGGCCCAGGGCGGCTACTACCCCGGGGGCGAGCAGCAGGTCTACGCCGCCTACTCGGACCCGTACATCGGCACCGGCGGCGAGGTCTCGCCGGCCCCGCCCTACGACGGCGCGGCCTACCCGCCCTACGCCGACCCGGCCCAGCAGCAGTACTCCATGGACACCCCGCCCGGCGGGGTCTGGGTCCCGCAGCAGCGCGCCACCGACGCGGCCCCGCAGCAGCCCTACCCGGACCAGGACCCGCAGCAGCCGCAGGAGTACCCGTACCCGTACCCCGGCAACGGCAACGGGGAGTACGGCGGCCAGTACCGCCACTGACGGGAGCCCGGCGGGCCGGGGCTCACTGCGAGCCCCGGAACTCCGCCCCCTCCACGATCAGCCCGGCCACCAGGGCCCCGGTCATACCGGCGTGCGCGAGCCCGCCGCCGGGGTGCGCCCAGCCGCCCGCGAGGTACAGCCCGGGCAGGGCCGTCGTGTTCGCCGGGTACAGCATCCGGCCGCCGTCCCCCGGCAGCGCGGGCGCCGGCACCGAGCCGCCGCGCGCACCCGTGGCCGCCTCCACGTCCTCCGGGGTGCGCACCTCCTGCCACAGCAGCCGCTTGCGCAGCCCGGGAACGGCCCGTGCGGCGAGGTCCAGCAGCTTCTCCGGGTCCGGGACCGCCGCACCGCCCGCGGGGCCGCACACGGCGCTCACGGTGACCGCCTCGTGGTCCGCGTCGGGCCGGGTGGCGGGGTCGTCCGGGCGCAGCACCGTGACCAGCCGGACGCCCGCGGAGCCGGGGGAGTGCACCAGCGTGCGGTGGACGGCGTCCGCCGGGCGGGCGCCGCTCAGCGCCAGCAGCAGGGTCAGCCGCCCGGGCACCTCGCCGCCCTGGGCCGGTACGCCGCCGCGCGGCCGGGGCACGGAGGCGCCCGGCAGCTGCCTCGGGTCGATGCCGCACACGACGTGGTCGGCGGCGGCCTCGGTGCCGTCGGCCAGCCGCACCCCGGCCGCCCTGCCGTCGCCGGTCAGCACCGAGCGCACGTCGGCGCCGAAGACGAACTCCACCTTCCGCTCCCGGCAGCGCTCGTACACGGCGGTGGCCAGCTCGCGCATTCCGCCGCGGACGTACCAGCTGCCGAAGGTCTGCTCCATGTACGGCAGCGCGGCCGCGGCGGCGGGCGCCGCGTCGGGGTCCAGCCCGTACGCCAGGACCCGTCCGGCCAGCAGCTCGCCGAGCCCGCCGCCCAGCTCGCGGCGGGCCACCTCAGCCAGCGTCGGAGTACGGCGGCGCAGCAGGCCGCTGCCGCGCAGCGCCGGGTACGGGTCGCGGCCCAGCACCTGCCAGTCGGGGCGCAGCGGCTCCTCCAGGAGGGGGCGGCGGGTGGCGTCCCAGGTGTCGCGGGCCCGGCCCAGCAGGGCGTTCCAGCGTTCGCCCGCGCCCGCGCCGAAGGCCTCGTCGAGGGCGGTGGCGACCCCGCCCCGGGAGGCGCCCGGGAGGGTGACGGCGGCGCCGTCCAGGACGTGCCGGACCGCGGGGTCCAGCTGGACCATGTCGACGCAGTCCTCCAGCGGCCGCTTGCCGGTCTTCACGAACAGGTCGCGGTAGACGGCGGGCAGGTGCAGCAGACCGGGTCCGGTGTCGAAGGCGAAGCCGTCGCGCTCGTACCGGCCGACGGCACCCCCGTACGTGGACCCGCGCTCGTACACCGTCACCTGGTGGCCCGCCACGGCCAGCCGGGCCGCCGTCGCCATCGCGCCCATGCCGGCGCCGATCACCGCAATTCTTGCCATGGCGCTGAGCCTATCGAGCGAGGTCTGCCGGTCACCCGGGCGGTGCCCCGCCGAACGTTCGGGCGGCGGCGAGCTGCTTCTCCTCGCGGCGCTGGGCCCGACGCCGCCGGAAGCGGCGGATCCGGCTCCAGAGGTAGACGATCAGGGCCAGGCCGATGAGGAGCAGGACGGCCGCGATGACCGCGGCCGCCTGGGGGTTGAACATGGCGAAGGTGACGATGGCGCCCACGCCGAGGTCCTCGGCGGTGCTCAGCACGATGTTGCTGAACGGCTCGGGTGAGGTGTTGACCGCCATGCGGGTGCCGGCTTTGACGAAATGGCTGGCCAGCGCCGTGGAGCCGCCGACGGCGCCGGCGGCGAGGTCGGAGAGCGAGCCGCTCTGCCCGGCCAGGAGGGCGCCGACCACCGCTCCCGAGACGGGCCGGATCACGGTGTGGACGGTGTCCCACAAGGAGTCCACGTACGGGATCTTGTCCGCCACGGCCTCGCACAGGAACAGCACGGCGGCGACGATCAGGACGTCGGTGCGCTGGAGCGAGGCGGGGACCTCGTCGGACAGGCCGGTCGCGCCGAAGACGCCGAGCAGCAGGACCACGGCGTAGGCGTTGATCCCGCTGGCCCAGCCGCTGGTGAAGACCAGGGGGAGGACACTCATCTGATCAGCATGCCGCAGCGCGGGCGATCAGGTGGCAGGAAACGGTGAGGGGACGCCCGCGGTCGCGCGGCCGTCCCCTCACCGACGGAGTGTGTGCGGGGCTACTGCCCCTGTTCGTCTCGGCGGCGCTGCCACCGTTCCTCGATACGGGTCATCATCGACCGACGCTGCCGGTTGCGGCCACGGGCCGAACCGCCTGCACTTCCGGAGACGGGCTGCTCGCCAGGCTTGGGTGCCTTGCGCCAACCGGTGACCACGAGGACCGTACAGGCCAGCATGACGAGGAATCCCACCACGCTGATCCAGAGCACTTCCTGCCAGATCACACCAGTCATGAGGAGCGCGATACCCACCACAATGCCTACGACTGCCTGGTAGACCCGTCGCCGGGTGTACGTGCGCAGTCCACTGCCCTCAAGCGCTGTCGCGAACTTGGGGTCTTCGGCGTACAGCGCTCGCTCCATCTGCTCGAGCATTCGCTGCTCGTGCTCCGAGAGCGGCACGGGAGTCCTCCTCATCCGTCGGTCGCGGGGGGTAGCGACCAGGGGTCCCCTTCAGGATAGGCGGGGAATCGCCCCCGTGATACCCGCCCTCTACGCCACGTTCTGCAAACCACCGCACCCGGCAGATCCGGCGAGCCGGACCGGTGCCGAACGAACGGGGGCTTCGAACGTACCGGCGCCAAGGCGGTCATTGAGGCGCTTATTCCCCAATGAGCAGTCCGCCATGCCGACCGGTGCACCCGATCATACGTGTCGGCGCGCCGGAAGGGAGGGGATCCGCAGGAAGCCCGTCCGAGCAAGCCCGCAGATCAGGCGGGCTTCTCGCCCAGGACGTGCAGCTGCGTGGCCACCGCGTGGAAGGCGGGCAGCTCGGCGGCGGCCTCCTCCAGACGCAGCAGCGCCTCGACCGCGCCGGGCTCGGTGTCCACGAGCACCCCGGGGACCAGGTCGGCGAAGATGCGCACGCCGTGGACCGCGCCGACCTCCAGGCCGGCGTCCCCGACCAGGGCGCCCAGCTGCTCGGCGGTGAAGCGGCGCGGCACCGGGTCGCCGGAGCCCCAGCGCCCGGCCGGGTCGGTGAGGGCGGTGCGGGCCTCGGTGAAGTGCCCGGCGAGCGCCCGGGCCAGCACGGCCCCGCCGACGCCGGCGCCGAGCAGGCTGAGGATGCCGCCGGGGCGCAGGGCGGCGACGGCGTTGGCCACGCCCTCGGCCGGGTCGTCCACGTACTCCAGCACGCCGTGGCAGAGCACCACGTCGTACGCGTCCCGCTCGACGACGTCCAGCAGGCCCTGGGCGTCGCCCTGGACCCCGCGCACCAGATCGGCGACGCCGGCCTCGGCGACCCGGCGCTCCAGCCCGAACAGGGCGTTGGGGCTGGGGTCGACCACGGTCACCCGGTGGCCCAGCCGGGCCACCGGAACGGCGAACTTGCCGGTGCCGCCGCCGGTGTCCAGCACCTCCAGTGCCTCCCGCCCGGTCGCCTTCACCCGGCGGTCGAGGGCCTCCTTGAGGACCTCCCACACCACGGCGGTGCGGAGGGAGGCGCGGGGGCGGGAAGTGTCCGACACGGCTGGTGGCTCCTCGGCGCGTAAGGGTGGGGCGGTGCGTGCCCCACCCTATTGCCTCAGCCGACCGGCCAGCTCATCCGGCGTCCGGACGCTCCGGGCGAGGCTGTGGAAGGACCTGCGCCACGGGCTGGAGCGCCAGCATCCGCTCCACCAGCCGCAGGAACATGCCCACCTCCCGTACGAGGTCGTCCGCGTCCCGGCCGCTCGCCGCGTCCGGCATCCCGGCCTCGGCCCGGGCCCGGCGGGCCGCACCCGAGGCGAACAGCGCGCTCCACTCGGTCAGCTCCGGCGCTATCTCCGGCAGCACCTCCCACGCGCTGCGGATCCGGGGCCGCCGCCGGGGGTTCGCCGGCTCGGGGCGCCCGCGCGCGGCGAGCACGGCCGCGGCGGTGCGCAGCGCGGCCAGGTGGGCGGTGGCGTACCGCTCGTTGGGCCGGGGCAGCAGGGCCGCCTCGGCCAGGCCGCTGCGGGCCTTGGCGAGCAGGTCGAGGGCGGCCGGCGGGGCGGACGCCCTGCGCGGGACGGGGTGGACAGGGGACGGGGACGGTGTGGCCATGACGAACCTCCTGTCGTTGCGTGGTGTTCGGCGTGCTGCCGGTGTCTGTGTTCGTGGGTCAATCGTGACGGTCGCCACTGACAATCCCGCTGACCTGCGGGTTTCCGCGGAAGGGGTTCCGGAGGCGGGTGGCGGGCCCCGCGGGAGGCCTGCTCGGGGCCGGTCGGGCCTCCGCCGGAATCCCGCCAAAAGCCCCCTCGTGGGCGCCCCGTGGTCCCGAACCTGCTAGTTTTTGAACTGACTGGTCAGTTCAAAAGGAGGGGGAGGGGCGTGGACAGCCCGCACGGCGCCGCCGTCAAGGCCGAGGGCTTCGGACTCAGGGGCCCGCGCGGCTGGGTGTTCCGGGGCGTGGGGATCGACGCGGCCCCCGGATCGCTCATCGCCCTCGAAGGCCCCTCCGGCAGCGGCCGGACCTGCCTGCTCCTCGCCCTCACGGGGAGGATGAAGGCCACCGAGGGCCACGCCGAGATCGGCCGCCACCGGCTGCCGAAGAAGATGGCCGCGGTCCGCCGGATCGCCGCCCTCGGCCCGGTCCCCGGGGTCAACGACCTCGACCAGTCCCTCACCGTCGCCGAGCAGCTCCGCGAGGGAGCCATGCTCCAGCGGCGCTACGACGCTCCCCTGCGGACCCTGCTGCGCAGCCCGCGCGGCGACCGCCGCGCCACCGCCCGGACCCGGATCGACGAGGCCCTGGCCGCCGTCGGACTGGACCCCGCCACCCTGCCCAAGGGGGAGCGGACCTCCGTACGCGACCTGGAGCGCCTGGAGGCCGTACGGCTGTCCATGGCCATCGCCCTGCTGGGCGGCCCCCGGCTGCTGGCCCTCGACGACCTCGACCTCAAGCTCTCGGACGCCGAACGCGCCGAGGCCTGGGCCCTGCTCCGCTCGGTCGCCGACCGCGGGACGACCGTCATCGCGGTGTGCAGTGAGGCCCCGGAGGGCGTGACGGTGCTGCGCACCGGGGCGGAACCGGACGCCGATGCGGCCGCAACCGCGAAGTCGAAGTCCGGCGGGCACACGGGGAAGGCCGCGCCCGCGCCCCGGCCCGCCGCCGCGGGCGCCGACGGTCCGAAGATCACCTGGGGCCTGGCCGC
Source organism: Streptomyces sp. NPDC040718 (assembly GCF_055593565.1). Lineage (NCBI taxonomy): Bacteria > Bacillati > Actinomycetota > Actinomycetes > Kitasatosporales > Streptomycetaceae > Streptomyces > Streptomyces sp. NPDC040718. Next base: position 332,320 of record NZ_JBVIXO010000004.1, on the reverse strand, counting down.
CCCGGACAAAGACACGGACCCCGCCGCCACCGACACCGCGCAGCCCGGGCCGGAGGAGCCCGGGCCGGAGGAGCCCGGGCCGGAGGAGCCCGCCACCGCGCAGCCCGGGCCCGCCGCCGGCACCGACAACGACGAAGACGAAGACGAAGACACGAAGGGGGCGGACGATGCGCTCGCCGAAACTGGCCGCGCTTGAGCTGAAGCGGTTCGGGCGGGGGAAGCTGCCCCGGGCCGCCCTCGTCGCGCTGCTCCTGCTGCCCCTGCTCTACGGGGCCCTGTACCTCTGGTCGTTCTGGGACCCGTACAGCCGCCTCGACAAGGTGCCCGTGGCGCTCGTCAACGCGGACAAGGGCGCCGACGTCAACGGCGAGCACCTCGACGTCGGCGGTGAGATCACCCGGAACCTGCGCGAGCGCAAGACCTTCGACTGGCGCGAGGTCAGCGCGGAGGAGGCGGAGAAGGGCCTGGAGGACGGGACGTACTTCCTGTCCCTGACCATGCCCGCCGACTTCAGCGAGAAGATCGCCTCCAGCGGCGGCGCGGACCCCACCACCGGGGCCCTCCAGGTCCACACGAACGACGCCAACAACTACATCGTCGGCTCGATCTCGCGCACCGTCTTCTCCGAGGTCCGCTCGGCGGCCTCCACCAAGGCCTCCCGCAAGTTCCTCGACAAGATCTTCGTCTCCTTCTCCGACCTGCACGACAAGACCGCCGAGGCCGCCGACGGCGCCGACAAGCTCAAGGACGGCGCGGGCAAGGCCCAGCAGGGCGCCAAGGACCTCGCCGACGGCCTCGACACGGCCAAGGAGAAGTCCGGGGAGCTCACCGGCGGCCTGAAGAAGCTCAACGAGGCCGCCGGCAAGCTGGAGACCGGCTCCCGGCAGGTCGCCGACGGCACCCAGAAGGTCGCCGACGTGGTCAACGGCGCCGCCGACAAGGCCCGCCCCTTCGTCAAGGACCCCAAGAACCTGGCCGACACCGCCAAGCTGGTCGCCGACACCGCCAAGGTCGTCAACAGTCACCTCGACAAGGCCGTCGAGAAGGCCCCGGCCGCAGCCGCGATCACCAAGCAGGTCTCGGGCCTCGCGGACACCAACTACACCCGGTACTGCGTCAAGCCCGATCCCCAGCTGCCCGCGGGCTTCTGCGACCTGCAGAAGAAGATCAAGGACGACGCGGCCCAGGCCGCCCTGCTGACGGGCGACGTGAACACGGTCCTCGGCAACTCCAGGGGCGACGTCACCAAGCTCAAGGGCCAGCTGACGGACCTGGAGGCCAAGGCCCGCGAACTCGCCGTCAAGGCCCCCGGCCTCGCCGCCGACCTCGACGCGGCCGTCACCAAGGCCAACGCCCTCAACGACGGCGCCCACAAGGTCGCCGCCGGCATGGTCGAGCTGCACAAGGGCATCGGCACCGCCACGGGCGGCTCCGGCAAGCTGGGCGAGGGCGTCGGCAAGCTCGGCGACGGCGCGCAGCAGCTCAACGGCGGCATGTTCAAACTGGTCGACGGCAGCGGCCAGCTCGCCGGCGGCCTGCACGACGGCGTCGGCAAGATCCCGGACTACGACCAGCAGCAGCGCGACGCCCGGACGCAGGTCATGGCCGACCCGGTGCAGCTCGCCAACCAGGCCCTGCACAAGGCGCCCAACTACGGCACCGGCTTCGCCCCGTACTTCATCCCGCTGTCGCTGTGGGTCGGCGCGATGGTCGCCTACATGCTGATCGCCCCGATGAACAAGCGGGCCCTGGCCGCCGGCTCCTCGCCCTGGCGGATCGCCCTCGCGGGCTGGCTGCCCGTGGTCGGCCTCGGCGCCGCGCAGGTGGGCGCGCTGATGTCCGTACTCCACTGGGCCCCGGGCCTCGGCCTGAAGATGGCCCACCCGGCGCTGACCATCGGCTTCCTGGTCCTGGTCACCGCCTGCTTCGCGGCGATCATCCAGTGGCTGAACGCCAAGTTCGGCGCGGCCGGACGCATCCTGGTCCTCGCGGTCCTGATGCTCCAGCTGACCTCCGCCGGCGGCACCTACCCCGTCCAGACCAGCCCGGACTTCTTCAACGGAATCCACCCGTACCTGCCGATGTCGTACATCGTCGAGAGCCTGCGCCGCCTCATCACGGGCGGCGACCTCACGCCGGTGTGGCAGGGCTGCGCGGTCCTGGCGGCCTTCACGGCCGGGGCCCTGGCCCTCACCGCGCTCGCCGCCCGCGGCAAGCAGGTGTGGACGATGGACCGGCTGCACCCGGAACTGAGCCTGTAAGGGGCTGTTGACCTGTGAGAATCAGCGCCATGGAAAGCAGCAGCACCACCGCCGGCGGCGCCCGGCGGCAGGCCACGCGGCAGAAGCTGTACGAGGCGGCCGTCACCCTCATCGCCGAGCAGGGCTTCTCCGCGACCACGGTCGACGAGATCGCCGAGCGGGCCGGCGTGGCCAAGGGCACCGTGTACTACAACTTCGCGAGCAAGACCGAGCTCTTCGAGGAGCTGCTGCGGCACGGGGTGGGGCTGCTGACCGCCTCGCTGCGGGCCGCCGCGGACGGGACCGAGGCGCGCGGCGGCAGCCGGATCGAAGCCCTCGACGCGATGATCCGCGCGGGCCTGGTCTTCATCGACCGGTACCCGGCCTTCACCCAGCTGTACGTCGCCGAACTCTGGCGGACCAACCGGGCCTGGCAGTCCACCCTGATGGTGGTGCGGGGCGAGGCGGTGGCGGTGGTCGAGTCGGTGCTGCGGGAGGGCGTGGAGCGCGGGGAGCTCAGCGCCGAGATCGACGTGCCGCTGACGGCGGCCGCGCTGGTCGGGATGGTGCTGGTGGCCGCACTGGACTGGCAGGCCTTCCAGCGCGAGCGGTCCCTGGACGACGTCCACTCGGCGCTGTCGCTGCTGCTGCGGGGACGGGTGAGCGGAAGCCGCTGACCCCCCGGTCGGCGGTGCCGTGCGGGGGGCCGGGCGGCGTAGAACTGAGTATCCGTACCTAGACGTACAGATGAGTACGTGTACGGATGGGCTCCGACCTGCGAAGACAGCAGACTGGAAGCCATGGACAGGGCCGCTCGGCCCGCACCGCGGACACGGGGCCGCGGAGCGGACCGGGTCCCTGGCCGGGAAGACGGAACGCCGGTGCGGCGGGCTCGGGGGGAACGAGCCCGTGCCGCACCGGCGTTTTCCGTTTCTCCGCCGGCCCCGCCGGGGGTCAGCCGCGGCCCCGGAGGCGGGCGGTGGCCGCGCCCACCCGGGCCGAGGCCTCCGAAGCGCGGGCAGAGGCGGCGGCGGTGACGCGGGCTCCCGACCGGGGGAGCAGCAGGGCGCGCAGCCGGGCCCGGCGGCCCACGGCCGCCAGCAGGGCCGTACCGGCCAGCCGGACGTCGGCGGCCAGCTCCGGGTACGAGACGTCCGCGCCGGGCGGGGCGTACAGCGCCCGCTCCACCGCGCCCGCGACCCGGTGCACCGCCTGCGCGGGCTCACCGTCCAGCTTGCCCAGCACCACGACCCGGCCCGCCGCCCGGCGCGGGGACAGCGCCCCGTCGGGCGGGATGCCCACGTCCCAGGCGCTGTCGCCGAGTTCCTGCCAGGCGGCCAGCACGTCCGGGGCGGCCAGCCGCCGCTCGCGGACCCGGCGGCGCCACAGCAGCGGCAGCAGCAGGAGCGCCAGGACCACGAGGGCGGCGCCGGTCCAGCCGAGGACCACGCCCACCGGGAAGCCGCCGGCTCCCCCGCCGGTGTTCTGCCGGGCGGCCGGGACGCCGCACTCGCCGAGCTTCTTCAGCTCCGGCGGGCACGCCTCGGCCTGCGAGGGCATGGGCGCCGGGGCCGACGCGGACTGCGAGGGCAGCGCGGACGGCGCGGACGGCTGCGGGGCCGGGGTCTCGGCGCGGCTGTAGTCCGGCAGCGAGATGCCCGAGCGGGGCGTCGGCTCGAACCGGGTCCAGCCCACGCCCTCGAAGTACAGCTCGGGCCAGGCGTGGGCGTCGCGCATGGAGACGTTCACGCTGCCGTCGGACTGCTTCTCGCCCGGGGTGAAACCGACCGCCACCCGCGCCGGGATGCCCAGGGAGCGGGACATCGCCGCCATCGAGAAGGCGAAGTGGACGCAGAAGCCCTCCTTGTCCGCGAGGAAGCGGGCGATGGCCTGCGAACCCGTCCCCGAGGACACCTTGGTGTCGTAGCGGAAGCCGCCGTTCACCGCGAAGAAGTCCTGGAGCCGCACGGCCCGCGTGTAGTCGTCCTGCGCGCCCTGGGTGACCTTCCGCGCCGTCTCCGCCACCACCGGCGGCAGGTTGTCCGGCAGCTTCGTGTACTCCTCCCGCACCAGCGGGTTCGGGGACGGGGCGGCCTGGAGCTGCGCGGCCGTGGGCCGCAGCAGCAGGCTCCGTACGGTGTACTGCGCGCCCTGCACGTTCTGGAAGCGGTCCTTGCCCAGCTGGTCCCCGACCAGGGTCCGGCCGGCGGGCTCGTACCGCCACTTGCCGGGGATGTCGATCTGCGTGGCCGGGTAGGGCATCGGCAGGTAGCGCTGGGCGTACGTGTCCGCCGCCGAGACGGAGGTCCGTACCTCGGTCGCGCCCTCGCGGACCCGGTCGCTCAGCCCCGTCGGGTTCGGCAGCCGCTCGGGCACGTCCGTCAGCGGGCGGCCGGAGGCCTCCCACTTGACGCCGTTGAACTCGTCCAGCGCCAGGATCCGCAGGTACTGCTCACCGAGCTGGGGGCTGTCCGTGCGGTACTTCAGCACCACCCGGTTGTCCTGCGCGTTCAGGCTGCTCTGCAGCGAGACCAGCGGGTTCACCGCGGAGATGGTGCCGCCGCCCCGGCCCGAGGCGCCCGCCTCGTCGCCCGGGGTGCCCAGCAGCCCGCCGCCGAGCGACGGCAGCGCGGCCGGCACCGCCACGGCCACGCCCAGCGCGACCACGCCGATCCGGCGCCCGAAGCGCACGGGCGCCACGGCCCGGCCGCCGCCCCCGTACCCGGAGGCCGCCGACACCCGCGTGCTCGGGGCGCCGCCGAAGACCCGGCCCCACTGCGCCAGCCGGTCGCGGCCCTCCGACAGCAGCAGCATCAGGTAGCCCGCGCCGGCCAGCAGGAACGCGAACCAGGAGCCGCCCTGGCCGGTGGAGAGCCCGGCGGCCACCGAGTACAGCGCCAGCAGCGGCAGCCCGGCCGCCGCGGCGGTCCGCAGCGTCACCGCGAGCACGTCCACCAGCAGCCCGATCAGCAGCACCCCGGCCAGCAGCAGCAGCCGGATCCCATCGGTCAGCGGGGCCGGTATGGCGAACTCGCCCACGTCCCGCACGCCCTGCCGGAACAACGCCCCGAAGTCCGTGACCAGGAAGGACAGCGGCCCGCCCCCGGCGGACTCGGCCTTCCCCGCGAAGAGGAACGCGAGCAGCACCAGGGACACCAGCAGCTGCGCCGCCACCGTCAGCCACCGGGCCAGCGGCACCCGCCGCCCGCCGGCCCCGACCGCGGCCTGTACGCCGAGCAGGGCGGCCGCCTGGAGCAGCCAGCCGGAGGACTCCACCAGCGGGGCCAGTGACCAGGAGGTCAGCAGCGTCGCCAGCATTCCGAAGAGCGTCACCCGCGTGCGCCCGCTCATCCCCGGCCTCCGTTGGTCTGCGAGCCGAGGGGAGCGTTCCCGGCCTGCCGCCACAGCTCGGCGAAGGCGGCGCCGGGCGGGACGGCCAGTGCCGACCAGCCCGCGTCCCGCAGCCTGCGCAGCCGCTCCTCCGCCCGCGAGGGCGCTCCGGTCCAGGTCGCGGAGTCCAGTACGAACGCCACGGCGCCCGCGCTGCGCTGCCGCATCCGGGCCGCCATCCCGGTCTGTTCCTCGTCGAGGTCGCCGAAGAAGGCGATGAGCAGGCCGTCGCCGCCGGAGGAGGCCAGGCCCGCTCCGCCGCTGCGGACCGCTTCGTAGGCGCGGCCCAGCCCGCTCCCGTCGGAGTGCCCGACGACCGCGAGGGTGTCCATCATCAGCCCGGCGGCCTCGGCGGACTCCGGCCCGCCGGAGGAGAAGCCACCGCCGCCCTCGCCGGGCACGGAGTCGCCGGTGTCGGTCAGCAGCCGCACCGAGAACCCCTGCTCCAGGACGTGCAGCAGGGTCGAGGCGGCGGCCGACACGGCCCACTCGAAGGCCGAGTCGGGGCCGGCGCCCTCGTAGGCGAGCTCGCGGGTGTCCAGCAGGACGGTGGCCTTGGTGCGCTGGGGCTGCTCCTCGCGGCGCACCATCAGCTCGCCGTAGCGGGCGGTGGAACGCCAGTGCACCCGGCGCAGGTCGTCGCCGCGCCGGTAGGTGCGGGGGATCACGTCGTCGTCGCCGGCCAGCGCGAGCGAGCGGCGGCTGCCGTCGCCGTAGCCGCCCGCCTCGCCGGTCATCCGGACGGCGGGCAGGGGCTGGGTGCGCGGGACGACGGTGAGGGTGTCGTAGGCGGTGAAGGAGCGGGTCAGCTCGACCAGCCCGAAGGGGTCGGTCAGGCGCAGCTGGAGGGGGCCGAGCGGGTAGCGGCCGCGCAGGTCGGAGCGGACCCGGTACGACACCTCGCGGCGGCCGCCGGATTCGACCCGGTCCAGTACGAAGCGGGGCCGCGGGCCGAGTACGTAGGGCACCCGGTCCTGGAGCATCAGCAGTCCGGTGGGGACGCGGGACACGTTCTCCAGCCGCAGCTGTACCCGGGCCTCCCCGCCGGCGGGCACCCGCGGCGGGCTCAGGCGGCGGGTCGCGGTGACCCGGTGGCGGGTGCGGTGCAGGGCGAGGACGCAGATCAGCGGCAGCGCGACGAGGAGCAGCCCGACCCGCAGCAGCTGGCCCTGGCCGAGTACGTACGCGCAGACGGCGGCGGCGGTTCCGGCGGCCAGGAACGAGCGGCCCCGGGTGGTCAGTCCGGCCAGCGAGGCGCGCAGCCCGCCGGGGTCCCTGACCTGCCCGCCGGCGCCGTGCGGGGCACCGGCCGCCATCAGAAGCTCCGGGCGCCCGCGCCGGGCGGCATCTCGCCGCGAGGGTGCGCGGCGGGGACGGGGGTGCGCTGGAGGATGTCGTGGACGACCTGCTCGGCGGTGCGCCGGTTCAGCTGCGCCTGCGCGGTGGGCAGCAGCCGGTGCGCGAGGACGGGGGCGGCCAGTTGCTGGACGTCGTCGGGCAGGACGTAGTCCCGGCCGGACAGGGCGGCGGAGGCCTTGACGGCGCGCAGCAGGTGCAGGGTGGCGCGGGGTGAGGCGCCCAGGCGCAGGTCCGGGTGGCTGCGGGTCGCGGAGACGAGGTCGACCACGTAGCGGCGTACGGGTGCGGCGACGTACACCTCGCGGACGGCTTCGATCAGCTTGACCACGTCGTGGGCGTGCGCGACGGCGGTGAGGTCGTCGAGCGGGGAGAGCCCGCCGTGGACGTCGAGCATCTGGAGCTCGGCCTCGGGGCTGGGGTAGCCGACGGAGACGCGGGCCATGAAGCGGTCGCGCTGGGCCTCGGGGAGGGGGTAGGTGCCCTCCATCTCGACCGGGTTCTGGGTGGCGACGACCATGAACGGGCTGGGCAGGGCGTAGGTGGTGCCGTCGATGGTGACCTGGCGCTCCTCCATCGACTCCAGCAGCGCGGACTGGGTCTTGGGGGAGGCGCGGTTGATCTCGTCGCCGATGACGATCTGGGCGAAGATCGCGCCGGGCTTGAACTCGAACTCGCGGCGCTGCTGGTCGTAGATGCTGACGCCGGTGATGTCGGACGGCAGCAGGTCCGGCGTGAACTGGATGCGCTGGACCGAGCAGTCGATGGACTTGGCGAGCGTCTTGGCCAGCATCGTCTTGCCGACGCCGGGGACGTCCTCGATCAGGAGGTGCCCCTCGGCCAGCAGCACGGTCAGCGCGATCCGTACGACCTCGGGCTTGCCCTCGATCACGCTCTCGACCGACCGGCGGACCCGCTCGGCCGTGCTGGTCAGATCAGCGAGGCTCGCTCGGTCGTCGTACGTGGTCACCTGGTTCTCCTCGGCCCTTTCTCCGGGCCGACGCCGTTGGCGCATGACCGGCCCACCCCGAAACACGGACACCGCCCCGGAGGGGTTCCGGGTGACGTCTCCCCGCATTCTTGACGGCGTCCGGCGGGTCTGTCACTCAGGTGGCCGGATCGATCTCCCGCAGGAGCCCGGTGTGCACGTCGAAGACGAAGCCTCGCACATCGTCCTTGTGGAGCAGGAAGGGGTTCGTCCGGACCCGCTGCATGGACTGGCGGACGTCCTGGTCGACGTCGCGGAAGGCCTCCACGGCCCAGGCGGGGCGCTGGCCGACCTCGTCCTCCAGCTCGTGCCGGAAGTCCTCGGTCAGGCTTTCGAGACCGCAGCCGGTGTGGTGGATGAGTATGACCGAGCGGGTGCCGAGGGCCCGCTGGCTGATGGTGAGCGAGCGGATGGTGTCGTCGGTGACCACCCCGCCGGCGTTGCGGATGGTGTGGCAGTCGCCGAGCTCCAGGCCCAGGGCCTTGTGCAGGTCGAGGCGGGCGTCCATGCAGGCCACGACGGCCACGTGCAGGACGGGGCGGGCGTCCATGCCGGGGTCGGTGAACTGGGCCGCGTAGTGCTGGTTGGCGGCCACCAGCCGGTCGGTGACGGAGTCGCCGCCGGCCGCCTGGGCAGAGGAGTGGGCGGGCAGGGATGCGGAAGTCGTCATGGTTATGACGTTAGTGGTCACAGCCCGGTGAGGCATTGAGTGAGGATGGACAAAGAAGGTCAACAAGCCTTGTTGTGAGCTAACCCACAGGAGTGAGACGGGGGCCGCTGTTCGGGTGATTCGCGGCTTTTGGGCTTTGTTCGGGGGGAGGGCGCACCGGGCGCGGGGCGGTTCGTTGACCGCGGCGACCGTTGCACTAAAGTGACGCGAACCGGCCGGAGCCCGGCCCTCACCGGCCGCCCGGCCCCCTGGTAACACTCCGCGTGCGCGGCGCGGCGTATGCCTGCCGCGCCGTTATCTGAGAGGGCGCTTTGACTAGCGAGTCCCGACATGTCCCGGTGATGCTCCAGCGGTGCCTGGACCTGTTGGCCCCGGCGCTGGAGAGGCCGGGGGCCGTCGTCGTCGACTGCACCCTCGGCCTCGGCGGCCACAGCGAGGCCCTGCTGACCCGGTTCCCCGAGGCGCGACTGATCGGCCTCGACCGCGACAAGGAGGCCCTGCGGCTCTCCGGGGAGCGGCTCGCGCCCTTCGGCGACCGGGCCACGCTCGTCCACGCGATCTACGCAGACCTCGCCGAGGTGCTCGACGGCCTGGGGCTCCCGGCCGTCCAGGGCATCCTCTTCGACCTCGGCGTCTCCTCCATGCAGCTCGACGAGGCCGACCGCGGGTTCGCGTACGCCCAGGACGCGCCGCTGGACATGCGCATGGACCAGACGACCGGCATCAGCGCCGCCGAGGTCCTCAACACCTACGCCCCCGGCGAGCTGGTGCGGATCCTGCGCCAGTACGGCGAGGAGAAGCAGGCCAAGCGGATCGTGTCCGCGATCGTGCGGGAGCGGGAGAAGGAGCCCTTCTCCAACAGCGCCCGCCTCGTGGAGCTGATCCGCGACGCCCTGCCGCAGGCGGCCAAGCGCACCGGGGGCAACCCCGCCAAGCGGACCTTCCAGGCCCTGCGCATCGAGGTCAACGGAGAGCTCTCCGGGCTGGAGCGGGCCATCCCGGCGGCGGTCGACCGGATCGCGGTCGGCGGCCGGATCGCGGTGCTGTCGTACCACTCCCTGGAGGACCGCCTCGTGAAGCAGGTCTTCGCCGCCGGCGCCACCTCCACGGCCCCCCCGGGGCTGCCGGTCGTCCCGGAGAAGTACCAGCCGAAGCTGAAGCTGCTGACGCGCGGCGCGGAGCTGCCGACCGAGGAGGAGATCGCCGAGAACCGGCGGGCCGCCCCGGCCCGGTTCCGGGGCGTCGAGCGCATCCGGGAGGCGCGGCTGTGACCAAGGCCCGCCCGGGCGGGGCCCGGCCGAGGCCGCAGGGCGCAGGGGCGGCGCGGATGCCGTTCGTCCTGCTGGTGGTGGCGCTGCTCGCGGGCGGGCTGATCAGCCTGCTGCTGTTGAACTCGGCACTGAACGAGGGCTCCTTCCAGCTGAGCCGGCTGAAGAAGGAGACCACCGCGCTGACGGACGAGCAGCAGGCGCTCCAGCGGGACGTGGACGCCTACTCGGCGCCGGACGCCCTTCAGCGGCGGGCGCGCGAGCTGGGCCTGGTGCCCGGCGGCAGCCCCGTCTTCCTCGGCCCCGACGGCAAGACCGCGGGCACGGCGGCTCCGGCCGAGGCGCCGGTGGCTCCGCCGGTTCCGCAGAGCCCCGCCCCCGGGTCGGCTCCGGCCCCGGCCCCCAGCGGCACCCCGCAACCCACCCCTACGCCAGGCAGGTGACGTCGTGACGCGGACCCTCCCCCAGCCACCGCCGGGGGGACCCCCAGCGGGACTCCACCCCGCCCCGCGCTCCGCCGCAACGGGGACCCCTGCGGGGCAGCTCCCCGCCCCGCCCTTCGACCGTTCCCCGGGCGCCGCCCGGGCCCGCGCCTCGATCGCCGGCGGGGCTGGGTTCGGCTGTGGCCCGGCGCGGGGTCTGGGGTGGGGTCCCGGGGGTGGGACGCCGGAGGCTCCCGCGTCGTGCGGCGGGGTGCGGCGGTGAGCCCCAAGGCGGCGGTGCCGCGGGCCCGGGTCACCGCCCGGCCAGGGCAACCGCACACCATCCGGCTCGGGAACCCGAAACCCCGGCTGCGCCTGGTCGGCGTCGGGCTCACCCTCGTCATGCTCGCCTTCGTCGTCCGGCTCCTCCAGGTGCAGGCCGTCGACGCCTCCGCGTACTCCGCCAAGGCCAGCGAGAACCGCTTCGCCAGCCACACCCTGGCCGCCGAGCGCGGGGAGATCACCGACCGCAACGGCGTGGCTCTGGCCACAAGCGTCGACGCGTACGACATCACCGCCGACCCGAAGATGTTCACCCCCCAGGAGAGCAAGGCCCCTGACGCCCCCCAGCAGGCCGCGGCCCTCCTCGCGCCCATCCTCGGAGCGGACGCCGGAGAGCTCGCCAAGCGCCTCCAGACCAAGAACAGCCGCTACGTGATCCTGGCCCGCCGCCAGACCCCCCAGGTCTGGAACCAGATCAAGGACCTCAAGAAGCTCTTCGCCGACAAGGCGGCCGCCGACAAGAAGAAGAACGGCCCCGGCGCCAACGTCATCGCCGGCATCTTCAACGAGGTCAGCAGCAAGCGCGTGTACCCGGGCGGAGACCTCGCCGCCGGGATACTGGGTTACGTCAACGCCGACGGCAAGGGCGGCGGCGGCCTGGAGTCCGCCCTCGACAAGAAGCTCGCCGGCAAGGACGGCGAACTGACCTACGCCCAGTCCGGCGGCCGCCGCGTCCCCACCGCGGGATCCAGCGAGAAGCCCGCCGTGCCCGGCGACGACATCGAGCTGACCATCGACCGCGACATCCAGTGGGCGGCGCAGAGCGCCATCGCGGAACAGGTCGAGAAGTCCGGCGCCGACCGCGGCTACGTCATCGTGCAGGACACCCGCACCGGCGAGGTGCTGGCCATGGCCAACGCCCCCGGCTTCGACCCCAACGACCTGACCCGGGCCCGCTCCGCCGCGATGGGCAACGCCGCGCTCCAGGACGTGTACGAGCCCGGCTCCACCGCCAAGGTGATGTCGATGGCCGCCGTCCTGGAGGAGAAGAAGGCCCGCCCCGACACCCACGTCGAGGTCCCCAACCGGCTCCACCGCGGCGACCGGCTCTTCAAGGACGACATCGACCACCCGACCTGGTACCTGACCCTCAACGGGGTCCTCGCCAAGTCCTCCAACATCGGCACCATCCTGGCCACCGGCCAGCTCGGCGCCACCCAGTCCGAAGCGAACAAGGTCCTCTACTCGTACCTGGACAAGTTCGGCATCGGACGCCCCTCCGGCCTGAACTACCCCGGCGAATCCCGCGGCATCCTCGCCAAGCCCGAGGCCTGGTCCACCTCCCAGCAGTACACGATCCCCTTCGGCCAGGGCCTGTCCCTCAACGCCATGCAGGCCGCGTCCGTGTACTCCACCGTCGCCAACGGCGGCGTCCGCATCACCCCGACCCTGGTGCGCGGCACCAAGGGCCCCGACGGCCGGTTCACCCCGGCCCCGGCCCCCGAGCAGACCAGGGTGATCAGCGCCGAAACGGCCAAGACCCTCTCCGAGATGCTCGAATCCGTGGTCGACGACCAGGAGGGCACCGGCACCAAGGCGAAGATCCCCGGCTACCGGGTCGGGGGCAAGACCGGCACCTCCAACCGGGTGGATCCCGCCACCGGCCGCTACAAGGGCTACACCGCCTCCTTCGCCGGCTTCGCCCCCGCCGACAACCCCCGCATCACCGTCTACTGCGCCATCCAGAACCCCACCAAGGGCAGCTACTTCGGCGGCCAGATCTGCGGCCCGATCTACAAGACGGTCATGGAGTTCGCCCTCAAGACCCTCCAGGTCGCACCCACCGGAGCGGCCCCCGCCGGCCTGCCCGTGACCTACGACGCGGGCCCGCCGCCCGCCGCCCCGAGCAGCGCCCCCACCGGTCCCCAGCCCGGGCCGTGAACCGACCGTCCAGCCACCAGAGCGCGAGGCACGACCAGTGACATCGATCACCCCGGAACCGGGGAACCAGACGGCCGCCGGCGCCGAAGCGGGGCCCTCGCTTCGCGAGCGGCCCGCCGCGCCCGGTACGCTCACCGCCGTGCCCCACGCTGATCAGCCCAGAACCGCCCAGAAAGACGCCCCGGCAGCGCCGCCGGGAGCGCCCCGGCCCGTGTCCGCCCGCCCGACCCCCCTGGGCGAGCTGGCCACCCTGCTGGGTCTGCCCGAGTCCGGCGCCGCTCAGATCACCGGCATCACGCACGACTCCCGTGCGGTACGCCCCGGAGACCTGTACGCGGCCCTGCCCGGCGCCCGGCTGCACGGTGCGGACTTCGCCGCCCAGGCGGCCGCCCTCGGCGCCGCCGCCGTGCTGACCGACCCGGAGGGCGCCGAGCGCGCCGCCGCGACCGGCCTGCCGGTCCTGGCCGTCGCCGACCCGCGCGGCCGGATGGGCGAGCTCGCCGCCGAGATCTACGGCCGGCCCGGCGAGGCCCTGCTCCAGCTCGGCATCACCGGCACCTCCGGCAAGACCACCACCGCGTACCTCGTCGAAGGCGGGCTGCGCGCGGCGGGCCGCACCACCGGACTCGTCGGCACCGTCGAGATGCGCATCGGCGACGAGCGCATCAAGTCCGAGCGGACCACCCCCGAGGCCACCGACCTCCAGGCCCTGTTCGCGGTCATGCGCGAACGCGGCGTCGAGGCCGTGGCCATGGAGGTCTCCAGCCACGCCCTGGTCCTGGGCCGGGTCGACGGCTGCGTCTTCGACGTCGCCGTCTTCAACAACCTGAGCCCGGAACACATGGAGTTCCACACCGGCATGGAGGACTACTTCCAGGCCAAGGCCCAGCTCTTCACCGAGCGCCGGGCCCGTGTCGGCGTGGTCAACCTCGACGACGAGTACGGCCGCCGCCTCGCCAAGGAGGCGCCGATCCCGGTCGTCACCTTCTCCGCCGCCGGCGACCCGGCCGCCGACTGGCGCGCCGAGGACGTGGTCAGCGGCCACATGGACTCCACCCTGACCCTGGTCGGGCCCGAAGGACAGCGCGTACGGGCCAAGGCCCCGCTGCCCGGCCCCTTCAACGTCGCCAACACCGTCGCCGCGATCGTCACGCTCGCCGCCGCCGGCCTCGACCCGCAGGCCGCCGCCGACGGCGTCGCCGCGGTCCCCGGCGTCCCCGGCCGCCTGGAGCGGGTCGACGCGGGACAGCCGTACCTGGCCGTCGTCGACTACGCCCACAAGACGGACGCCGTCGAGTCGGTGCTGCGCGCCCTGCGCGAGGTCACCACCGGCAAGCTGCACATCGTCCTCGGCTGCGGCGGCGACCGCGACACCACCAAGCGCGCCCCGATGGGCGCCGCGGCGGCCCGGTACGCCGACACCGCCGTCCTGACCTCCGACAACCCGCGCTCCGAAGACCCCCTGAAGATCCTCGCCGCGATGTTCGAGGGCGCCGTCTCCGTGCCCGCCGAGGAGCGCGGCACCGTCCTCGTCGACGCCGACCGGGCCGCGGCCATCGCCGCCGCCGTCGCGCGCGCCGAGGCCGGCGACACCGTCCTCGTCGCCGGCAAGGGCCACGAGCAGGGCCAGGACACCGCGGGCGTCGTACGCCCCTTCGACGACCGCGCCGTGCTCCGCGCGGCCATCGAGAACCAGCAGCTCAGCGCCCGACAGGCCGAGGTGGACCAGTGATCGACCTTTCCCTCGCCGAGATCGCCGACATCACCGGCGGGCGGCCCCACGACATACCGGATCCGTCGGTGCGGATCGGCGGACCCGTCGTCATCGACTCCCGCCAGGTGGAGCCCGGCAGCCTCTTCGCCGCCTTCGACGGCGAGCACGTCGACGGCCACGACTACGCCGAGCGCGCCGTCGCCGCCGGAGCCGCCGCCGTCCTCGCCGCCCGGCCCGTCGGCGTACCGGCGATCGTGGTGCCCGACGTGGAGAAGGCGCTCGGCGCCCTCGCCCGCACCGTCGTCGAACGTCTCGGCACCGACGTGGTGGCCCTGACCGGCTCCGCCGGCAAGACCTCCACCAAGGACCTCATCGCCCAGGTGCTCCAGCACCACGCGCCCACGGTGTGGACGCCCGGCTCCCTCAACAACGAGATCGGCCTGCCGCTCACCGCCCTCAAGGCCACCGCGGAAACCCGCCACCTAGTCCTGGAGATGGGCGCCCGCGGCATCGGCCACATCGCCTACCTCACCGGCCTGACCCCGCCGCGCATCGGCCTCGTCCTGAACGTCGGCACCGCCCACATCGGCGAGTTCGGCGGCCGCGAGGCCATCGCCCAGGCCAAGGGGGAGCTGGTCGAGGCCCTGCCGTCCGAGGCGGAGGGCGGCGTCGCCGTACTCAACGCCGACGACCTGCTGGTGCGCGCCATGTCCGCCCGCACGAAGGCCCGTACGGTCCTCTTCGGCGAGGCCGAGGACGCCGACGTACGCGCCACCGAGGTGCGGATGACGCCCGCGGGACAGGCCTCCTTCACACTCCACACACCGACCGGGTGCAGCGATGTGACCTTGCGGCTGTACGGTGAGCACCACGTGTCGAACGCGCTCGCCGCGGCCGCCGTCGCCCATGTCCTGGGCATGCCGGTCGAGGAGATCGCCACAGCGCTCTCCGGAGCGGGCACGCTGTCCCGGTGGCGGATGGAGGTCACCGAGCGCGAGGACGGCGTGACGATCGTCAACGACGCCTACAACGCGAACCCGGAGTCCATGCGGGCCGCCCTGCGCGCACTCGTCGCGATGGGGGAGGCCGGCAAGGCGGACGGGGGACGTACGTGGGCGGTGCTCGGCCCCATGGCCGAGCTCGGCGACGCATCGCTGGCCGAGCACGACGCGGTGGGGCGGCTTGCCGTCCGGCTCAACGTGAGCAGGCTCGTGGCAGTCGGGGGCAGGGAAGCGTCCTGGCTGCAACTGGGCGCATATAACGAGGGTTCGTGGGGTGAGGAGTCGGTGCTCGTGTCCGACGCGCAGGCGGCGGTCGACCTGTTGCGCAGTGAACTGCGCCCGGGGGACGTCGTGCTGGTGAAGGCTTCCAGGTCGGTCGGCCTGGAGCGGGTCGCGCTGGCGTTGCTGGAGCGCGAGGGCGGGGTCGCCGACCGATGAGGCAGATCCTGTTCGCCGGTGTCATCGGCATGTTCCTCACCGTGATCGGCACCCCGCTGCTGATCAAGCTGCTGGCCCGCAAGGGCTACGGCCAGTTCATCCGCGACGACGGCCCCCGCGGCCACGCCGGGAAGAAGGGCACGCCCACCATGGGCGGCATCTCCTTCATCCTGGCCACGCTCATCGCGTACGCCCTGACCAAGGTCATCACCGGTGAGGAGCCGAGCTTCTCGGGCCTGCTGGTGCTGTTCCTGATGGCGGGCATGGGCCTGGTCGGCTACCTCGACGACTACATCAAGATCGTCAAGCGGCGTTCGCTCGGTCTGCGGGCCAAGGCCAAGATGGCCGGGCAGCTGATCGTCGGCATCGCCTTCGCGGTGCTCGCGCTCCAGTTCAAGGACTCGCGCGGACTGACCCCGGCCTCGGAGAAGCTCTCCTTCGTCACGGACTTCGGCTGGTCCATCGGCCCCGTGCTGTTCGTGGTCTGGGCCCTGTTCATGATCCTGGCCATGTCCAACGGCGTGAACCTGACCGACGGTCTGGACGGTCTCGCGACCGGCGCCGCCGTGATGGTCTTCGGCGCCTACACCTTCATCGGTGTCTGGCAGTTCCAGGAGTCCTGCGCCAACGCGGCCGACCTCACCAACCCGAACGCCTGCTTCGAGGTGCGCGACCCGCTGGACCTCGCGGTCGTCGCCTCCGCCCTGATGGGTGCCTGCTTCGGCTTCCTGTGGTGGAACACCTCGCCCGCCAAGATCTTCATGGGCGACACCGGTTCGCTGGCGCTCGGCGGCGCCCTCGCGGGCCTGGCCATCTGCTCCCGCACGGAGTTCCTGATGGCCCTCCTCGGCGGCCTCTTCGTGCTCATCACGATGTCGGTCGTCATCCAGGTCGGCTCCTTCAAGCTGACCGGAAAGCGCGTCTTCCGCATGGCCCCGCTCCAGCACCACTTCGAACTCAAGGGCTGGTCCGAAGTCCTCGTCGTGGTCCGCTTCTGGATCATCCAGGGCATGTGCGTGATCGTCGGTCTCGGTCTCTTCTACGCGGGATGGGCAGCAGACAAGTGACCTCCTGGCAGGACAGGAACATCACCGTCGCCGGTCTCGGCGTGAGCGGCATCAGTGCCGCCCGCGCCCTGGCCGGCCTCGGCGCCGTTGTGACCGTCGTCGACGGCGGCGACAGCGAGGGCCACCGGGCCCGGGCCGCGGAGCTGGAGGCGGAGGCCAAGGGCGTCTCCGTACGCCTCGGCGACGCCGAGACCCTCCCCGACGGCACCGAGCTGGTCGTGACCTCGCCGGGCTGGAAGCCCGACAGTCCGCTCTTCATCGAGGCGGCCAAGGCCGGCGTGGACGTCGTCGGCGACGTGGAGATCGCCTGGCAGCTGCGCGGCGAGGACGCCGCGCCCTGGCTCGCCATCACCGGTACCAACGGCAAGACCACCACCACCCAGATGCTGGCCTCGATCCTGAAGGCGGCCGGTCTGAAGACCGCAGCCGTCGGCAACATCGGCACCCCCATCATCGACGTGGTCACCGGCGACGAGCAGTACGACGTGCTCGCCGTCGAGCTCTCCAGCTACCAGCTGCACTGGGCCCCCTCGGTACGCGCCCACTCCGCGGCCGTGCTCAACCTGGCCCCGGACCACCTCGACTGGCACGGCTCCATGGAGGCGTACGCCGCCGACAAGGGCCGCATCTACGAGGGCAACACCGTCGCCTGCGTCTACAACGCCGCCGACCCGGCCACCGAGCACCTCGTCGAGGAGGCCGACGTCGAGGAGGGCTGCCGCGCCATCGGCTTCACCCTCGGCGCCCCCGGCCCGTCCATGCTCGGCGTGGTCGACGGGATCCTCGTGGACCGGGCGTTCGTGCAGAACCGGCAGAAGAACGCCCAGGAGCTGGCGCACGTCGACGACGTCAACCCGCCCGCCCCGCACAACATCGCCAACGCCCTCGCCGCCGCCGCCCTGGCCCGCGCCTTCGGCGTCGAGCCGCGCGCGGTCCGCGACGGGCTGCGCGACTTCCGCCCCGACGCGCACCGCGTCGCGTACGTGGACGAGGTCGACGGGGTCCGGTACGTCGACGACTCCAAGGCCACCAACACCCACGCCGCGGAGGCCTCGCTGGCGGCCTTCGAACCGGTCGTCTGGATCGCCGGGGGCCTCGCCAAGGGCGCGACCTTCGACGAGCTCGTCCGGAAGTCCGCGAAGCGGCTGCGCGGCGTCGTGCTGATGGGCGCCGACCGGGCGTTGATCGCGGAGGCGCTGGCGCGACACGCCCCCGAGGTCCCGGTGACCGACCTCGAACGGACCGACACTGGGGCGATGCTCGCAGCGGTCCGGGAAGCGGCCCGGCTCGCGGAGCCCGGGGACACGGTCCTGCTGGCGCCCGCGTGTGCGTCGATGGACATGTTCGCGAACTACAACAAGCGTGGGGACGCGTTCGCCGACGCGGTGCGCGAACTGGCCTCCGGGAGTGCCGCGGACACGGCCTAGGCCGAGGCGCCGGTACAGGTTCCCTCCGGCCGGCTGCTCGCCTCGTACGAGTGGAGGGGAAGAACACAGATGCCGGCCAAGCAGATGCTGCCGGGGCGGCGGCCCGCCGCCGTCAGGGCGCAGGGCCGCAAACGCCCGGCGGGCGGGGCCAAGCGGCCCGCCGGGCGCGGGCTGCTGTCGGGGCTGCGGCGTACGCAGCGGCAGTTGAGCAAGGCCTGGGACCGCCCGCTCACCGCGTACTACCTGATCTTCGGCAGCTCGCTGCTCATCACCGTGCTCGGGCTGGTGATGGTCTACTCGGCCTCCATGATCAAGGCGCTCCAGCTGGGCCTGGGCGACGCCTACTTCTTCAAGAAGCAGTTCCTGGCCGCCCTGATCGGCGGCGTCCTGCTCTTCGCCGCCTCCCGGATGCCGGTCAAGCTGCACCGGGCGCTGTCCTATCCGGTGCTGGCCGGAACCCTGTTCCTGATGGTCTTGGTCCAGGTCCCCGGGATAGGGGTCTCGATCAACGGCAACCAGAACTGGATCTCCCTGGGCGGCCCGTTCATGCTCCAGCCCAGCGAGTTCGGCAAGCTCGCGCTGATCCTGTGGGGCGCCGACCTGCTGGCCCGCAAGGGCGACAAGGGGCTGCTGAGCCAGTGGAAGCACCTGCTGGTGCCACTGGTCCCGGTGGCCTTCCTGCTGCTCGGGCTGATCATGCTCGGCGGGGACATGGGCACCGCGATGATCCTCGGAGCCGTCCTCTTCGGCCTGCTGTGGCTGGCAGGGGCGCCGACGAGGCTGTTCGTCGGAGTGCTCGCCTTCGCGGGTGTGATCGTCGCACTGCTCATCAAGACCAGCCCGCACCGCATGGACCGGCTCGCCTGCCTCGGAGCGACAGAACCGGGCAAGAACGACCTCTGCTGGCAAGCCGTACACGGGATCTATGCCCTCGCATCCGGCGGATGGTTCGGTTCCGGTCTCGGGGCGAGTGTGGAAAAATGGGGGCAACTGCCCGAAGCCCACACCGACTTCATCTTTGCCATCACCGGTGAGGAACTGGGCCTGGCAGGGACGCTGTCGGTGCTCGCCCTGTTCGCGGCTCTAGGCTATGCGGGTATCCGCGTGGCCGGACGCACGGAGGACTCCTTCGTACGGTATGCCGCGGGAGGCGTGACCACCTGGCTCACGGCCCAGGCCGTGATCAACATCGGTGCGGTGCTCGGCCTGCTGCCGATCGCCGGGGTCCCCCTCCCGCTGTTCTCCTACGGAGGGTCGGCCCTGCTGCCGACCATGTTCGCGGTCGGACTGCTCATCGCGTTCGCGCGGGAGGAACCGGCGGCGCGGGCGGCGCTCGCGATGCGACAGCCGAGAGCCGGCTGGAAGCGGAGCGGGCCGATATGGAAGTCGATGAGACGGCGCGTCAAGAGGCGTCCGTCCGGAGAGCGGTGAATTTCGGTGCATGTCGTACTCGCCGGTGGGGGGACCGCCGGCCACATCGAGCCGGCGCTGGCCCTCGCGGACGCACTGCGCAGGCAGGACCCGACCGTGGGCATCACCGCCCTCGGCACGGAACGGGGCCTGGAGACCCGCCTGGTGCCGGAGCGCGGCTACGAGCTGGGCCTCATCCCCGCCGTGCCGCTGCCCCGCAAGCCCACCCCGGAGCTGATCACCGTCCCCGGGCGGCTGCGCGGCACCATCAAGGCCGCCGAGGAGATCCTCGTACGCACCAAGGCCGACGTGGTCGTCGGCTTCGGCGGTTACGTGGCCCTGCCCGGCTACCTCGCCGCCAAGCGCCTCGGGGTGCCGATCATCGTCCACGAGGCCAACGCCCGCCCCGGACTGGCCAACAAGATCGGCTCCCGCTACGCGCACGCCGTCGCGGTCTCCACCCCCGACAGCAAGCTGCGCGGCGCCCGCTACGTGGGCATCCCGCTGCGCCGCTCCATCTCCACCCTCGACCGGGCCGCCGTCCGCCCCGAGGCGCGCGCCGCCTTCGGTCTGGACCCCAACCTGCCGACGCTGCTGGTCTCCGGCGGCTCCCAGGGCGCCCGCCGCCTCAACGAGGTGATCCAGCAGGCCGCGCCGACCCTCCAGCGCTCCGGGATCCAGATCCTGCACGCGGTCGGCCCGAAGAACGAACTGCCGCGTGTCGACAACATGCCCGGGATGCCGCCGTATGTGCCGGTACCGTACGTGGACCGGATGGATCTCGCGTACGCCGCCGCCGACATGATGCTGTGCCGCGCGGGTGCGATGACCGTCGCCGAACTCTCCGCCGTCGGACTGCCGGCCGTCTACGTACCGCTGCCCATCGGCAACGGCGAACAGCGGCTCAACGCCCAGCCGGTGGTCAAGGCCGGCGGCGGCCTGCTCGTGGACGACGCGGAGCTGACGCCCGACTGGGTGCTCGGCCAGGTCCTCCCGGTGCTGTCCGATCCGCACCGCCTGTACGAGATGTCCCGCGCCGCCGCCGAGTTCGGCCGCCGGGACGCCGACGACCTGCTCGTCGGTCTGGTCTACGAGGCGATTGCGGCTGCACGCAGGTAACCGCTGACCCAGGAGGCACAGGAGTGGCCGGAGCGACGACGGCACAGCGCGGCCCTTCCGGCCGGGGTGGCAAGGGGGGCAAGGGCGCGGACGCCTCCAAAGCGCCCAAAGCGCCCAAGCGGCCCAAGTCGTCGAAACCACCCGGGAGATCCGGCCCGCGGGGGCCCGGGCGCGCACTGCCGCGCCGGGTCCGCGTGCTGGCCTCCCTCGCCGTCGCGGTGCTCCTCGCCGCGGGCGTCACCTGGGCGCTGTACGGCTCCTCCTGGCTCCGCGTCGAGAAGGTCACGGCCACCGGCACCGAGGTGCTCACCCCCGAGCAGGTCCTCGCGGCCGCGGCCGTGCCCGTCGGCGCACCCCTGGTGGGCGTGGACACCGATGAGATCGCGGCCCGCGTGCGGGGCCGGCTGTCCCGCATCGATTCGGTCGACGTGGTGCGGTCCTGGCCGCACGGGATCGCCCTGAAGGTGACGGAACGCAAACCGGTCCTGCTCATCAAGGAGGACGGACAGTTCGTCGAAGTGGACGCTTCCGGTGTGCGATTCGACACGGTTCGGCAAGCACCCGCGCACGTTCCGGTCCTCGAACTGGCGGCGCAGGGCTCGCCGAGCGCCCGCCGCTTCGACGGCGAGCGGCTGCTGCGCGAGGCCGTCGGCATCGCCGGGAGCCTCCCGGAGGCGGTCTCCAGGGAGACGTTGCAGGTCACGGTCCGGTCGTACGATTCGGTCGTACTACAACTCACCAGGGGCCGTACGGTCGTCTGGGGGAGCGGCGAACTGGGTGAGGCCAAAGGCAGGGCGCTGACGGCCCTGCTGAAGGCCTCGCCCAAGGCCGACCACTTCGACGTGAGCGTCCCCACGGCACCTGCGGTGTCCGGGAGTTGACGTCAGGTCGAACGCCGACGCACCCTGGTTGGCCACCGATACGGGTGATCACATAGGGTGAAAAGAAAAACGGGAGGTTCGGCGTGTTCGTTGAACACGCGCTACTTGTCGACTTAGTGTCCTGTTCGGGAGAGTCCAGGGAACAGACACACCCCTAACCCTAAACTTAAGGGTGAGGGTTCGGGTCGGCGCGTACGGACCGTCCCACATTTCGGCATCAGTCGTCGCTACGCAGGCCCGCGAGGCGGCGACACGTAACTCGAGGCGAGAGGCCTTCGACGTGGCAGCACCGCAGAACTACCTCGCAGTCATCAAGGTCATCGGTGTCGGCGGCGGTGGTGTCAATGCCATCAACCGAATGATCGAGGTCGGTCTCAAGGGCGTCGAGTTCATCGCCATCAACACCGACGCCCAGGCGCTGTTGATGAGCGACGCCGACGTCAAGCTCGACGTCGGCCGCGAACTCACCCGGGGCCTCGGCGCCGGAGCCAACCCGGCCGTCGGCCGCAAGGCGGCAGAGGACCACCGCGAGGAGATCGAGGAGGTCCTCAAGGGGGCCGACATGGTCTTCGTGACCGCCGGCGAGGGCGGCGGCACCGGCACCGGCGGCGCACCCGTCGTCGCCAACATCGCGCGCTCGCTCGGCGCCCTGACGATCGGTGTGGTCACCCGCCCGTTCACCTTCGAGGGCCGGCGCCGCGCGAACCAGGCGGAGGACGGCATCGCCGAGCTCCGCGAAGAGGTCGACACCCTCATCGTCATCCCCAACGACCGGCTGCTGTCCATCTCGGACCGCCAGGTCAGCGTGCTCGACGCCTTCAAGTCGGCCGACCAGGTCCTGCTCTCCGGCGTCCAGGGCATCACCGACCTCATCACCACCCCCGGCCTGATCAACCTCGACTTCGCCGACGTCAAGTCCGTGATGTCCGAGGCGGGCTCGGCCCTGATGGGCATCGGCTCGGCCCGCGGCGACGACCGCGCGGTGGCCGCCGCCGAGATGGCCATCTCCTCGCCGCTGCTGGAGGCGTCCATCGACGGCGCCCGCGGCGTGCTGCTCTCCATCTCCGGCGGCTCGGACCTCGGTCTCTTCGAGATCAACGAGGCCGCGCAGCTGGTGAGCGAGGCCGCGCACCCCGAGGCGAACATCATCTTCGGCGCCGTCATCGACGACGCGCTCGGCGACGAGGTCCGCGTCACCGTCATCGCGGCCGGCTTCGACGGCGGACAGCCCCCGGCCCGCCGGGACAACGTCATCGGCGCCGCGTCCACCAAGCGCGAGGAGCCGGCCCCCGCGCCGGTCCGCGCGCCCGAGCCGGTCCGCCCGGCCTTCGGCGGACTCGGCACGGTCACCCCCCGCGAGGAGCCCCCGGCGCCGGTGGAGGTCCCGGTCGAGCCCGTGGCCCCCGCACCGCAGGTCCCGACGGCCCGGCCCTACCAGGACAGCCCGGCCGAAGAGCTGGATGTACCGGACTTCTTGAAGTGACACTGGGGCAGCACAGCGAGAACGGCGCCCACTTCGCCTTCACCGACCGGTGGGGCGGGGTGAGCGCCGTTCCGTACGAGGAGCTCAATCTCGGCGGCGCGGTCGGAGACGACCCGGCCGCCGTTCGCGCGAACCGGGCGATCGCGGCCGAGGGCCTGGGCATCCGGCCGGACCTGGTGGTCTGGATGAACCAGGTGCACGGCCGGGACGTGGCGGTGGTCGACGGCCCCTGGGGCGAGGGTGCCGACATCCCCTCCGTGGACGCGGTGGTGACCGCACGTCGGGGACTCGCCCTCGCGGTCCTCACCGCCGACTGCACGCCGGTCCTGCTGGCCGACCCCGTCGCCGGGGTCGTCGGCGCCGCCCACGCCGGACGGCCCGGACTGGTCGCCGGGGTGGTGCCCGCCGCCGTCGAGGCGATGACCGCCCTCGGCGCCGACCCCGCGCGGATGGTCGCCCGTACCGGACCGGCCGTCTGCGGCCGCTGCTACGAGGTGCCCGCCGAGATGCGGGAGGCGGTCGCCGGTGTGGTGCCGGCCGCTTGGGCCGAGACCAGCTGGGGGACACCGGCCGTCGACGTGGTCGCCGGGGTGCACGCGCAGCTGGCCGGAGCGGGGGTGGCGCACGCGCACCGCTCCCCGGTCTGCACACTGGAGTCGCGGGACCACTTCTCGTACCGCCGCGACCGGGTGACCGGGCGGCTTGCCGGATATGTCTGGTTGGACTGACGAATGACGGATCGTAAGGCCGAGCTCGCGGAGAACCTCGCGCGGGTCGAGGAGCGGATCGCGACCGCCTGCGCGGCGGCCGGGCGCAAGCGGGAGGAGGTGACCCTCATCGTGGTCACCAAGACCTACCCGGCGAGCGACGTACGACTGCTGGCGGACCTGGGTGTCCGTCATGTTGCGGAAAATCGCGACCAGGACGCCGCCCCCAAGGCGGCCGCCTGTGCGGATCTGCCGCTGAGCTGGCACTTCGTGGGTCAGTTGCAGACGAACAAAGTCCGTTCCGTGGCGGGATACGCGCACGTGGTGCAGTCCGTCGACCGGCCGAAGCTCGTCACCGCGCTCTCGGCGGCCGCGGAGGGGCAGGGGCGCGAGCTCGGCTGCCTCGTGCAGATCGCGCTCGACGCCGAGTCGGGCGAGCGCGGGGCCCGCGGCGGTGCCGCGCCGGACCTGATGGCGGAGTTGGCGGACCTCGTCGCCGGCGCGCCGGGTCTTCGGATCGACGGCCTCATGACCGTCGCCCCCCTGGCGGGCCCCTACGCGGGACGCGAACAGGCCGCCTTCGAGCGGATGATGGAATTGTCATCCAGCCTGCGCGCGGCCCATCCGGCTGCCACGATGGTGTCGGCCGGGATGAGCGCCGACCTGGAGCAGGCCGTGCTGGCGGGTGCGACACATGTACGCGTCGGCACTGCGGTACTCGGCGCGAGACCCCGGCTCGGGTAACGTCGCGAAGAAAGTCGGACCACAGCAGAAAATATGGTCATTTCCGCAGATGAGCGGACAGACCACGTGGATCGCGGGCAGTTGGTGACTTTGGTGACACAGCGACTTCGCTGACGGACACTCGACACCTGCGACAGGGCGATCCACCACAGAGCGGAGGACTCGGAGAATGGCCGGCGCGATGCGCAAGATGGCGGTCTACCTCGGCCTCGTGGAGGACGACCGGTACGACAACCCGGGGTACGACCCCGATGACGAGTTCGAGCCCGAACCGGAACCGGAACGGGCCCGAGACCGGGATCGTAGACAGCAGCCGGTGCACCAAACGCCCGTAACGGACGAACCGGTACGAGCTGTACAGCCGCCGGCTCCGCGCGAACCCCTCCCAATTCCGTCAGAAAACGGACGTCCCGCGCGAATTGCCCCCGTGGCATCCATCACACCTGACCGCACCAACCTGGAGAAGAACGCCCCCGTGATCATGCCCAAGGTCGTCTCCGAGCGGGAGCCGTACCGCATCACGACGCTGCACCCCCGGACCTACAACGAGGCCCGTACCATCGGGGAACACTTCCGTGAGGGCACTCCGGTGATCATGAATCTCACGGAGATGGACGACACGGACGCGAAGCGTCTCGTGGACTTCGCCGCCGGTCTTGTCTTCGGTCTGCACGGCAGTATTGAACGCGTGACACAGAAGGTGTTCCTGCTGTCTCCTGCTAACGTCGATGTCACGGCGGAGGACAAGGCCCGCATCGCGGAGGGCGGGTTCTTCAACCAAAGCTAGACCGATCCGTCAGAAACGGGACCGGGGACAGAGCGGAAGCAGGGGAGAGGGAAGCACGGGATGGGCGTCGCACTGCAGGTGGTCTACATCGCGCTGATGTGCTTCCTCATCGTGCTGATCTTCCGACTGGTCATGGACTACGTGTTCCAGTTCGCACGTTCATGGGCACCCGGCAAGGCGATGGTGGTCGTTCTGGAGGCCACCTACACGGTCACCGATCCACCGCTCAAGCTTCTTCGGCGCTTCATCCCGCCGTTGCGTCTCGGGGGCGTGGCACTCGACCTGTCCTTCTTCGTTCTGATGATCATCGTTTACATCCTCATCAGTTTCGTGAGCACCGCTGCGAGAAGCGTGTGAACGATGAGCTCCCCCGCAGGCGCGGGGACAGTCCCGATACGGTCCTGCCGACTGCCGACGACTACGTAGAGGTGAAGAAGACATGCCGCTGACTCCCGAGGACGTGCGGAACAAGCAGTTCACGACCGTCCGCCTGCGAGAAGGCTATGACGAGGACGAGGTCGACGCCTTCCTCGACGAGGTCGAGTCCGAGCTGACCCGTCTGCTGCGCGAGAACGAGGACCTGCGCGCGAAGCTGGCCGCCGCCACGCGTGCCGCCGCCCAGAACCAGCAGCAGCAGAACATGCGCAAGCCCGAGCCCCAGGACCAGCGTCCCGGCGCCCCCGTGCCGGCGGCCATATCCGGCCCGCCGCAGCAGCAGCAGCAGATGGGCCCGCCGCAGCTCCCGGGTGGCCAGCAGCAGCCGCAGATGGGACCGCCGCAGCTCCCCGCCGGTCCCGGCGGACACGGACCGCAGGGTCCGGGCCCGATGGGCGGCCCCATGCAGCAGCAGTCCATGGGCGGCCAGCACCCGATGGCGCCGCAGCAGCAGATGGGCCAGCAGCCCATGCAGCAGCAGATGCAGCAGCAGTCCATGGGCGGCCAGAACCAGCTCGGCCAGCCGATGGGCCAGCAGATGCAGCCGATGGGCCAGCAGATGCAGCCCATGCAGCAGCAGATGCAGCCGATGGGCCAGCCGCAGCTCCCGCAGCAGGGCCCCGGTGGCGACAGCGCCGCCCGCGTCCTGTCGCTCGCGCAGCAGACCGCCGACCAGGCGATCGCGGAGGCCCGCTCCGAGGCCAACAAGATCGTCGGAGAGGCGCGCAGCCGCGCCGAGGGCCTGGAGCGGGACGCCCGCGCCAAGGCCGACGCGCTGGAGCGGGACGCCCAGGAGAAGCACCGCGTCGCGATGGGCTCCCTGGAGTCCGCCCGCGCCACGCTGGAGCGCAAGGTCGAGGACCTGCGGGGCTTCGAGCGCGAGTACCGGACGCGTCTGAAGTCCTACCTGGAGTCGCAGCTGCGCCAGCTGGAGACCCAGGCCGACGACTCCCTCGCGCCGCCGCGCACCCCGGCCGGCCCGGCCCTGCCGCCGTCGCCGTCCCCGTCGATGGCTCCGGCCGGCGCCATGGGCATGGGTGGCCCGTCCCCCATGGGCGGACCGTCGCCGATGGGCGGCCCCTCCCCGATGGGCGGCGGCCCGTCCTACGGCGGCCAGCAGCAGATGTCCCCGGCGATGACGCAGCCGATGGCTCCGGTGCGGCCGGCTGCGCCGCAGCCGATGCAGGCGCCGTCTCCCATGCGGGGCTTCCTGATCGACGAGGACGACAACTAGGCGCCGCCGCCGCGTCTGTCGGCAGTCGCTTCACGGGCCGGGCCCGGACCCCCTCAGGGGATCCGGGCCCGGCCCGTTTCTGCGTCCGGGGCCGGTGGGCCCCGCGCAGCGGTCCGGCAACGGGCCGGAGACGGCTGTGGCCCGGCACCGCCCCCGGAGGGGTGGGCCGGGCCACAGGGAGGGACCGGTTACGCCTTGCGGAGGCGGAACGTCAGGGACAGGGACTCGTCCGTGAACGGGTCACCGTAGGCGGCGTCGGCTTCGCCGGCCGCGAAGTCCGTCGCCAGGACCTCGTCCGCGATCAGCGCCGCGTGGTCCGTCAGGGCCGTCACGACCTCCGGGGAGTCCGAGGACCACCGCAGGGCGATACGGTCCGCGACGTCCAGGCCGGAGTTCTTCCGGGCCTCCTGGATCAGCCGGATCGCGTCACGGGCCAGGCCCGCCAGCCGCAGCTCCGGGGTGATCTCCAGGTCGAGGGCGACCGTCGCACCGGAGTCCGAGGCCACCGACCAGCCCTCGCGGGGGGTCTCCGTGATGATGACCTCTTCCGGGGAGAGGGAGATCTCCTCGCCGTCCAGCGAGACGGTCGCGGAGCCGGAGCGCAGCGCCAGGGACAGGGCGGCGGCATCGGCGGCGGCGACGGCCTTCGCGACGTCCTGGACGCCCTTGCCGAAGCGCTTGCCCAGCGCCCGGAAGTTCGCCTTGGCCGTGGTGTCCACCAGCGAGCCGCCGACCTCGGACAGGGAGGCCAGGGAGGAGACGTTCAGCTCCTCCGTGATCTGCGCCTGGAGCTCCGGGGACAGGGCGTCGAAGCCCACCGCCCCGACCAGAGCGCGCGACAGCGGCTGGCGGGTCTTCACGCCCGACTCGGCACGCGTCGCGCGGCCCAGTTCCACGAGGCGGCGAACCAGCAGCATCTGCTGCGAGAGCACCGGGTCGATCGCCGAGGTGTCGGCCACCGGCCAGGTGGACAGGTGCACCGACTCCGGCGCGTCCGGGGTGACCGGGACGACCATGTCCTGCCAGACCCGCTCCGTGATGAACGGGGTGAGCGGGGCCATCAGGCGGG
Source organism: Streptomyces sp. NPDC040718 (assembly GCF_055593565.1). NCBI lineage: Bacteria > Bacillati > Actinomycetota > Actinomycetes > Kitasatosporales > Streptomycetaceae > Streptomyces > Streptomyces sp. NPDC040718. The sequence goes on along the minus strand of NZ_JBVIXO010000004.1, from coordinate 304,247 downwards.
TCACCGTCTCGACCACGTCGTGCAGCGTGCGCAGCGCGGCCGCGTCGCCCTGCCAGAACCGGCGGCGCGAGCGGCGCACGTACCAGTTGGACAGGTCGTCCACGAAGGCGGAGAGCAGCTTGCCCGCGCGCTGGGTGTCGTAGGCCTCCATCGCGTCCGTGACCTCGGTGACGAGGGTGTGGAGCTCGGAGAGCAGCCAGCGGTCGAGGACGGTGCGGTCGGCCGGCGCCGGGTCGGCGGCGGACGGCGCCCAGTTCGAGGTACGGGCGTACAGGGCCTGGAAGGCGACCGTGTTCCAGTACGTGAGGAGCGTCTTGCGGACGACCTCCTGGATCGTGCCGTGGCCGACGCGGCGCGCCGTCCACGGGGAGCCGCCGGCCGCCATGAACCAGCGCACCGCGTCGGCGCCGTGCTGGTCCATGAGCGGGATCGGCTGGAGGATGTTGCCCAGGTGCTTGGACATCTTGCGGCCGTCCTCGGCGAGGATGTGGCCCAGGCAGACCACGTTCTCGTAGGACGACTTGTCGAAGACGAGGGTGCCGACCGCCATGAGCGTGTAGAACCAGCCGCGCGTCTGGTCGATGGCCTCCGAGATGAACTGCGCCGGGTAGCGCTTCTCGAAGACGTCCTTGTTCTTGTACGGGTAGCCCCACTGCGCGAACGGCATCGAGCCCGAGTCGTACCAGGCGTCGATGACCTCCGGGACGCGGACGGCGGTCAGGGAGCAGCCCTCGGCCGTGCAGGGGAAGGTCACGTCGTCGATGTACGGGCGGTGCGGGTCCAGGGCGGAGTGGTCCTGCCCGGACAGCTCGCTCAGTTCCGCGCGGGAGCCGACGCAGGTGAGGTGGTTCTCCTCGCAGCGCCAGATCGGCAGCGGGGTGCCCCAGTAGCGGTTGCGGGAGAGCGCCCAGTCGATGTTGTTGTTGAGCCAGTCGCCGAAGCGGCCCTGCTTGACGGAGTCCGGGAACCAGTTGGTCTTCTCGTTCTCCCGCAGCATCGCGTCCTTGACGGCGGTGGTGCGGATGTACCAGGACGGCTGCGCGTAGTAGAGCAGCGCGGTGTGGCAGCGCCAGCAGTGCGGGTAGCTGTGCTCGTAGGCGATGTGCTTGAAGAGCAGGCCGCGCGCGTCGAGGTCGGCGGTCAGGCGCTCGTCGGCCTTCTTGAAGAAGACGCCGCCGACCAGCGGGACCTCCTCCTCGAAGGTGCCGTCGGCACGGACCGGGTTCACGACCGGCATGCCGTACGCGCGGCAGACCGCGAGGTCGTCGGCGCCGAAGGCCGGGGCCTGGTGCACCAGACCGGTGCCGTCCTCGGTGGTGACGTACTCGGCGTTGACCACGTAGTGGGCCGGGGAGTCGAAGGGGACCAGCGCGAAGGGGCGCTCGTAGGTCCAGCGCTCCATCTCCTTGCCCGTGAAGGTCTGCCCGGTGGCCTCCCAGCCCTCGCCGAGCGCCTTCTCCAGCAGCGGCTGGGCGACGACCAGCTTCTCCTCGCCGTTGGTGGCGACGACGTACGTGACCTCGGGGTGGGCGGCCACGGCGGTGTTTGAGACGAGGGTCCAGGGGGTGGTGGTCCACACGACGAGCGCCGCCTCGCCGGCCAGCGGGCCGGAGGTCAGCGGGAAGCGGACGTAGACGGAGGGGTCGACGACCGTCTCGTAGCCCTGGGCGAGCTCGTGGTCGGACAGGCCGGTGCCGCAGCGCGGGCACCAGGGGGCCACGCGGTGGTCCTGGGTCAGCAGGCCCTTGTTGAAGATCTCCTTCAGCGACCACCAGACGGACTCGACGTACTCGGGGTCCATGGTCCGGTAGGCGTCGTCCAGGTCGACCCAGTAGCCCATGCGGGTCGTGAGCTCGGTGAACGCGTCGGTGTGGCGGGTCACGGACTCGCGGCACTTGGCGTTGAACTCGGCGATGCCGTACGCCTCGATGTCCTGCTTGCCGTTGAAGCCCAGTTCCTTCTCGACGGCCAGCTCCACGGGCAGGCCGTGGCAGTCCCAGCCGGCCTTGCGGGCCACGTGGTAGCCGCGCATGGTGCGGAAGCGGGGGAAGACGTCCTTGAAGACGCGGGCCTCGATGTGGTGCGCGCCGGGCATGCCGTTCGCGGTGGGCGGGCCCTCGTAGAAGACCCACTCGGGGCGGCCCTCGGACTGCTCCAGCGTCTTGGCGAAGGTCTTGCTCTCGCGCCAGAAGTCGAGGACGGCGTGTTCGAGGGCGGGCAGGTCGACCTGGGCGGGTACCGGGCGGTACTGCGGCGGTGTGGTCATGAGGCTGAACTCTTCCTCCGGCGGTGTGTCACTTCCGTCCGGAGGGACGAGAGCGTCTGCTGCTCCCGCGGTACCACCCTCCTTGGCCTCCGGACGGGTCCGGCGGCCCCCTCATTGGGGTGCGAAGCCGGTTCTACTCGCCGTACGGGGATCCGTGCGGGCTTTCTTCCGGCGGCTCCGGGGTGATCCTTCGCATCGCGCTCGCCCCCGGGCTCTCACCGTCCCCGGGTCGCTCCTGGCTGCGTCCGACGCTACTCGTCCCCATCCATGCCTTTCGCTGCGCCCAGTGTACGGGCCGGGGCGCGGGTCGGCAGACCGGTTTTGCGGGGGCCGGCGGCGCGTCGCGGGGCGGGTTCCGGCGTGACCCGGATGGGCTGACGGGCTGCTCCGGGATCCGCTGGGGCGGGTGGGGCGGATTACGGGGCTCCCCGCTGGGCACAACGGATGCAGGTTGACCTCGACGGACGCGTGCCCCGTTGCCGTGGGGTCGGAGGCGATTTATCGTTCCGGCACGATCTGCGAACAAGATCACAGTATGTGAAAAGGGGCCGCGGCCATGGTGGCGAAGAAGACGGGGACACGGGAGGTGGCCGAGCCCGCGGTCAAGGAGGCGGCCGCAAAGGTCCCGGCGGAGAAGGGCGCCGCCGGGTCGGCTGCCGCCGGGAAGGCGGCGAAGAAGGCCCCGGCCAAGACGGCCCCGGCCAAGAAGACCCCGGCGAAGAAGGCCCCGGCCAAGAAGGCGGCGGTGAAGAAGGCGGTCGCCGAGGAAGTCCCGGCCGGGAAGTCGGCCGCCAAGACGGCCCCGGCCAAGAAGGCCCCGGCCAAGACGGCCCCGGCCAAGACGGCCCCGGCGAAGAAGGCCCCGGCCAAGAAGGCGGCGGTGAAGAAGGCGGTCGCCGAGGAAGTCCCGGCCGGGAAGTCGGCCGCCACGACGGCCCCGGCCGAGGCGGCGGCCGGGCGTACCACGAGCAAGGCCGCGGCCAAGACGGCCGCGTCCGAGGGGGCGGCCCCGGCCGCGCGGAAGACGGGAGCTCGGAAAGTGGTTGCCAAGAAGACTGCGGGTACGGCCAGGAAGACGGCCGGGACCGCGACCAGCGGGCTCCCCAAGGTGAAAGCCGCCACGGCCCCCGGCGAGCTCGCCGTACGCGAGGGGGAGGACCCGTGGACCCCCGAGGAGGTGGCCGAGGCGCGGGCGGAGCTGGAGAGCGAGGTGCTGCGGCTGCGGGCCGAGCTGGACGCCTCCGAGGTGGCCATCTCGGGCCTGATGCGGGACTCCGGCGACGGTGCGGGCGACGACCAGGCCGACACCGGCACCAAGAACATCACCCGGGAGTCCGAACTGGCCCTCGCCGCGAACGCCACCTCGATGCTGGAGCAGACCGAGCGGGCCCTGGAACGGCTGGGGGCGGGTACGTACGGCCTCTGCGAGAACTGCGGCAGGCCCATCGGAAAGGCGCGCATGCAGGCCTTCCCGAGGGCGACGCTGTGCGTGGACTGCAAGCAGAAGCAGGAGCGAAGGCACTAGCCAGGACCTACGCGTACTGACGTACTCTCGTGTCTCGTCGGGATGAAGGTTCCCGTACCCGGTTCGAGCTAGTTCGAGGGACTCACGTGGCAGAGGCGGAGCGCATCATCGGTATGCCGGAGGTCGGGGACGGCGCCGAGCCGCAGTCGGAGCCCGCCGCGCCCCGCGGGCGCAGGCGGATCGCGGCGCTGCTGGTCGTCGCGGTGCTCGCGTACCTGCTCGACCTCGGCAGCAAGATGGTCGTCGTGGCCAAACTGGAACACCAGCCGCCGATCGAGATCATCGGCGAGTGGCTGAAGTTCTCCGCCATCCGCAACCCCGGCGCGGCCTTCGGCTTCGGCGAGGCCTTCACGATCATCTTCACGGTGATCGCGGCGACCGTGATCGTGGTGATCGTCCGGCTGGCCCGCAAGCTGTACAGCCTGCCGTGGGCGATCGCCCTGGGCCTGCTGCTGGGCGGTGCGCTGGGCAACCTCACCGACCGGATCTTCCGTTCGCCGGGCGTGTTCCGGGGCGCGGTCGTCGACTTCATCGCGCCGGCCCACTTCGCCGTGTTCAACCTCGCGGACTCGGCGATCGTGTGCGGCGGGATCCTGATCGTGCTGCTGTCCTTCAAGGGCCTGGACCCGGACGGCACCGTCCACAAGGACTGATCGCGGAGGCCGGGCGGGCATGCTCCTCTGCCGAGTCCTGCATACTCGACAGGTGAGTACGATTCCCGAGATCCGCACCCTGCCCGTTCCCGATGGCCTCGAGGGCGAGCGCGTCGACGCCGCCATCGCCCGTATGTTCGGTTTCTCCCGGACGAAGGCGGCCGAGCTGGCGGCGGAGGGGAAGGTCTCGGTCGACGGCAGCGTCGTCGGCAAGTCCGAGCGCGTCCACGGCGGCGCCTGGCTGGAAGTCGAGATGCCCGCCCCGCCGCGGCCCGTCGAGCTCGTGGCCGAGCCCGTGCCCGGCATGGAGATCATCCACGACGACGACGACGTCGTGGTCATCATGAAGCCGGTCGGCGTCGCCGCCCACCCCAGCCCCGGCTGGACCGGCACCACCGTCATCGGCGGCCTCGCCGCCGCCGGCTACCGGATCTCCACCTCCGGGGCCTCCGAGCGCCAGGGCATCGTGCACCGCCTCGACGTCGGCACCTCCGGCCTGATGGCCGTGGCCAAGTCCGAGCGCGCCTACACCTCGCTGAAGAACCAGTTCCGCGAGCGCGTCGTCGACAAGCGCTACCACGCGCTGGTGCAGGGCCACCCGGACCCGATGAGCGGCACGATCGACGCGCCGATCGGGCGCCACCCGAGCGCCGACTACAAGTGGGCGGTGACCCAGGACGGCAAGGCGTCGGTCACCCACTACGACCTCATCGAGGCCTTCCGCGCCGCCTCCCTGCTGGACATCAAGCTGGAGACGGGCCGCACGCACCAGATCCGCGTGCACATGTCCGCCCACCGCCACCCCTGCGTCGGCGACCTGACCTACGGCGCCGACCCGACCGTCGCGAAGCGGCTGGGCCTGACCCGGCAGTGGCTGCACGCGGTGCGGCTCGGCTTCGAGCACCCGGCCGACGGGCAGTGGGTGGAGTTCGAGAGCGGCTACCCGGCGGACCTCCAGCACGCGCTGGATGTGATCCGGGCCGAGAGCCAGTGACGGCCGTCCCGTCCGTCTCGGTGAGGGTGGTCTCCTCGGAGGCCGACCTGGCGGCCTGCTACGCCGTGCGGACCGAGGTGTTCGTGGTGGAGCAGTCCGTGCCGGAGTCGATCGAGTACGACGCGTACGACGCCGTCGCGGTGCACGTACTGGCCGTCGGCCCGGACGGGGAGCCGCTGGGCACCGGCCGACTGCTCCACGGGCCCGAGGCCCTGTCCAAGACCGGGTCCCCGGAGGTCGGCTCCCTGGGACGGCTGGCCGTACGCGAGTCCGCGCGCGGGCTGGGCGTCGGGGTGGCGCTGGTCCGCGCGATCGAGGCGGAGGCCGGGCGGCGGGGGCTGGCCGCGGTGTCGCTCGGCGCGCAGACGCATGCGCTGGGCTTCTACGAGCGGCTGGGGTACGAGGCGTACGGGCCGGAGTTCGACGACGCCGGTATTCCGCACCGGGCGATGCGGCGCGCCCTGCCGTAGCGGGCGGTGCCGCAGCCGGCGGTGCCGCTGCGCGGGGCCGTCCCCTACCCGCCCTTCAACCGTTCTCGCCTCAATCGCCGGCGGGGCTGTAAACAGCCCCGCCGGCGATTGAGGCGCGGGGCTCCGCGCGGCGGGACGCGCGCGGGCACCGCGCCTCAGGGCAGGGCGCCGGCGGATGCGGCAGGGTGGGGCCGTGGATCAGCTCGCTCTGCTCTTCGTGCTGTTGCTCGGGGCCGTGGTGACCGTACCGCTCGGGGACCGGCTCGGGCTGCCCGCGCCCGTGCTGATGACCCTCGGCGGGGTCGTCCTGGCCCTGGTGCCGGTCGTGCCCAATGTCGACGTCCCGCCCGAGTACATCCTGCCGCTGGTGCTGCCGCCGCTGCTGTACGCCTCCGCGCAGCGCACCTCCTGGCGGCAGTTCGCCGCCAACGTGCGGCCGATCCTGCTGCTGGCGGTGGCCCTGGTGTTCGTGACCACCGCCGCCGTGGCCGGGGTCGCGCACGCCGTCGTGCCCGGCCTGCCGCTGGCCGCCGCCGTTGCCCTCGGCGCGCTCGTCGCCCCGCCCGACCCGGTCGCCGCCACCGCCGTTGCCGGGGCGCTCGGGCTGCCGCGCCGGATGGTGTCGATCCTGGAGGGCGAGGGCCTGTTCAACGACGTCACCGCCATCGTGCTGTACCACGTCGCCGCCGCCGTGAGCGGCACCTTCTCCTGGCCCGACGCGCTCGGGGAGTTCGTGCTGTCCGCCGTGGTGGCGGTGGCCGTCGGGCTGGCGCTCGGCTGGGCCGCGAACCGGCTGATGGGGCGGCTCGGCGACGCCACCCTCCAGATCGGGCTGACGCTGCTGGTGCCGTTCGTGGCGTACGTGGTGGCGGAGGAGCTCCAGGGTTCGGGGGTGCTGGCCGTGCTGACGACGGCCCTGTTCCTCGCGGAGTACGCGGGAGACGCCGACGACGTGCTGGGGCGGCTGGCCGGGCACACGTTCTGGGAGATCGTCGACACGCTGGTCACCGGCGTGGCCTTCGGGCTGATCGGGCTGGAGCTGCACAACGTCTTCGGGGTGGCCGGCGGCCGCGAGTGGGCCATGGTCGGCTGGGCGGCGGCGGTCGTCGCGGTGGTGGTCGGCGTACGGCTGCTCTGGCTGCTGCCCGCGGCCTGGCTGGCGAAGAAGCTGCACGGGCGCCGCGACTACGACGAGGAGATCCCGCTGAGCTGGCGGGAGAGCCTCGTGATGTGGTGGGCCGGGATGCGCGGGGTGGCCTCGGTGGCGCTGGCCCTGGCCCTGCCGTTCCGTACCGATGCCGGGGAGCCCTTCCCGGCGCGTGACGAGATCGTCTTCATCGCCTTCGCGGTGATCATGACCACGCTGGTGTTCCAGGGGCTGACCCTGCCGTGGCTGGTGCGCCGGCTGGGGGTGGAGGCGGACGCGGACGTCGAGCGGGAGACCGAGCGGCGGCTGGCGCTGCGCGCGGCGAAGGCCGCGAAGCGGCGGCTCAAGGAGATCGAGGAGGTCGAGGACCTCCCCGAGGACCTGGTGGAGATCCTGTACCGCCGGGCGTACGACGTCGGGGCCAGGATCAGCCCGGACCTGGTCGACGAGGAGCGCCGGGAGGCGTACGCGAAGCGAGTGGAGCGGATCCGCGACGTCCAGCGCATCCAGCGGGAGATGATGTCCGCCGCCCGTCACGAGGTCCTCGCGGCGCGCAGCGAACCGGGCTCCGACCCGGAGATCGTCGACCGGGTGCTGCGGCACTTGGACGTGAGGAGTCTGCGCAGCCCGTAGGCGGAGCCGGGGCGGTCTCGTCGGCGGACGGAGTCCGCCGCAGCGCCGCGAAGCCGGGGAGACCGGCCACGGCCGAGCCGTGCGAGGGGTGCGTCGGGGAGGGGGCGTGAGGAGTCTGCGCAGCCCGCAGGGGGCTGCGGATCATTCGGGGCGGACCGCTTCCGAGGTGGTGACGCGGGGGAGGGCGTACGGGTGGTGGGCGGCCAGCCAGACGATCAGCTGCTCGCGGACCGCGCAGCGCAGGGTCCACACGTCGTCGGCGTCCTTCGCCGTGACCACCGCGCGGACCACGATGGTGTTCGGGGTGGTGTCGGTGACGGCCAGGCTGCCGGTGCGGCCGTCCCACTCGGGGATGTCCTTGAGCAGCTCGGCGAGCTTGTCCCGCATGAGGGGGACCGGCGCCGAGTGGTCCAGGTGCCAGAAGACCGTGCCGGTCATCTGGGCGCCGCCGCGCGACCAGTTCTCGTACGGCTTGCCGGTGAAGTACGAGACCGGCATCGTGATCCGGCGCTCGTCCCAGGTGCGCACCACCAGGAAGGTCAGGGTGATCTCCTCGACCTTGCCCCACTCCTTGTCCACGACCACCGTGTCCCCGATGCGCACGGTGTCCCCGAAGGCGATCTGAAGCCCGGCGAAGAGGTTGCCGAGGGAGGCCTGCGCGGCGATGCCCGCGACGATGCCGAGCACCCCGGCGGAGGCCAGCACCGAGGCGCCGACCGTGCGCATCGGCGGGAAGGTCAGCAGCATCGCGGCGGCGGCGACCACCACGGCCACGGCCGTGAGCACCCGCTGGATCAGGGTGACCTGGGTGCGGACCCGGCGCACCCGGGCGTCGTCGGGAGAGGCGGCGGCGTAGCGGGCGTACGTGGCCTCGACGACCGCCGCCGCGATGCCGACGAGCAGCCAGGCGGTCGAGGCGATCTGGACCAGGGTCAGGGCGTGGCCCACGTCGGCCGCGTGGGCGGGGAGGATGCCCGCCGGCCGGTACGCGGCCTGGAGCGCCGCGGTGCCGAGGACGAGCCGGAAGGGCAGGCCGCAGCGGCGCAGCAGGCCCCACAGCGGGGTTTCGGTGTGCCGGGCGTCGGCCTTGCGCAGCAGCAGGTCGAGCACCCAGCCGGCGACCAGGGTGAGGACCAGGGCGGCGCCGACGACCAGGACGGGACGCAGGACGTTCTCCATCTCCATGCTGAGACCGTATCCACGGGGCGCCCCCGGACTCCTGCTTTCCCCGCGAATGGCACGATGGAGGGCATGAACATCATGCTCTTCCATTCGACGTACGGGCTGCGGCCCGCGGTCCACGCCGCGGCCGACCGGCTGCGCGCGGCCGGGCACGAGGTCCAGGTGCCGGACCTCTTCGAGGGCCGTGCGTTCGCCACGTTCGAGGAGGGTGCGGCCTACCAGGAGGAGGTGGGCCGCGACGAGCTGCTCAAGCGGGCGGTGCTGGCGTCGGCGCCCTTCTCCGACCGGGGCCTGGTCTACGCGGGCTTCTCCTTCGGCGGTTCCGTCGCGCAGCACCTGGCGCTGGCCGACGACAAGGCGCGCGGCCTGCTGCTCCTGCACGGCACGGCGGACCTGGACGAGGACGCGTCGGCGGACGAGCTGCCGGTGCAGCTGCACATCGCGGACCCGGACCCGTACGAGACGCACGACTGGCTGACCGCCTGGTACCTGCGGATGCGGCGCGCCGGGGCGGACGTGGAGGTGCACGGCTACGCGGGCGCGGGGCACCTGTTCACGGACCCGGACCTGGAGGACTACGACGCCGAGGCGGCGGAGGAGGCCTGGAAGGCCGCCCTGGCGTTCCTGGACACGCTGTAGGACGCGGGAGCGGGAGACGGGGCGATGCCCCCGGCCGGGCGCCGGGGGCATCGTCGTCGTTGCGGGTGAGCCGGTGGATCAGCCGCGGTAGGCGGTCCACATGCTCTTCATGCGCGAGACCTGGCCCGCGGTGAACTGGTACATGCAGGAGTCGTACGTGTAGTCCATGAAGTTGTGGATCGGGTCGACGCCGGCCTTGCTGGCGCAGGAGTCGCGGCCGGTCGGGCACTCGAAGGCGGCGCTCTTCTCGGCCGGGGTGTCGGAGACGGAGTCGCCGCTGCCCGTGCAGCCGCCCTGGAAGGTGTGGTACAGGCCCATCCAGTGGCCGACCTCGTGGGTGGCGGTGTCGCCCTCGTTGTAGTTGGCGGCGGAGCCGCCGGGCAGCGAGGTGTTGAGGAGGACCACGCCGTCCATCTTGGGCTGGGAGGCGTAGGAGCTCGGGAAGGTCGCCCAGCCGAGGAGGCCGCCGCCGAGGTTGGCGGTGTAGATGTTGAGCGCGTTCTTGTCGCCCTTGCGCAGGGCGTTCTTCATGTCCTTCTCGGCCTGGGTGCCGTCGGAGACGTTGTACCAGGCGGCGTTGTCCGTGTAGTCGGTGCCGGCCAGGGTGAACTGGAAGCCGGCGTCGACGTTGCCGCTGCCCTGGCCGCTGTAGGCGGCGTTGAGGACGGCGAGCTGGTTGTTGATGTCCGTGGCGGTCAGCTTTCCGGCGGTGCCGGAGGTGATGACGTGGACGTACACCGGGATGTTCGTGGCGGCGGTGGCGAGCGAGGCGCCGGCGCCGGAGCCGAAGACCTGCTGGGGGGAGAGCTGGAGGCCCTTGAGCTTCTTCTGCAGGTCGGCGTCCATGGCCTTGACCTGGGCCTCGCTGACCTCGTTGGGCTCGGCCGCGTGGCTGTCCTTGGGCTTGGCGACGCGGGCGTTGGCAGGGGCGGAGCCCTGCTCGGCACAGGCCTCGGCACCGGTGCTGGAGGCTGCGGCGGCGACCGTGGTGGGGGCGGTCAGAGGGGCGAACGCCAGGGTGGAGGCCAGGACGGCCGTACCCATGAGGCGGCGGCGGAGAAGGGGGGATATGCGGGCAGAAGCGCGCACGATGGCTCCTCGGCAAGCGTGGTGGGGGGTGAGGGATTTCCTCACGCTGGCCGGAAGTTTATGTGTGCATGTCATCGAGATGGCAAGTACCCGTAGGTTAAAGATTTGTTGCCGATGTGCCGGATGGGGCTCCTGGTCTGCACCAGGAGCCCCCTTTTGCAGCAAATTTGACGGAGGGTCAGTTAACCGGGCGGTCGGCCCGTTCCACCTTCTGGCTGCCGTTCAGCGTGCGGTACGAGCGGGCCCAGGACGAGCTCGCGTCCTGCCGCCGCTTGTCCGAGACCACGTAGTAGTCCATCTGCGAGCGCTCGGCCGTCACGTCCAGCACGCCGTAGCCGTGCGAGTCCATGTCCAGCCACTTCACGTGCCAGTTCGCCGCCTTGACGGCGCCCTCGGCCACCACCGAGAGGGTGTGCGGCGCCACGTGCAGCATGTCGTCGATGTTGTCGGAGGTCACCGAGGTCACCACGAACTCGGTGGCCGCCGTGCCCGAACCCGGGTACGTCGCCATGTTCACGGGGACGTCGTTCGCCCATGCCATGTGGATGTCGCCGGTCAGGAACACCGTGTTCTTGATGTTCCGGTCCTTCAAGTGGCCCAGGAGTTCCTTGCGGTCGTCCGTGTAGCCGTCCCACTGGTCCGTGTTGACCGCTATGCCGCCCTCGGGCAGGCCCAGCAGGTGCGCGAGCGGCTTCAGCAGGTGCGCGGGCAGCGAGGCGAAGGCCACCGGCGAGATCATCACCGAGGTGCCGACCAGCTTCCAGGTCGCGTTCGAGGCCGCCAGCCCGGACTTGAGCCAGTCCAGCTGGGCGCGCCCGGTGATGGTGCGCTCCGGGTCGTCCACCGAGCCGCTGCCGGTCTTGGCCTGCTGCGAGCGGAAGGAGCGCAGGTCCAGCAGGTGCAGGTCGGCGAGGGTGCCGAACTGGAGCCGCCGGTAGACGGTACCCGCGACGGAGGGGCGCACGGGCATCCACTCGAAGTACGCCTGCTTGGCGGCGGCCGCGCGGGCCGCCCAGTCGCCCTCGGCGCCCGGGGTGTGGTTCCCGGCGCCGTCGGACCAGGAGTTGTCGGCGAACTCGTGGTCGTCCCAGATGGCCACGATCGGGTGGGCCGCGTGCAGGGCCTGGAGGTCGCCGTCCGTCTTGTACTTGCCGTGCCGGGTGCGGTAGTCGGAGAGCGAGACGATCTCGTTCTTCGGCTCGTGCTGGCGTACGACGTACTTCGCCTCGGGGTAGCCGCCGGTCTGGTACTCGTAGATGTAGTCGCCCAGGTGCAGCACCGCGTGCAGGTCGGTGCGGGCGGCCAGGTGCCGGTACGCGGAGAAGTACCCGGACTCCCAGTTGGCGCAGGAGACCACGCCGAAGCGGATGCCGGGCGTGGTCGTGCCGGCCGCCGGGGCGGTCAGGGTGCGGCCGGCCGGGGAGACGGTGGAACCGGCGGTGAACCGGTACCAGTACGGGGTCTGCGGGCGCAGGCCGCGCACGTCCGCCTTGACGGTGTGGTCGGAGGCGGCGGTCGCGGTGACGGAACCGCTCGCGACGATCCGGGAGAAGGCCTTGTCCTCGGCCACCTCCCAGCCCACCGCGGTGGCCGGGCCCAGGCCGGAGCCGGGCACCGCCTCGGGAGACGGGGTGACGCGGGTCCAGAGCAGGACCCCGTCGGGCAGCGGGTCGCCGGAGGCGACGCCGTGGAGGAAGGCGGGCGCGGCCCCCGCCGCGTGGGCCGCCTGGGCGCCGAGGGTGGTGATCGGCGCGAGCGCGGCCGTGGCCGCGGCGGCCAGCACGACCGTACGGCGGCGCGGGTGCGAAGGGGTGAGATGACTGGTCACGGCCGATCATATTACTGATCGGTATGTGGCTGGGAACAGACACGGAACGGCAACGGGCGGGCGAACTCCGAGAGTTCGCCCGCCCGTGCGCCACGGTCCGGAGCTATGTCCGGATCTGTCAGGTCATCAGCCCGCGAGGGCCTTGTCGATCGCGGCGGTGAAGGCCTCCGGCGTCGCCGGGGTCTCGATCTTCTTGCCGTCCATCTTCAGCGTCGGGGTGCCCGTCACCCCGGACTTGTTGAAGGCGTCCGACATGTCCATCGCCCAGCGGTCGTACGTGCCGTCCTGGACCGCCTTCTTGAACTCGGCGTTGTCCTTCAGCGCCGGGACGGTGTCCGCGACCTTCAGCAGGTAGTCGTCCTTCGCGAACGCGTCGTTCGTCTCCTCGGGGTGCAGCGCCTTCGAGTAGAGCGCCCCCTTGTACTCCAGGAAGGCCTCGGGGCTCACGTTCAGGGCCGCGCCCAGCGCGCTCAGGGCGTTCTTCGAACCCTCGCCCTTGACGCCGTTGTCGATGAAGGTCGCGCCGAAGTAGCGGAGCTTGTACTTGCCCGCGTCCACGTCCTTCTTGATCTGCTCGCCGGTCGACTGCTCGAAGGCGGCGCAGGCCGGGCAGCGCGAGTCCTCGTACAGCTCCAGGGTCTTCTTCGCCTCGGGCTTGCCGATGACCACGGTCAGGCCGTCCTCGCCCGTGGTGTTCTTCGGCTTGACCAGCTCGGCCTCGGCGGCCTTGTCCCAGTAGCCGGGCTCGTTGGCCTGGACGACCGCGTAGCCGACACCGCCGGCCAGCGCGAGGACGGCGACGACCGCGCCGGCCACGACGATCTGGCGGCGGGCCTTGTCCTTCTTCGCCTGCTGCTCGCGCTCGATGCGCAGCCGCTCGCGGGCGGCGGCCTTGTTCTGCTGGCTGTTGCGTGAACTCATGATGATCTCCGTGGAACGGGAAGGAACGAGGGGGGACCGCGTACGTGCTCAGGCGCTCGTGAGCGCCGCACGTACGGGAGGGCCCCGCCGGCCCACGGAATGCGCCGGGAAGCGGGTACGGGCCACCGCCCCGCGGAACACCGGCCGCAGCGCCCGCCCGGCCCGCCCGGGGACGGCCCCGGCCGGGGCCGTCGCCAGCAGCAGCGGCCGGAACGCGAAGGCGGCGACCGCCCGCAGCAGCCGCACCAGGGCCCGCTCGCCGTGCCGCAGCCACGCGGCGGCCACCAGCCCGACGGTGACGTGCGCGCCGAGCAGCAGCCAGGGCGTCCACGGCCCGGGCGAGGCCAGCAGCGCCGCCGGATCCCCGGCGGGCCCGGCCACCCCGGTCAGCGGTCCGCCCACCGGGGTCCCGCCGCACAGCTCGTCCAGGCCCAGCGCGCGCAGCGGCCCGGCCACCGGCCCGCCGGCGGGGCCGTAGCAGAGGTGCTGGCCGGCGGTGAAGACGGTGTCGGCCGCCAGCTCCAGCGGCACCAGCAGCCCGGCGATCGGGCCGAAGCCCCGCTCCCGGCCGGCCAGCGCGAAGGCGATCGCGAAGACCCCGGCGAACGCCCCGGCGATCATCGCGGGCGGCAGCGGCACCCGGGACATGAGCACGTGGGACCCGGCCGAGAGCAGCACCACGAGCGCGCTGAACAGCGCGGCCCGCAGCCCCCGGATCCTCACCCCTGATATGTCCATCGCCGCGAGTCTGCCATGAGTTCCTGTGCGAGAGGCGCCCCGGTCCCTGTGAATCAGCGCCCGGAGCACCTCGCGCCCCAGGACTTACGACATGATCCGGCCGTTGCGGAACAGGTCCACGAAGATCTGGTGGTCGGCGCGCGCCCGGGCCCCGTAGGCGTGGGCGAAGTCGACCAGCAGCTCCGGGAAGCCCTCCTCGTCGGCGGCGATCACCGCGTCGATCGCCCGCTCGGTGGAGAACGGCACCAGGGACTGCCCGCTCTCCGCCTCGTCGGCCGAGGCGTGCATGGTGGCCGTGGCCCGCCCGAGGTCCGCGACCACCGCCGCGATCTCCTCCGGGTCGTCCAGGTCCGACCAGTCGAGGTCCACCGCGTACGGGGAGACCTCCGCGACCAGCTGCCCGGCGCCGTCCAGCTCGGTCCAGCCCAGCCACGGGTCCGCGTGCGCCTGGAGGGCTCGCTGCGAGATCACCGTGCGGTGGCCCTCGTGCTGGAAGTACTCCCGGACCGCCCGGTCGGTGATGTGCCGGGACACCGCCGGGGTCTGCGCCTGCTTGAGGTAGATCACGACGTCGTTCTCCAGGGCGTCGCTGTGCCCCTCCAGCAGGATGTTGTACGAGGGCAGGCCCGCCGAGCCGATGCCTACGCCCCGGCGGCCCACCACGTCCTTGACCCGGTAGGAGTCCGGGCGCACCAGCGACTCCTCCGGCAGGGTTTCCAGGTACCCGTCGAAGGCGGCCAGCACCTTGTACCGGGTGGCCGCGTCCAGCTCGATCGCCCCTCCGTCCGAGGTGAAGCGGCGCTCGTGGTCGCGGATCTCCGTCATCGAGTCCAGCAGCGCGAAGCGGGTGCGCGAGCGTGCCGCCCGCAGGGCCCCCAGCAGGGCGCCGTCGGCGGTGTCCAGGGTGAAGGAGGGCACCTCCTCGTTCTTGGCGCCGGTCGCCAGCTGGTGGATCCGCTCCCGGTAGGCCGCCGCGTAGGTCCGCACGAGGGAGCCGATCTGCTCGTCGCTGAGCGCCTTGGTGTAGCCGATCAGGGCGACGGAGGCGGCGAAGCGCTTGAGGTCCCAGGTGAAGGGGCCCACGTACGCCTCGTCGAAGTCGTTCACGTTGAACACCAGCCGGCCGTTGGCGTCCATGTACGTGCCGAAGTTCTCGGCGTGCAGATCGCCGTGGATCCACACCCGGCCGGTGCGCTCGTCCAGGTAGGGGCCGCCGTGCCGGTCGCGCTCCAGGTCGGCGTAGAAGAGGCAGGCCGTACCCCGGTAGAAGGCGAAGGCCGAGGCCGCCATCTTCCGGAACTTGACCTGGAAGGCAGCGGGGTCGGCGGCGAGCAGCCGGCCGAATGCGGTGTCGAACACATCGAGTATCTGCTCGGCGCGCTGCTCGTCGGTGGTCTCGGTGACCGCCATGGCGGATGCCTCCTGGTGCAAGGGGTGGTACGGCTTCTGACCGACTGGACGCCGGACCGGTCTTCCCGGTTCTGCAACGCACGACCGTACCCGTCGGTGCCCGTGGTCTGTCACTCGCGGGACGTAGGATTCGTAGCTGCCGCCCCTCTCTCCTCAGGAGGCCCCCACCGTGTCCAAGACGCCGTTCACGCACCTGCACGTCCACACCCAGTACTCGCTGCTGGACGGTGCCGCGCGGCTGAAGGACATGTTCGCTGCCTGCAATGAAATGGGCATGACGCACATCGCCATGTCCGACCACGGCAACCTCCACGGGGCCTACGACTTCTTCCACACCGCGCAGAAGTCCGGGATCACCCCGATCATCGGCATCGAGGCGTACGTCGCCCCCGAGTCCCGGCGCAACAAGCGCCGCATCCAGTGGGGCCAGCCGCACCAGAAGCGCGACGACGTCTCCGGTTCCGGCGGTTACACCCACAAGACGATCTGGGCGGCGAACGCCACCGGCCTGCACAACCTCTTCCGGCTGTCCTCCGACGCGTACGCCGAGGGCTGGCTCACCAAGTGGCCGCGCATGGACAAGGAGACCATCTCCAAGTGGTCGGAGGGCCTGATCGCCTCCACCGGCTGCCCCTCCGGCGAGCTCCAGACGCGCCTTCGCCTCGGCCAGTTCGACGAGGCCCTGAAGTCGGCCTCCGAATACCAGGACATCTTCGGCAAGGACCGGTACTTCCTGGAGCTGATGGACCACGGCATCGAGATCGAGCGCCGGGTCCGCGACGGACTGCTGGAGATCGGCAAGAAGCTCGGCATCCCGCCGCTGGTGACGAACGACTCGCACTACACCTACGCGAGCGAGGCCGGCGCCCACGACGCACTGCTGTGCATCCAGACCGGCAAGAACCTCTCGGACCCGGACCGCTTCCGCTTCGACGGCACCGGCTACTACCTGAAGTCCACGGAGGAGATGTACGCCATCGACTCCTCGGACGCCTGGCAGGAGGGCTGCGCCAACACGAAGCTGGTCGCGGACCAGATCGACACCGAGGGCATGTTCAAGTTCCGGAACCTGATGCCGAAGTTCGACATCCCGGAGGGGCACACCGAGGTCAGCTGGTTCCGCGAGGAGACCATGCGCGGCATGCACCGCCGCTACCCCGGGGGCATCCCGGACGACCGGATGAAGCAGGCCGAGTACGAGATGGACACGATCATCTCGATGGGCTTCCCGGGCTACTTCCTCGTGGTCGCCGACTTCATCATGTGGGCCAAGAACCAGGGCATCGCGGTGGGCCCGGGCCGAGGCTCCGCGGCCGGCTCGATCGTCGCGTACGCCATGGGCATCACCGACCTCGACCCGCTCACCCACGGCCTGATCTTCGAGCGGTTCCTGAACCCCGAGCGCGTCTCCATGCCCGATGTCGACATCGACTTCGACGAGCGTCGGCGCGTCGAGGTGATCCGGTACGTGACGGAGAAGTACGGCCAGGACAAGGTGGCCATGATCGGCACCTACGGCACCATCAAGGCCAAGAACGCGATCAAGGACTCGGCCCGCGTGCTGGGCTACCCGTACGCCATGGGCGACCGGCTCACCAAGGCCATGCCCGCCGACGTCCTCGGCAAGGGCATCCCGCTCTCCGGCATCCTCGACCCCTCGCACCCCCGCTACGGCGAGGCCGGCGAGATCCGCGGGATGTACGAGAACGAGCCGGACGTGAAGAAGGTCATCGACACCGCCCGCGGTGTGGAGGGCCTGGTCCGCCAGATGGGCGTGCACGCCGCCGGCGTGATCATGTCCAGCGAGACGATCACCGACCACGTGCCCGTCTGGGTGCGGCACACGGACCAGGTGACCATCACCCAGTGGGACTACCCGAGCTGCGAGTCGCTCGGCCTGCTGAAGATGGACTTCCTCGGCCTGCGCAACCTCACGATCATGGACGACGCCGTCAAGATGGTGAAGGCCAACAAGGGGATCGACATCGATCTCCTGGCCCTGCCGCTCGACGACCCCAAGACCTTCGAACTGCTCGGCCGCGGTGACACCCTCGGCGTGTTCCAGTTCGACGGCGGGCCCATGCGCTCCCTGCTGCGCCTGATGAAGCCCGACAACTTCGAGGACATCTCCGCCGTCTCGGCCCTGTACCGGCCGGGCCCGATGGGCATGAACTCGCACACGAACTACGCCCTGCGCAAGAACAAGCAGCAGGAGATCACCCCGATCCACCCGGATCTGGAGAAGCCCCTCGAAGAGGTGCTCGCGGTCACCTACGGCCTGATCGTGTACCAGGAGCAGGTGCAGAAGGCCGCCCAGATCATCGCCGGGTACTCCCTCGGCGAGGCCGACATCCTGCGCCGCGTGATGGGCAAGAAGAAGCCCGAGGAGCTGGCGAAGAACTTCACCATCTTCCAGGAGGGCGCCCGCAAGAACGGGTATACCGACCAGGCCATCCAGGCCCTCTGGGACGTCCTGGTCCCCTTCGCCGGCTACGCCTTCAACAAGGCCCACTCGGCCGCGTACGGCCTGGTCTCCTACTGGACCGCGTACCTCAAGGCGAACTTCCCGGCCGAGTACATGGCGGGACTCCTCACCTCGGTCAAGGACGACAAGGACAAGTCCGCGATCTACCTGAACGAGTGCCGGCGCATGGGCATCAAGGTGCTCCCGCCGAACGTGAACGAGTCCGAGTCCAACTTCGCCGCCCAGGGCGACGACGTGATCCTCTTCGGCCTCACCGCCGTGCGCAACGTCGGACAGAACGTCGTCGACTCGATCATCAAGACCAGGAAGTCCAAGGGGAAGTTCTCCTCCTTCCCCGACTTCCTCGACAAGGTCGAGGCCGTAGTCTGCAACAAGCGCACCGTCGAGTCGCTGATCAAGGCCGGCGCCTACGACGAGATGGGCCACACCCGCAAGGGCCTGGTCGCCCACCACGAATCGATGATCGACAACGTGGTCGCGGTCAAGCGCAAGGAGGCCGAGGGACAGTTCGACCTGTTCGGCGGAATGGGTGACGAGGGCGGCGGCGACGAGCCCGGCTTCGGCCTCGACGTGGAGTTCTCCGACGTCGAGTGGGAGAAGTCCTACCTGCTCGCCCAGGAGCGCGAGATGCTCGGCCTCTACGTCTCCGACCACCCGCTCTTCGGCCTGGAGCACGTCCTGTCCGACAAGACGGACGCCGGGATCTCCCAGCTCACCGGCGGTGAGCACTCCGACGGCGCCGTCGTCACCATCGGCGGCATCATCTCGGGCCTCCAGCGCAAGATGACCAAGCAGGGCAACGCCTGGGCCATCGCCACCGTCGAGGACCTGGCCGGCTCCATCGAGTGCATGTTCTTCCCCGCGACCTACCAGCTCGTCTCCACCCAGCTGGTCGAGGACACCGTCGTCTTCGTCAAGGGCCGCCTCGACAAGCGCGAGGACGTCCCGCGCCTGGTCGCCATGGAGATGATGGTCCCCGACCTCTCCTCCGCCGGCACCAACGCCCCCGTCGTCCTCACCATCCCCACCGTCAAGGTCACCCCGCCGATGGTGACCCGACTGGGCGAGATCCTGCGCCACCACAAGGGCAACACCGAGGTGCGGATCAAGCTCCAGGGCCCGCGCACCACCACCGTGCTGCGCCTGGACCGGCACCGGGTCCAGCCCGACCCCGCCCTCTTCGGCGACCTCAAGGTGCTGCTCGGCCCCTCCTGCCTGGCCGGATAGCCCGCGCGGGTGCTTGCGCCCGCGTACGGGAGGGCCCCACCGGCGACGCTGCCGGTGGGGCCCTCCCGTCGTCCGCGCGCGGCGTCAGTTGTGGCCGAAGCGCTTCTGCTTGCTCTTGTGGGCCATGTCCAGCGGGCTCGGCGACTGCGACGAGCGCTCTTCCGGCGTGGCCTCGGCCGAACTCCGCTCCGGGGAGGACGAACGCTGTTGCTGCTTGGCGGGCTGCTTCTGGTTCTTGTTCTTGGCCATGGAATGCCTCCGTGGGGGGTGTAGGGGCCAGGGCCGCCTTCACACTCACACACCCCCACAAACCCCGCATTTTGGATCATTGTCATGCGCGTCGGGGGTCGCTTTCGAGGCCCCCTGAGAGATACGCCACGCCGATGATCGAGTTCCGGCCGTCAACACCCTTGCGGTCGGGCAGACTCGGGGAAAACCTGTCGAGGACCCCCACGGAAGAGGGTGGAACGCGTGGACCGCTGCGTCGTCCTGGTGGACGCCGGATACCTGCTGGGGGCCGCCGCGAGCCTCCTCGCCGGGGAACCCTCCCGCTCCCGCATCACCGTCGACCACTCCGCCCTCATCCAGGGCCTGCGCGAACGCGCCGAAGCCGACACCCAGCAGCCCCTGCTGCGGATCTACTGGTTCGACGGCGCCCCCGACCGCGTCCCCCAGCCCGAACACCGGCGGCTGCGCGTCATGCCCCGCGTGACCGTCCGGCTCGGTGCCCTGACCCGCAGCGACGGCCGCTGGGCGCAGAAGGGCGTCGACGCCGCCATGCACGCCGAACTCACCGAACTCGCCCGCAACCGGGCCTGCTCCGACGTGGTCCTCGTCACCGGCGACGGCGACCTCCTGCCCGGACTGATGTCCGCCAAGGAACACGGCGTCGCGGTCCACCTCTGGGCCGTACAGGCCGCCGACGGGGACTACAACCAGTCCGAGGACCTCGTCGCCGAGGCCGACGAGCGCCGCGTCCTCGACCGCACCTGGATCACCCGCGCCGTCCGCGCCCGCGACCTCGCCGGACTCTGCGCCCCGCCGCCCGCACCCCGCCCCGAGATCGCCGCGATCCTCTCCGCGCCCCTGCCCGAGGCCGCCCTCGCCGAGGCCGCCCGCAACGGCACCCCGGCCACCCCCGAGGCCCGCCCGAACGGAGCACCCGTACCGGCCCCCGCCACCGAGGGGGCCAAGCCCGTCCCCACCCCCAAGGACCTCGCCGCGCTCCGCGCCCCCGCCCCGGTCCCCGCCGCCGCACCGGCCGGCCACAGCGCCGCCGGCCCGGCCGGCAGCGCCCTGCGCTGGTCCTCCGACAAGGGCTGGATCGACCGCGCCGGCCCGCTCGGCGAACCGGCCGAGACCGCCTCGCTGCCCACCCTCGCCCAGCTCACCAGCGCCGAGCAGCGCTGGGCCGACCGCGAGGAGGACATCACCACTGTCGGCGGCGACCCCTTCGAGGTCGGCCAGGTTTTCGCCCGACGCTGGATGGAGCGCCTCCCGGAAGCCGCCCACCTGCAGAAACTCGCCACCATGTACCCCCGCGTCCCCCACCGCATCGACGGGGAGCTGCTGCGCTACGCCGCCCGGTTCGGGCTCCTCGCCCACAAGGACGACCAGATCGACGAGCACGACCGCTACGCCATCCGCGCCGGGTTCTGGAGGGAGATCGACGTGCGCGCCGCGGCCGAGCACGTGGGCGGGCCGGCGGCCGCCGTGCCCGGGGCGCCGATGACCCCGGCGGCCGAGTAGGGCCGGAAGCCGCGTAGGCTGCTCCCTCGTGAGTACGGGCACAGCACAGGCAGGAACGACCACGGCGGCGGCCGCCGGAGCCGCTTCGGACGTGGTCTGCGCGGTGCGTGACCTGGTCAAGACGTACCCCGCCGTACGCGGTCGGCGCGGGGCCCCCGCCCTGCCCGAGACCCGCGCCAACGACGGGATCACCCTGGACGTCCGGCGCGGCGAGGTCTTCGGCCTGCTCGGCCCCAACGGCGCCGGCAAGTCCACCCTGGTCCGCCAGCTCACCGGGCTGCTGCGGCCCGACTCCGGTTCCGTGACCATGCTCGGCCACGACCTCGTACGCCACCCCGAGCGGGCCTCCCGGCTGCTGGCCTACCTCGGACAGGAGTCCACCGCCCTCGACGAGCTCACCGTCGCGCTGGCCGCCGAGACCACGGGCCGGCTGCGCGGGCTCGGGGCGCGCGAGGCGCGGGCCGCACGGGACGACGTACTGGAGGAGCTCGGGCTCACCGGAATCGCCGCGCGCCCCCTCAAGAAGCTCTCCGGCGGACAGCGCCGGCTGGCCTGCTTCGCCGCCGCCCTGGTGGGGGAGCGGCCCGTCCTGGTCCTCGACGAGCCGACGACCGGCATGGACCCGGTGGCCCGGCGGGCCGTCTGGGAAGCCGTGGACCGCCGCCGCCTCGCCCGGGGGGCCACCGTCCTGCTCGTCACCCACAACGTCATCGAGGCCGAGACGGTCCTCGACCGGGTCGCCGTCGTCGACCAGGGCAAGGTCATCGCCTGCGACACCCCGGCCGGCCTCAAGACCCGGGTCTCCGACGAGGTCCGCCTGGAGCTGGTCTGGCGCAACGCCCCGCCGCTGGAGGTCCCCGAGGTCGCCGCGCTCGCCCCGAAGGCGGCCGAGTCCGGCCGCCGCTGGGTGCTGCGGCTGCCCCAGGACGAGGCCCGCGCGGCCGTCGCCGCCGTCACCGGAGGCCCGGCCTTCGCCTCCCTCGACGATTTCACGTTGGCCACGCCGAGCCTGGAGGACGTGTACCTCGCGCTGGGCGGCCGTATGAAGGGTCTGGTCAAGTCGTGACCACCGCTGCTGCCCCCGTCGGCGTCCTGGCTCCGAAGGCGCGGCTGTTCCCCGCCCTCGCCGCCGTCTACCGGGCCCAGCTGTCCCGCGCGCGGGTCGCCCGGATACCGCTCCTGTTCGTCGCCACCTTCCAGTCCGTCGGGATCATGATCCTGATGCGGGGCGTGGTCGACGGGGGCGGCGGCTCGGAGGCCCGCGCCGTCGTCGCCGGCTCCTCCGTCCTCGTCGTCGCCTTCGTCGCGCTGAACCTGCTCGCGCAGTACTTCGGGCAGCTGCGGGCCGGCGGCGGCCTCGACCACTACGCCACCCTGCCCGTGCCGCCCGCCTCGGTGGTGCTCGGGGCCGCCGCCGCGTACGCCTCCTTCACCCTGCCGGGAACGCTGGTCACGGCCGTCTTCGGCTGCGTGCTGTTCGGCCTGCCGATGGGCGGGCTGTGGATCCTCGCCGCCGTCGTCCCCCTGGCCGGGGCCGCGCTCGCCGGCCTCGGCGCCGCGCTGGGGCTGCTCGCGCCGCGCCAGGAACTGGCCACCCTGGCCGGACAGCTGGGCATGTCGGCGGCGCTGCTGCTGGGCGTGCTGCCCGCGGAGCGGATGCCGGAGGTCATCGTCTGGGCGCGGGACCTGCTGCCGTCCACGTACGGGGTCGAGGCCTTCGCGGAGACCTTCGCCCCGCACCCCGACTGGACGGCCGTCCTCCTCGACCTCGGAGTGTGCGCGGCCGTCGGAGTGCTGTCCCTGACCCTCGCCACCTGGGCGTACCGGCGGGCCGCGGTCCGCTGACGCGGGTCGCTGCCGCACCTGGCACGATGTGGGGGTGACCGAAGCCGTGACCCCGCAGCAGCAGCCGACCGTGCCCCCGCTCCCCGAGCCGGAGGCCGCCGTCACCCCGGCGGACATCCGCGACGCGGCCGCCGTCACCCTGGCGGTGGGCGTGTCCGGCGCGCTCCTCGGACTCCTGTGGACGTGGCTCGCGCCGCGCGTGCAGTACGTCTCCAACGGCGAGGCCGTCTTCCTGCGCAACACCGAGAGCGAGGCGCGGATCGGCGCCGACGGCACCTTCTTCCTGCTGGCCCTCGGGCTCGGGGTGCTCAGCGCGGTCGCGGTGTTCCTGTGGCGCCGGCACGGGGGCGTCCCGCTGGTGATCGGGCTGACCGTCGGGGCCTGCTTCGCCTCCCTCGTGGGGTGGCGGCTCGGGCTCTGGCTGAGCCCCGGCACCGACGTCCCGGCCGCCGCCGCCAAGGCGGGCAAGGGCGTACCGTTCGACGCGCCGCTACAGCTGCTCGCGTACGGGGTCCTGCTGGTGTGGCCGATGGCGGCCGTCGCCGTCCACCTGGCCCTGACGGCCCTGTGGGGCCCGCGCGACCCCGGCCCGAAGGACGCCTGGCCCCTGGAGGACGGCGCCTACCCGCCGCCCCACGTCCACGCGAAGCCCACCCCGGACACCGCTTAGGAACGGGCGATCGGGGCCAGCGTGGCTTCCGTGAGGGCCGCCAGGTCCGTGGGGGAGAGTTCGACCTCCAGGCCACGGCGGCCCGCCGAGACGCAGATGGTGGCGTGCCCCGCCGCCGAGGCGTCCAGCACCGTACGCAGCCGGCGCCGCTGCCCCAGCGGGGAGATGCCGCCCCGCACGTAGCCCGTGGTGCGCTCCGCCAGCGCCGGATCGGCCATCGCCGCCCGCTTCCCGCCCACCGCGCCCGCCAGCGCCTTCAGGTCCAGCGAGCCCGACACCGGCACCACCGCCACCGTCAGGGCCCCGTCCACGTCGGCGACCAGGGTCTTGAACACCTGCTCCGGGGAGACGCCCAGCGCCTCGGCCGCCTCCTCGCCGTACGAGGGGTGCGCGGGGTCGTGCTCGTAGGCGTGGGTGGTGAACGCCACGCCCGAGCTGGTGAGGGCGGTGATGGCCGGGGTGCCGGCCGACTGCGGCTTCTTCTTCGCCATGGCCTCAGTTCGGGCTCGTCGGGGTACGGGTCAGGTCCACCGCCGGCAGGGACGGCAGGTGGCGGATCACGGCCGTCTCGGTACGGAGCAGCTTCAGCTCCTCCGCGAGGCGCGTCGCCGTGTCCGGGGCCTGGAGCAGCCGCTGCTTCGACGGGGTGTCCAGCACGGCGGCGGCCGCCACCAGGTACGACACCACCGAGGGCTCGTCCGGCAGGTCCGGCGCCGAGGCCAGGGTCCGCTCACGGGCTCCCGCCAGCCGCTTCTGGTAGCCGCGGAAGGCCCGCAGCACCCCCTCGGACAGGGCGCCCGCGCCGTCGCCCGCGTCCTCCGCGAGCTCCTCCAGCTCCGCCACCAGGAACGGCCCCGACGCGTCGACCGACAGCAGCCGCACCCGGGTCGTGCCGGTGGCCAGCACCTCGAAGCTGCCGTCCTCCCGCTCCCGGATCGTCGCCGCGTCCGCGATGCAGCCCACCCGGTGGAACGCCTGGATCGGGTCGGAGCCGAACCCCGCCGCCGGGCCCTTCTCGGGCAGGGCGGTCTGGTCCGGCAGCCCGGGCGCGGTCGGGGCGACCTCCCGGCCGTCGCGGATCGCGACGACCGCGAACCGGCGCGGCTCGTCCTCCCCGGTCTTCAGCAGCTCGCGCATCATGGCGCGATACCGCTCCTCGAAGACGTTCAGAGGCAGCACGAGGCCCGGGAACAGCACCGAGTTCAGCGGGAAGAGGGGCAGGCGAACGGTGGTCACGAGGCACAGGGTAGTGGCCGGACGGCCCGGGCCGTCACCCGTTAACCCCGCCTCAGCAGCCGCGACGCGCCCGCAGCCACCGTCGTGGCCAGGATCCAGCCCAGCAGCACCAGCCCCGCCGAACCCCACTGCCAGCCGCCCTCCAGCTTCCACTGCCCCTGCTGGCCGAGATCGATCACCGGGAGCAGGAGGTCCAGCGCGTACAGCGCGGCGTCCCACCGCGGATGCTCGTCCGCCTTGATCGGCGCCGGCTCGTGCCGCAGGAACAGCAGGGTGCCCGCCGCCCACAGCACCGCCATCCACAGCGCCGCCCGCCCCGGCCGGTACCCGTACACCACCGTCCAGTCCTGGAGGTACCCCCATGCCCTCGCGGCCGGTGGCAGCGTCGCGCGGCGGCAGCGCTGCTTGGCCACCAGCACCTCGCGGGCGCCGGCGTCCTCCCCGCTCGCCCGCAGCACGGCGGCCAGCCGCTCGTACGGCTCGGGCGAGTACTCGGGGGTGGCCGCCTCCAGCCACTCCAGCCGGCGGGAGAGCGGGAAGTGCCCCCGGGGCGCGAGCTCCTCGTAGACGAAGCCCTCCATCGACACCCGGCCGCGCCCGGGCCAGCTCGTCGACCGGTCGACGAGCTTGACCACCTTCGCGCCGGAGACCACCACCCGGCCCAGATCCGGGGCCTCCCCGACGAACCGCAGCTCGGGCGTCTGGACCCGCCGCAGCGACACCTCCTGGTCCGCGCGCAGGTCGAAGCGGGCACCGTAGAAGTCGGCCGAGTCGCCGAACCGGCCGTCGTCCAGCCGCAGCCCGCCCCGGCACTCGAAGCGCTGCGCCGGCCCGCCCGTCGTCGGGGTCCGGCCCCAGTCGTACGGGTGCTCCGGGTCGCTCGTCGGGGAGGCCAGGCCGATGGACGTCAGGTACAGGGTCCGCTCGACGGTCAGCGTCGGGGCGTTCAGCGCCCGGCGGCCGCCGCGGTTGCTCAGCCGCGCCCCGCGCAGGCTCATCGAGGCGCCCACCTTCGCCCCGCGCAGGCTCACCTCGCCGTGCGTCTCCAGCATGTCCGCCTGGAGGTCCTGCGCCACCGCCAGTCCGTCCGCGGCGATGGCCCGGCCCCGGTTGTCCCGGTGGACCACCGTGCCGCTGAGCAGCAGGTCGGTGCCGATCTGCGCGTCGGTCAGCCGGATCCCGCGCGCCACCCGGCAGCGCGCCAGGTGCAGGTCGCCCTCGGTGTGCAGCCGGGCCCCCTCCAGCCGGGGTATCGCGCAGTCGGCCAGCCGGAGCGTGCCGAACCGGGTCTCGGACACCTGGACCTCGCCGTCGAAGCGGCACGCGCGGATCTCCACGTAAGGAGCCACCGCGGCACCGGACAGATCCAGCCGCCCGGTGATCTGCGCACCGCGCAGCTTCAGCCGCCCCACCCGTCCCGGGACCGGCGCGGGCCCGGCCAGCAGCAGGTGCGCCACCACCTCCGCCCGGACCCGGCGCCCGGGCCCCCAGGCCCGGCCCGAGTGCGGATCGTCCAGGTCGGCGTCTCGGGCTCCGAGGTCGCAGACGGTGCCCGTGCGGAAGGCCTCCCACATCCGCTGTTCGGCCCCGGTCAGGCCGTCCGGCCGTCCGTCCCCGTGCGCTTCGGTCATGGCAGCCCCCCGCTGTCATTTACGTGTACGAGAACGCTAAGGGGCGGCGGTGACGTCCGGGGCGTGTATCAGCCAGTGATACGGGCGGACGGCGGTGGGAGGCGGTCTGAGAGAATTGGGAGGTGATCTCTCGTATCGACCTGCGCGGTGACGCCCTCCCCGAGGGCGGCGCCCTGCGCGACCTGCTGCCCCGTGCCGAGTTCGACGTGGAAGCCGCCCTGGAGAAGGTGCGGCCCATCTGCGAGGACGTCCATCATCGCGGCACGGCGGCGCTGATCGAGTACGCGCAGAAGTTCGACGGGGTCGAACTCACGCAGGTCCGGGTGCCCGCGGAGGCCCTCAAGGCCGCCCTGGAGCAGCTGGACCCGGCCGTCCGCGCCGCCCTGGAGGAGTCCATCCGGCGCGCCCGGATCGTGCACCGCAACCAGCGCCGCACCGAGCACACCACCCAGGTGGTCCCCGGCGGCACCGTGACCGAGAAGTGGGTTCCGGTCGAGCGCGTGGGCCTGTACGCCCCCGGCGGCCGCTCCGTGTACCCGTCCTCCGTCGTGATGAACGTGGTCCCGGCCCAGGAGGCGGGCGTCGAGTCGATCGCGCTCGCGTCCCCGCCGCAGAAGCCCGCTTTCGAAGGTGATCCTGCCGGAGGCCTGCCGCACCCCACCATCCTGGCCGCGTGCGCGCTGCTCGGCGTGGACGAGGTGTACGCGGCCGGCGGTGCCCAGGCCGTCGCGATGTTCGCGTACGGCACGGACGAGTGCGCCCCCGCGAACATGGTGACCGGCCCCGGCAACATCTGGGTCGCCGCCGCCAAGCGCTACTTCACCGGGAAGATCGGCATCGACACCGAGGCCGGCCCCACCGAGATCGCGGTCCTCGCGGACTCCACCGCCGACCCCGTGCACGTCGCCGCCGACCTGATCAGCCAGGCCGAGCACGACCCGCTGGCCGCCGCCGTCCTCGTCACGGACTCCGCGGAGCTCGCGGAAGCCGTCGAGAAGGAGCTGGAGCCGCAGGTCGCCGCGACCAAGCACGTCGAGGACCGGATCAAGCCGGCGCTCGCGGGCAAGCAGTCCGCGATCGTGCTGGTCGACAGCCTGGAGGACGGCCTCAAGGTCGTCGACGCGTACGGCGCCGAGCACCTGGAGATCCAGACCGCCGACGCCTCCGCCTGGGCCGCCCGGGTCCGCAACGCCGGCGCGATCTTCGTCGGCCCCTGGGCGCCCGTCTCCCTCGGCGACTACTGCGCCGGCTCCAACCACGTCCTGCCCACCGGCGGCTGCGCCTGCCACTCCTCGGGCCTGTCCGTGCAGTCCTTCCTGCGCGGCATCCACATCGTCGACTACACGCGCGACGCCCTCGCCGAGGTCACCCACCACGTGGTGACGCTGGCCGAGGCCGAGGACCTGCCCGCGCACGGCGCGGCCCTCAAGGCCCGCTTCGGATGGAAGGTGCCGAACCAGTGACCGGTGACCCCTCCGTGTCCCCCTGGGACGAACTCCCCATCCGGGACGAGCTCCGCGGCAAGACGCCCTACGGCGCCCCGCAGCTCGACGTGCCCGTCCAGCTGAACACCAACGAGAACCCGTACGAGCTGCCCGAGCCGCTCGTACGGCGCATCGCCGAGCGCGTCGCCGACGCGGCCCGCACCCTCAACCGCTACCCCGACCGGGACGCGGTCGAGCTGCGCACCCAGCTGGCCGCCTACCTCACCCGTACGGGCAAGCACCCCGTCGCCAAGGAGAACGTCTGGGCCGCCAACGGCTCCAACGAGGTCCTCCAGCAGCTGCTCCAGACCTTCGGCGGCCCCGGGCGCACGGCCATCGGCTTCGAGCCCTCGTACTCGATGCACGCGCTCATCGCGCGCGGCACCGGCACGGGCTGGATCTCCGGGCCGCGCCGCGAGGACTTCACCATCGACGTGGCGGCGGCGGAGCGGGCCATCGCCGAGCACGCCCCCGACGTCGTCTTCATCACCTCGCCCAACAACCCCACGGGTACCGCGGTCGAGGCGGAGACGGTCCTCGCCCTCTACGCGGCGGCGCAGGCCGCCAAGCCCTCGATGGTCGTCGTGGACGAGGCCTACGTGGAGTTCTCCCACCGGGACTCCCTCCTCCCGCTGATCGAGGGCCGCCCCAACCTGGTGGTCTCCCGGACCATGTCCAAGGCCTTCGGCGCCGCGGGCCTGCGCCTGGGCTACCTGGCCGCGCACCCCGCCGTCGTCGACGCCGTGCAGCTCGTACGCCTGCCGTACCACCTGTCCGCCGTCACCCAGGCGACCGCGCTGGCCGCGCTGGAGCACACCGACACCCTGCTCGGCTACGTCGAGCAGCTCAAGGCCGAGCGGGACCGCCTCGTCACCGAGCTGCGGGCCATCGGCTACGAGGTAACCGAGTCCGACGCGAACTTCATCCAGTTCGGGAAGTTCGAGGACTCCCACACCGCCTGGCAGAAGATCCTCGACCAGGGAGTCCTGGTCCGGGACAACGGCGTACCGGGTTGGCTGCGGGTCACCGCCGGCACGCCGGCCGAGAACGACGCGTTCCTGGAAGCGGTTCGCGCACTGAAGAAGGAGCAGCAGGCATGAGCCGCATCGGACGGGTCGAGCGCACCACGAAGGAGACCACGGTCCTCGTCGAGATAGACCTCGACGGCACCGGCAAGGTCGACGTCTCGACGGGTGTCGGCTTCTACGACCACATGCTCGACCAGCTCGGCCGCCACGGCCTCTTCGACCTCACGGTCAAGACGGACGGCGACCTGCACATCGACAGCCACCACACCATCGAGGACACCGCCCTCGCGCTGGGCGCCGCCTTCAAGCAGGCCCTCGGCGACAAGGTGGGCATCTACCGCTTCGGCAACTGCACCGTCCCGCTGGACGAGTCCCTCGCCCAGGTGACCGTCGACCTGTCCGGCCGCCCCTACCTCGTGCACACCGAGCCCGAGAACATGGCGCCGATGATCGGCGAGTACGACACGACGATGACCCGGCACATCTTCGAGTCCTTCGTCGCGCAGGCCCAGATCGCCCTGCACATCCACGTCCCGTACGGCCGCAACGCCCACCACATCGTGGAGTGCCAGTTCAAGGCCCTCGCCCGGGCCCTGCGCTACGCCGCCGAGTTCGACCCGCGCGCCGCCGGCATCCTGCCCTCCACGAAGGGCGCCCTCTAGCCGTGAACGGCCTGAACACCATCCTGATCGTCCTCGGCCTGTTCCTGGCCGGGGGCGTCTACTCCTTCCAGAAGCAGAAGATGCCGAAATCGGTGATCATTCTGCTCGCCCTCGGCTCCGTGATGTGTCTGGCAGCGGGAGTCCTGCGAATCCAAGGAATCTGGGAATGAGCGCCAAGAAGAACGTCGTCGTCTTCGACTACGGCTTCGGCAACATCCGTTCCGCCGAGCGCGCCCTCGCGCGCGTCGGCGCGGACGTCGAGATCACCCGCGACTACGACAAGGCCATGGACGCCGACGGGCTCCTCGTCCCCGGTGTCGGTGCCTTCTCCGCCTGCATGCAGGGCCTCAAGGACGCGCGCGGCGACTGGATCATCGGCCGCCGGCTGTCCGGCGGGCGGCCCGTCATGGGCATCTGCGTCGGCATGCAGATCCTCTTCGAGCGCGGCATCGAGCACGGGGTGGAGACCGAAGGCCTCGACGAGTGGCCCGGCACCGTCGGCCCGCTGAAGGCCCCCGTCGTCCCGCACATGGGCTGGAACACCGTCGAGGCCCCGGCCGACAGCCAGGCCTTCGCCGGGCTGGACGCCGACGCCCGCTTCTACTTCGTGCACTCCTACGCGGCCCACGACTGGACGCTGGAGGTCACCAACCCCCGGATCAGGGGTCCCAGGGTCACCTGGGCCACCCACGGCGAGCGGTTCGTCGCGGCGGTGGAGAACGGGGCCCTGTGGGCCACCCAGTTCCACCCCGAGAAGTCCGGCGACGCCGGAGCCCAGCTCCTCACCAACTGGATCGAGACCCTCTGATGCCGAACACGCTTGAACTGCTCCCCGCGGTCGACGTCCGCGACGGCCAGGCCGTACGCCTCGTGCACGGCGTGTCCGGCAGCGAGACCTCCTACGGCTCCCCGCTGGAGGCGGCCCTCGCCTGGCAGGCCTCCGGCGCCGAGTGGCTGCACCTCGTCGACCTGGACGCGGCCTTCGGCACCGGCGACAACCGGTCCCTGGTCGCCGAGATCACCCGCGCCATGGACATCAAGGTCGAGCTGTCCGGCGGCATCCGCGACGACTCCACGCTCGCCGCGGCCCTCGCCACCGGCTGCACCCGCGTCAACCTCGGCACCGCCGCCCTGGAGACCCCCGAGTGGGCCGCCAAGGCCATCGCCGAGCACGGCGACAGGATCGCCATCGGCCTCGACGTCACCGGCACCACCCTCAAGGGCCGCGGCTGGACCAGCGAGGGCGGAGACCTCTACGAGACCCTCGCCCGCCTGGACTCCGAGGGCTGCGCCCGCTACGTCGTCACCGACATCGGCAAGGACGGCACGCTGACCGGCCCCAACCTGGAGCTGCTGCGCAACGTCTGCGCCGCCACCGACCGGCCCGTCGTCGCCTCCGGCGGCGTGTCCTCCCTGGACGACCTGCGGGCCCTGTCCGAGCTGGTCCCCCAGGGCGTCGAGGGCGCCATCGTCGGCAAGGCCCTGTACGCCAAGGCCTTCACCCTGGAAGAGGCCCTGGAGGCGGTGCGCGCATGAGCACCTCCGACGTGCGCCGGATCTCCTCCGGCGGCCCCTACGAGGACGTGATCGGCTACTCCCGCGCCGTGGCCCTCCCCAACGGCCTGGTGCTGGTCTCCGGCTGCACCGCGGCCGAGGCGGGCGGCCCGTACGACCAGACGCTCAAGGCCTTCGAGGTCGCCTTCAAGGCGCTCGCCGAGGCCGGCCTGGGCGCCGAGGACGTGGTCCGCACCCGGCTGTACCTCACGCACGCCCGGGACGTGGACGAGGTGGGCCGCGCCCACAAGGCCCTCTTCGACGCCGTCCGCCCCGCCGCCTCCATGATCATCGTTTCCGGCTTCGTCGACCCGAACATGGTCGTCGAGGTGGAGGTCGAGGCGTACAAGGAGGTCGCGCGATGACCCTCGCCGTACGAGTGATCCCCTGCCTGGACGTGGACAACGGCCGGGTCGTCAAGGGCGTCAACTTCCAGAACCTGCGCGACGCCGGCGACCCGGTGGAGATGGCCAAGCTGTACGACGCCGAGGGCGCCGACGAGCTGACCTTCCTGGACATCACCGCCTCCTCCGGCAACCGCGAGACCACCTACGACGTGGTCCGGCGCACCGCCGAACAGGTGTTCATCCCGCTCACGGTGGGCGGCGGCGTCCGCACCGCCGACGACGTCGACAAGCTGCTCCGGGCCGGCGCCGACAAGGTGGGCGTCAACACCGCCGCCATCGCCCGGCCCGAGCTGATCCAGGAGATCGCCGAGCGCTTCGGCCGCCAGGTCCTCGTGCTGTCGGTCGACGCCCGCCGCACCGAGACCGGCTCCTTCGAGGTCACCACCCACGGCGGCCGCCGTGGCACCGGCATCGACGCCGTCGAGTGGGCGCACCGCGCGGCCGAACTGGGCGCCGGGGAGATCCTGTTGAACTCCATGGACGCCGACGGCACCAAGGACGGCTACGACACCGA
This sequence comes from Streptomyces sp. NPDC040718, assembly GCF_055593565.1. Taxonomy (NCBI): domain Bacteria; kingdom Bacillati; phylum Actinomycetota; class Actinomycetes; order Kitasatosporales; family Streptomycetaceae; genus Streptomyces; species Streptomyces sp. NPDC040718. The sequence continues at coordinate 272,260 of NZ_JBVIXO010000004.1, read as the reverse complement.
GATGATCGCGGCCGTGCGCGCGCACGTCACCGTCCCCGTGATCGCCTCGGGCGGCGCCGGCAAGCTGGAGCACTTCGCCCCCGCCATCGGCGCGGGGGCCGACGCGGTCCTCGCCGCCTCGGTGTTCCACTTCGGCGACCTGCGGATCTCCGAGGTCAAGTCGGCCCTCCGCGAAGCCGGCCACCCGGTCCGCTGAGCAGTGGCCGGTTCCGGCCGCCCCGCGCGGGGCGGCCGGAACCGGACCTCAGATGCCCAGCTGGGCCACCGTCAGCTTCGCGACGGCCTCCTTCTCGCCGTCCAGCTCCACCGCGGCCGAGTTCTGCCGGCCGAAGCAGAACAGCGTCAGCTCACCGGGCTCCCCGGTCACCGTCACGACCGGAACGCCCTTGTGCGCCACCGCCGTGCGCCCGTCCGGGCGGCGCAGCACCAGGCCCACCGGCGAGCGGCGTCCCGTCAGCCGGGCCAGCTTCTCCAGCCGGGACCAGAGGGCGTCCGAGAACACCGGGTCCAGCGTCCGCGGCGACCAGTCCGGCTGGGCGCGCCGCACGTCCTCCGCGTGGACGTAGAACTCCACGGCGTTCGCCGCCTCGTCGATCTGCTTCAGCGCGTACACGGACAGCTTCGGCGGGCCGGTGCGGATCAGCTGGATGAGCTCCTCGTACGGCTTGGCCGTGTACTCGGCCATCGCCCGGTCGAGGCGGTCCTTCAGCACGTTCAGCAGCAGCCCGCCCGCCGCGTCCGGGCGGCGCTCGCGCACCACCACGTGCGCCGCCAGCTCCCGGCAGGTCCAGCCGTCGCACAGCGTCGGCGCCTCCGGTCCCGCCGCCTCCAAAAGGTCCGCCAGCAGCAGGCGTTCACGCTTCGCATGGGTAGACATGCGGGCCAGCCTACGGCCGCGGCCCGCCGCCCGGCTGCTCATCAGGCGGACGGTGATCCGTAACGGGTCCTTCCGCGCGGCACAATGGGGCGCATGAGTACGTCCTCCCTCGACCCCGCCGTCGCCGCCCGCCTCAAGCGCTCCGCGGACGGCCTGGTTCCGGCCATCGCCCAGCAGTACGACACCGGTGAGGTGCTCATGCTCGGCTGGATGGACGACGAGGCCCTGCACCGCACCCTCACCACCGGCCGCTGCACCTACTGGTCCCGCAGCAGGCAGGAGTACTGGGTCAAGGGGGACACCTCCGGCCACTTCCAGTACGTGAAGTCCGTCGCCCTCGACTGCGACGCGGACACCGTGCTCGTCAAGGTCGACCAGGTCGGTGCCGCCTGCCACACGGGTGCCCGCACCTGCTTCGACGACGATGTCCTTTTCAGTGATGCCAAATAGCCAGTTAGGGCCCCATCCCATGGATCTCGAGACGTTCCGCAAGCTCGCGGCCGACCGCCGCGTCATCCCCGTGAGCCGCCGGCTTCTCGCCGACGGGGACACACCCGTCGGGCTCTACCGGAAGCTGGCCGCCGAACGCCCCGGCACCTTCCTGCTGGAATCCGCCGAGAACGGCCGTTCCTGGTCCCGCTACTCCTTCGTCGGCGTCCGCAGCGACTCCACCCTCACCGTCAAGGACGGCCAGGCGCACTGGATCGGCACCCCGCCCGTATGCGTCCCCACGGAGGGCGACCCCCTGGACGCGCTGCGCGCCACCGTCGAGGCCCTGCACACTCCCCGCGACCTCGCGGGCGGCATGCCGCCCTTCACCGGCGGCATGGTGGGCTACCTGGGCTACGACATCGTCCGCCGGCTGGAGCGCATCGGCGACCACACCGAGGACGACCTGCAGCTCCCCGAGCTGACCATGCTCCTCACCTCCGACCTGGCGGTCCTCGACCACTGGGACGGCACGGTCCAGCTGATCGCCAACGCGATCAACCACAACGACCTGGACTCCGGGGTCGACGAGGCCTACGCCGACGCCGTAGCCCGGCTCGACGCCATGGAGGCCGACCTCGGGCGGCCCGCGCCGTACGCCCCGGCCCCGCTGCCCGCCTCGGAGCTGCCGGAGTTCTCCGCGCTGTGGGGCGGCGAGAAGTACCAGGCCGCCGTGGAGGACGTGAAGGAGCGCATCCGGGCCGGCGAGGCCTTCCAGGTGGTGCCCTCGCAGCGGTTCGAGACCCCCTGCCGGGCCTCCGCGCTGGACGTCTACCGGGTGCTGCGGGCCACCAACCCGTCCCCGTACATGTACCTCTTCCGCTTCGAGAACGGCTTCGACGTGGTCGGGTCCAGCCCCGAGGCGCTGGTCAAGGTCGAGGACGGCCGGGCCATGGTCCACCCGATCGCGGGCACCCGGCACCGGGGCGCGACCCCGCAGGAGGACAACGACCTCGCCGAGGAGCTGCTGGCCGACCCCAAGGAGCGCGCCGAGCACCTCATGCTCGTCGACCTGGGCCGCAACGACCTGGGCCGGGTCTGCGAGCCGGGCTCCGTCGAGGTCGTCGACTTCATGAGCATCGAGCGCTACTCGCACGTCATGCACATCGTCTCCACCGTCACCGGCCGGGTCGCCGAGGGCAGGACCGCCTTCGACGTGCTCACCGCCTGCTTCCCCGCCGGCACCCTCTCCGGCGCGCCCAAGCCGCGCGCCATGCAGATCATCGAGGAGCTGGAGCCCTCCCGGCGCGGCCTCTACGGCGGCTGCGTCGGCTACCTCGACTTCGCGGGGGACTCCGACACGGCCATCGCCATCCGCACCGCGCTGCTGCGCGACGGCACGGCGTACGTGCAGGCCGGGGCGGGCGTGGTCGCGGACTCGGTGCCCGAGATGGAGGACCTCGAGTGCCGCAACAAGGCGGCGGCCGTGCTCCGCGCCGTGGGAGCGGCGAACCGCCTCCACCGCGCCTGAGGCCGTAAGGGATAGTGGGGTACGTGAGTGCCGTACCCCACCCCCACAGCGAGGCCGAGGCCCCCGAGAGCAGCACCGGCCGCCGCACGGTGGCCGTCGCCCTGCTGCTCGGCGCGCTCGGCGCCACCGTCGTCCTGCTCGCCTCCGGTCGCACCTGGGCCCGGGGCAGTGCCTCCATCGGGGGCGGGACCCTGCCCCTGACCGCGGACGGGCGGGCCGTCACGGGCCTTCCGGCGGCCCTGGCCATCGTCGGCCTCGCGGCCCTGGTCGCCGTGTTCGCCGTACGGGGCCGGGGGCGGCTGCTGGTCTCCGGGCTGCTCGCGCTGAGCGGCCTGGGCGCGGCCCTGGCCGCGGTGGCCGCCGCCGACGACCGGCGCGCGCTGGACGAGCGGGCCGCCACGGCGACGGCCGACACCGCCGCCCGGGTGGTGGAGCTGTCCCATACGGCGTGGCCGTACGTCACCGCCTCCGGGGCTGCCCTGATCCTGCTCGCGGGACTGCTCGCGCTGCGGTTCGGCAGCGGCTGGCCCGCGATGGGAGGCCGCTACGAGCGCGACGGGAGGCCCCGCGGGCGCACCCCGGCCCCGGTGGACCCGGACCGGCCGGAGGACCTGTGGAAGGCGCTGGACCGCGGCGAGGACCCCACCCGCTAGACCGGCCGCCGGAGATCGCCACCCACTGGAGAATCCGGCGGCGTCGTGCGGGACAATGACAGCGAGCGTGCGGCACCGCACGCGAGACAGAGCAACGAGGAGCAACTCATGGCGGGCACGAGCCACGGACACACCCCGGCCGCCTGGACCGGTGTCGTCATCGCCTTCATCGGTTTCTGCGTATCCGGCGCCTTCATGGTGCTGGCGAACCCGCTCGGGTTCTGGGCGGGCCTGGTCGTCGTCGCGCTCGGCGGTGTGGTCGGCATGGCGATGCGGGCCGCCGGCATGGGCGCGCCCAAGGCCGCCCACCGCGACCTCGCCGAGGTCATCGCCGCCAACCGGGTTCCCGCCAAGGTCTGAGCGCGATCCCGCGGGTCTGCCGGTCCGCTGTTCGAAAGGCGCGGCCCCGTCGGGCTGCGCCTTTTGTCATGAGCGGAGAGAATCAGCGGGTGGACGCCTCTCGTACCGACGCCCCGCAGACGGGCCCCCGGGAGCCGCTGCCGTCCGACCGGGCGCCCGTAGGGGCCTCCGGGGCCCGGCGGCGGGCCGCACCCGTACTGACCCTGGCGGGGGCCGTGGCGGCTTTCGCGTACGTGGGCGCCGTGGACCCCAACGAACCCGGGCACTATCCGGTCTGCCCGCTGTTCCGGCTGACCGGGGTGCTGTGCCCCGGCTGCGGCGGGCTGCGCAGTGCGCACGCCTTCGCCACCGGAGACCTGGCGGCCGCCGTGGGCGCCAATGCGGTGGCGGTGGCCGGCTACCTCGTCTTCGCCGCCTTCACGGCCCTGTGGCTGCTGCGGGCCGTCCGCGGCGGCCCGGTCCCCCGGATCGCCCTGCGGCCGGCCTGGTGGTGGGGCGTGGGGGCCGTGGTGCTGGCTTTCTCGATTGTCCGGAACCTCCCATTCGGCTCCGCCTTGGCCCCCTGACCCCGGCGGAAGCCTGGCGGGAACCACGGGAAGGCCATGTTCCGAATGTCCAGTCCCTGGGAAACCGGGAAGTCCGTGCGGAGGCCCCGGCGGCCTGCGGATACCATTTGAGTGCTGACCTTGCAGTGGAACGTGTCTGCAAGGCGGCCGACCGTCATCAACCCGGAAGGGGGCCGCTCGCGTGAGTGTGCTCGACGAGATCATCGAAGGGGTCCGCGAAGACCTTGCCGAACGGCAGGCCCGCGTGAGCCTCGACGAGCTCAAGGAGCGTGCCGCCAAGGCGCCCCAGGCCAAGGACGGCGTCGCCGCCCTGCGTGGCGACGGCGTCAAGGTGATCTGCGAGGTCAAGCGCTCCAGCCCCTCCAAGGGCGCGCTGGCCGCGATCGCGGATCCGGCCGGGCTCGCCGCCGACTACGAGGCCGGCGGGGCGGCGGTCATCTCCGTCCTCACCGAGCAGCGCCGCTTCGGCGGCTCGCTCGCCGACCTGGAGGCCGTCCGCGCCCGCGTGGACATCCCGATCCTGCGCAAGGACTTCATCGTCACGGCGTACCAGCTGTGGGAGGCCCGCGCCTACGGCGCCGACCTCGTGCTGCTGATCGTCGCCGCCCTGGATCAGGAGGCCCTGGTCTCCCTCATCGAGCGGGCCGAGTCCATCGGTCTCACCCCGCTCGTCGAGGTGCACGACGAGGAGGAGATCGAGCGTGCCGTCGCCGCCGGCGCCAAGATCATCGGCGTCAACGCGCGCAACCTGAAGGACCTCAAGGTCGACCGCTCCACCTTCGAGCGGGTCGTCGGAGAGATCCCGCCCCACATCGTGAAGGTCGCCGAGTCCGGCATCCGCGGACCGCACGACCTGATCGCCTACGCCAACGAGGGCGCCGACGCGGTCCTCGTCGGAGAGTCCCTGGTCACCGGCCGCGACCCGAAGGCGGCCGTGGCCGACCTCGTCGCCGCCGGCGCCCACCCCGCCCTGCGTCACGGGCGGAGCTGACCACTCCCATGCCTCCCGCCTCCTCCTCCGTCCGCACCCGCCCGGGCCACGGCCCGGCCGGCGTGCCGACGGCGCACGCGCCGCTGGCGCGCGGCTGCCGCCCCCGCGGCTGCCGCGCCCCGGCCCGCCGCGTGCACGGCAGGCGGGTGCGCTACGTGATCGGGTCCGAGCCCGGACAGGTCAACGGCATGCGATGGCGCGGCGCGGTCGCGCCGTGACAGCGGCCCTCCCGGCCCGGTACCCCTGACGTACCGGGCACGGACGGCTGCGTACGGCCCCGCCCGTTCGTGGGCGCGGGCCGGCGCGTCCCTGCTCCGCCCACCCCTCAGCGGGGTGCGCGGGCCGTGGACCGGCGGCGCAATACGGTGCATCCAGCCCGCGTCGAGCGAAGCCTCGCATTCCGTACCCGTAGGAGTAGTGGCACATGTCCACCAGCTCGTTCTTCATCCCGGACCCGGAGGGTCACGTCCCCAACGCCGAGGGCTACTTCGGTGACTTCGGCGGCAAGTTCATCCCGGAGGCCCTCGTCGCCGCCGTGGACGAGGTCGCCGTCGAGTACGAGAAGGCCAAGGGCGACCCGGCCTTCGCCGCCGAGCTCAACGACCTCATGGTCAACTACACCGGCCGGCCCAGCGCCCTGACCGAGGTGCCCCGGTTCGCCGAGCACGCGGGCGGCGCCCGGATCTTCCTCAAGCGCGAGGACCTCAACCACACGGGCTCGCACAAGATCAACAACGTGCTGGGCCAGGCGCTGCTCACCAAGCGCATGGGCAAGACCCGCGTCATCGCCGAGACCGGCGCCGGCCAGCACGGCGTGGCCACCGCCACCGCCTGCGCCCTCTTCGGCCTCGACTGCACCATCTACATGGGCGAGATCGACACCCAGCGCCAGGCCCTCAACGTGGCCCGCATGCGCATGCTCGGCGCCGAGGTCATCGCCGTGAAGTCCGGCTCCCGGACCCTCAAGGACGCCATCAACGAGGCGTTCCGCGACTGGGTCGCCAACGTGGACCAGACCCACTACCTCTTCGGCACCGTCGCCGGCCCCCACCCCTTCCCCGCCATGGTCCGCGACTTCCACCGCGTCATCGGCGTCGAGGCCCGCCGCCAGATCGTCGAGCGCGCCGGCCGGCTCCCCGACGCCGTCGCCGCCTGCGTCGGCGGCGGCTCCAACGCCATCGGCCTCTTCCACGCCTTCATCCCCGACGCGGACGTCCGCCTGGTCGGTTTCGAGCCCGCCGGACACGGTGTGGAGACCGGCGAGCACGCCGCCACCCTCACCGCGGGCGAGCCCGGCATCCTGCACGGCTCCCGCAGCTACGTCCTCCAGGACGAGGAGGGCCAGATCACCGAGCCCTACTCCATCTCCGCCGGCCTGGACTACCCGGGCATCGGCCCCGAGCACTCCTACCTCAAGGACACCGGCCGCGGCGAGTACCGCGCCGTCACCGACGACGCCGCCATGCAGGCCCTGCGCCTGCTGTCGCGCACCGAGGGCATCATCCCGGCCATCGAGTCGGCACACGCCCTCGCCGGCGCCCTCGACCTGGGCAAGGAGCTGGGCAAGGACGGCCTGATCGTGGTCAACCTGTCCGGCCGCGGCGACAAGGACATGGACACGGCCGCCCGCTACTTCGGGCTGTACGACGGCACGGAGCCCGAGGGGGAGAACAAGTGAGCACCGCCAACGAGAAGACCGGCCGCCTGGAACTGCTGGGCGCGACCCTCGCCAAGGCCAAGTCCGAGGACCGCGCGGCCCTCGTCGCCTACCTCCCGGCCGGCTTCCCGACCGTCGACGGCGGCATCGAGGCCGTCAAGGCGGTCATCGCGGGCGGCGCCGACATCGTCGAGATCGGCCTGCCGCACAGCGACCCGGTCCTGGACGGCGCAGTCATCCAGACCGCCGACGACATCGCCCTGCGCGGCGGCGTCAAGATCGCCGACGTGCTGCGCACCGTCCGCGAGGCCTTCGAGGCCACCGGGGTCCCGATCCTGGTCATGACGTACTGGAACCCCATCGACCGCTACGGCGTCGAGCGGTTCACCGCCGAGCTGGCCGCCGCCGGCGGCGCGGGCTGCATCCTGCCCGACCTGCCGGTCCAGGAGTCCGCGCTGTGGCGGGAACACGCCGCCGAGCACGGTCTGGCGACCGTCTTCGTCGTGGCCCCCAGCAGCAAGGACGAGCGCCTGGCGACCATCACCGCCGCCGGCTCCGGCTTCGTCTACGCCGCCTCCCTCATGGGCGTCACCGGCACCCGCGAGTCCGTCGGCAACGAGGCCCAGGAGCTGGTGCGCCGCACCCGCACGACCACCGACCTCCCGGTCTGCGTGGGCCTGGGCGTCTCCAACGCCGTGCAGGCCAAGCAGGTCGCCGGCTTCGCCGACGGTGTGATCGTCGGCTCGGCCTTCGTGAAGCTGCTCCTGGACGCCCCGGACCTGCCGGCGGGCCTGTCGGCCGTACGGGCACTGGCGGGCGAGCTTGCGGAAGGCGTACGCAGGTCCTGACCCGCGACGGGCCCAGGACGAGGTTCTGTAGCCCGATCGGGTGGATTCGACGTCGGGGAGGCACGCGAGTGCCTCCCCGCTTCGTTTGGCCGAACGTGAGCGAGAAGAACGACGGTGCGAACCGCGATGCGACGAAACGATCGGCCCGGGAGCGACTCCAGGAGGAGCGCGAGCGGCAGAAGACCCGGGACAAGCGCCGGCGGACCTTCCTGGTGGCGGGAGCCGTCGTCGGCGTGCTCGGCCTGGCAGCCGTCGTAGGCGTGATCGCGGCCAACGCGGGCAAGGGCGACAAGTCCGCCAAGGCCGGCCCGGTGGCCGCGCCCTCCGGAGCCACCGGCAAGGACGCTCTCGCCATCCAGACCGGCAAGGACGGGGCCAAGTCCACCCTCACCGTGTGGGAGGACTTCCGCTGCCCCGCCTGCAAGGCCTTCGAGGACAACTACCGCACCACCATCCACGACCTGGAGGCCAAGGGGCTGCTCAAGGTCGAGTACCACCTGGTCACCCTCATCGACGGGAACATGGGCGGCACCGGCTCCCTGAAGGGGGCGAACGCCGCCGCCTGCGCCCAGGACGCCGGCAAGTTCTCCGCGTACCACGACGTCCTCTTCCAGAACCAGCCGCAGGAGACCGACGACGCCTTCGGCAAGAACGCCAAGCTCCTGGAGCTGGCGGGCAAGGTCGACGGGCTGGACACCCCCGCCTTCCGCTCCTGCGTGGAGGACGGCACCCACAACAGCTGGGTGGGCAAGTCGCACGAGGCCTTCCGCGACGGAAAGTTCCGCGGCACCCCCACCGTGCTGCTCGACGGCAAGGACATCTTCTCCGACCAGGCCAATCCGCTGACCCCGCAGAAGCTGAAGGAGAAGGTCGAGGGCACCGGCGGCAAGACCGCTGCCCCGCCGTCGCCGTCCCCCTCCGCGTCCGCCTCCGGGAACGGCGGCTCCAAGACCGGCACCAAGGGCTCCCCGGCCGCCGGATCCGGTTCCGCTTCCGGCTCCCGGGCGGGTTCGGGGACCGGGACGGGGGCCGGCTCGGGAGGCTGAGCGGCGGCCGCGCCGTGTGTGGTTTTGGTTTCAGCTTGCCGGGCGGGTTGCGGTGCGTACCGCCCGGCAGGGTAGCGTCAGGTCTGCCATGGACCTTGCTTACATCCCCAGCCCGTCGACCGGCGTGATCCATCTCGGACCGATCCCGCTGCGCGGCTACGCGTTCTGCATCATCATCGGCGTCTTCGTCGCCGTCTGGCTCGGCAACAAGCGGTGGATCGCGCGCGGCGGAAAGCCGGGCACGGTCGCGGACATCGCCGTGTGGGCGGTGCCCTTCGGCCTGGTCGGCGGTCGCCTCTACCACGTGATCACCGACTACCAGCTCTACTTCGGCGAAGGCCGGGACTGGGTCGACGCCTTCAAGATCTGGGAGGGCGGCCTCGGCATCTGGGGCGCGATCGCGCTCGGCGCGGTCGGCGCCTGGATCGGCTGCCGGCTGCGCGGCATCCCGCTGCCCGCCTGGGCCGACGCGCTCGCCCCGGGCATCGCCATCGCCCAGGCCTTCGGACGCTGGGGCAACTGGTTCAACCAGGAGCTGTACGGCCGCGCGACCGACCTGCCGTGGGCGCTGAAGATCAGCGAAGGCCCGAACCGCGAAGCCGGCACCTACCACCCGACCTTCCTCTACGAGTCCCTGTGGTGCCTGGGCGTGGCCGCGCTGGTCATCTGGGCCGACCGGCGCTTCAAGCTGGGGCACGGGCGGGCGTTCGCCCTGTACGTGGCGGCGTACTGCTCCGGGCGCGTGTGGATCGAGTACATGCGCGTCGACGAGGCGCACCAGATCCTGGGCCTGCGGCTGAACGTGTGGACCGCGATCGTGGTGTTCGTGCTCGCGGTGGTGTACTTCGTGCTCTCGTCGAAGCTGCGCCCGGGGCGCGAGGCGGTCGTCGAGCCGACGGCCTCCGGCGGTTCGGGTGAGGCTGCAAAGGCCGTCCCGGCCGGCGCCGATGCCGAGGCCGTCCCGGCGGATGCCAAGGCCGATGTCAAGGCCGTGCCGGCGGACGCCAAGGGCGATGCCGCTCCGGCCGACGCCGATGCGGCGAAGCCGGCCACCAGCCTCACGAAGGCCGCGGAGGCCGACAAGAGCTGAACGGGTCGTACCGGAGGGGGCGCCGCGCACATCGCGGCGCCCCCTCCGCCGTACCCGGCCCGTCCGCGCCGGGTACGGCTTACTGCACGGCGCTGCCGCGCCCGCGCCTCAATCGCCGGCGGGGCTGAAATCAGCCCCGCCGGCGATTGAGGCGCGGGGTCTGGGGCGGAGCCCCCGGGAACGGTGGAAGGGCGGGTGGGGGACCGGCCCCGCGCAGCGTGCGACGGCCGGAGCGCGTCAGGAAGGGGCTGGGCTGCGCCGGGCGAGGGACAGGGTGCGGTGGGCGGCGGCCACTACCGCGGGGTCGACGAAGCGGCCGTCCGGGAGGGCGAGGGCGCCGGGGGTGGCTCGGGCCGCGGTGACGATCTCCTCGGCGGCGGTGACCTCCTCCGGCCCGGGGAGGAAGGCCCGCTCGATCACCGGGAGCTGGCGGGGGTGGATCGCCGCACGGCCGAGGAAGCCGAGGGCCCGGCCCCGGGCGCAGGAGGCGGCCAGTGCCTCCAGGTCCCGGATGTCCGGGAAGACCGACTGGGCCGGCGGCGCCAGCCCGGCGGCCCGGGCGGCCACGACGACCCTGGAACGCGGCCAGTCCAGCCCGCCCTCCGCGCAGACGCCGAGGTCCGCGCAGAGGTCCGCCTCGCCCAGCGTCAGCCCTTGCAGGGAAGGATGGGCGCGCGCGATCTCGTACGCCCTCTCCACCCCCAGCGCGGACTCCAGCAGCGCGTACAGCGCCACCCCTCCCGTGCGGTCCGCGACCCGGGTGATCTGATCCGGCGCGTCGATCTTCGGCAGACGCAGGCCCGCGAGCCCGTGCAGCCGGGCCAGCGCGGTGAGGTCGGCGCCCGACCAGGGGGAGCCGAGGGCGTTGACGCGGACGTGGACGGGGACCGGCGGCCGCTCGGTCAGCAGGTCGGCGGTGGCCGCGCGGGCGTACTCCTTGCGCGAGGCCGACACCGAGTCCTCCAAGTCGACGATGACGGCGTCGGCCCCGCTGCGCAGGGCCTTGGCCACCACCTCCGGGCGGTCCCCGGGCGCGTAGAGCCAGGTCAGGATCACAGGGCCCCCTCCAGGCGGAGAGCGGAGATCTCGGCCCCGGTGAGGCCGAGCTCGGTCAGGACGGATTCGGTGTCCGCGCCGTGCGGGCGGCCGGCCCAGCGGATCCCGCCGGGGGTCCCGGACAGCCGGAAGAGGACGTTCTGCATGCGGATCGGCCCGAGTTCGGGGTCCTCGACCTCGGTGACCGTGTCGAGGGCCGCGAACTGCGGATCGGCCATCACGTCCCGGACGTCGTAGACCGGGGCGACGGCGGCCTCGGCCTCCTCGAAGGCCGCGACCACCTCGTCGGCCTTGTGCCGGGCGATCCAGCCGCCGACCGCCCTGTCGAGGACCTCCGCGTGCGCGGCCCGCCCGGAACCGGTCGCGAACCAGGGCTCGGCGATCAGCTCCGGCCGGCCGACGAGCCGCAGCACGCGCTCCGCGATCGACTGGGCCGAGGCGGACACCGCCAGCCAGCGGCCGTCCGCGCTGCGGTAGGTGTTGCGGGGGGCGTTGTTCGCGGAGCGGTTGCCGGTGCGGGGCTGGACGTAGCCGAGCTGGTCGTACCAGAGCGGGTGCGGGCCCAGCACGGTCAGGATCGGCTCGACGATCGCCAGGTCGACGACCTGGCCCCGACCGGTCCGGTCCCGCCCCGCGAGCGCGGTCATCACCGCGTACGCGCAGGTCAGCGCGGCGATGGAGTCCGCGAGGCCGAAGGGCGGGAGGGTCGGAGGGCCGTCCGGCTCCCCGGTGATCGCGGCGAAGCCGCTCATCGCCTCCGCGAGGGTGCCGAAGCCCGGCCGGTGGGCGTACGGGCCCTGCTGGCCGAAGGCCGTGACGCGGGCCAGGACGAGCCGCGGGTTGGCGGCCGACAGCTCGGGCCAGCCCAGGCCCCACTTCTCCAGGGTGCCGGGCCGGAAGTTCTCGACGACCACGTCGGCGGTGGCGGCCAGCCGCAGCAGGGTGTCCCGGCCGCCGGGCGTGGACAGGTCGAGGGTCATCGTCCGCTTGTTCCGCCCGAGCAGCTTCCACCACAGCCCGACCCCGTCCTTGGCCGGACCGTGCCCCCGGGAGGGGTCGGGCCGGTGCGGGTGCTCGACCTTGACCACCTCGGCGCCGAAGTCCCCGAGCAGCGTGGCGGCCAGCGGCCCGGCGAACAGGGTGGCCAGGTCGAGTACGCGCAGCCCCGCCAGCGGCCCGCCGGGAGAGCCGGGGGCGGCGGCCTCGGCGGCGCCGGCCGTCATGACGCCGCCCCTTCCGCCGCCCGCGCCACCTCGGCGCGGGTCGGCATCGAGTCCTGCGCCCCCGGCCGCTGGACGGACAGCGCCGCCGCCACCGAGGCCCACGCCAGCGCCTCGGGCATCGCGCGGCCCTCCCCGAGCGCCACCGCGAGCGCCCCGACGAACGTGTCCCCGGCGGCGGTGGTGTCCACCGCCCGGACCCGGGGCGCCGCCACCGTGAGCGGCTCGCGCCCCCTGGCCGCGTACAGGCAGCCGGCCGCGCCCAGGGTGACCACCACCTCCGGCACCTCGCGCAGCAGCGCCTCCGCGGCCCGGTGCGGGTCGGTGAGCCCGGTGAGGGCGGCGGCCTCGTGCTCGTTCGGGACCAGCAGGTCGGTGGCGGCGAGCAGCCCGGCCGGCAGCGGCTGCGCGGGGGCCGGGGTGAGGACGGTGCGGACGCCGTGCGCGCGGGCGGCCTCCGCGCCGGCGAGGACGGCCTCCAGCGGGAGTTCCAGCTGGAGCAGCAGGCAGTCGGAGGCGCCGATCCGCGACGCGTCGCCCGCCTCCAGACCGGTGACGCGGGCGTTGGCGCCGGGAACCACGATGATGCTGTTGCCGCCCTCGTCGTCGACGGTGATGTGCGCGGTGCCGCTCGCGCCCTCGACGGTGCGCAGCGCGGCGGTCTCGACGCCGGCGGAGGCCAGCCCGGCCCGCAGCCGTACGCCGAACTCGTCCGCCCCGACGGCGCCGATCATCACCACCTCCCCGCCGAGGCGGGCGGCGGCCACCGCCTGGTTGGCGCCCTTGCCGCCGGGGGCCGTGCGGAACTCCCGGCCGGTGACGGTCTCCCCGAGCCGGGGGGCCTTGGGCACGTAGGCGACGAGGTCCATGTTGGTACTGCCGAGCACGGCGATGGCCGTCATGAGCGGGTTGCCTCCTGGGTGGTGAGCCGGTCCGTGAGGTCGGCGAGGGTGTCGAAGCCGATGCCGTCGAAGCCGGCGACGGTGGTGGCGAGGCGGTTCTTCAGCGGCGCGGTCCAGCGCTCCGGGATCCGGTCGGGGGACCCGGCCAGGAGGCCCGCGACCGAGCCGGCGGTGGCGCCGTTGGAGTCGGTGTCCCAGCCGCCGGAGACCGCGAGGCAGACGGAGCGGGTGAAGTCCCCGTCGGCGTGGGTGAGGGCGGCGGCGACGAGGGCGGTGTTGGGGACCGCGTGCACCCAGTGGTAGCGGCCGTAGCGGTCGTGCAGCCGGTCCACGACCCGGTCGAAGTCGGGCTCCTCGCGGGCGGCGCGGATCCCGGAGCGGACGGCCTCGGCGAGGCGCGAGCCGGGCGGTACGACGGCCAGCCCGGCCCGCAGCGCGCCGTGCACGTCCGCCTGGCCGCCGGCGGCCTCGGCGATGGCGGCGGCGGCGAAGAGGGCGGCGTAGACCCCGTTGGCGGTGTGGGTGAGGGTGGCGTCCCGCCAGGCCTGTTCGGCGGCGGCGGCCGGGTCGCCGGGGTTGGTCCAGCCGTGGACGTCGGCGCGGATGAGGGCGCCGATCCACTCGCGGAACGGGTTGTGGCGGGTGGCCGTGTGCGGGGGCTCCAGCCCCTGGAGGAGGTTGCGGTAGGCGACGCGCTCGGCGGTGAAGGTGCGGCCGGCGGGGAGCTCGTCGAGCCAGAGCCGGGCCAGGTCGGCGGTGCCGAAGCCCTTGCCGTGCCGCTGGAGCAGCAGCAGGCCGAGGAGGGGGTGGTTCAGGTCGTCGTCCTCGGGCGCGCCGTCGATGTTCTCGGCGAGGGAGGTGGGTGCGGAGCGGCGGTTCCACGGGTACGCGGCCAGCAGCTCCGGGGGGACGCCGCGTGCGGTGAACCAGTCGTCCAGCGGCCAGTTCCCGGCGGCGCGGGCGAGGGCCCGGATGCCGTCGAGGGGGAGCTTCTCGACGGGCTTGCCGAGTACGCAGCCGACGGCCCGGCCGACCCAGGCGGCCTCCAGCCTGCGGCGCAGCCCGGGGGCCGGCGTGCGCGCGGCCGGTGGCGGGGCCGCGGGCCGGGCGGCCCGGATGGCCTGCCAGTCGGTGGGCTCCGCGGCCGCCGTGGGGACGGGGAGCTCCGCGAGGCCGTCCAGCAGGCGGGCGGCGAGCGCGCGCAGGCCCGGCGCGGCGGGGGAGGGGGAGGCCCCGGCCCGGGCGGGGGCGGGGCGGCCGCCCGCGGCGAGCCAGGCGGCGAGGGCCGGGCCGGGGTCGCGGCCGTCCTCCGCGGCCTGGCGCAGCTCGTGGCCGAGGAGGTCCTCGGGCTGGACCCAGGTGAGGCGTACGCGGTCCGCTGCGCCCTGGGCGGTGGCGGGGCGCGGGGCGGTTTCGGCGGCCGGGTCCGTGGTGGCGGGGCCTGCCGTGACCGGGTCTGTGCGGGCCGGGTCCGTGGTGGCGGGGCCTGCCGTGACCGGGCGCGCCGTGAACGGGGGTGTGGCCGGGGCGCCTCCGGCGCAGGAGCCCGTCATCGCGGTGAGGCGATGGCGTCGAAGGCGGCCTCGTGGGCGCGCCGGCGGGACCGGTCCCGGTCGAAGACCTCCCGGGCGACGGCCGCCAGCGCCGCCGCCGGGGCGCGCAGGTCGAGCCGGCTGGCCTCGGCGACCTGCTTGGCCCACGCGGCCGGCACCGCGGACTCCCCGCCCAGGGCGCCGGCGACCGCCCCGGCCATGGTGGCGATGGAGTCGCAGTCGCGGCCGTAGTTGACGGCGCCGAGCACGGAGGCCTCGTACCGGCCGTCCGCGACCAGCAGCATGCCGAGGGCGACGGGGAGTTCCTCGACGGAGTGCAGGCGCGAGGGGCGCCGGGCGCCGAGGGAGGGCGCGCGGTAGTCGGGCCCGACCGAGTCGTACGGGGCCACGGCCGCCCGCAGGGGTGCGAGCGCGGACTCGAAGTCCCGGTGCCGCGGCGCGACTTCGCGTACCGCGGCGATGGCGTCGCGGGTGCCGTCCTTGGCCAGGGCGAGCGCGGTGTCCACCACGGACGCGGCCGTCGCCCCCGGGGCGCAAGCGGCCGCCACGGCCGCCGCGAAGACCCCGGCCGCCTCGCGCCCGTACGAGGACTGGTGCGCGCCCGCGAGGTCCAGCGCCTCGGCGTAGGCGGCGGCCGGGTTGCCCGCGTTGACCAGGCCGACCGGCGCCATGTACATCGCCGCACCGCAGTTGACGATGTTGCCGGTGCCGGCCTCGCGGGGGTCCGCGTGCGCGTAGTGCAGCCGGGTCACGATCCACTTCTCGGCGAGGAAGATCCGCTGGAGGGGCAGGGCCTCGGCCTCCAGCTCGGGGATCCAGCGGGGGGTGCCCATCAGGTCCGGCACGAGGTGCTCGGCGACCGCGTAGGCGTCCAGGTGGTCGCGTACGGCCGCGTAGACCCGTACCAGCGCGTGCGTCATGAGGGTGTCGTCGGTGACGTGGCCGTCGCCCTTGTGGTACGGCGCGATGGGCCGGGCGGTGCGCCAGTCCTCGTACCAGGGGCCGACGATGCCGTGCACGCGGCCGCCGTGCCGTTCGGCGATCTGTTCCGGGGACCACCCCTCCACCGGTCCGCCGAGCGCGTCGCCCACGGCGGCGCCGACGAGGGCGCCCGTGAACCGGTCCTCCAGTGTGAGGGTCATGCCCGAATCATCCCTTCAGGGTGGTGAGTTCCGTACGCGAGAGCAGTGCGGCGAGCTCGACGAGGTCGGTTCCGGCCAGCCGGGGCAGGGCGCAGCCGGAGAGGGTGCGGCAGGCCTCGCGCCAGGCGGCGGGGAGGGAGTCGCCGCCGCCGAGGGCCCCGGTGAGGGCGCCCGCGAGGGCGGGGGCGGAGTCGGCGACGCGGGAGAGGCAGGCGGCGGCGGGGACGGCCCCGCAGGCCTTTCCGCGGGCGGCGGTGGCGAGGGCGAGGGCGACGGGGACGGTCTCGGCGGCGGCGATGCCGTAGCTGTAGACGTGGTCGACGATCTGGTGTTCCAGGAGGGGGACGAGGGCGAAGGCGCCGCCGGTCTCCGCGCGGGCGAGTTTGACGGCGTGCCGGGCGTTGCGGCCGATCTCGGTGGGGGCGGGCAGCTGCGCGAGCGCGGCGTCGACGGCGCTGTCGGTGTCCGCGCCGGCGAGGGCGGCGGCGACGGCGGCGGCCATGGCGCGGGCGCCGTGGACCCCGTCGCCGTCCTGCGTGTAGCGGGCGTCGAACTCGGCGAGGTCCGCGGCCGCCTCCGGGTCTCCGGGGTGCACGACGGCGAGCACGCAGGCGCGGACGCAGGCGGCGTCGTCGAAGTAGTGCGGGTTGTCGTGGCCGGTGGCGGGCGGGCGCAGGCCGGCGGCGAGGTTGCCGAGCCCGGCGCGTACGGAGATCCGGGCGCGCATCGGCAGTACGGCGGACTCGACCTCGGGGGCCCGTTCCGCGGCGGCGGCGACCTCGCTGGCGAGGGCGTTCCAGGCGAGGTCGATGGCGGCGCGCATGCGGCGGGACCGGGAGAGGTCGCTGAGCAGCACCCCGGCGGCGGTGAGTACGGATTCGGCGGCGAAGGCGGCCCATTCGGCGTCGTCGGAGGGGCCGAGGCGCAGCGGTTCGGGGGGCTGGTTGAGGGCGATGGGGACGGGGAGGGTGGTGGTGGCGTTCTGCTCGGCGAAGGTGTCGAGCTCGCGGGTGAGTCGGCGGGTCCACTCGGGCATCCGGCTGGCCCGGTGCCGGGCGGCGGGCCAGCCGGCCGCGTCGCCCGCGGCGAGGCCGAGGAGGAGCCCCTCGATCCGCCGGGCCGCCGGTGCCTCCGGCGGGGTGGCGGGGGTACGGGTCTCCGTGCCGGCGGCCTCCGGTGCGGTCGCGGGGGTACGCGGCTCCGTGAGCGGGATGCGGCCGGGGGCGGAGATTCCCCCCGTCCCGCCCCTTCCCGCTGCGCCGACCGGTGCGGCTCCGCCGCGTGACGGGGGCGGACCCCCGGCCCCCGGGGCCGTCGTTCCGGCGGGCGCGCCGATCCGGCCCGCCGGGGCGGGGGCGAGACCCGCCCGGGGCGGGTGGCCCGGGGCGGGCGCGGTGGCCGGGGCCCACGTTCCCTTGGCGGCGTCCGGCTGTGGCGGGTGCTCCCGGGCGGGCGCGGTGGCCCCGCCCGCCGGGGCGGGGGGTGCGGCCACGGCCGCCACCGGGCCGCCGCCGGTGGCCGGGGTCGTCGCCGCCGGGGCCCCCGGGGGCGGGGCCGGGGGTTCGGGCTCGGGGGAGCCGGACGGCGGGGCGGGGTCGGTGAGGGTGGTGTGGTGGCTCATCGGGCGGGCTCGGTTTCCGGGGTGAGGAGGTCCGCGATGTCCAGGACGTGGTAGCCGCGCATCGAGGGGAGGCAGGAGCCCCGGACCGGGCCGATGGCCGAGGCCCAGGCGGCGGGGATCGCGGCGGCGCCCGACAGGGCGCCGGCCAGGGCACCCGCCACCGCCGCGGTGGTGTCGGCGTCCCGGCCCATGTTCACCGCGGTGAGGACCGAGGACGGGAAGTCGCCCGCGCAGGCGGCGAAGGCGCCGAAGGCCAGGCCCACCGCTTCCGGGGCCAGGTCCGTCCACGGGTAGCCGCCGATGACCACCGCCGAGCGGACCGCCCGCTCCCCGCGCGGGGCGGCGGTCACCGCGCGGCGCAGCGAGCGGGCCGTCCAGGAGTCGGACGGGATGACGGACAGGGCCGCCGAGACCACCGAGGCGGGGGAGCCGCCGGCCATGGCGGCCGCGACCCCGGCGGCTACGGCCTGGCCGCCGTAGATGCCCTCCCCGTCGTGGCTGACCGTGCCGTCGATCGCGACCAGGCGGGCCGCCTCCGCCGGGCGGCCCGCCGCGAAGACCCCGAAGGGGGCCGCCCGCATGGCCAGGCCGTCCGACCAGGCGTGCCGGTGCTGTGCCGAGATCGGCGCCGCCAGGCCCCGGCGGAGGTTCTCCAGGGTGCCGCGCTCCGAGAAGCCCGCGCCGCGGAAGGGGCCCTCGTCCAGGTCGGCGATCCAGTGGTGCCAGGCCCGCTCGACGTGCGCGACGGTCAGGGCGGAGCCGTGCCGGGCCAGCAGCAGGCCCGAGAAGATCGCGTACTCGGTGTCGTCCGTGCCCGCCGGGTCGTCCGAGACGAACCCCTCGATCCGGCCCCACTTCGCCCGGATCTCCGACGGCTTCATGTTCTCCGCGGGGGCGCCCAGCGCGTCACCCACCGCGAGGCCGAGAAGTGCGCCCCTGGCCCGTTCCAGGAGGACCTGCGGATTGCATGCAATCAGCTCCATGGGGCGCCTCTCCACGTGGTGGGGGACTCATCATGAGCCCTTGGGGGATTTGTGCCACGGCATGAGGTTTGTCGGTCGCCGCGAAACGCCCCCCACCCGCCCCCGTCACCCGGTCGCCGACCCGCGAAACCCCAGGTAAGTACGGCCTTCCTTGCTAGCGGGAACCAAAAATCGTGCGTACTTTCGAGGTGTTCAGGGGGGTGTCCCGCGTCGGGCACAGCTGCGCGTTGCTTTCGCGTACCCGCTCGTACCCATTCGCGCAAAGGGGATATACGCCGCATGTCCATCATCGACATCGAAGCGCCGCTGCACACCGCCCACCGTGACAACCACACCCACCGCGACGTCAACGGCGGATGGCTGCGTCCGGCCGTCTTCGGCGCCATGGACGGGCTCGTCTCCAACCTGGCCCTGATGACCGGTGTGGCCGGCGGCGCGGTGGCCCCCGCGACGATCGTCATCACCGGCCTCGCCGGTCTGGCGGCCGGCGCGTTCTCGATGGCGGCCGGCGAGTACACCTCCGTCGCCTCGCAGCGCGAGCTGGTCCTCGCCGAGCTGGACGTGGAGCGCCAGCAGCTGCGCAAGCACCCCGTCGACGAGATGGAGGAGCTGGCCGAGCTCTACGTCTCGCGCGGCGTCGAGCCCGCCCTCGCCCGCGAGGTCGCGATGCAGCTCTCGCGCGACCCGGAGCAGGCGCTGGAGATCCACGCCCGCGAGGAGCTCGGGATCGACCCCGACGACCTGCCCTCGCCGCTGGTCGCCGCCGTGTCGTCCTTCGGCTCCTTCGCGCTGGGCGCGCTGCTCCCCGTACTGCCCTACCTGCTCGGGGCGACCGCCCTGTGGCCGGCCGTGCTGCTGGCGCTCCTCGGGCTCTTCGTCTGCGGCGCGGTGGTCTCGCGGGTCACGGCCCGGTCGTGGTGGTACAGCGGTACGCGCCAGCTCGTCCTGGGTGGCGCCGCCGCGGGTGTGACGTACATCCTGGGAACCTGGATCGGCGGCGCCATAGGCTAACGGCCGCGGGAGTGAGACACTATGCAGCACGCAACATAAGTAGTCCGTTACCCGGTGGTTTCGATTCCGTGACCGCTGGGCATCAGACCAGGGCGCCGGGCAATGATGCCCGTCTCGCGCCGGGACCTTCACCCCGTGTTGTGCCCAGCGGAAGCCCTCAGCGGGAGGACCTGCAGAGCTGCAGGAGTCCTCGCCGGAAGCGTCTGCGACTCGAGAACCCCTTGAAGGTCCCTTCTTTCTGCCTCGCGCAGTGTCCGCATGCTGGAATGTGATATCCGGTTCTCGGAATTACCGTCATCATGTAACCTGCACGAACTTTCGCAGAGGGCCAACGTCGTCCCTCGGCTGCACATTGCCACGACGACGACGGGAGAGCCGATGCGTTCCGCATCCACGCACTCCGCGACCGGGCTCAGCAACACCGCCTGGTCGCCCATGGACGGTCGCCCCGCCCAGCAGGGCATGTACGACCCGCGCAACGAGAAGGACGCCTGCGGCGTCGGATTCGTGGCGAACCTCACCGGCGAGGCCACCCACACGCTCGTTGAGCAGGCCCTGACCGTTCTGCGGAACCTCGAGCACCGCGGCGCCACCGGCTCCGAGCCGGACTCCGGCGACGGCGCGGGCATCCTGTCCCAGGTGCCGGACGCCTTCCTTCGCGAGGTCGCGGGCTTCGACCTCCCCGAGGCCGGCGCGTACGCCGTCGGCATCGCCTTCCTCCCCGCCGACGGCACCGCACAGGCCGTCGCCGTGGAACGCATCGAGGCCATCGCCGCCGAGGAGAACCTCACGGTCCTCGGCTGGCGCGAGGTCCCGGTCACCCCGGACCTGCTCGGCAACGGCGCGCGCACCACGATGCCCGCCTTCTCCCAGCTCTTCGTCTCCAACGGGAGCACCGGCATCGAGCTGGACCGCAAGGCCTTCGTGCTGCGCAAGCGCGCCGAGCGCGAGGCCGGCGTCTACTTCCCGTCGCTGTCCGCCCGCACCATCGTCTACAAGGGGATGCTGACCACCGGCCAGCTGGAGCCCTTCTTCCCGGACCTCTCCGACCGCCGCTTCGCCTCGGCGCTCGCCCTGGTCCACTCCCGGTTCTCGACGAACACCTTCCCGTCCTGGCCGCTCGCCCACCCGTACCGCTTCGTCGCGCACAACGGCGAGATCAACACGGTCAAGGGCAACCGGAACTGGATGAAGGCCCGCGAGTCCCAGCTGGCGACCGACGCGTTCGGCGAAGGCGCCCTGGACCGCATCTTCCCGATCTGCACCCCCGACGCCTCCGACTCGGCCTCCTTCGACGAGGTCCTGGAGCTGCTCCACCTCGGCGGCCGGTCGCTGCCGCACAGCGTGCTGATGATGATCCCGGAGGCCTGGGAGAACCACGCCTCCATGGACCCGGCCCGCCGCGCGTTCTACCAGTACCACTCCACGATGATGGAGCCCTGGGACGGCCCGGCCTGCGTCACCTTCACCGACGGCACCCAGGTCGGCGCGGTCCTCGACCGCAACGGCCTGCGCCCCGGCCGCTACTGGGTCACCGACGACGGCCTCGTCGTCCTCGGCTCCGAGGTCGGCGTCCTCGACATCGACCCGGCCAAGGTCGTCCGCAAGGGCCGCCTCCAGCCCGGCAAGATGTTCCTCGTCGACACCGCGCAGAAGCGCATCGTCGAGGACGACGAGATCAAGGACGAGCTGGCCGCCGCCGCCCCCTACGCGGAGTGGCTGGAGACCGGCGAGATCGAGCTGACGGACCTGCCCGAGCGCGAGCACATCGTGCACACCCACGCCTCGGTCACCCGCCGCCAGCAGACCTTCGGCTACACCGAGGAAGAGCTGCGCGTCATCGTCGCGCCGATGGCCCGCACGGGCGGCGAAGCCCTCGGCTCCATGGGCACGGACTCGCCCATCGCGGCCCTGTCCGAGCGCCCCCGGCTGCTCTTCGACTACTTCACGCAGCTCTTCGCGCAGGTCACCAACCCGCCGCTGGACGCCATCCGCGAGGAGCTCGTCACCTCGCTGCTGTCCTCGATCGGCCCGCAGTCCAACCTGCTGGCGCCGACCTCCGCGTCCTGCCGCAGCGTCACCCTGCCCTTCCCGGTGATCGACAACGACGAGCTCGCCAAGCTCATCCACATCAACGCCGACGGCGACATGGCGGGCATGAAGGCCGCCACCCTGTCGGGCCTCTACCGGGTCTCCGGCGGCGGCGAGGCCCTCGCCGCCCGGATCGAGGAGATCCGCGCCGAGGCCGACGCCGCCATCGCGGCCGGCGCCCGCCTGATCGTCCTGTCGGACCGCCACTCGGACGCCGAGCACGCGCCGATCCCGTCGCTGCTGCTCACCTCCGCCGTGCACCACCACCTCATCGCCACCAAGCAGCGCACCCAGGTGGGCCTGCTGGTCGAGGCCGGCGACGTCCGCGAGGTCCACCACGTCGCCCTGCTCATCGGCTACGGGGCCGCGGCCGTCAACCCGTACCTGGCCATGGAGTCCGTCGAGGACCTGCTGCGCGCCGGCACCTTCCTCTCGGACATCGAGCCCGAGAAGGCCATCAAGAACCTGATCTACGCCCTGGGCAAGGGCGTCCTCAAGGTCATGTCGAAGATGGGCATCTCCACCGTCGCCTCCTACCGCGGCGCCCAGGTCTTCGAGGCCGTCGGCCTGAACGAGGAGTTCGTCGGCACGTACTTCGCGGGCACCGCCACCAAGATCGGCGGCGCCGGCCTGGACGTCATCGCCAAGGAGGTGGCCGCCCGCCACGCCAAGGCGTACCCGGCCTCCGGCATCGCGGCCTCGCACCGCGCGCTGGAGATCGGCGGCGAGTACCAGTGGCGCCGCGAGGGCGAGCCGCACCTGTTCGACCCGGAGACGGTCTTCCGCCTCCAGCACGCGACCCGCAACCGCCGGTACGACATCTTCCGCAAGTACACGGACCGTGTGAACGAGCAGTCCGAGCGCCTGATGACGCTCCGCGGCCTGTTCGGCTTCAAGTCCGACCGCCCGTCGATCTCCATCGACGAGGTCGAGCCGGTCTCCGAGATCGTCAAGCGCTTCTCCACCGGCGCCATGTCGTACGGCTCCATCTCCAAGGAGGCGCACGAGACGCTCGCCATCGCCATGAACCAGCTGGGCGCCAAGTCCAACACCGGTGAGGGCGGCGAGGACCCGGACCGCCTGTACGACCCGGCGCGCCGCTCCTCCATCAAGCAGGTCGCCTCCGGCCGCTTCGGTGTCACGAGCGAGTACCTGGTCAACGCGGACGACATCCAGATCAAGATGGCGCAGGGCGCCAAGCCCGGCGAGGGCGGCCAGCTGCCCGGCCACAAGGTCTACCCGTGGGTCGCCAAGACGCGTCACTCGACGCCCGGCGTCGGCCTGATCTCCCCGCCGCCGCACCACGACATCTACTCCATCGAGGACCTGGCCCAGCTGATCCACGACCTCAAGAACGCCAACCCGGTCGCCCGCATCCACGTGAAGCTGGTCTCCGAGGTCGGCGTCGGCACGGTCGCGGCCGGCGTGTCCAAGGCCCACGCGGACGTCGTCCTGATCTCCGGCCACGACGGCGGAACAGGCGCCTCCCCGCTCACCTCGCTCAAGCACGCGGGCGGCCCCTGGGAGCTCGGCCTCGCCGAGACCCAGCAGACCCTGCTGCTCAACGGGCTGCGCGACCGCATCGTCGTCCAGACCGACGGCCAGCTCAAGACCGGCCGCGACGTGGTCATCGCCGCACTGCTCGGCGCCGAGGAGTTCGGTTTCGCGACCGCGCCGCTCGTCGTCTCCGGCTGCGTCATGATGCGCGTCTGCCACCTGGACACCTGCCCCGTGGGCATCGCCACGCAGAACCCGGTCCTGCGCGACCGCTTCTCCGGCAAGCCCGAGTTCGTCGTCAACTTCTTCGAGTTCATCGCGGAGGAGGTGCGCGAGCTCCTCGCCGAGCTGGGCTTCCGCACGATCGAGGAGGCCGTCGGCCACGCCGAGCTCCTCGACACCAGCAAGGCCGTCACGCACTGGAAGGCCCAGGGCCTCGACCTCGAGCCCCTCTTCTACGTGCCCGAGCTGCCCGAGGGCGCGGTCCGCCACGCCCTGATCGAGCAGGACCACGGTCTGGAGAAGGCCCTCGACAACGAGCTCATCGAGCTCGCCGCCGACGCGCTGAACGCCGACTCCGCCGAGACGGCCCAGCCGGTCCGCGCCCAGGTCGCGATCCGCAACATCAACCGGACCGTCGGCACCATGCTCGGCCACCACGTCACCAAGAAGTTCGGCGGCGCGGGCCTGCCCGACAACACCATCGACCTGACCTTCACCGGTTCGGCCGGCCAGTCCTTCGGCGCCTTCCTGCCGAGCGGTGTCACCCTGCGCCTGGAGGGCGACGCCAACGACTACGTCGGCAAGGGCCTCTCCGGCGGCCGCGTCGTGGTCCGCCCGGACCGCGCCGCCGACCACCTCGCCGAGTACTCCACCATCGCCGGCAACACCATCGGCTACGGAGCCACCGGCGGCGAGATGTTCCTGCGCGGCCGCACCGGCGAGCGCTTCTGCGTCCGCAACTCCGGCGCGCTGGTCGTCTCGGAGGGCGTGGGCGACCACGGCTGCGAGTACATGACCGGCGGCACGGCGGTCGTCCTCGGCGAGACGGGCCGCAACTTCGCGGCCGGCATGTCGGGCGGCGTCGCGTACGTCATCGACCTCGACCCCCGCCAGGTCAACGTCGGCAACGCGGAGGCCGTGGAGGCCCCCTCCGACGCCGACAAGCAGTGGCTGCACGATGTGGTGCGCCGCCACGAGGAGGAGACCGGCTCGACCGTGGCCGCGAAGCTCCTGGCTGACTGGGACGCCGCCGCGGCCCGCTTCAGCAAGATCATCCCGACCACGTACAAGGCAGTGCTCGCCGCCAAGGACGCCGCTGAGCTGGCCGGACTCTCCGAGTCCGAGACCACCGAGAAGATGATGGAGGCGGCGACCAATGGCTGACCCGAAGGGCTTCCTCACCACCCCGCGCGAGACCGCCTGCACCCGTCCCGTGGCCGAACGCCTCAAGGACTGGAACGAGGTCTACGTCCCGGGCTCGCTGCTGCCGATCATCAGCAAGCAGGCCGGCCGCTGCATGGACTGCGGCATCCCGTTCTGCCACAACGGCTGCCCGCTCGGGAACCTGATCCCCGAGTGGAACGACTTCGCGTACCGCGAGGACTGGTCGGCGGCGGCGGAGCGGCTCCACGCCACGAACAACTTCCCGGAGTTCACCGGGCGGCTGTGCCCGGCCCCGTGCGAGTCGGCGTGCGTCCTCGGCATCAACCAGCCGGCCGTCACGATCAAGAACGTCGAAGTCTCGATCATCGACCAGGCCTGGGACAACGGCGACGTCACCCCGCAGGCGCCGGAGCGCCTGTCCGGCAAGACCGTGGCCGTCATCGGCTCCGGCCCGGCGGGGCTGGCCGCCGCCCAGCAGCTGACCCGGGCCGGCCACACCGTGGTGGTGTACGAGCGCGCCGACCGCATCGGCGGCCTGCTGCGCTACGGCATCCCCGAGTTCAAGATGGAGAAGGTGCACATCAACCGCCGCATCGAGCAGATGCGCGCGGAGGGCACCAAGTTCCGCACCGGCATCGAGGTCGGCCGCGACATCACGGCGACCGACCTGCGCAAGCGCTTCGACGCGGTCGTCGTCGCGGCCGGCGCGACGGTCTCCCGCGACCTGCCGGTCCCGGGCCGCGACCTCAAGGGCATCCACTTCGCGATGGAGTACCTCCCCCTCGCGAACAAGGTCCAGGAAGGCGACTTCCTGGCCCCGCCGATCACCGCCGAGGGCAAGCACGTCGTCGTCATCGGCGGCGGCGACACCGGCGCGGACTGCGTGGGCACCGCCCACCGCCAGGGCGCCCTGTCGGTCACCCAGCTGGAGATCATGCCGCGTCCGTCGGAGGACCGCCCGGACTCCATGCCGTGGCCGACCTTCCCGATGCTGTACAAGGTCACCTCGGCCCACGAGGAGGGCGGCGAGCGGATCTACTCCGTCTCCACCACCCACTTCGAGGGCGACGAGGACGGCAACGTCCAGGCCCTGCACCTGGTCGAGGTCTCCTTCGAGGGCGGCAAGCTGGTCCAGAAGCCCGGCACCGAGCGGGTCATCCCGGCCCAGCTGGTCACCCTGGCGATGGGCTTCACCGGCACCGACCAGGCCAACGGTCTGGTCGAGCAGTTCGGCGTGGACCTGGACGAGCGGGGCAACATCGCCCGCGACGCCTCGTACACCACCAACGCCGACGGCGTCTTCGTCGCCGGCGACGCGGGCCGCGGCCAGTCGCTGATCGTGTGGGCCATCGCGGAGGGCCGCTCGGCCGCCCGCGGCGTGGACCGCTACCTGACCGGCACCAGCACCCTCCCGTACCCGGTCAAGCCGACGGACCGCTCGCTGATGGTGTAGCCCCTCCCGGACGCCGTACTCGCACCGCTCGGCCGCTGGCGGCCTCCCGGGCTCCGCCCGGCTGCGCCGGCCTCCGGCCGTCGGTGCGCGGCGGCGTCACTGGTAGCACCCCCGCCGCGCGAACGGCGGGACCCCTCATACGGTCCGTACAAGGGCGTACGGAACTCCGACACCGCGCCCGCCATGTCCCCGACCAGGGATGGCGGGCGCGGTGGCGTTTCGGCGGCTACCCGGCAAGGGACAGCGGCCCGGGCGTGCCGCCTGTCGGACGGCCAGGCGTGGAGGCCGCGGCCGGCCGGGGGCCGCGGCTGGTCTCCGAACTCGCCGATGGCCTCGGGGTCATCGACCACCTGGTGGGGAAGACCGTACGGGTGCGCTTCAACGGCACCGCGGTCCGCCACCGCGCCCGTCAGGCCCCTGGCCGGGGATGACGGGCGGCGTGGGTTCCGGCGGCGGCTACTCCGGCTGGACGACCGTGGCGGCCCAGCGGAGGGTGGGGGTCGAGGTGGTGACCACGGCTCCGAAGCCGCCGTGCAGGCCCGTGCCCAGGGGGATGGTGATGCGGGCCGGGGTGTCCGCGGGGCAGTCCAGGGTGAAGGGGGCCGGGTTGCGGTCCGGGTGTTCGTCGAGGGTGAAGGACACCACCATGCTGCCGCCGCCCTCGCAGGCGAAGGTGGTGTAGGTGTCCAGGCGCGGGGAGAGGCCGCCCGAGACGAAGCCGCTGGAGCCGGCCACCTCGGGTACCCAGATCAGGCCGTCGGGGCCCGGGTGGGGGAGGAGTTCGTCCTGCGCCGCCCGCGCGGTGCCGGTGGCCAGCGCGAGGGCCGCCGTGGTCGCCGCGAGCGTGAGCGCGGTGCGTCGTCGTACCTGGAACTTCTGCTTCATGGGTCCCCCCGGAGGTGTGTTCGACTGCCTCCACGCTACGGGCCGGCACTGACAACGCGGGCGGCCGTGCGGTACGCGGAAGGGGTGAGGCCCGTGTGCCGCGCTCGGGCGGGACCGGGGTCTCGATGGACTGGGCCTGGCCGCCCGGGTGGACCGGGTGGACCGGGGCGGCCACCACCAGGCGCGCGGTGGTGTTCGCGACGGCCGCCCCGTGGTCGCAGCGGATCACGTGCAGGCACGGGCCCGCCGCCCGCCGGGGTGGCGGTTTGACCCGGACGGGTCAACCGATGGGTGTCGCGGGGGAGTTGGCGGGGGGTAGGGGGGAGCGTGGGGGCCATGCCCTCACGAACCCTGTTGCGCTGCCTGCTGGGTGCCGCCCTGTTGATGCCGCTCGCGCCCGCCGCCACCGCCGCCGGTGACGGGCCGGCCGTCGAGTACCGGGGGCTGCGCCTGTCCCTGCCCGCCGGCTGGCGGGTCGTCGACCTGGAGCGGGAGCCCGGCGCGTGCCTGCGCCTGGACCGGCCCACCCTGTACCTCGGGCACGCCGGTACCCAGGCCGACTGCTCCGGCCGCCGGGCCGTCGTCACCCGCGCCGACACCCTGCACCTCGAGCCGCTCGCCGGAGCCCCGCCGCGCGCCGATGTCCCCACCTTCACCGTGGAGGGCGGGTCCGCGGTGCCGCCCGCCGAAGGAGACAGCGCGGAGGTGCGGTACGCCCTGCGCGGGCCGGGGGTGATGGCCACGGTCTCGTACGGGGCCGGACCCGAGGCCGTACGCGGGCTGCTGGCGCGGGCCGTCGGTGGTGAGGGCCGCGCAGTGGCCCGGCCCGTCGCCCCCCTCGCCCCGCCGCCGGCCGCCGTCACCGCCCAGCGGGCCGTCACCGGCGAGGGCTTCGACGCCTGCACCGCCCCGCCGCAGCGGTCCATGGACGCCTGGCGCGCAGCCTCCCCCTTCGGCGTGGTCGGCGTCTACATCGGCGGCCGCGCCCGCGCCTGCGCCCAGCCGCAGCTGACGGCCGGCTGGATCCGCAAGCAGGCCGACGCGGGCTGGCACCTGATGCCGATCTGGGTCGGACCGCAGCCCTGGCACAGCTCCACCACGGGACTGTCCACCGACGCTTCCGAGGCGAACGAGCAGGGCCGGGAGGCCGCCGACGGCGCGGTCGCGGCGGCCCGCGCGCTGGGCCTCACCGAGGGCACCCTCCTCTACAACGACCTGGAGAACTACAACGACCGCACCACCTGGGACCCGCCGGTCGTCGCCTACCTCACGGCCTGGACGGTACGCCTGCACGAGCTGGGCTACCGCTCGGCCGCCTACGTCTCGGCCGGCTCCGGTGCGAAGGCGCTCAGCGCCCACCACCACCAGGCCCCGCAGGCCATGCCGGACGTGCTGTGGGTGGCCCGGTGGAACGGCGGGGCCTCCGTCACCGACGCCGACATGGGCCTGCCCGAGGACAAGGCGCTGTGGGCCGGCCCGCGCCGGGCCCACCAGTTCCGCGGCGACCACGATGCCTCGTACGGCGGGGTGACCATCAACATCGACCGCAGCTGGGTGGACGTCGACCCGGGCGTCCTGCCCCCGCTCGCCGGAGCCGGCCCCGCGGCCGTCCCGCGCCTCAGCTAGCCGGCACCTCGCGCGGCGGTTCGTCGTCGTTGCCCCGGCGGAGGGTCCGCACGCCGTGCGCCGGGGTCCAGGAGCGGATCACCAGTTCCTCGCCGTCCACCGAGATGTGGACCACCTCGGTCAGGTCGGCGTGGAAGAGGTGGAAGGGGTGCGGGGAGTCGGTCTCCTCCGCGTACCGGTGCAGCTCGGGCGGGTCCACGATCTCCACCGCCCGCCCGGAGATCCGCACGTCCCCGTCGGGCATCGCCATGTCCTCGCCCGGGTTGGTGTGCAGGGCGAAACGGGGGTCGCGCTGGAGGTCGCGGGCCTTCATCGAGCCCGCCATCATGCCGAGCCACAGCTCCCCGCCGCGGAAGTCGACGTTGAGCCCGGCGACCCGGGGCGAGCCGTCCTTGCGCAGGGTGGCCAGGACGTGGTGCGGGAACCGGGTGAAGCGGGCCCGTACGGCCGCCGCGAACTCCGGTTCCGCCTTCTCGAACGCTGCCCAGTTGTTCGTCGTCATGCCGCCATCAAAGCACCGACGGCGGGCCGTCAGGCGCGCACTACGCCCGCCGCGCGCGCCGCCGCCAGCCAGGCGGGGAACTCGGCGACGAGCCGGTCGTACAGCTCGGAGTCCGGGACCGCGCCCGGCTCGGGGCCGGCGTGGAAGTAGCCCGCGTTGTCCACGACCCGCTTGCCGGGCACGGGCAGTTCGTCGAGGCGGCGCAGGAAGTCGAACTGGGTGCTGCGGGTGTTGCCGAAGCCGACGAACTGCCAGAAGAGGGGGAGGCGGGCGGCCTTGCAGAGGTACCTTTCCGCCGCGAGCTTGTCGACCGGGCCGCCGTCCGTCTGGAAGACGACCAGGGCCGGATCGGCGGACCCGGAGTCGAGGTAGTGGTCGATGACCGCGTCCATCGCCAGGTGGTAGGAGGTCCTGCCCATGTGGCCGAGGCGGGCCGCGATCTCGGTGACCCGCCCCTCGTGGCCCGCCAGGGTGACCTCCTCGACCGCGTCGACCTCGGTGGAGAAGAACACCACCGGGACCCGGCCGTCGGTGTCCAGGTGCGCCGAGAGGCCGAGGATCCGGTCGGCGAAGGCCTGCACGCTGCCGTCGTCGTAGTACGGGCGCATGGACCCGGAGTGGTCCAGGACCAGGTACACCGAGGCGCGCCCGCCCTCCAGGCCGTGCTTGCGGAGGGAGACCCCGGCGCTCTGTGTTTCGGTTAGGCATATACCTAGTAGGAATAACTCCGAATGACCTTGGCAGGAGCGGAAGCCCTGCCCCGGGAGGTCCCCGTGTCGACCCTCATCACCCCCGCCCCCACTCCCACCCCCGCGGACATGAAGGAGGCCCTCGCCGGCTTCTGCACCGGCGTCGCCGTCGTCACGGCGCGCGGGAGCGACGGCCGTCCCGCCGGAATGGCCGTGCAGTCCTTCTCGTCCGTCTCCCTCGACCCGCCGCTGGTCTGCTTCTGCCCCGCCCGCACCTCGACGACCTGGCCGCGGATCCGGGCCGCCGGGGCCTTCGCCGTCAACGTCCTGGCGGCGGACCAGGAGGAGCTGTGCCGCCGCTTCGCCGTCACCGGCGGGGACAAGTTCGCCGGGGTGGCCTGGCGTCCGGGCGCGGGCGGCGCGCCCCTGCTCGACGGGGCGCTCGCCACCGTGGAGTGCGTACTGGAGGACGTGCTGGACGGCGGGGACCACGCCGTCGTCCTCGGCCGCGCCACCGCCCTCGCGGCGCACCGCGAGGGGGTGCCGCTGCTCTACTTCCGGCGCTCCTACGGGCGGTTGGCGGAACCCTCGGCGGCGGCGCGGGCCGCCTCCAGCGCGTCGATGTCCTCCAGCATGGAGGCCGTGAGGTCGCGCTCGGAGGTGTAGTACCGCTCGGCCCACTTGAGGGTCAGGGTGGGGTAAGCCCAGGCCGCCTCGTCCTTGGCGCCCTCGGCGTCGGCCTCCGCCCGCCGGCGCATGCCCTCCGCGAACTCCTGGTGCCGGAGCAGTACTTCGCGCATCTGCTCCGGCTCCAGCAGGTGCCCCAGCCACAGCCGCAGCATCGGCCCGTGCTTGAGCACCGGCGGGTCGACCGGCGCCTCGCGCGCCCAGGTCCGTACGGCGGCCATGCCCGCGTCCGTGATCCGGTACACGCGCTTGTCGCGGGTGCCGGTGTCCTGGGCGACCATCCGCGAGGAGGCGTAGCCGGCCTTCTCCAGCCGCTTGAGCTCGCTGTAGATCTGGCTGAAGGACGGGCTCCAGTAGAAGAAGCGCAGCGACCAGTCCGACCACTTCTTCAGGTCGTAGCCGGAGAGTTCCTCGCCGAAGGAGAGCAGCCCGAGGACCGCCCAGCTGGTCGCGGGGAGGGTGCGCGGGTTCGTCCCCGCCGCCGTCTCGTCTGCCGTCTCGGCCGTCTCGTGTGCCACGCAGCGCAGTCTACGACCGGTCGCGCGGGCCTTCCCCCTGTTGGGTATGCCTGCTAGAAGTATTCCTATTAGAAATAAACGCCGGTTGGAGGGACCCTCCGTGAAGTTCTCGATGATCTTCGAGGCCCAGCTCGTCGACCCCACCCCCGAACGTGAACGCCAGGTCATCCACGACTGCGTCGAACAGGCCGTCCTCGCCGAGGAGATGGGCTTCGACCGGATCTGGGCCGTGGAACACCACTCCCTGACCCAGTACGCCCACATGAGCGCCTCCGAGATCTTCCTGACCTGGGTCGCCGCCCGCACCAGCACCGTCCGCATCGGCCACGGCGTCGTCACCATGCCCTTCGGCTACCAGCACCCCGTCCGCGTCGCCGAACGCGCCGCCATGCTCGACGTGCTCAGCGGCGGCCGCGTCGACATCGGCGCCGGACGCGGCGCCACCCGCCAGGAGATGTCCATGTACGGGGTCCGCCCGGAGGACACCTACCCGCAGATGGAGGAGGCGCTGCGGATCTTCGCCTCCGCCTGGAGGGAACCCCTCTTCGAATGGCACGGCTCCATCGACATCGGCCCCGGAGCGGTCCTGCCCCGCCCCGTACAGGACCCGCACCCGCCGCTGTTCATGGCCTGCTCCAGGCACGACACCCTCAAGCTCGCCGCCGAACTCGGCATCGGAGCCCTCGTGATGGGCTTCGCCGGCGCCGACGACGTCCGCGCCATGCGCAAGGTCTACGACGAGGCCATCGCCACCCGCAGCGGCGAACGCCTCGTCTCCGGCACCGTCAACGACCACCTCTCCGCCCTCTGCCCCACCATCGTCCTCGACGACGCCGAGCGCGCCCTGCGGCTCGGCACCCGGGGCCAGCGCTTCTTCGCCGAGTCCATCGCCCACTGGTACGGCAACGGGCCCGAGCCCACCGGCTACGCCGAGGACGCCTCCGCCGAGGACCACACCGCCGCCCTCGCGCAGGGCCGCGCCGACCTCGTCGCCAAGCTGCACGAGGCCCGCATCCCCGCCCGCCCCGTCGACACCGGCACCTACAACGCGGAGCACGCGTACGGCAGCGCCGAGACGGCCATCGCCTACGTGGAGCAGCTCCGCGAGATCGGCGTCGACGAGGTGATGTGCCTGATCCAGATGGGCACCGTCCCGCAGGAGGCCTGCCTGGAGACCATCCGGCAGTGGGGCGAGAAGGTCATCCCGCACTTCCGCGCGCAGGAGGCCTGACATGGGGTCCCTGGAGGGCAAGGTCATCGTCATCACCGGCGCCGCGCGCGGGCAGGGCGCCGCCGAGGCCCGGCTCTGCGCCGAGGCCGGCGCGCGGGTCGTCGTCACCGACCTCCGCGAGGAGGAAGGCCGGGCGGTCGCCGCCGGACTGGGCGGCCGGGGCCTGTACGTACGACACGACGTGGCCGACGCCGACAGCTGGGCCGGGGTGGTGCGCGAGGCGGTGGCAGCCTTCGGGACGGTCTCGGCACTGGTCAACAACGCCGCCCTGTGGCGCACCGCGCACGTCGAGGAACAGAGCCAGGAGGGCTTCGAGGAACTGCTGCGGGTCAACCTGCTCGGACCCTTCCTCGGGATCCGGGCACTGGCCCCGGTGCTGCGCGCCGGCGGGGGCGGCTCCGTCGTCAACGTCTCCTCCACCGCCGGGCTGGTCGGCATCCCCGGCCACGCGGCCTACGGCTCCGCCAAGTCCGGCCTGCGCGGACTGACCCGGTCGGCGGCGCTGGACCTGGCCCCGGACGGGATCCGGGTCAACTCGGTGCACCCCGGGGCCATCGACACCCCGATGGTGGCCGACGCCGTCGCGGGGCGGGACTGGTCGCACGTGCCGCTGGGGCGGATGGGCCGGCCCGGGGAGGTCGGGGAACTGGTGCTGTTCCTGTGCTCGGACGCGTCCTCGTACATCACGGGCGCGGAGTTCGCGGTCGACGGGGGGATGACGGCGCGATGACGCGGGACGAGCTGTCGGAGGCCGCGCGGCGGCTGTGCGACGCCATGGCCGCCGGCTTCCCCGGGCCCGGGGACGTGGCCGCACTCCGGGCCGCGGTGGCTTCCGGGGCCCCGGCCCGCCCGGCGGGGCCGGAGGTGGCCTCGGTGTACGACACCACCGCGGGCGGGGTGCCGGTACGGGTCTACGACCCCGCGCCCGGGGCGGCGGGCCGGCCGCTGGCCGTGTACCTCCACGGCGGCGGGTGGGTGATGTGCGGCCCGGACACCCACGACGCCCTGTGCCGCGCCCTGGCCTCGGCCTCCGGGGCGGTGGTCGTCTCCGCCGACTACCGGCTCGCCCCGGAACACCCCTGGCCGGCGGCGGCCGACGACGCGCTGGCCGTGCTGCTGTGGGCCCGGGCCGAGGCGGTCCGGCTGGGCTGCGACCCGGACCGGGTGGTGGTGGCGGGGGACTCCAGCGGGGGCAACCTGGCGGCGGTCACCGCGCTGCGGGCCCCCGGACTGCTCGCCGGGCAACTGCTGGTGTACCCGCCGCTGGACGCCTCGATGGGCTCCGAGTCGGTGGCGGCGTACGGGCGGGGGTACTTCCACACCGCCGCGCACATGGCCTGGTACTGGGACCAGTACGGCGGCGACCCCGCCCACCCGCACGTCTCGCCGCTGCGGGCCGCCGAGGTCGCCGGGCTGCCGCGCACGCTGATCGTCCTCGCGGACTGCGACCTGCTGCGGGACGAGGGGCTGGCGTACGCGCGCCGCCTGGCGCGGGCGGGGGTCGACTGCGAGGTCCGGCTCTACCCGGGGGTCTTCCACGGCTTCCTCGGCCTGCCCCTGCCGGCCGCGCGGACGGCGGTGTCCGGAGCGGCGGCCTGGCTGGCGGCGACGCCGTGAAGAGGTGAGGGGCGGGGCGGCCGGATTCGAACCGGCGTCCTCCTCCATGCCGTGTAGGCGCACTACCTCTGTGCTACGACCCCGCTTGAGCCGGATCCTAGACGGCACCGGGCGGGGTGTGCACGGCAATGGCCCCGGCATGATGTGTCCATGCCTGCCTTCCTGCTGCGCACCCTCCTGCTCCTCGCCGTGGAGTCCGGGGCCGCCGCGCTGCTGCGCGACCCCGGGACGCCGTGGATCCCCGTGCTGCTGGCGGTGTTCGTGGCCGGCTCGGCCGTACCGCACGGCACCGAGGCGGAGTTCGCCGGCCGCTTCCTGGTCGCGCTGACCGCGGTGGCTGCCGCCCGGCTCGGAGCCACGGCCTGGGAGGGGCGCGCCCTGCCCGCCGTGGTGGGCCTCGGGGCCCTGCTGCTGTTCCAGACGGCGGTGCTGATGCGGCTGTCCCTGCGCGGGCGCCGCCGGCCGCGGCGCCGGGCGTAGGAGCAGCGGCCGGCGGCTAGCCGTACCGCACGGACCGTGGAGCTGACGGCGGGGGAACGCGCTGCCGGGCGGGTCCGGCGGCCCGTTCGCGGGGGCGATTTGGAGGACCTCCGCGGACCGGGTATTTTCTCTCCCGAGGCGCCGCTAGCTCAGTTGGTTAGAGCAGCTGACTCTTAATCAGCGGGTCCGGGGTTCGAGTCCCTGGCGGCGCACCTGTCCTTCGGGCGGTTTCCGGTTCACCGGGGGCCGCCCGAAGTCGTTTCCGTCCGGGAGTGGGCTCGCCTAGGGTCGCGGGCATGTCAACCACCACCCTCTGGCGTCCCACTGGCCCCGTCGAGCTCGAACTGGTGCGCGCACTCGACTGGCGGGCCTGGCCGCCGCGCCTGCCGGAGCAGCCGATCTTCTATCCCGTGCTCAACTTAGGCCGCCCCTTCCGGATCCCGCCCGGCCCGCGGGATCCGGAAGGGACGGCCTAACCCACCACCTCCGCCCGGCACTGCGACGGCCCGCCCCACGCGTCGCGCAGCGGGCGGGCCTTGCGCAGCCACAGGGAGAGGTCCAGCTCCTCGGTGTAGCCGACCGCGCCGTGCAGCTGGAGGGCGGTGAGCGCGGCAGCGTACGCCGCCTCGCCGGCGGTCAGCTTCGCCGCCGCCACGTCCCGGCGGGACAGCGACAGCGCCGCCGCCCACAGCAGGGGCCGGGAGAACTCCAGTGCCAGCAGGGTGTCCGCCAGCCGGTGCTTGACGGCCTGGAAGCCGCCGATCGGCGTACCGAACTGGGTGCGCTGCTTCGCGTACTCCACCGTCCGGGCCAGCAGCGCCTCGCCCACGCCCAGGCACTGCGCAGCCGTGAGCAGCCGCGCCCAGCGCAGGGCCGTCCCCGCCGCCGCGGTCACCGCCGGGCCCGCCGCCAGCAGTTCCCCGTCCCCGGCCGGCCGGTACAGCCGCCTCGCCGGGTCGGTGGACGCCAGCGGATCGCCGGGCCCGGCGGCCAGCCGCAGCTCGCCGGTCTCCGTCACCGTGAAGCGGTGCGTCACCGCGTCCGAGTCCAGGGCGTACGGGGAGCCGCCCGGCAGCGTCACCGTCGCCGACGCCTCGCCCGAGGCCAGCCCCGGCAGGAAGCGCTTCGACAGCGTCCCGTCGCCCAGCTCGGCGAGGAGCACCGCGGCCGCCGCCGTCTCCACCACCGGGCCCGGCACCCCGGCCCGCCCCAGCTCCACGAAGCCGAGCGCCAGCTCCACCGGCAGCGGGCCCACGCCGTCGTACGCCTCCGGCACGGCCAGCGCGAACAGGCCCGTCCCGGCGAGCCTGGACCACAGGGCCCGCCCGGGCCCGTGCTCCCCGGCCGCCCAGGCCCGTACGGCCGCCGGGACCCCGGCCGCGCCCAGCAGGGAGCGCAGCGTGCCGGCGTAGTCGGACTGTTCCTCGGTCGGCAGGAAGCGCATCAGCGGCGGCCCTTCGGGAGGCCGAGCAGCCGCTCGGCGATGATGTCGCGCTGGATCTCGTTCGTGCCCGCGTAGATCGGCCCGGCCAGCGAGAAGACCCACGGTTCGGCCCACTCGCCCTCGGCGAGCTCCGCGTCCGCGCCCAGCAGGTCCAGGGCCGTCTCGTGCAGGGCCATGTCGTACTGGGACCAGAACACCTTGTTCAGGCTGGACTCGGCGCCGATCCGCTCGCCCGCCGCGAAGCGGGAGGCGCCCGTCCAGGTGAACAGCTCGTAGGCGCGGGCCCCGACCACCGCGTCCGCGACCCGGTCGCGCAGCGCCGTGTCGGCGGGGTCGCCCTGCGCGCGCCACAGCCTGGTCAGCCGGTCGGCGGCGGCCAGGAACCGGCCGGGGGAGCGCAGGGTCAGCCCCCGCTCGTTGCCGGTGGTGGACATCGCGATCCGCCAGCCCTGCCCGGGGTCGCCGATCACGTCCTCGTCGGGGACGAACACCCCGTCGAGGAAGAGCTCCGCGAAGGCCGGCTTGCCGTCGAGGCGGCCGATGGGCCGGACCGTCACCCCGGGCGCCCGCAGGTCGAACATCAGGTAGGTCAGCCCCTGGTGCGGCTTCGGCGCTCCCGGACCGGTGCGGAAGATGCCGAAGGCCCGGTCGGCGAAGGCGGCCCGCGAGGACCAGGTCTTCTGCCCGTGCAGCAGCCAGCCGCCGTCCGTACGCTCCGCCCGCGAGCTGAGCGAGGCGAGGTCGGAGCCGGACTCGGGTTCCGACCAGGCCTGCGCCCAGATCACCTCGCCGCTCGCCATGGGGGGCAGTACGCGCGCCCGCTGCTCGGCGGTGGCGTGGTCGAACAGCGTCGGGGCCAGCAGGCTGATGCCGTTCTGCGAGACCCGGCCGGGGGCGCCCGACGCCCAGTACTCCTCCTCGAAGACGAGCCACCGCTCGATGTCCGCGCCCCGGCCCCCGTACTCCTCGGGCCAGGACACCGCCGACCACCGGTCCGCGTGGAGCAGCGCCTCCCACTCGCGGTGCGCGGCGAATCCCCCTTCCGTCTCCAGGGAGGGCAGGGGGCGGGCCGGGACGTGGGAGCGGAGCCAGTCGCGGGCCTCCGCCCGGAAGGCCTCCACCTCGGGGGAGTGGTCGAGGTTCACGGGGTGCCCGCCTCCTTCATCACGGCCTCCTTCATCACGGCCTCCTTCATGGCGGCCAGGTTCATGCCGCCGAGGGAATCCGCCGCCGTCTCGGCGTTGTGGGCGTGTGCCAGGTGGTGCAGGCCGAAGACCGAGTCCATGCCGGTGTGCAGGCCCTGGAGGTCCTCGGCCTGGTTGAGGGCCCGTTTGGCCAGGGCCAGGCCGAAGCCGGGCATCTCGGCGATCCGCCGCACCAGCCTGTCGGTCTCCTCCGTGAGGTCCGCCCGTGCCACGACCCGGTTGACCATGCCGACCTCGTACGCCCGGCGGGCCGGCATCCGGTCGCCGGTGTAGAGGAACTCCCGGGCGATGCGCGGGGGCATCGCCCAGGGGTGCGCGAAGTACTCGACGCCGGGGATGCCCATCCGCACCACCGGGTCCGCGAAGAAGGCGTCCTCGCTCGCCACGATCAGGTCGCAGACCCAGGCCAGCATCAGCCCGCCCGCCACGCACGCCCCCTGGACGGAGGCGATCACCGGCTTGGGCAGCTCCCGCCAGCGCCGGCACATCCCGAGGTACACCTCCGACTCCCGGGCGAACCGGGACTCGGCGCCGGGCCGCGCGGTGTGGTCCCACCACAGTCCGGCGCGCCGTTCGAAGGGCAGGTGGGCGTCGCGGCCCGGGGTGCCGATGTCGTGGCCCGCCGAGAAGTGTCCGCCGGCCCCGGCCAGGACGACCGCCTTCACGGCGGGGTCGCCGGCGGCCCGGTAGAAGGCGTCGTCCAGGGCGTAGGTCATCGCGCTGTTCTGGGCGTTGCGGTAGCGGGGGCGGTTCATGGTCACGTACGCGACGGGGCCGCGGACCGCGTACAGCACCGGGGAGTCTGCGGACGGATCCGCGGGCGGGTCGGCGGGGGAGCCTTCGGCATGGGCGTCGGCGGCGGGCATCGGCACATCCTTCCCTAACAAGTGTTTGGTAGGTTAACGTACGGCCATGAGCAGCGTCGAGGAGTTCCGCACCGAGGTCCGCAGTTGGCTCCGCGCCCACCTCACCGGCGGGTTCGCGGCACTCAAGGGACGCGGCGGACCGGGCCGGGAACACGAGGCCTTCGCCGGCCGCCTCGCCTGGGAGCGGCACATGGCGGCCCACGGCTGGACCTGCGTCGGCTGGCCCGTCGAGTACGGCGGGCGCGGCGCGACCACCGCCCAGCAGATCGCCTTCCACGAGGAGTACGCCCTCGCCGACGCCCCCGCCCGCGTCAACCACATCGGCGAGCAGCTCCTCGGCCCCACCCTCATCGCCCACGGCACCGAAGCGCAGAAACGCCGCTTCCTGCCGCCCGTCCGGGCCGTGGAGGAACTGTGGTGCCAGGGCTACAGCGAGCCCGACGCCGGCTCCGACCTCGCCGCCGTCAGCACCCGCGCCGCCCTCCACGGCGGGCAGTGGACGGTCGACGGCCAGAAGATCTGGACCTCCCTCGCCCACGAGGCCCAGTGGTGCTTCGTCCTCGCCCGCACCACCCCCGGCTCCCGCCGCCACGCGGGCCTGTCCTGCCTCCTCGTCCCCATGGACCAGCCCGGCGTGGAGGTCCGCCCCATCACCCAGCTCACCGGAACCTCCGAGTTCAACGAGGTCTTCTTCGACGGAGCCCGCACCGACGCCGCCCACGTCGTCGGCGCCCCCGGCGACGGCTGGACCGTCGCCATGGCCACCCTCGGCTACGAACGCGGCGTCTCCACCCTCGGCCAGCAGGTCGGCTTCCGCCGCGAGCTCCAAGCCCTCGCCGCACTCGCCCGCGCCAACGGAGCCCTCGCCGACCCGCTGATCGCCGACCGCCTCGCCCGCGCCTGGACCGGCCTCCAGGCCATGCGCGCCACCGCGCAGCGCCCCGGCGCGGCCCCCTCCATGGCCAAGCTGTACTGGGCCCGCTGGCACCGCGACCTCGGTGAACTCGCCATGGACGTGTGCGGCGCCGCCTCCCTCACCGCGGCCGGCACGCCCGGGGACCCGTACGAACTCGACGAATGGCAGCGGCTCTTCCTCTTCTCCCGCGCGGACACCCTCTACGCGGGCTCCGACGAGATCCAGCGCAACATCGTCGCCGAGCGGATCCTCGGCCTTCCCAAGGAGGTACGGGCATGACCGCCCCCGCGTACGTCCCGGCCCACGGGCTCCTCAAGGACCGCACCGCCGTCATCACCGCCGCCGCCGGAGCCGGCATCGGCGGCGCCACGGCCCGCCGCTTCCTCGAAGAGGGCGCCACCGTCCTGATCAGCGACGCCCACGCCCGGCGCCTGAAGGAGACCGAGGACGCCCTCGCCGCCGAGTTCGGGCCCGGCCGCGTAGCCTCCCTGCCCTGCGACGTCACCGCCGAGGAGCAGGTCCGGGCCCTCTTCGCGCACGCCGAGGAGCTCCACGGCGGCCTCGACGTCGTCGTCAACAACGCCGGCCTCGGCGGCACCGCCGCCCTCGTCGACATGACCGACGAACAGTGGGGCCGGGTCCTCGACGTCACCCTGAACGGCACCTTCCGCTGTACCCGGGCCGCCCTGCGCTCCCTGAAGGCCTCCGGACGCGGCGGGGTCCTCGTCAACAACGCCTCCGTCATCGGCTGGCGCGCCCAGACCGGCCAGGCCCACTACGCCGCCGCCAAGGCCGGGGTGATGGCCCTGACCCGCTGCGCGGCCCTGGAGGCCGCGGAGTTCGGCGTACGCGTCAACGCGGTCGCACCCAGCCTGGCCATGCACCCGCACCTGGTGAAGGTCACCAGCGAGGAGCTGCTCGACGAACTGACGGCCCGCGAGGCCTTCGGCCGGTACGCCGAGCCCTGGGAGATCGCCAACGTGATCGTCTTCCTGGCCAGCGGCTACTCGTCGTACATGACGGGCGAGACCGTCTCGGTCAGCAGCCAGCACGCGTAGCACCAGAATGGGCCCGTGCCAACGAACAAGCCGAAGAAGACGCAGGTGACCGCCTCGCCGGAGCGCCGCAGGGAACTCCTCGACACCGCCGCCGAGGTCTTCGCCGCCCAGGGCTACAACGCCACCACCGTCCGCAAGATCGCCGACGCCGCCGGGATGCTCGCCGGCAGCCTCTACTACCACTTCGATTCCAAGGAATCGATGCTCGACGAGATCCTCTCGGCCTTCCTGAACGAGCTGTGGGCGGGGTACGACACCGTCCTCGCCGCCGGCCTCGGCCCCAGGGAGACCATCGAGGCCCTCGTCACCGAGTCGTTCCGGGAGATCGACCGGCACCGGGCCGCCGTCGCCATCTACCAGAAGGAGGCCCGCACCCTCTCCGCGCAGCCCCGCTTCCACTACCTCTCCGACTCGCAGGTCAAGTTCGAGAAGGCGTGGCTGGGGACGCTGGAGCGGGGCGTCGCCGCCCGGGTCTTCCGCGCCGACCTCGACATCCGCCTCACCTACCGGTTCGTCCGCGACACGGTGTGGGTCGCGGCGTCCTGGTACCGGCCGGGCGGCCAGCACAGCCCGGAGGAGATCGCCCGCCAGTACCTGTCGATGGTGCTGGACGGGATCGCCGTACGCCCCTGACCCCCCTTGAGGAGCCCGTCATGCCCGAGGCCTACATAGTCGACGCCGTACGCACCCCCGTGGGGCGGCGCGGCGGCGGCCTGTCCGCCGTGCACCCCGCCGACCTGGGCGCGCACGTCCTGAAGGCGCTGGTCGAACGGTCCGGGGTGGACCCGGCCGCGGTGGAGGACGTGGTGTTCGGCTGCCTGGACACCGTCGGGCCGCAGGCGGGCGACATCGCCCGGACGGCCTGGCTGGCGGCCGGACTGCCCGAGGAGGTCCCCGGCGTCACCGTCGACCGGCAGTGCGGGTCCTCGCAGCAGGCCGTGCACTTCGCGGCGCAGGGCGTCCTGTCCGGGACCCAGGACCTGGTGGTCGCGGGGGGCACGCAGAACATGTCGATGATCCCCATCGCCTTCGCCTCCCGGCAGGCCGCCGAGCCGCTGGGCCTCACCGAGGGCCCCTACGCGGGATCGCGCGGCTGGCGGGCCCGGTACGGGGACGCGCCGGTCAACCAGTTCCACGGGGCGCAGCTCATCGCCGAGAAGTGGGGGATCTCGCGGCAGGACATGGAGGAGTTCGCCCTGCGCTCCCACCGGCGGGCGGTCCGCGCCATCGACGAGGGCCGCTTCCTGCGGGAGACCGTCGCGTACGGGGACGTGGCGGTGGACGAGGGCCCGCGCCGGGACACGACGCCGGAGAAGATGGCCGGCCTGAAGCCGGTCGTCGAGGGCGGCACCATCACTGCGGCCGTCTCCTCCCAGGTCTCGGACGGAGCGGCGGCCATGCTGATCGCCTCCGAGCGGGCGGTCGCGGAGCACGGCCTGACCCCCCGGGCCCGCATCCACCACCTGTCGGTCCGCGGCGAGGACCCCATCCGCATGCTGTCCGCCCCGATCCCGGCGACCGCGCACGCCCTGAAGAAGACCGGGCTGACCCTGGACGAGATCGACCTGGTCGAGATCAACGAGGCCTTCGCGCCGGTGGTGCTGGCCTGGCTGAAGGAGACGGGCGCCGACCCGGCCCGGGTCAACGTCAACGGCGGCGCCATCGCCCTGGGCCACCCGCTGGGCGCGACGGGCGTGAAGCTGATGACCACCCTGCTGCACGAGCTGGAACGCACGGGCGGCCGCTACGGCCTCCAGACCATGTGCGAGGGAGGCGGGCAGGCCAACGTGACGATCATCGAGCGGCTCTGACCGGGCCCCGTCCGGCGGGGCTGGGGCCGTATGGCCTGGGTCGCAGCGCCGCCCGGCCGGGGTGTGCTAGCTTAGAGGCGTTGCAGTTGTGGTACCCATGAACTTTATGTGCGCCTGACGGGATTGCTCCGACAGGCGCTTTTATCGTTTCTCCCGGAATCTCCCGGATGGGGCCCTTGCCGCCTATTCAGGAGATTCAAATGGCTAACGGTACCGTGAAGTGGTTCAACTCGGAAAAGGGCTTCGGCTTCATCGAGCAGGACGGCGGCGGCCCGGACGTCTTCGCCCACTACTCGAACATCGCCACCCAGGGCTTCCGTGAGCTCACCGAGGGTCAGCGCGTGACCTTCGACGTCACCCAGGGCCAGAAGGGCCCCCAGGCGGAGAACATCCTCCCCGCCTAATTTCTTCAGCATGCCGGGGTCCGCACCGCGAGGTGCGGGCCCCGGCTTGTCTGCTGTCTCGACCTTTGTTTTACCTGCCGGTTTCAGGAGGGCTTTCTCGCATGACCAGCTCCAGCTCCGCACGACCCAGCCGCCGCCCCACCCGGGGTCGAGGTGCGGCACAGGGGCGTCCGAAGGCTGGCGCGGGACGGCAGAAGTCCGCCCCCGCCCCCCGGCCCCAGGAATTCACCATGCCCGAACCGCAGGCCCCGGCCCTCCCGCCGGTCGACGCGTTCGAGGACATGGACATGCCCGAGGCGCTGCTGAAGACCCTCGCCGCCCAGGGCGTCACCGAGCCGTTCCCCATCCAGGCCGCAACCCTGCCGAACTCGCTCGCCGGCCGTGACCTGCTCGGCCGCGGCCGCACCGGCTCCGGCAAGACCCTCGCCTTCGGCCTGGCCCTGCTCTCCCGCACCGCCGGCCGCCGTGCCGAGCCCAAGGCCCCGCTCGCGATGGTCCTCGTACCGACCCGCGAGCTCGCGCAGCAGGTGACCGACTCCCTGGCCCCGTACGCCACTGCCGTCAACCTGCGCATCGCCACCGTCGTCGGCGGCATGTCCATCAACCGGCAGTCGGGCGCGCTGCGCCGCGGCGCCGAGGTGCTCGTCGCCACCCCCGGCCGCCTCAAGGACCTCATCGACCGCGGTGACGCGGACCTCTCGCAGGTCACGATCACCGTCCTCGACGAGGCCGACCAGATGACCGACATGGGCTTCATGCCGCAGGTCACCGCCCTGCTCAAGCAGGTCGCGCCCGAGGGCCAGACCATGCTGTTCTCGGCGACGCTGGACAAGAACATCGACAAGCTCGTCAAGATGTTCCTCAGCGACCCGGTCGCCTTCTCGGTGGACCCGTCCGCCGGCGCGGTCAGCACCATGGAGCACCACGTCCTGTACGTCATGGACGAGACCGACAAGAAGGCCGTGGCCACGCGCATAGCCGCTCGCGACGGCCGGGTGATCATGTTCGTGGACACCAAGCGCGGCGTCGACCGCATGGTCAAGAAGCTCCTGGCCGACGGCGTCCGGGCCTCCGGCCTGCACGGCGGCCGCTCCCAGCCGCAGCGCAACCGCACCCTGGACTGGTTCAAGAGCGGCGAGGTCACCGCGCTGATCGCCACCAACGTGGCCGCACGCGGCATCCACATCGACGACCTCGACCTCGTCGTCAACGTGGACCCGCCGACCGACCACAAGGACTACCTGCACCGCGGCGGCCGCACCGCCCGCGCCGGCGAGTCCGGCAGCGTGGTCACCCTGGTCCTGCCCGACCAGAAGCGCGACATGTCCCGCCTGATGTCGGACGCCGGGATCACCCCGCGCACCGCGCAGGTCAAGTCCTCCGACGAGGAGCTGTCCCGCCTCACCGGCGCCCGCGAGCCCTCCGGCGTCCCCGTGGTGCTGGAGGTCCCCCAGCCCCCGCAGCCCAAGCCGCGCACCGGCTCCGGCTCCGGGTCCTCCCGTCGTCGCTCCGGCGGCTCCCGCGGCGGCTCCCCGACCGGCTCCGCCCCCGCGGCCGGCGGCCGCGGCCGACGCTCCGGCGGCTCCGCCTCCGGCCAGGCCCCCGCCGCCGGCTCGGGCCAGGCCCGCCGCGGCCAGGGCGGCGGCCAGGGCAACGGCGCCCCGGCCCAGGGCCGTCGCGGTGGCGGCTCCGGCGGCGGTGCCGCCGCGGCCTCCGCGCGCAGCCGCGTCGGCACGGGCGGCCAGGGCCGCCGCCGGGCGGTCTGACCCCCGCGGCACCCGAAGCACAACCGGACGCCGGGCCGCGCGCAGCACGCGCGCGGCCCGGCGTCCGGCGTTCCGGCCCCCGCGGCCCGGCTAGCGGACCAGCTTGTCCTGCATCTTCATCAGCGTCCGCAGGTCCAGGCCCAGGCCGTCCGTGAGGTAGCCGTAGAAGCTCCCGTAGTCGGCCTCCAGCTGCGCCGTCGCCGCGTCCAGGTAGTCCTGGCGGACCTCCTGGAGCGGGATCAGCAGGTCCGGGTTCTGCATCCGACCCGACTGCTTCAGACCCGCCCGCACCTGGGCGTCGTACGCCGCCCGGAACGTGTTCGAGGCCAGGTAGTCCCGCTCGGCCGTCTCCTGCGGCACGGCCAGCGACCGCAGCAGTACGTAACTCAGCCAGCCCGTCCGGTCCTTCCCGGACGTGCAGTGGTACAGCAGCGGGCCCTGGTTCCCCTCCGCGATCTCCCGCAGCGTCGTCGCCAGCTGCGCCCGGTTCTCGGGGCTGGTCACGAAGGTGCGGTAGATGTCACGCATGTACGCCTCGGCGCGCCCGCCGCCGAGCATCTGCTCCTGCTTCACGGGGTCGCCGGTGGCTATCGCGCCGACCAGGGTGCCGTACAGGCCCAGGTCGCTGATCGGGCGGGAGGTGGCCGAGAGCCCGGACGGCAGCCGGTCGGCGCCGTCGTACTGGAGCTCCATCGGGATGCGGAAGTCCACGACCTTCGTGAGGCCGAGACCCGAGACGGTGGTGATGTCCGCCGGGGTCAGCTTGCTCAGCGCGTCGGAGCGGTACACCAGCCCCTGGCGGACCTGACCGCCGGTGTAGGTGCGGTAGCCGCCGATGTCCCGGAGGTTGACGGCGCCCTGGAGGGGGATCTGCCGGATCGTCTCCGGGGAGTACTGCCAGTGGTACGGGTGCCTGGCGGAGGCGGCGCCGTCCGCCGGCGCCGCGTACGCGGAGGCGGCGGGCAGGGTCCCGATGGCGAGGGCGGCGGCGGCCGCCGCGGTCGCCAGGCGGATTCGGGCACGGCTCATCTTTGCGACTCCTGTAACGGAGAAGGGGGATCACCCTGGTGGTGGCAGGGTGTGGAGCGAGTGCAGTGCTTCCATT
Organism: Streptomyces sp. NPDC040718; assembly: GCF_055593565.1. NCBI lineage: Bacteria > Bacillati > Actinomycetota > Actinomycetes > Kitasatosporales > Streptomycetaceae > Streptomyces > Streptomyces sp. NPDC040718. Next base: position 227,487 of record NZ_JBVIXO010000004.1, on the reverse strand, counting down.
GCCTGTCGTGCTTCGGCCATGACCCGGGAGACGAGTTCCGCACACGACGGAAGATCCTCGATCACCCCCGCGACCTGGCCCGATGCCATGACACCGAGGTCCGTACGGCCCTCGACCATGGACGCCTTCAGGAGCATCGGGGTGTTCGCCGCCAGCAGGACCTGGCTCCAGGACAGGTCCTTGCCGTGTTTCATCGCCAGGCCGTCGCGCACCATCTGCGCCCAGGACAGGCCCGACAGCTTCCGGAAGCCGGCGGCGTGCCGGACCGCCCGCGCCAGCGCCCCGGCGCTGCCCGACCGCTCCAGGGCCGTGACCAGCTCGGTGCGCAGCATCCGGTGCGGCAGCCCGTCGACGGCCGTGGTGACGGTCACGTCCTTGACCGTGGCCTTCAGGTACTCGGCCTTCACCGCGTCCGGGACGGTGGAATCGGAGGTCAGCAGGAAGCGGGTGCCCATCGCGATGCCCGCCGCCCCGTACGCCAGGGCCGCGACCAGGCCGCGGCCGTCGCTGAAGCCGCCCGCCGCGATCACCGGGATGTCCACGGCGTCGACCACCTGCGGCAGCAGCACCGTGGTGGCCACGTCACCGGTGTGCCCGCCGCCCTCGCCGCCCTGCACGACCACCGCGTCCGCGCCCCAGGCCGCGACCTTCTCGGCGTGCCGGCGCGCCCCGATCGAGGGGATCACCACCACCCCGGCGTCCTTCAGCCGGGCGATCAGCTCCCGGGACGGGGCGAGCGCGAACGAGGCCACCCGCACGCCCTCGTCGATGATCAGCCGTACCCGCTCGGCCGCGTCCCCGGCGTCCGCCCGCAGGTTCACCCCGAACGGCGCGTCCGTACGGGACCCGACCTCCCGGACCGCCGCGCGCAGCTGCCCGGTGGTCATCGTCGCCGAGGCCAGGATGCCCAGCGCCCCCGCGTTCGCCGCCGCCGACACCAGGCGCGGCCCGGCGACCCAGCCCATGCCCGTCTGCACGATCGGGTAGCGGACCCCGACCAGCTTGGTGAATGCCGTCTCCATCGCTGCCTCCCGCCTCTCCGGCCCGCGGCCTCAGACCCGGACTTCCCGGTCGCGCAGGCCCCGGGGGTCGATCACCTCGCGGATCAGCCGCAGTTCCTCGGCGCTCGGCTCCCGCGTGTACGGGACCCCGTCCGCGACCGCCAGCTCGAACCCGGTCGCCGCGCGGACCTGCTCGACCGTGACGCCGGGGTGCAGGGACGCGAGGCGCATGGAGCGGTCCGGGCCGGTGAAGTCGAAGACCCCGAGGTCGCTGACCACCCGGGGCAGCCGGTGGAAGCGGGTCACGCCGGCCGCTTCGGCGCGGTCGTACCCCACCCCGCTGACCATGTCGACGCGTTCGACGAACACCCGGGGGGAGTGCTTGGGGACCCAGTAGCTCACCGGGTTGTTCAGGGTGTTGACGGGCGCGCCGCGCACCCCGAGGAGCTGGCGGGAGGGCCGCTCCCAGTCGCCGATGCAGGAGATGTTCTGGTTGCCGTACCGGTCGATCTGGCTGGCGCCCATCATCACGTGCCGCCGGCCGCCGGTGACCATCGTCAGGTGGCGGCGGTACGGCAGCCAGCCCTCGGGCGTGCCGTCGATGCCGACCAGCATGGCCTCGCCGTCGGTGAGCAGCAGGTCGGGGGAGAAGGTGCGCTTGGCGAGGCGGGCCCCGAAGGAGGGGATCAGCCCCATCGGGCTGGCGAGCACCTCGCCGTTGTCGCGCCAGGCCTCGGCGCAGGCGATCACGCAGTATTCCTGTCGGGTGGCGGCGGTCGCGGCGGTCACTTCTGCTCCTCGTGCCAGGTCCGGACGGCGCTCTGGTAGGCGTGCTCGCTGCCGCCGGCCAGGAAGCGGGCGGCGAACTCCGTCCAGGGGGTGGAGGCGTACAGCTTCTGGAAGGCCTCGTCGCGGCCGTAGTCGGGCGCGCAGGAGGTGAAGTGCGCGCCGTTCGGGGTCTCCACGACGCCGGTGACGGAGTGCCGGCTGACCAGGAGGGACTGCGGGGGGCCGGACTTGGCCAGCTCGGCGGTCTCCACGAGCTGTTCGCAGGAGACGTACGCGGCGTCGGCGGCCTCGCAGAAGAGGTCGTCGAAGTACGGGTCCGGGCCCAGGTACTGGGCGTTGCCGAGCCGGTCGGCACGGTTGAGGTGCACCAGGGCCGCGTCCAGGCGCAGGGCGGGGACGGCGACGAACTCCTCGCCGTCGGCGTACGGGGAGGTGACGGTGCGCAGTTCGGGGTTGACCCGCATCACGTCGGAGCCGAGGCCGGCCCGGACGGGCATGAAGGGGAGGCGGTTGGCGGCGGCGTGCAGCCCCCACATGAACATGGCCTCGTCGTACTCGGTGAGGGCGATGGCCCCGCTCTCGCGGGCGGCCCGGAAGTTCGGCTCCAGGGCGACGGAGTCGAGGGTGGCGAAGGGAGCCACGAGTCTGCGGATCCGTCCGGCGGCGGCCAGCAGCCCGACGTCGGGGCCGCCGTAGGAGACCACGGTGAGATCGGTGATCCCGGAGCGGAGCAGCGCCCGCACCAGGGCCATCGGCTTGCGCCGGGAGCCCCAGCCGCCGATGCCGAGGGTCATCCCGCTGCCCAGCTGTCCGACCACCTCTTCGGGGGTCATCGTCTTGTCCGTCATGCGGTCTGTCCTTTGCCGAAGGTGTCGCGGACGCGGTCGGCGACCCCGCTGAGGTTGGCCTCGAAGGTGAAGCCCTGTTCGAAGCGGTAGCTGCGGCGCACGTCCACGGGGTCGATGCCGTTGATGGCGGCCTTGGCCAGCCGGATCAGGTAGCCGTCCTTCTTCGCGATCTCGGCGGCCAGTTCCAGGGCGGCGTCCCGCAGCCGTTCGGGGGGGACCACCTTCCAGACGGAGCCGTGCGCGTGGAGTTCGGCGGCGGTGGCGGTGCGCGAGGTGTAGTACAGGGCCCGCATCAGGTGCTGGGGGACGAGCCGGGCCAGGTGGGTGGCGGCCCCGAGGGCGCCCCGGTCGAGTTCCGGGAGCCCGAAGACGGCGTCCTCGCCCGCCACGATCGCGTCGGCGTTGCCGACCAGGCCGATGCCGCCGCCCAGGCAGAACCCGTTCACGGCGGCGACCACCGGCACCTCGCACTCGTAGACGGCGGCGAAGGCCTCGTAGCAGCCGCGGTTGGCGCCGATGAGGGCGCCGTGGCCGGTGTCGCGCTGCATCTCCTTGATGTCGACCCCGGCGTTGAAGCCCCGGCCCTCGGCGGCCAGGACCACGCAGCGGACCTCGGGGTCCCGGCCGGCGGCGCGCAGGGCGTCGGCGAGGTCGTACCAGCCCTGTACGGGGAGGGCGTTGACGGGCGGGAAGTCGGCTGTGACGAGTGCGATGCCCTTGGCCGGGCCGGAGGTGGAGACACCCATGAGCGGATCAGCTACCTTTCCACCAAACATTTGTTAGGTGAGGAAGGTAGCAGCCGATGGAGCTCAAGGGGAGGGTTGTCGTCGTCACCGGCGGAACCCGCGGCGTGGGGGCCGGGATCGCCCGCTCGTTCCTCGCGGCCGGGGCGCAGGTCGTCGTCTGCGCCCGGCGGCCGCCGGAGGAACCGGTGGCGGCGGATGGGCGGCGGGCCGCCTTCGCCGCCGTGGACCTGCGCGACCCGGCTGCCGTACGGGAGTTCCTCGACGCCGTCGGCGAGCGCCACGGGCGGCTGGACTGCCTGGTCAACAACGCCGGCGGGACCCCGTACCGGCTGCTGGGGGAGGGCGGTGCCGAGCGGCACGCGCGGGTCGTCGAACTCAACCTGGTGGCCCCGATGACGGCCTCGCTCGCCGCCTACCCGTGGCTGCGCGAGAGCCGCGGCTCGGTGGTGATGGTCGGCAGCGTCAGCGGCACCCGCCCCTCGCCCGGAACGGCGGCCTACGGCGCGGCCAAGGCGGGCCTGGAGAACCTCGCCCGCTCGATGGCCGTGGAATGGGCGCCCGAAGTGCGCGTCAACTCGCTCGTCCTGGGCATGGTGCGGACCGAGCTGGCACACCTGCACTACGGGGACGACGCCGGCATCGCGGCGGTCGGCGCCACCGTGCCGCTGGGGCGGCTGGCCGAGCCCTCGGACGTGGGGGAGGCGGCGGTGTTCCTGGCCTCCGGCCGGGCGGGCTACGTCAGCGGCGCGAGCCTGCTGGTGCACGGGGGCGGGGAGCGCCCCGCGTTCCTGGACGCGGCAACGGTCAACAAGGAGAGCTGAGGCGGACATGGGCATTGCGGACGGACGCGTGGTGATCGTGACGGGCGCGGGACGGGGGCTGGGCCGGGCCCACGCCCTGGCCTTCGCGGCGGAGGGCGCGCGGGTGGTCGTCAACGACCTCGGAGTGGGCCTCGACGGCCGCCCGGGGCCCGACAGCCCGGCGTCGCTGGTCGTCGAGGAGATCCGTGCGCTGGGCGGAGAGGCGGTGGCCCACGGCGGGGACATAGCCTCGGAGCAGGGCGCGGCCTCGCTGGTGGACTGCGCGGTCTCCGCCTTCGGCGGCCTGGACACCCTGGTCAACAACGCCGGGTTCCTGCGGGACCGGATGCTGGTCAACCTCGGGGAGGCCGACTGGGACGCGGTGATGCGGGTGCACCTCAAGGGGCACTTCCTGCCGCTGCGGGCGGCGGGCGCGTGGTGGCGGGCCGAGGCGAAGGCCGGGCGCCCGCGGGCCGCCCGGGTGGTCAACACGTCCTCGGGGGCGGGACTGCTGGGCTCCGTCGGCCAGGGCAACTACAGCGCGGCCAAGGCGGGGATCCTCGGCCTGACGCTGGTGGCGGCGGCCGAGATGGAGCGGTACGGGGTCCAGGTCAACGCGATCGCCCCGGCGGCGCGGACCCGGATGACGGAGCAGACCTTCGCCGAGTCGATGGCCGCGCCGGGGGCAGGGGGCTTCGACGCGATGGCTCCGGAGAACGTGTCACCGCTGGTCGTGTGGCTGGGCTCCGAGGCCTCCGCCGGCGTCACGGGCCGGGTCTTCGAGGCGGAGGGCGGCCGGATCACGGTGATGGAGGGCTGGCGTCCCGGCCCCACCGCCGACCTCGGCGCCCGCTGGACCCCGTCCGGGGCGGGGGTGGCCGTGACGAAGCTCCTCGCGGACGCGGAGCCCCCGCACCCGGTGTACGGCGCCCGGTAGCCCGGGCCCCGGCCCCGGCCCGGTCGCCCGGCGGGCGCCTCGGCCCTGACGGGGTCGGGGAACCGGCCATCGTGGGGGGTGGGGTGGATCAGAGGCGGCCGGGCCGGGCTGATGGGCGGTGCGGCGGACGCGCCCGCTCCGCCGGTTCCGGCCAGGGAGCGGCCCCGGGAACACCCCGAAGCGGCGTTGGCCGTATCACGCCCTCCCCGCCCCTGCGGCACCGTGATGGCATGTCCACGCCGAATCCCGACGAAGGGAGACCCCGACATGCCGCTCCGCAGAATCGCCGTCGGCGCCGCCATCACGGTGCTGTCGGCCGTGGCCGCCGCACCCGCACAGGCACACGCCCCGGCCGATCCCCCGTACATCCCGCCGCCCGGCCGCATCACCGTCGACGTCGTCGGCGTCAACGGCTCCGGCTGCCCCCAGGGCACCGCCAGCGTCGCCGCCGCCTCCGACAACACGGCCTTCACCGTCACCTACAGCAACTACCTCGCCCAGACCGGCGCCGGCTCCGGCGGCACCGAGTTCCGCAAGAACTGCCAGCTGGCCCTGCGCATCCACGTCCCCCAGGGGTTCACGTACGCCATCGCCCGCGCGGACTACCGCGGCTTCGCCCACCTCCAGCGCGGGGCCTACGGCCAGGAGCGGGCGAACTACTACTTCCAGGGCACCCCCCAGACCGCCCGCACCACCCACCAGTTCAACGGCCCCTTCACCGACAACTGGCAGGCCGGCGACCAGACCGAGTACGCCGACCTCGTCTGGGCCCCCTGCGGCGAGGAGCGCAACCTCAACGTCAACACCGAACTGCGGGTCTACGCGGGCACCTCCAGCCCGCAGGCGCTGAGCTTCATGAGCATGGACTCGACCGACGGCAGCGTCAGCACCGTCTACCACTTCGAGTGGAAGGAATGTCCCGCCCGCTGACGCCAGCGCCTGAAGCCACCCGAAGGTCAGGAGTGACAACGATGTCTCGTCCCAGGACCCGCACCCTGCTCATCGGCGCCGCGGCCGCCGCGCTGGTCACGGCGTCCACCCCCGCCGCCGCCGGCGGCCCCATCACCGTCCCGCCCGACAAGATCGTGATCGAACTCGCCACCGTCAACGGCTCCGGCTGCCGCGAAGGCACCGCCCAGGTCGCCGTAGCCCCCGACAACACCGCCTTCACCGTCACCTACAGCGACTACATGGCCCAGGTCGGCCCCGGCGCCCCGCCCACCGCCTTCCGCAAGAACTGCCAGCTCAACCTCCGCGTCCACGTGCCCTCCGGCTTCACCTACGCCATCGTCCAGGCCGACTACCGCGGATTCGCCTTCCTCCAGCCCGGCGCGTCCGGCCAGGAACGGGCGAACTACTACTTCCAGGGAATGCCGCAGACGTCCCAGCGCACCCACCAGTTCACCGGCCCCCTCAACGACAACTGGCAGACGAGCGACAAGACGGAATACGCCGACCTCGTCTGGGCCCCGTGCGGTGAGAAGCGCAACTTCAACATCAACACCGAACTGCGCGTGAACGCCGGCACCTCCAGCCCCCAGACCACGAGCTTCATGGCCATGGACTCCACCGACGCCAGCGTCAGCACCCTCTACCACCTCGCCTGGCAGGTCTGCCCGGGCGGCCCGAAGAACAAGACCTGAAAGAACAGGCCCTGAAAGAACAGGCCCTAAAAGAACAGGCCCTGGAAGAACAAGCCCTAGCGGAAGGGGAACAGGGGCGGGCCGGGCCCTGCGGGCCCCGGCCCGCCGCCCCTTTCCCGCTCAGCGGGAACACCGCCTCCCGCCCGCCACCGCCCCGCGCCTACCGTCTGCGGCACCACACACCACCGCAGCCGGGAGGACCCCCATGCCGAACGACCGGCTCAGGCGCGAGGCCGCCGAGCTGCTGCGCGCGGCGGAGCTGTCACGGACGCCGGTACGGCCGCTGGCCGAGCTGTTCGAGGGGATCGGCACGCAGGACGCGTACGAGATCCAGCTCCTGAACGTCCGCCGCCGCTGCGCCGACGGCGCCACCGTGACCGGCCACAAGGTCGGCCTCTCGTCGCCCGTCATGCAGGCCATGATGGGCGTCGCCGAACCCGTCGTGCCCGCCCTGGAGCTCATCGACAGCCGCATCGCGGACTGGCGGATCACCATCGCCGACAACGCCTCCTCCGCCGGCTACGCCATCGGCGAGGGCCGCGACCCGCGCGAGCTGGACCTCAAGGCCGTCGAGGCCCGCCTCGACGGCGACGGCGAAACCCTCGCCGCCGGCCGCTCCGACGCCGTGCTCGGCGACCCCGCCACCGCCGTGGCCTGGCTGGCCCGCACCGTCGCCCGGTTCGGCGTCCCCCTGCGCAAGGGCCACCTGATCCTCCCCGGATCCTGCACCCGCCGCCACGGGGGTCGGCGAGGAGTTCGCGAAGGGCCTCCACCTGTGAAGACGTACTCCGACACGCTGGACGTCCGCGTCACCGACTCCTCCCTGCGCGACGGCTCCCACGCCAGGCGCCACCGGTTCACGACCGAGGACGTACGGGCCGTCGTGGCCGCCCTGGACGACGCGGGCGTGCCCGTCATCGAGGTCGCGCACGGCGACGGCCTCGGCGGCTCCTCCTTCACCTACGGCTTCTCGAAGACCCCCGAGCAGGAGCTGATCAGGGCCGCCGCCGAGACCGCCCGCCGCGCGAAGATCGCCTTCCTGACGCTCCCCGGACTGGGCGTCAAGGACGACATCCGCGCCGCCCACGCGAGCGGCGGGAGCATCTGCCGGATCGCCACCCACTGCACCGAGGCCGACATCTCCGTCCAGCACTTCGGCCTCGCCCGGGAGATGGGCCTGGAGACCGTCGGCTCATCGACGCGGCCGAGGACGTGGTCCGCCCCGTCATGGACGAGGAGTGCCGCCTCGACCGGATGTCCCTGCTCATGGGCCACGCCGGGGTCTACTCAAGCTTCCTCAAGCACGCCTGGCGCCAGGCGGAGCGCTACGGCGTCCCCGGCGCCGAGATCCTGCTGCGCGCCGGTGAACGCCGACTGGTCGGCGGCCAGGAGGACCAGCTGATCGACATCGCGGTCGAACTCGCCGCCGAGCGCCGGGCCGCGTCAAGCCTCTGATTCCGCCCCGTCCCGACCGCTCATCCCGAAGAAGTGGAGGGCGCCAGCCCATGACCTCGACCACCCCCACCCCCACCCCCACTCCCGCCTCCGCCTCCGCCTCCGCCTCCGCCTCCGACGAGGGTCCCCGCGTCATCCGGGCCGCCGCCGTCCCCAGCCGCTTCGCCCGCGGCTGGCACTGCCTCGGCCTCGCCGCCGCCTTCCGCGACGGCACCCCGCACGAGGTGCGCGCCTTCGGCACCCGACTGGTCGTGTTCCAGGGCGAGGAGGACGGCGAACTGCACGTCCTGAACGCCTACTGCCCCCACATGGGCGGCAACCTCGCCCACGGCACCGTCAAGGGCGACACCGTCGCCTGCCCCTTCCACGACTGGCGCTGGTCCGGCGACGGCCGCTGCGTCCCGCCCCGCGCCCGCACCCGCGCCTGGACCACCCTGGAACTCAACGGCCAGCTCTACGTCTGGCACGACCCCGAGGGCAACCCGCCGCCCGACGGCGTCACCATCCCCGCCATCGAGGGCTACGGCGGCGCCGAGTGGAGCGACTGGAGCTGGAACTCCCTGCTCGTCGAGAACGCCAACTGCCGCGAGATCGTCGACAACGTCGTGGACATGGCCCACTTCTCCTACGTGCACTACGCCTTCCCGCACTACTTCAAGAACGTCTTCGACGGGCACGTCGCCACCCAGTACATGGAGTCCACCCCGCGCGGCGACGTCGACCTCGGCACCCTCTCCACCGGCGGCGGCCTGCGCTCCGACGCCTCCTACCACGGCCCCTCCTACATGATCGACCGGCTGTGGAGCGACGTCGGCGGCGGCCAGGAGATGGAATCCGTCCTGATCAACTGCCACTACCCGGTCGACGGGAACAGCTTCGTGCTCATGTACGGGGCGATCGTGAAACGGCTCCCCGGCATGAGCGGCGAACAGGCCGCCGAGGCCGCCCGCCTCACCGCCGAAGGCCTCGCCGTCGGCTTCGAGCAGGACGTGGAGATCTGGAAGAACAAGACACGCATCGACAACCCCCTCCTCACCGAGGAGGACGGCCCCGTCTACCAGCTCCGCCGCTGGTACGAGCAGTTCTACGTGGACGCCGCCGACGTCGGGGACGAGATGGTCCGCCGCTTCGAGTTCGAGATCGACACCACCCGCGCCACCGCCGCCTGGAAGGCCGAGGTCGCCGCCAACCTCGCCGCCCGCCGCGCAGAGGCCGGCTGATGCGCCCCGTCGTGTGCGGGGAGTGCGGCAACGAGGTGCTGTGCGAGAAGTTCAGCCCCGCCCACACCCAGGTGCAGTGGACCGCAGAAGCCGCCGCCGTCTGCCCGCGCATCGCCGCCGCGACCGCCGACGGCCGGCCCAGCGCCCGCGTCCGCTCCTGCCCGGCACTGCGCGACAGCATCGGGGCCGCCGTCCGCGAAGGCCGGCTGGAGGTGCCCGCCGATGCCTGACGACCCCGGAGCCCTCACGCCGCCCCGCCCGCCCGCGCCCGAGGAGCCGCCCACCGCTGCGCCCCGGGGCGGAGCCCCCGGCAGGCTGCGGGCCCGCGTCACAGCCCGCGTCCAGGAGACCCCGGACGCCGTATCCCTCGTCCTGGACGCGGAACTTCCCTACCGCCCCGGGCAGTTCCTCACCGTCCGGATACCCGGCGGAGCGGCCCGCTGCTACTCCCTGGCCAGCTCCCCGCACACCGGCGAGCCGATGCGCATCACCGTCAAGCGGGTCCCCGGCGGCCCCGGCTCGGCCTGGCTCTGCGACCGCGTCGGCCCGGGCGACGAGCTGGAGCTGCTGCCGCCCGCCGGCACCTTCACCCCCGGCCCCGGGGGCCTGGACGCCGACCTGCTGCTCGTGGCCGGCGGGAGCGGGATCACCCCGGTGTTCTCCCTGGCCAAGTCGGCCCTGGCGGCCGGCGGGGGACGGGTGGCCCTGGTGTACGCCAACCGTGGTCCCGGGTCGGTGATCTTCCGGGACGAGCTGCGGGAACTGGCCGGGGCGCACCCCGGGCGGCTCACCGTCGTGCACTGGCTGGAGGAGCTCCAGGGGCTGCCGACCGCGGACCGGCTCGGGGGCCTGCTGGCCCCGTACGCCGGGCGCGAGGCGTGGCTGTGCGGGCCGGGCCCGCTGATGGACGCCGCCGAAGCCGCCCTGCGCTCGGCGGGGGCACCCGGCGGCCGGATCCACCGCGAGCGCTACTTCTCGCTGGGCGCCGACGTCTTCGCAGCCCCGGCCCCTGCGGCCGCGCCCGCGCCCGCCGGGGGAGGGGCCGCCGTCGCCGAGGTGGGGCTCGACGGGCGGACCCGTACCGTTGCCTGGGACCGGGGGACGGTCCTGCTCGACGCGCTGCTCGCCGCCGGGCTCGAAGCCCCGTACTCCTGCCGGGAGGGAGCATGCAGCGCCTGCTGCTGCCGGGTGGTGGAGGGCGAGGTGAAGATGGCCCGCAACGAGGTCCTGGACGGCGAGGACCTGGCCGACGGGTACGTCCTGGCCTGCCAGGCGCTACCGCTGACCGACCGGGTCCGGATCACCTACGACCACTAGGCCGTGTCTTTCGGCTCATGCCGGGCCCGCGGCGTCTGGCACCGCGCCTCGCCGCGTTCTCGTCGGTCGACGACGTCCCCCAGCTACCGCTGGGAGGTGCCCCCACCGCGTCGGCTCCCTCCTCGGCCTTGCGATGCACGGCGCCAGACGCCGCGGGCTGATCCGGCCTGATCCAAAAGACACGGCCTGGTCCCGACGGCGAAAGGGCTCCGGGTCCGGCCCCCTGGCGAGGGGTCGGGGCCGGAGCCCTTCTCGTGCGCTGCCATATGACTACCCGCTACATCCACTCGCTGAACCGCAGCCAGCCCATCATGTTGTCCATCGCCCGCGCCGACACCGCCGGCTCCAGGCCGGCGGGCGGCGCGGACGCCGGACGGCCCGCCCGGCCGGGCCCGTACAGCTCCCGCCGCTTCATGTACACGCCGGGCTACCCGGACTACTTCCCCGAGGCGCAGGGCGGCATGGCCCAGGGGCGTTCCGTCGAGCCGTGCGTCGTGGACCTGCGGCGGCTGGGGGAGCAGGCCCGGTACATGCGCCGGGCGGGCCTGCCCACGTACGGGCTGAACGTGACCTCGTACGACTTCCGCTTCCTGAACATGGCCGCCCGCACCTGGGCGGGCCGGCGGACCGCCCTGAAGGTGGGGGCGCGTGCGCTGGGCGCGCTCGCCACCGGGCGCAGGCCCGTCTCGCTCGGCGAGGCGCTGGTCGCCCGGCTGCGGCTCTCGCTGGACCGGCTCGGCGGGGAGCTGTGGCTGTCCGCCCCGCTGACCGGGCTGGTCACGGACGCCGCGGGCCGGGTGGCCGGCGTACGCGTCACGCGGGCGGGGCGCGAGGTCGCCGTACGGGCCCGGGGCGGGGTGGTGCTGGCCTCGGGCGGCTTCTCGCACGACCAGGAGCTGCGCGAGAAGCACCTGCCCGCGCCCACCTCCACCGCCTGGACGCACGCCTCGCCCGGCCAGACCGGCGACGCCCTGCGGCTCGGCGAGGAACTGGGCGCGGCGACGGACCTGCTGGACCGGGTGTGGGGCGCGCCGTCGGTGTGCCCGCCGGGGGAGAGGCCGTTCTTCCTGGTCGCCGACCGGGGCATTCCGGGGATGCTCATCGTCGACGAGGCGGGGGAGCGCTACGCCAACGAGGCCCTGCCGTACCACGCCTTCACGGACCGGATGTACGCCGCCGACCGGCCGGAGGCGACCACGGTTCCGTCGTGGCTGGTCCTCGACGCCCGCTCCAGGGCCCGCTACATCTTCGCGGGGCTCCTTCCCGGCCGGCCCTTCCCGAAGAGGTGGCTGGAGAGCGGCTTCCTGAAGAAGGCCGCCACCGTCGAGGAGCTGGCCCGGCAGATCTCCGCGCCCGCCCTGGCGGCGACGGTCCGCCGGTTCAACGGCTTCGCCGAGCGGGGCGTCGACGAGGACTTCGGGCGCGGCACGAGCGTCTACGACCGCTACTACGGCGACCCGACGCTGCCCAACCCCAACCTGGCGCCGATCGACAAGGGCCCCTTCTACGCCGTCCCCGTGCACCCGGGGGACATCGGCACCAAGGGCGGCCTGGTCACCGACGGGGACGGCCGGGTGCTGCGCGAGGACTCCACCCCGGTCCGGGGCCTGTACGCGGCCGGGAACTGCTCGGCTGCGGTGATGGGGGACACCTACCCCGGCCCGGGCGCGACGATCGGCCCGGCGATGGCCTTCGCCTGGGCGGCGGTCAACGCGATCGAGGGAGAGCGGGGCGCCGCAGTCGGCGGCCCCTGACGGAGTCATGTGTTCCGCTGCCGGGCCACGGGAACACATGCCCGATACGACGGTGACGGGGGTGGGGCATGACGGAAGACCGCTGGGTAGGGGTTTACCTGGGGCTGAACGTGGCCGCGTGGGCGGCGGAGTTCTGGGTCCTGTGGGATCCGGCCCTCCAGGGGGTCCAGGACGCCATCGGCTGGTGGATGGCGGCCATCTTCTTCGGCTTCCCCCTCCTGATCGGCATCCTGCTCGTGATCGTCCTCGGCGAGCCCGCGGCGCCCGGCGACGGCTCCGCCTCCACCGCCCGCGACTGGACGCGAGAGGAGAGCTGCGGCAGCCGCCTCTACGGCTGCGGCGGCTGAGGCGGGAGCCCCGGAGCCGGGCGGCCGCCGGGTGGGCGGCCGCTCGGGCGTGCCGGGTCAGGACAGCTTGCCGCCGTAGTCGGGGAGCTTCACGGTGCGCTCGGCGTGCCCGCCGACGAGGTCGCTCTCGTTGTTCCCGATGTTGGCGATGATCGTGTAGCCGCGCGCCTCGATCTCGGCCCGCTTGCCCGTCTTGTAGGCGCTGACCTGCTCGAACAGGGCGGGCAGGTCCCGTACGTACAGCCCGCTGACCGGGTAGCCGACCTGCTTCAGGTTCCGCTCGGTCATCGAGTACACGATCCCGGGGCGGGCGGTGACGAAGAAGATCGCCACCCCGCGCTGGTTCGCGTACTGGGTCAGCGCGCGGACCTTTTCGATCGCGGGCGTCGGGAACGTCCAGAACCAGTGGAAGTCCGTCTCCAGCGACGAGTTGTCGATGTCGAGGACGATCGCGGGCTTCTCGCCGGCCGGGGAGGCGGCGATGCGCTGCTCGATGGCGGGGCGCGCGGCGTCGATGACGGCGGCCACGTCGCGCTGCCAGGTGGCGTAGTCGATGCCGAGGATCGCCGCGTTGCCGCCGGGCGCGGAGGTGATGGCGGCGGCGGTGACCGGCGCCGGGACCGGCGCGGGCGCGGTGGGGGCCGCTTCGGCGGCGGCGGCCGGGAGCAGGGTCAGCACGGTGGCGGCGACGGCCACGGTGGCGGCGGCGGTACGGGACGTGCGGGTGCGGCGGGTGCTGCGCATGTGGGGGCGCTCCTCGGTCACGACGTGGCATGTGCGACTTGGCATGTACGTGACCAGGGTTGGCCAGAACCGCACCCATGTCTACTGGCCGGTAGGAAACATTTTGTGACCGCCGGGTGAATGATCTTTCACGCGCGGGGCGGCGGCGGAAATTGTCCGAAAAGGCGTTCTTGATGGCGCCGCGGCGGCGGATGTGTCATGGACGCGTCATTAACCCGATGACGCGCACAGCCCAACCCCCCACGAAAGGCAGTGTGTTGACCGTGACCACCCTTGGCAGAATCGTCAAGCGCGCCCTCGCCGTCGGAGCCGTCACCCTCGCCGCCGTCAGCCTCCAGCCCGCCGGAGCCAACGCCTCACCCGCTCCCGTCGTCGGCGGAACCCGCGCCGCACAGGGCGAGTTCCCCTTCATGGTCCGCCTCTCCATGGGCTGCGGCGGAGCCCTCTACACCCAGCAGATCGTCCTCACCGCCGCCCACTGCGTCAGCGGCTCCGGCAACAACACCTCCATCACCGCCACCGCGGGCGTCGTCGACCTCCAGAGCAGCAGCGCCATCAAGGTCAAGTCCACCAAGGTGCTCCAGGCCCCCGGCTACAACGGCAAGGGCAAGGACTGGGCCCTGATCAAGCTCGCCAAGCCGATCAACCTGCCCACCCTCAAGATCGCCGACACCAAGGCCTACGACAACGGCACCTTCACCGTCGCCGGCTGGGGCGCCGCCCGCGAAGGCGGCGGCCAGCAGCGCTACCTCCTCAAGGCCCAGGTCCCCTTCGTCTCCGACGCCTCCTGCCAGAACTCCTACGGCAACGACCTCGTCCCCGCCGAGGAGATCTGCGCCGGCTACGCCCAGGGCGGCGTCGACACCTGCCAGGGCGACTCCGGCGGCCCCATGTTCCGCCGCGACAACAACAACGCCTGGATCCAGGTCGGCATCGTCAGCTGGGGCGAAGGCTGCGCCCGGGCCGGCTACCCCGGCGTGTACTCCGAGGTCTCCACCTTCGCCGCCGACATCAAGGCCGCCGCGGCCACCCTGTAGCACCCGCGGCAGCCCCCCACCCCTCGCTCTCGTCCTTCCGGCCGGACCCGAACCGGCCGGAAGGACCGTGCCGCCCGCCGCCCTGCGGTAACTGCACGCCGTACGCACCGCCGAACGCCTGGAACTCGCCCGCGAACTCCACGACCTCGTCGCCCACCACGTCACCGGCATCGTCGTCGAAGCCCGCGCCGCCCGCTTCACCCACGTCGGCGCCGACCGCGCCGCCCAGATCTTCGGACGCATCGAAACCGCCGGCGACGAAGCCCTCGGCTCCATGCGCCGCCTCGTCAAGATCCTCCGCGAGAACGACGGCCCCGGCACCCACCCCGGCACCCACCCCGCCACCGCCCCCGTCGCCGGCCTCGCCGACATCCGCGACCTCACCCAACGCTTCTCCACCACCGGCCCGCCCGTCGTCCTCTACATCGAGCAGGGCCTCGAAACCCGCCTCCACGCCCACGTCGCCGCCACCGCCCACCGCATCGTCCTCGAAGCCCTCACCAACATCGCCAAACACGCCGCCACCGCCACCGCCGTCCGCATCGGCCTGCGCACCGTCCCCACCGGACTCGAAGTACGCATCGCCGACGACGGCGGACACCCCGCCAAACTCTCCGAAAACGCCCGCGGCGGCGGCTACGGCCTCGCCGGAATGGCCGAACGCGCCGAAGCCCTCGGCGGCTCCCTCACCGCCGGCCCCGCCCCCGAAGGCGGCTGGCTCGTCACCGCCCACCTCCCCCTGTGAACCCACCACCCCGGCCCCCGTCTCACGGACCGACTGACAGAGGTGCCGACGACGCCCGCCACGTAAGCTCGGGAACCATGAACAACAGCGACATCGACGAGATCGACGAGAACGTCACCGCCGAACTGTCCCGCCTGCGCGACAGCATCGACAACATCGACGCGGCCGTGGTCCACATGCTCGCCGAGCGCTTCAAGTGCACCCAGCAGGTCGGCCACCTCAAGGCCAAGCACCAGCTGCCCCCGGCCGACCCGGGCCGCGAAGCCAGCCAGATCGCCCGCCTCCGCCAGCTCGCCGAAAGCGCCAAACTCGACCCGGCCTTCGCCGAGAAGCTCCTCAACTTCATCATCGCCGAAGTCATCCGCCACCACGAGACCATCGCCGCCGGCGAGGAGTAACGAGCCCCCGGGCCGGGCACCCACGCCCGGCCCCGCCCGCCACACCCCCTGGGAGCAGGCGCGGCCATCCGGCAGCATGGGCCGCATGTCCGCACTCACGCGCACCGAAGCGCAGCTCCGAGCCCAGCTCCTCGACGTCCACGACTACGTCGTCGGCCTCGACCTCACCACCGGCGACGAGACCTTCGAATCCACCACCGTCATCCGGTTCACCGCCCGCACCACCGGAGACACCTTCGTCGAACTCAAGCCACAAGTGCTGCGCACCGCCACCCTCGACGGCAACCCCCTCGACCCCGCCACCCTCACCGGCAACCGCCTCCCGCTCACCGGCCTCACCCCCGGCCCCCACGAGCTGCGCATCGACGCCCTCATGCGCTACTCCCGCACCGGCGAGGGACTGCACCGCTTCACCGACCCCGCGGACGGGGAGACCTACGTCTACTCCCAGATGTTCATGGACGACGTCCAGCGCGTCTTCGCCGCCTTCGACCAGCCCGACCTGAAGGCCGTCTTCGAGTTCACCGTCGCCGCCCCCGCACACTGGACCGTCCTCACCAACGGCATCGCCACCCGCACCGGCGACCGCGACACGGACGGCGCCGGCCTCTGGCAGTCAGCCCCCACCCCCCTCATCTCCACCTACCTCGCCGCCGTCGCCGCAGGCCCCTGGCACAGCGTCACCACCACCCACGCGGGACTCCCCTTCGGCATCCACTGCCGCAAGTCCCTCGCCCCCCACCTCGACGCCGACGCCGACGAGATCCTCTCCGTCACCACCGCCTGCTACGACCGCTACCACGAGAAGTTCACCGAGCCCTACCCCTTCGACTCCTACGACCAGGCCTTCGTCCCCGAATTCAACGCCGGAGCCATGGAGAACCCCGGACTCGTCACCTTCCGCGACGAATTCGTCTTCCGCTCCGCCGTCACCGACACCGAACGCCAGCGCCGCGCCATGGTCATCGCCCACGAAATGGCCCACATGTGGTTCGGCGACCTCGTCACCCTCGCCTGGTTCGACGACATCTGGCTCAACGAATCCTTCGCCGAATACATGGGCTACCAGACCCTCACCGAAGCCACCCGCTTCACCGGCACCTGGACCGAATTCGGCATGGAACGCAAGCCCTGGGGCTACGCCGCCGACCAGCGCCCCTCCACCCACCCCGTCGCCCCCGGCCCCGACGACGTCCCCGACACCGCCTCCGCCCTCCTCAACTTCGACGGCATCTCCTACGCCAAGGGCGCATCCGCCCTGCGCCAGCTCGTCGCCTGGCTCGGCGAGAAGGACTTCCTCGCCGGCATCAACACCCACTTCACCCGCCACAAGTTCGCCAACGCCTCCCTCGCCGACTTCGTGGACTCCCTCGCCGCCCACACCGACCGCGACGTCCACACCTGGGCCGACACCTGGCTGCGCACCACCGGCATCGACACCCTCACCCCCCGCATCGAAGA
Organism: Streptomyces sp. NPDC040718; assembly: GCF_055593565.1. Lineage (NCBI taxonomy): Bacteria > Bacillati > Actinomycetota > Actinomycetes > Kitasatosporales > Streptomycetaceae > Streptomyces > Streptomyces sp. NPDC040718. The sequence goes on along the minus strand of NZ_JBVIXO010000004.1, from coordinate 210,245 downwards.
GAGCACCGGCGGCTGGACCCTCACCGTCGACCGCAACGGCAGCCGCCCCCACCACATCAACGCCGGCACCTACGCACGAGCCGCCGACGGCACCTTCGAACGCACCGAACTCCTCGAACTCGACGTCCCCACCGACGAGGTCCTCTCCGCCGCCGGCCCCCGCCCCGCCCTCCTCGTCCTCAACGACGGCGACCTCAGCTACGCCAAGGTCCGCCTCGACGACACCTCCCTCGAAACCGCCCTGCGCGGCCTCTCCCGCATCCCCGACCCCCTCACCCGAACCGTCGTCTGGAACTCCCTGCGCGACATGGTCCGCGACGGCGAACTCGACCCCGCCGCCTACCTCGCCACCGCCGAGGCCCACCTCCCCGACGAAGCCGACCTCGCCGTCGTCCAAGGCGTCCTCGCCTTCGCCCGCCACCACGTCGCCGACTCCTACACCGCCCCCGACCAGCGCACCGCCGCCCTCGCCACCCTCACCACCATCGCCCGCGCCCTCCTGCGCCGCACCGAGGACGGCACCGACCCCGGCCTGCGCCTCGCCGCCGTACGCGCCCTCATCGACAGCGCCACCCAGCCCGACACCATCGCCGCCTGGCTCGCCGACGGCACCGTCACCGGCGGCCCCGAACTCGACCCCGAACTCCGCTGGCGCATCCTCGCCCGCCTCTGCGTACTCGGCGCCGTCGACGCGGCCGCCATCGACGCCGCCCTCGCCGACGACCCCAGCGCCACCGGCCGGCAGGGCGCCGCCCGCTGCCACGCCTCCCTCCCCACCCCCGAGGCCAAGGCCGCCGCCTGGCAGCGCCTCTTCCACGACGACACCCTCTCCAACTACCTCTTCACCGCCACCGCCCACGGCTTCTGGCAGCCCGAACAGAACGACCTCGTACGCGACTACGTCCCCCGCTACTACCCCGACGCCGTCGCCCTCGCCGCCCGCCGCGGACCCGCCATCGGCGAAGCCGCCGGCCGCTGGGCCTTCCCCACCACGGCCGTCGACCAGGACAACCTCCAGGCCGGCCACACCTGCCTCCAAGACCCCGAGATCATCCCGATGCTGCGCCGCATCCTCGTCGACCAGCTCGACGACCTCGCCCGCGCCCTGCGCGTCCGCGGCGCCTGACCCCGTACGCACCCCACCCGTCGGGCGGCCGCGCCCACGGCCCCGGCCGCCCGACGGACCCCGCCCACCCGCGTACCCTTTGTCCCGTGCCGCCCTCCCACCTGCATCGCGTCGCCGTACTCGTCCTTGAGGGGGCCAAACCGCTCGACGTCGGCATCCCCGCACAGGTCTTCACGACCCGCGCGAGCATGCCGTACGAAGTACGGGTGTGCGGCGCCGCACCCGGACTCGTCACCGGCGGAGACGGACTCTCCTACTACGTCACCCACGGACTCGACGCACTCGCCTGGGCCGACATCGTCTTCGTCCCCGGCTACCGCTTCCCCGACCGCGACGACCCGCCCCAGGCCGTCCTCGACGCCCTCACCGCCGCCCACCGCCGCGGCGCACGCCTCGCCGCCATCTCCACCGGCGCCTTCGCCCTCGCCGCCACCGGCCTCCTCGACGGCAAACGCGCCACCACCCACTGGCACTACGCACGCGCCCTCGCCGCCAAACACCCCCACGTCCACGTCGACGAGAACGTCCTCTTCGTCGACGAAGGCAGCGTCCTCACCTCCGCCGGCGCCGCCTCCGGCATCGACCTCTGCCTGCACATCCTGCGCCGCGACCTCGGCGTCGCCGCCTCCAACCACGCCGCCCGCCGCCTCGTCGCCGCCCCCTACCGCAGCGGCGGCCAGGCCCAGTACGTACCGCGCAGCGTCCCCGAGCCCCTCGGCGAACGCTTCGCCGCCACCCGCGAATGGGCCCTGCACCGCCTCGCCGAACCCCTCACCCTCGAAACCCTCGCCCAGCACGCCGCCGTATCCCCCCGCACCTTCTCCCGCCGCTTCGTCGAGGACACCGGATACACCCCCATGCAATGGGTCATGCGCGCCCGCATCGACCTCGCCCGCGAACTCCTCGAACGCTCCGAACGCGGAGTCGAACAGATCGCCGCCGACGTCGGCCTCGGCACCGGCGCCAACCTGCGCCTCCACTTCCAGCGCATCCTCGACACCACCCCCACCGAATACCGCCGCACCTTCACCCAGGGCGACTGACCCGAACCCTGGCGGGATCCTTTCGAACCATGGCGATCTCGCCCCTGTCACGCCCGCACGCCACACGCGAACCTGATGGCGCGAACAGAAGGGACAGGCACATGACTCGCATCGCCATCAACGGATTCGGCCGCATCGGACGCAACGTGCTGCGCGCGCTCCTCGAACGCGACAGCAACCTCGAGGTCGTCGCCATCAACGACCTCACCGAGCCCGCCACCCTCGCCCGGCTGCTCGCCTACGACACCACCTCCGGCCGCCTCGGCCGCCCGGTCACCGTCGAAGGCGACGTCCTCGTCGTCGACGGCCACCGCATCAAGGTCCTCGCCGAACGCGAGCCCGCCCAGCTGCCGTGGGCCGACCTCGAAGTCGACCTCGTCCTCGAAGCCACCGGCCGCTTCACCTCCGCCGAGGCCGCCCGCGCCCACATCAAGGCCGGCGCCCGCAAGGTCCTCGTCAGCGCCCCCTCCGACGGCGCCGACGTCACCCTCGCCTACGGCGTCAACACCGACGCCTACGACGCGGAACTGCACACGGTCGTCTCGAACGCCTCCTGCACGACCAACGCCCTCGCGCCGCTGGCCGCCGTCCTGGACGACCTCGCCGGCATCGAGCACGGCTTCATGACCACGGTGCACGCCTACACCCAGGAGCAGAACCTCCAGGACGGCCCGCACCGCGACCCCCGCCGCGCCCGCGCCGCCGGCGTCAACATCGTGCCGACCTCCACGGGCGCCGCGAAGGCCATCGGCCTCGTCCTGCCGCAGCTCGACGGCAAGCTGTCCGGCGACTCGATCCGCGTGCCCGTACCGGTGGGCTCCATCGTCGAGCTCAACACCACCGTCGCCCGCGACGTGACCCGCGAGCAGGTCCTGGAGGCCTACCGCACCGCCGCCGCGGGCCCGCTGGCCGGAGTGCTCGAGTACTCGGACGACCCGCTGGTCTCCTCCGACATCACGGGCAACCCCGCCTCGTCGATCTTCGACTCCGAGCTCACCCGCGTGGAGGGCCGCCACATCAAGGTCGTCGCCTGGTACGACAACGAGTGGGGCTTCTCGAACCGCGTGATCGACACCCTCACCCTCCTGGCGAAGTGACCCCCGGCCCACGGGCCCCCATACCGAGCGCCGCAGTTGGTACTGACCTGGCAACTGCGGCGCTCAGCCATGCCCCCCTCCAGCCCCGCCGGCGTTTGAGGCGCGGGGTCCGGTGCGGAGCCCCAGGGTCTTCCAGCCCCGCCGGCGTGAGGCGCGGGTCCGGGCAGCGCCCGGGGAACGGTGGAAGGGCGGGTAGGGGACCGCTCCGCGCAGCGGCAACCCACCGGCACCGGCCCCCGGCAACCCACCGGCACCGGCCCCCGGCAACCCACCGGCACCGGCCCCCGGCAACCCACCGGCCCCGACCGGTTACCCCATTCGGGTCTGATCGTTGTACCGGTCGGGTGTCCCGCCCACCCCGGTGACAGCAGGAGGACCGATGACCGAGCCAGGGCCCGCGCCGGCCCCCGCGCCCCCGCTCGCCGGCGGCCCCCACTCGGCAGAAACGCTGCGCCCCCTCCTCGACACCGTCCTCACAGCCCTCCACACCGGCGCGACGGCACGCAACGGCCCCCTCCCCGCCGGCGGCCCCGCCGCCACCACGGCCCGCGTCCGGGCCGCACTGGGCGACGTGTTCCCCGCCCACGGCACCGGCGCCCACGAAGCCCTCGCCACCCTCGTCCACACCCTCGCCGCCGGCGCCGCAGACCCCGCCGACCCCCTCTGCGCCGCCCACCTGCACTGCCCCCCGCTCGCCGTCGCGGCCGCCGCCGACCTCGCAGTCAGCGCACTCAACCCCTCCCTCGACTCCTGGGACCAGGCCCCCGCCGCCTCCGCCATCGAGGCCCTCCTCACCCGCACCCTCGCCGCCGAGTTCTACGACACCCCCCGCGCCGACGCCCTCCTCACCACCGGCGGCACCGAAGCCAACCAGCTGGCCCTGCTCCTCGCCCGCGAACGCCACGGCCCCCGCCTCACCGTCCTCCACGGCGCCAACGCCCACCACTCGGTCCCCCGCGCCGCCTGGCTCCTCGGCCTGCCCCCCGCCACCGCCCTCCCCACCCCCGCCGGCACCCTCGACCCCGGCACCCTCGACGCCGCGCTCGCCGCCACCCCCGGCCCCGCCCTCGTCACCGCCACCGCCGGCACCACCGACGCGGGCCTCATCGACCCCCTCGACGCCCTCGCCGACGTCTGCGAACGCCACCGCGCCGAACTCCACGTAGACGCCGCCTACGGCGGAGCCCTCACCTTCAGCCCCCGCCACCGCACCAAGCTGAACGGCCTCCACCGAGCCCGCTCCATCACCCTCGACCTGCACAAACTCGGCTGGCAACCCGTCGCGGCCGGCCTCCTCGCCGTCCCCGACACCACCCTCCTGGCGCCCCTCGCCCACCAGGCCGACTACCTCAACGCCACCGACGACACCGAAGCCGGCCTCCCCGACCTCCTCGGCCGCTCCCTGCGCACCACCCGCCGCCCCGACGCCTTCAAGATCGCCGCCACCCTCCGCTCACTCGGCCGCGACGGCCTCGCCCGGCTCATCGACCACACCTGCGCCACAGCCCACCGGCTCGCCGAACTCCTCGACGCACACCCCGGCTTCGAACTCCACGCGCACCCCACCATCACCACGGTCCTCTTCCGGCCCACCCCCACCGACGACGACCGCCTCGCCGCCCTGCGCCGCACCCTCCTCCACGAAGGCACCGCCGTCCTCGGCCGCGCCACCGCCGACGGCCGGCTCTGGCTCAAGGCGACCCTGCTCAACCCCCACACCACCACGCGGGACCTGGACACCCTCGTCGCCCTCCTGGAAGGCAGCACCCACCGATGACCGCCCATCACGATGCACCCCACGACCTCGTCGGAATCGGCATCGGCCCCTTCAACCTCTCCCTCGCAGCCCTCGCCCACGGCCTTCCCCAACAAGGCGCCGACCGCCTCGCCACCGCCTTCTACGACCAGCGCCGCGACTTCCGCTGGCACCCCGGACTCCTCCTCGACGGAGCCACCCTCCAAGTCCCCTTCCTCGCCGACCTCGTCACCCTCGCCGACCCGGCCAGCCCCTGGACCTTCCTCAGCTACCTCAAGCACAAGGAACGGCTCTTCCCCTTCTACTTCGCCGAGCAGTTCCACATCCAGCGCGCCGAATACGACGCCTACTGCCGCTGGGTCGCCGGACGCCTCCCCGGACTCCACTTCGGCCACCAGGTCGACGCGGTCCGCTGGAACCCCGAACGCGACCTCTTCGAAGTCGACTACACCCAGCTCGACACCGACGGAGAAGCCGAAGCCCTCGGCCGCACCTACACCCGCAACCTCGTCCTCGGCATCGGCACCGCCCCCTACGTCCCCGAACCCCTGCGCCCCCTCGCCGACGCCCCCACCGTCCCCGTCATCCACTCCGCCGACTACCTCGACAACCGCCGGCGCATCCTCGGCGCCGAACACGTCACCGTCATCGGCTCCGGCCAGTCAGGAGCCGAGGTCTTCCTCGACCTGCTCCGCACCCGCCCCGCCGGCCGCGAACGCCTCACCTGGCTCGCCCGCACCCCCTCCTTCGCCCCCATGGAGTACTCCAAGCTCGGGCTCGAACACTTCACCCCCGACTACACCCGCTACTTCCACGACCTCCCCGAACCCGTCCGCGACCGGCTCGTCCCCGCCCAATGGCAACTCCACAAGGGCATCGACACCGCCACCATCGCCGCCATCCACGAAGAGCTCTACCGGCGCACCCTCCACGGCGGCTGGCCCGACACCGTCCTCACCCCCGGAGTCACCGTCCGCACCGCCGGCCGCGTAGCCACCACCAAGGTCGAACTCCACCTCGAACACACCCAGCAGGGCACCCGCTCCCGCCTCACCACCGACGCCGTCGTCCTCGCCACCGGCTACAAGGAACGCCCCCTCACCAGCCTCTTCGCCGGCCTCGACCCCTACATGCGCAAGGACTCCTCCGGCCGCCCCCGCATCGACGACCGCTACCGCATGATCCTCGACCCCTCCGTCAGCGGCAGCGTCTTCGTCCAGAACGGAGAACGCCACACCCACGGCGTCGGCACCCCCGACCTCGGCCTCGCCGCCTGGCGCAGCGCCGCCATCCTCAACACCCTCACCGGCAAAGAGCCCTACCCCCAGCCCCACCGCACCGCCTTCACCACCTTCGGCCTCGAACAACGCGAGGCCGCCCGCCCGCACCGCGCCGTCAACCTCCGCCCCCTCGTCGAACACCCCTGAACGCACACGGCCGGGACCCGCCACAGCAGGACCCGGCCGCACACACCGCGCAGGGGACTAGAACACCGGCACGCCCGCCCGCGTCAGCCGCCAGTCCACCGAAGCGAACTGCGCCGGATCCACCGTGCCCTTCGCCTTCACCCACTGGATGATCGTGTTGCGGATCTCGTCCGAGTTCGCCCACAACTGCTTCGCCTTCGGCACGTGCGGGAACGCCCCGCCGCCCGAAGCCCGGTAATTGTTCACCGCGAACACGAACTGCGCCGCCGGATCCACCGGCTTCCCCGCGAACGACAGCCCCGTGATCCGCGAACCCACCGGCTGCGCGATGTCGATGTCGTACTTCAGCCCGTACACCGCGTCGTAGTTGTAGTCCGGGATGCTCTCCGCGTTCGTCAGCTTCGCCGGATCCACGACACCACCCGGAGCCGTCTGCACGTAGTACCGCGCCGAGTACTCCAGGTAGTCCTTCAGCTGCGCACCCGTCAGCAGACGCGCCTCCAGAGTGTTCTCGAACGGGTACAGCCCCGCCGCGTCCCTGATGGTCACCTGGCCGGCCGGGATCGCCGCCGTCCGGGAGAAACAGGACGCCTGCGACAGCACCGGCAGAGACCCCCACTCGGAACCCGCCAGCGCCGCCTTCACGGTCTCCGCCTGCACGTGGTTGATCAGGTCGATGATCGCCACGTCCTTCACCGGCCCCTCGGCCGAGGACATCGCCTGCGTCGACGTCCCGATCACCTGGTTGACGTACGCCACCACCTTGCGGTGCTCGTCCGACAGCAGCCGCGTGATCTTCGGGTCCTCGGCCGCCGTGTTCGAGTTCAGCACCTTCGCCGAAACCTTCGCCACCGACCAGCGGCCCCGCTCCCACGACAGCTCGAAGTCGAAGAGCGTCAGCCGCTGCCCCCACTTCAGCGGCTCCGACAGCACCACGTCCTTGCCGGTCGCCTTGTTCTTCACCCGGTACTCCGGGATCTCCGTGTGCGCGTGCCCCACCAGGACCGCGTCGATCCCCGGCACCTGCTCCGCCACCAGACCCGCCGCGTTCTCGACGTACGGCAGCTGGTCACCGTACGAGGACGTACCGCTCGACCCCGAGTGCGCCGACACGATCACCACGTCCGCACCCATCGACCGCAGCTTCGGCACGTACTTCGCCGCCTGCTCCTCCAGCCCCGGGAACGTCATCTTCCCCTGCACGTTCGCCTTGTCCCAGATCGCGATGCCCGGATTCGTCAGACCCAGCACGGCCACCTTCACGTCCCGCCCGTGGGGGGTCCGCAGCCGGTGCATGCTGTACGGAGGGAACGCCGGCCTCAGCGTCTTCGCGTCCAGCGCGTTCGCCCCCAGCAGCGGGAAATCACACTGCTCCTCGAACTTCCGCAGCACCGGAATGCCGTAGTTGAACTCGTGGTTCCCCAGCGCCGCCGCGTCGTACCCGATCGCGTTCATCGCCTGCGCCATCGGATGCACCGGACCACGCCGCGCCGTGATCGGATCCACCTTCGCGTAGTAGTACGAAAGCTGCGTGCCCTGGATCGTGTCACCCGCGTCGATCAGGAGCGTGTTGCAACGCCCCTTCTCCGCGCGGACCTGCTCCACCAGCGTCGAGATCTTCGCCAGACCGACGTCGTTGTGCGCCTTGTCGTCGAACTCCTTGTCCGTGAAGTAATCCCAGTTGAAGACGTTCCCGTGCAGATCGGTCGTACCCATCACGGTGAACGCGTAGGTCTTCGACCCCCGCGACGGAGCGGGCGCTGCGGCGGCCGGAGAGCTCGTGGCCCCCGCCATCGCCACAGCCGCACCCGTCGCGGCCGAAGCCCCCATGAACGTCCTGCGGTCAAACGCCATTGCCATCTCCCCTTGTGAGGCGTGTTACGAAGCGTGAACGACGCGCGTAGATTCTGACCCACCGGTAACAAGCAGCAACACCCCCCTCAGGTTTCGATCCGATGACCACACCCGTGCGAGCGACGGTGCGAGAGTGAAACCATGACCCAGGACGCCCCGAACGCCACCCACCAGCCCTACGGAACCCCCGAGGCCCCCCGCGTCGCCGTCCGCGGAGAAGCCCGCCTCGAAGTCGACCCCGAAATCGCCCGCATCGGCATCACCGTCAGCGCCCGAGGCACCGACCGCCGCACCGCCCTCGACGACCTCACCCGCCGCAACAACACCGTCCTCGAACTCCTCAAGAGCTACGGCGAACCCGTCGAAAAGATCGAAACCGGCTCCTTCTCCATCACCCCAGAACTCACCCGCCACGGCCGCGGCGAACGCGTCCGCGCCCACCACGGCCGCGTCCACATCACCGCCGAACTCAACGACTTCACCACCCTCGGCGAACTCACCACCCGCCTCGCCGACCTCGAACTCACCCAGGTCGACGGCCCCTGGTGGGCCCTGCGCCCCACCTCACCCGCCCACGGCGAAGCCCGCCGCCAAGCCGTACTCGAAGCCGTCCAACGCGCCCGCGAATACGCCCGCGCCCTCGGCGCCGAACTCGCCGCCCTCGTCGAACTCGCCGACCCCGGAGCCGAGGACGCCACCCCCTACCCCCAGCCCGGCGGCACCATGCGCACCATGGCCTTCGCCGCGCCGGCCGACGACGCCGGCGCCCCGCCCCTCGACCTCGAACCCCAGCGCCAGACCGTCTTCGCCCAGGTCAACGCCCGCTTCACGATGACCCCGCCCCGACTCTGAAAACCCCCTCGGGGGGTGCTCATCAGAGCACCCCCACGCACATTCAAATAATGTCAACAAGCTTTTGCCCAAAGGTTGTTGAGGAGACGCCCGGACCACATTTCCTACCCCCCGGTAGGGCATACCCTCGCCCCATGCGCCGAGCGAAAATCGTATGTACCCTGGGCCCCGCCACCGACTCATACGACCAGATCAAAGCCCTGGTCGAAGCCGGAATGGACATCGCCCGCCTCAACCTCAGCCACGGCACCTACGCCGAACACGAGGAGCGCTACCAGCGCGTACGAAAGGCCTCCGACGAGACCGGCCGCAGCGTCGGCGTCCTCGCCGACCTTCAAGGCCCGAAGATCCGCCTCGGCCGCTTCCACGAAGGCCCCGTACTCCTTGAACGCGGCGACGAATTCACCATCACCGTCGAAGACCACCAAGGCGACCGCCACACCTGCGGCACCACCTACAAGGGACTCGCCGACGACGTCACCACCGGCGAACGCATCCTCGTCGACGACGGCCGCGTCACCCTCGAAGTCACCTCCGTCGACGGCCCCCGCGTCCACACCCGCGTCATCGAAGGCGGCATGGTCTCCGACCACAAGGGACTCAACCTCCCCGGCGTCGCCGTCTCCGTCCCCGCCCTCTCCGACAAGGACATCGAAGACCTCCGCTGGGCCCTGCGCACCGGCGCCGACGTCATCGCCCTCTCCTTCGTCCGCAGCGGCCGCGACATCGAAGACGTCCACCGCATCATGGACGAGGAAGGCCGACGCCTCCCCGTCATCGCGAAGATCGAAAAGCCCCAGGCCGTCGAAAGCATCGACGACATCGTCGCCGCCTTCGACGGCATCATGGTCGCCCGCGGCGACCTCGGCGTCGAAATGCCCCTGGAACAAGTCCCCATCGTCCAGAAGCGCGCCATCAAACTCGCCAAGCGCAACGCCAAACCGGTCATCGTCGCCACCCAGATGCTCGACTCGATGATCGACAACAGCCGACCCACCCGCGCCGAAGCCTCCGACGTCGCCAACGCCGTCATCGACGGCACCGACGCCGTCATGCTCTCCGGCGAGACCAGCGTCGGCAAACACCCCATCGACACCGTCCGCACCATGGCACGCATCGTCGAAGCCGCCGAAGAGGACATCCTCGCCAAGGGCCTCCCGCCGCTCACCGACCGCAACAAACCCCGCACCCAAGGCGGAGCCGTAGCCCGCGCAGCCGCCGAAATGGGCGACTTCCTCGGCGCCAAATTCCTCGTCGCCTTCACCCAGAGCGGAGACACCGTCCGCCGGCTCTCCCGCTACCGCAGCCCCATCCCCCTCCTCGCCTTCACCCCCGACCCCGCCACCCGCTCCCAGCTCAACCTCACCTGGGGCGTCGAAACCTTCCTAGGCCCCCACGTCGACTCCACCGACGCCATGGTCGCCCAGGTCGAAGAGGAACTCCTGCGCATCGGACGCTGCGTCCCCGGCGACGTCGTCGTCATCACCGCCGGATCACCCCCCGGCGTCAGCGGCAAGACCAACCTCGTCCGCATCCACCACATCGGCGACCCCGTCCGCTGACACCACCCACAACACCGCCGGGCCGCCCCTCACAAGGGGCGGCCCGGCGGCGTCGTACACGGGGCCGTCACCAACCGAACCGACGATCCACCTCGGCCTCGAACTCCGCGAACGACAACACCGCATCACCGTTCTTGTCCGCCGCATCGAACAGGGCCGACGACGCATCCGCGTCCCCCAGACCCCAGAACGGCAGATCCCCCTGCGCCGCCAACGTCGGCCCCTTCGCACGCAGAGCCGAGATCACCTCCGCACGGGTCAGCTCCCCGTCATGGTTCAGATCCAGCGCGTCGAACAGCTTGCGAGCCTTCTCGCTCATCGAGACGTCCCTCCAACACCCACACCAACGGACGCCCCAACCTAAGGCACCAGCCCCGGCACCACCTCCCACCCGTTCACCACCCACACCAACCTCCAGTACCGCTCCACCCGCGGATCAACCGGCGCCTCCACCCCAGGCGCCCCCCGGAACACCTCCCGGAACTCCGCATCCCCCACCAACTCCGCCAACTCCACCCACGCCGCCACCTGCTCCACCGACGGATCCTCCGGCAGGTCCGGAGCCGAAGCCCGCACCATCGCCGCCACCGACTCGTCGGCCCCCTCCACCAACAACTCCACCCACCGCCGGCGCTCCTCGCCCGACAACCGCGTCACCTCATGCATCAACCGAACCTCCTCGGGACCCGACCCGCGCCCGGCCACCAACCGCAACACCGCCCGACGCAACCGCAACGCCCGGATCTGCACCTCCACCGCATCGGCGTGCGCGGCAGCCACCTCGGCCACCGACAGCTCCCGATCCAGCACCCGCCGCACGCTGGGCAGATCCACCCCCAGCTCCCGCAGCGTCCGCACGAGCTCCAGCCGCACCAGCGCGTCGGCGTCGTACAGCCGGTACCCGGCACGACTACGACAGGACGGCGCGACGACCCCCGTATCGGAATAGAAGCGGATCGTCCGCACCGCCAACCCGGTCCTCCGGGCCAGCTCCCCGATCGAATACAACTCCGTCACGCCGTCCATGCCCCCACCCTGCGGTCTCCACCCGGTGGAGGGTCAAGACCGGGCCGTCAGTACTTCGGCCCGACGTGGGCGTCCATGAGCGCGACGGACTCCTTCCGGGCGATGGAGACGTTCTGCTTGTTCGCCTGTTTCCACTGGACGCCGAGCCGGTCCAGGGTGTCGGTGAGCATCCGTGTGATGTCCGCGGACTTGTTGGTGAAGAAATACCGGGGGGTACTCGTACCGCTTGCCGTTCCGGACGGTCCAGTTGGTGATCCGGCATCCGTCGGAGTGGATCAGTCCGCGGATGAACTCCCATGGGTGGGCGTCGACCATCTCCTGTTGCCAGGACTGGAGGGCGATGCGCCGCTCGTGCTTCTTGCCCGGTGCGTGCTGGGGGAAGAGGCAGGTCCAGTGCCGTCCGTAGCTGGTGACGGCCACGCAGCCTTGGCGCTGCAACACGTAGACCTTGTCGGTCGGCCGTACGGCCAGGATCGCTGCGCGGCACTGCCCGATGAGACCGGGCCAGGCGTCGGCACACGCGATCCGGAGGTGGTGGCCACCGCGTGGATGGGGGCTGATGCAGCCGTCGCCGAGGTAGAGGCCGAGCAGATAGGCATACGAGGCCGTATCCGTAGGCTCTGCGCAGGGCGCGAGCGGACTTCGGCGCGGTTCCACCCCTGCCTGCCAAGCGCGGATTGCGGAGCGGGATATCCCGGTTTCCTTGCTCACCGAGTTGAGGCTTCTTCCCTTGCCCAGGAGAGCTAGCGCGTGTCGGCGAGTCGCCAGATCGTACATATGGGCGACGTTGGAGAAAATCTTGCGCTCACACGTGCGTTTTCGGGTGGATTCCCCTAAAGGGGCGAAGGTCGATTAATCTCGCGTGACCTTGGAATTAAAGGAAAGGTGCCCCAGGTGGGATTCGAACCCACACTGTCCGCTGTTTGAGAGCGGCCTCTCTGACCAAGTTGGAGTACTGGGGCCTAAGAAACGAAGGGATCAGGGATCCCTGCGTGGCACCACCTTACCGTAGCTAGGTAGGCTCGGGGGAGCTTGTTATGCCCCGCAAAGAGGAGCCCCCGTGACCGCCGAGCACGAGTCGACGCCCACGCCCGACGCCGACCAGTCGCACGTTCCGCCGCTGACGACCCGCGTCGTCATCGCCGAGGACGAGGCGCTCATCCGTCTCGACCTGAAAGAGATGCTCGAAGAGGAGGGCTACTCCGTCGTCGGCGAGGCCGGGGACGGGCAGACGGCCGTCGAGCTCGCGCGCGAACACCGCCCCGACCTGGTGATCCTCGACGTGAAGATGCCCGTCCTCGACGGGATCTCCGCCGCCGAGAAGATCGCGGAGGAGTCCATCGCCCCCGTGCTGATGCTCACCGCGTTCTCCCAGCGAGACCTCGTCGAGCGGGCGCGGGACGCCGGCGCCATGGCGTACCTCGTCAAGCCCTTCAGCAAGAGCGACGTCGTCCCGGCCATCGAGATGGCCGTGTCCCGGTTCGCGGAGCTGAAGGCGCTGGAGAAGGAGGTCGCGGACCTTTCCGCGCGCCTGGAGACCCGCAAGCTCGTCGACCGGGCCAAGAGCATTCTCCAGACCGAGTACAAGCTCTCCGAGCCCGCCGCGTTCCGGTGGATCCAGAAGACCTCCATGGACCGCCGCATGTCCATGCAGCAGGTCGCCGAGGCGGTCATCGAGGACGCCGAGGAGAAGAAGCAGAACGCCGGCAAGTAGCGTCAGCGCCAACGCGTGAGGCCCGTCTCCCCCCGAGGGGAGACGGGCCTCACGGCTTTGAACGAACCGGCGGGGTCAGTCCTCGCCGAGGTAGGCCTTGCGGACGTCCTCGTTGACGAGGAGCTCGCGGCCCGGGCCCGACAGGACGATCTTGCCGATCTCCATGACGTGGCCCTGGTCGGCCAGCGACAGCGCGGCCTGGGCGTTCTGCTCGACCAGCAGGATCGTGGTGCCGGCCGACTTGAGCTCGGCGATGGTCGCCATGATCTTCTGCATCATCAGCGGGGAGAGGCCCATCGAGGGCTCGTCCAGCATGAGCAGCTTCGGCTGGGACATGAGCGCGCGGCCCATGGCGAGCATCTGCTGTTCGCCGCCGGAGAGGGTGCCGGCGGCCTGCTTGCGGCGCTCTCCCAGGATCGGGAAGAGGTCGTAGGCGCGCTGGACGTCCTTCTGGATGCCTTCCTTGTCGTTGCGGAGGAAGGCGCCGAGGAGGAGGTTGTCCTCGATCGACATGCGCGGGAAGATGTGCCGCCCCTCGGGGGAGTGGGCGAGTCCGAGCGAGACGATGTCGTGCGCGGGGACCTTCTTCAGCGACTTGCCCTGGAACTTGATCTGGCCGCCCTTGGGCTTGATCAGGCCGGACAGGGTCCGCAGGGTGGTGGTCTTGCCGGCGCCGTTCGTCCCGATGAGGGTGACGATCTCGCCTTCGTCGACGGTGAAGGAGATGCCCTTGACGGCTTCGATCTTGCCGTAGGCGACGCGGAGGTCCTCGACCTCCAGGAGTGCGGTCACTTGGTCTCTCCGTCCGTGCTGGTGGTGCTGTCCGCCTCGCCGGTGGCGGCGCCCTCGGCGCCCTCGGCGGCTTCCGCGGCTTCGTCCTCGGCGGCCTCGACGGCCTCCGCGGCTTCGTCCTCGGCGGCCTCGACGGCGGCCTCGGCTTCGGCCACGACCTCGGCTTCGGCCACGACCTCGGCTTCGGCGGCTTCCTCGGCGGCCTCGACTTCGGCGACTTCTTCGGCGCCGGGGGCGCCTTCGAAGGGCTCGCCGAGGTAGGCGGCGATGACGCGCTCGTCGCTCTGGACCTCGCCGGCGGTGCCCTCGATGAGCTTCTCGCCCTGGACGAGGCAGGCGACGCGGTCGCAGAGGTTGAAGATGAAGCGCATGTCGTGCTCGATGACGAGGACGGCGATGCCCATGTCCCGGATGGCGAAGATGAGTTCTTCGGCGGCCCGGGTCTCCTGCGGGTTCATGCCGGCGGTGGGCTCGTCCAGGAGGATGAGGCCCGGGTCGCTGGCGAGGGCCCGGGCGATCTCCAGCTTGCGCTGCTCACCGTAGGGGAGGTTGCGGGCGAGGTGCTCGGCCTTGTGGTCGAGGCCGATGAACTCCAGCAGCTCCATGGCGCGCTCGCGGCTGGCCTGCTCCTCCTTGCCGAAGCTGGGGAGGCGCAGGAGGGCGGACCAGAGGCCTTCCTTGGTGCGGGTGTGGCGTCCGACGAGGACGTTTTCCAGGACCGTCATGTTGTTGAAGAGACGGATGTTCTGGAAGGTGCGGGCGATGCCGGCCGCGGTGACCTTGAAGGACTTGGGGGGCAGGACCGTGCCCTTGTACCGGACTTCGCCCTCGGTGGGGATGTAGAGGCCGGTGAGGCAGTTGAAGAAGGTGGTCTTGCCGGCACCGTTGGGGCCGATGAGGCCGACGATCTCGCCGCTGCGGACGGTCAGGTCGACGTTCTTGACGGCGGTGAGGCCGCCGAAGCGCATCGTCACACCGCGGGCGTCGAGGACGGTCTCGGCGGTGGCCGTTTCGGTCGTGGTGGTGGTCATGGATCAGGCCCCTGCCTTGCCGAGGACTGTGGGCGCTTCGAGGTCCTTGTGGAGTTCGAGCTGGTTGCGCCGGTTGGGGATGAGGCCTTCGGGGCGCAGGCGCATCAGGATGACGAGTGCGATGCCGAAGACGAGGAGCTGGTACTCGCCCAGGAACTGGAGCTTGTTGGGGATCAGGTAGAGCAGGGCGCCGCCGACGAGGGGGCCGGAGATGGTGCCCATGCCGCCGAGAACGACTGCGGCGAGGAGGAACGCGGAGTTCGGCGGGGTGCTGTTGGCGAACTGGTACTGCTCGGGGGTGACGGTGTACTGCACGTGGGCCTGTACGGCGCCGGCGAGGCCGGCGAGGGTGGCGCCGAGGGCGAAGGCGATGAGCTTGACGCGGAAGCCGTTGATGCCCATGGCCTCGGCGGCGGTCTCGTCCTCGCGGATGGCGACCCAGGCGCGGCCGATGCGGGATTCGGCGCTGCGGCGGAACACCATGACCACGATGAGGGTGATCAGCAGCAGCAGCAGGAAGTAGTTCGCGAAGCGGCCGATGGTGAATCCGGCGATGGTGTGGCTGGCGCCGAAGTCGAAGCCGAACAGGTTGACGTTGGGGATGTTGGCGATGCCGTTGGGGCCGTTGGTGATGTCGGGGCCCGAGACACCGTCGAGGTTGTTCATGGTGATGCGGAAGATCTCACCGAAGCCGAGCGTCACGATGGCGAGGTAGTCGCCGCGCAGGCGCAGGGTCGGGGCGCCGATGAGGACGCCGAAGACCATGGAAGCGACAGCTCCGAGGAGGATCGCGGCCCAGAAGGGGAGGTGCACTCCGAAGGGGGAATTGGGGCTGCCGGAGACCAGGGCCGCGGTGTAGGCGCCGACACCGAGGAAGGCGACGTAGCCGAGGTCGAGGAGGCCCGTGAGGCCGACGACGATGTTCAGGCCGAGGGCGACGGTGGCGAAGATGAGGATGTTGACGCCGAGGGTCGCGTACTGGTCGTCGGTCTGCGTGAGGGGGAAGGCCATGGCCGCGACGAAGGCGCCGACGAGCGCGACGTTGCGGTGCTTCGCGGTCAGGTTGGTGAAGCGGGCGACGAGGCCGCTCTTGTTCAGGGCACCGAAGCAGAAGCCTGCGGTGATCAGGAAGCCGATGAAGAGTTCCTGGTAAGGAGTGGTGATGCCGTAGGTGAAGATGCCGAGTGTGACGGCCAGTACGGCGGCGATGAGCAGGATCTCGGCCCAGGAGGGGAGGGCGCGCGCCGGGTTCGCGGTGTGCGTGGTGAAGCTGGCCTTGACGGTCGTCCAGACGTTGCCCGCGTTGTGCTTGAAGGTGTCCCACTGGCCGTCGTCGGGGTCGGCCGGTTCGAGCACGGGGCGCTTGAACGGCAGGGCGAGGGCGCCGAGGGCGGTGGCGAGGCTGGTCACGGCGACGATGAAGCCGCCGGGTTCGAGGTTCACGACGCCGCCGAGCTGGATGGTGATCGTGACGATCGTGTACCAGGCGGTGGCGAAGGCGGCGAGGGCGGAGAGTTTGATGGCGGCGTCCGCGCCTGCCGGGACGAGCCAGCCGAGACCCTTGATGCCGTAGGAGGCGAGTCCGAAGAGCGTGGTCAGGGCGCCCGCGACGAGGACGAGCCACTGGAGGCCGCCGGGGTAGCCGTAGACGGTGAGGTCTCCGGGGAAGGCGGACGTCCAGGTCCAGGACAGGAAGCAGGAGATGACGGTGAGGAGGCCGCCGGCGGTTGCGAGGAGCCGGGCAGGCTTCTCGGGAATCGCGATGAAGCCGGTGTCGGCTGCGGTGGTCTGCGGGGTGTCCGCGGTGATGGTCGTCATGGTTCTCACGCCCTGTCCGCCACGCGCTCGCCCAACAGACCCTGGGGTCGGAAGAGGAGCACGAGGATGAGGAGTACGAACGCCCAGGTGTTGCCCCAGGACTGGCCGCCGAGCTGGCTCATGCCGGGTACGTCGGCGATGTAGGCGGTGGTCAGGGTTTCGGCGAGGCCGAGGACCAGGCCGCCGATCATGGCGCCGTAGATGTTCCCGATGCCGCCGAGGACGGCTGCGGTGAAGGCCTTGAGGCCGAGGATGAAGCCCATGCGGTACTGGACTTCACCGTACTTGAGGCCGTAGGCGACGGCTCCGACGGCGGCGAAGGCCGCGCCGAGGGCGAAGGCGACCGTGATGATGCGGTCGGTGTTGATGCCCATGAGCTTCGCGGTGTCCGGGTCCTGCGCGGTGGCCTGCATGCCGCGGCCGGTGCGGGTCTTCTTCACGAAGAAGCCGAGGAAGGCCATGGAGATGGGGGCGGCGAGCAGCAGGAAGACGTCACCGGTCTGGATGGTGATGCTGCCGAGGTGGAAGGGACCGCCGGGGATCTCGGGGAACTTGACGGAGGACTTCGCGTCGGGGTACCAGGCCCATACCGCCTGCTGGAGGACGATGGAGAGGCCGATGGCGGTGATGAGCGGCGCGAGGCGGGGTGCGCTGCGCAGGGGCCGGTAGGCGAAGCGTTCGGCGCCGACGGCGATGAGGGTGGCGACGATGACAGCGCCTATGAGCATGAGGGGCAGTGCGACCCACATGGTGGTGCCGCCGGGGAGCATCAGCCAGACCGTGAGGGCTCCGAACCCGCCGGTCATGAAGATCTCGCCGTGGGCGAAGTTGATGAGCTGGACAATGCCGTAGACCATTGTGTAGCCAATGGCGACGAGCCCGTACATGGATCCCAGTAGCAGGCCGTTGACCAGCTGTTGCGGCAGTTCGTGCACCGCAGGTCCTCCGAGTCTTTCGACGGATGTGACACCGCGCGGGGCGCTTGGTGCGCGCCCCGCGCGGCAGGTGAGGGGTGAGGGCTAGGGGGTCAGCCGGTGGGAGGTCAGCCGGCGAGGGTGCCGGACTCGACAGCCTTGAAGTCGTCGCCCTCGACCTTGTAGACGGTCAGCTGCTTGTTGGTGGCGTCGCCGAACTCGTCGAAGGAGACCTTGCCGGTCACACCTTCGAAGTTGACGCCCTGGACGGCTTCGAGGACCTTGGCGCGGGCGTCCGAGGGGAGCTTGCCGTTGTTGGCCTCGACGACCTTCTTGACGGCCTCGATGACGGCCCAGGCGGAGTCGTACGAGTAGCCGCCGTAGGCCGAGTAGTCGTCCTTGTAGCCGGCCTTCTTGTAGTTGTCGACGAACTCCTTGGCGGAGGCCAGGCTCTCGACCGGGGCACCGACGGAGGTGCAGAGGTCGCCCTGGGCGCTCTCGCCGGCGAGCTCGACGTACTTCTTGTCCTTCACGCCATCGCCGCCGACGAGCGGGATGTTGGTGCCGGAAGCCTTGATCTGCTTGCTGAGCGGGCCGGCCGCGGGGTACTCGCCGCCGTAGTAGACGACGTCGGCGCCCGAGGACTTGACCTGGGTCACGATGGCCGAGAAGTCCTTGGACTCGGGGTCGATGTGGCCCTCGCCGGCGACCTGGCCGCCGAGCTTGGTGAACTCGCCCTTGAAGGTTCCGGCGAGGCCGGCGCCGTAGGTCTTCTTGTCGTCGATGATGAAGACCTTCTTCTTGCCCGCCTTGTTGAAGAGGTACTGCGCCGCGAACGGGCCCTGGATGGCGTCCGTGGTGGCGGTGCGGAAGTAGCTCTTGTAGGTGCGGGTCTTCTGGCCCTCGGCCCACTTGGGGCCCTGGGTCAGCGACGGGCTGGTGTTGGCCGGGGAGATCTGGGCCAGCTTCGCGTCGTCGAAGACCTTCTGCATGGACTCGGAGACCGAGGAGTTGAGGGGGCCGACGACGCCGAGGACGTCCTTGTCGGCGGTGAGCTTGGTGGCGTTCTGCTGGCCGGAGGAGGCCTGGGCCTGGTCGTCGAGGGCCTGGATCTTGAAGGTGACGCCCTTGACGTACTTCTTCTCGTTGGCCTGCTTGGCGGCGAGGTCCGCGGAGTTCTTGATGCCGAGGCCGAGGGCGGAGAGGTCGCCCGTCAGCGGGGCGTCGACGCCGATGACGACGGTGGTGCCACCGTCTGCGGTGGATCCGCCCTTGTCGTCGCGCGAGCCGCAGGCGGTGAGAGTGAGAGCGCCCGCGGCGAGGGCGGCGGTCACGGCGATGAGCTGACGAGAACGCACGATCAGTCCTTTCCTGGCGCCGCGTCCCCCGTGGGACGCGTCGAGTCGAACGCGGGGAACCGAACTGAGGAAATCCGGCGGTCGCGGTAACTGGCCGTGACTCTAGGCGGCCCATCGGCGGTTATGGAGGGCTGAGGCCAATGATGTGACTCTCTTGTTATGCCACGGCGTAATACATAGCGGTTCACGGGGGGTGGAACGGGGGAATTCAGGCCGGTTCGTCTTGTCCGCATCCTGAGACACGGCAGGACCATTGGGCGGTTTGGGTCCTGACAGGCCAGGACTCTGGGGGTTTTTGGTCATGACGGCCCGGTGGTGGCCCCGTCTCGGGCTTCGGGACAGGCCCTGGTCAGGGCGGCGGAAAGATCCCTGGCATATCGGTCACCGGGGATGTAACTGTGATCCTCTTTCTGGAATCCATTACTCAGGGTCACTTCCAGGAAAGGGAGCCCCGAATTCCGTGCTACATGCACGCAGTCTTTTGCCCGAATGAGAACGAGGAGCTCCCGTACTTCTCCCGCCCCGACCGTGGCCGGGAGGCCTGGCCGGATCGTCACGCTCAGCGCCTGCGAGGGCTGGCCGATCCGCTCGACCGTGACGGCGGGGCCGACCGCCGTCCGCACACGCACAGTGAAGGCGAAGGCGGCGCCGTCGGGCGGCGGCTCCACCGGATCCCCGTACGCGAGGGACAGGGCCTGCGAGGGTGCGGGCGGGACCTCGGGCCGGGGCGGCTCGGGCCGTGTGGCGTATATGCGGGCGGCGGCCGCGACCAGTACGGCGGCCGACGCGACGGTGAGGACGGCCCTGCGGTGTCGGGCGTAGCGGGAGCGGATCCACTCCGCGCGGGGCGTACGCGGACCCCTGCGCGGGCCCTGGCCGTCCTCCGTGCCCTCCCCGGGTTCCACCGGGCCGATGCCGGCGCTCACTGCCAGGGCCCGCCCGTCGGGGTGCCCGAGCGGTGGCGCTCGGCGCAGCGGGCCTCCGCGTCGCGGGCGGCGCTCTCGCGGGCGGCCGCGGTGCCCTCGGTGCGCTGTTCGGCGCGGGCGGCTTGGAGGACGGCGCGCAGGATCTCGTTCTGGTCGCCGGACAGCCCCATGGACTGGTAGTCGAGGCCGACGGCGTCCTCGTCCTCGGCCGCGTCGAGGATCACCGTGGCCCAGTGGGTGACGAGGGTGGCGCAGAGGGCCTGGGGCGGGGTGGTGCGGGGCGCGGGGGCGGTGTGGGGCGCTCGGGTGGGTCCGGCGCAGCCGGACAGGAGGGCGGCGGTCAGGAGGGTGGCGGTGAGGGCGGCGGCGGCGAGGGGTGCCGTCGTCCCGTGTGTGGCCGTGGCGCCGCGGGGCGCCGGTCCGGATCCCATGCGGGAACGCTAGACCGGCGCCGGGGGCGGCACAACGGCTCGTACCGGCCGGGGTGTTAAGAGTCCGTGTCGCGCAGCAGGCAGGTGAGGCGGGCGGTGCAGACGCGGCGGTCCTGGTCGTCGGTGATCAGGATCTCGTAGGTGGCGGTGGAGCGGCCGCGGTGGACGGGGGTGGCGGTGCCGGTGACCTGGCCGTCCCGTACGCCGCGGTGGTGGGTGCAGTTGAGGTCGACGCCGACGGCGATCTTCTTGCTGCCGCCGTGCATCATGGCGCCGACGGAGCCGAGGGTCTCGGCGAGGACGGCGGAGGCGCCGCCGTGCAGGAGTCCGTAGGGCTGGGTGTTGCCCTTGACGGGCATGGTGGCGACGACGCGTTCTGCGGACGCCTCCAGGATGCGGATCTCCATGCGCTGCCCGAGGGCGCCCGCCGAGAAGAGGGCGGGCAGGTCTATGCCCAGGGCCGCGTACTCGTCGAGGACTTCCTGGGGGAACTTCACGGCGTGCTGCTGCTCGTCGGCCATGGGCCTGCTCCGTTCGTCAACGATCGTTAACCAGTGTGCCTGGGATCGTTCTATCAGGCCGGTTCGAAGCGGATGACGACGGACTTGCTGGCGGGGGTGTTGCTGGTGTCGGCGGTGGAGTCGAGGGGGACCAGGACGTTGGTCTCGGGGTAGTAGGCGGCGGCGCAGCCGCGTGCGGTGGGGTAGTGGACGACGCGGAAGCCGGGGGCGCGGCGTTCGACGCCGTCCTTCCATTCGCCGACGAGGTCGGTGTAGGCGCCGTCGGCGAGGCCGAGCTCGGCGGCGTCCTGGGGGTTGACCAGGACGACGCGGCGGCCGCCGGTGATGCCGCGGTAGCGGTCGTCGAGGCCGTAGATGGTGGTGTTGTACTGGTCGTGGCTGCGCAGGGTCTGCAGGAGGAGCCGGCCGGCGGGCACCTCGGGGTACTCGACGGGGGCGGCGGTGAAGTTGGCCTTGCCGGTCCTGGTGGGGAAGCGGCGTTCGTCGCGGGGGCCGTGGGGGAGCCGGAAGCCTTCGGGGCGGGCGGCGCGGGCGTTGAAGTCCTCGAAGCCGGGGACGACGCGGGCGATGCGGTCGCGGATGGCCGCGTAGTCGTTCTCGAACTCCTCCCAGGGGGTCTTGGAGGCGGTGCCGAGGACGGCGCGGGCCATGCGGGCGACGATGGCGGGCTCGGAGAGGAGGTGGGGGGAGGCGGGTGCGAGGTTGCCGCGGGAGGAGTGGACCATGCCCATGGAGTCCTCGACGGTGACGAACTGGCGTCCGCTCTTCTGGACGTCCTTGTCGGTGCGGCCGAGGGTGGGCAGGATCAGGGCGCGCCGGCCGGTGACCGCGTGGGAGCGGTTGAGTTTGGTGGAGACGTGGACGGTGAGGGAGGCGCGGCGGATCGCGGCCTCGGTGACGTCGGTGTCGGGGGTGGCTCCGACGAAGTTGCCGCCCATGGCGAAGAGGACCTTGGCCTTGCCGTCGCGCAGGGCCTCGATGGAGCGGACCACGTCGTAGCCGTGCTCGCGGGGCGAGGTGATGCCGAATTCCTCGTCGAGGGCGTCGAGGAAGGCGGGGGCGGGGCGTTCGAAGATGCCCATGGTGCGGTCGCCCTGGACGTTGGAGTGGCCGCGGACGGGGCAGACGCCGGCGCCGGGGCGGCCGATGTTGCCGCGGAGCAGGAGGAGGTTGACGACCTCGCGGATGGTGGCGACGGAGTGCTTGTGCTGGGTGAGGCCCATGGCCCAGCAGATGATGGTGCGCTTCGAGGCCAGGATCATGGCCAGGGCGTGTTCGATCTCGGGGCGGGTGAGGCCGGTGGCGGTGAGGGCCTCGTCCCAGTCCGCGTCCTCGGCGGCGGCGGCGAGGGCTTCGTAGCCGTGGGTGTGCTCGCGGATGAAGTCCTCGTCGAGGGCACCGTCGGTCTCGATGACGAGCTTGTTGAGGAGGCGGAAGAGGGCCTGGTCGCCGCCGATGCGGATCTGCAGGAAGAGGTCGTTGAGGGGGGTGCCCTTGAGCATGCCGAGCGGGGTCTGGGGGTTCTTGAACCGTTCCATGCCGGCTTCGGGCAGCGGGTTCACCGAGATGATCTTCGCGCCGGATTCCTTGGCCTTCTCCAGCGCGGAGAGCATGCGGGGGTGGTTGGTGCCGGGGTTCTGGCCGGCGACGATGATCAGGTCGGCGCGGTGGAGGTCTTCGAGGGAGACGCTGCCCTTGCCGATGCCGATGGTCTCGCTGAGCGCGGAGCCGGAGGACTCGTGGCACATGTTGGAGCAGTCCGGCAGGTTGTTGGTGCCGAATTCGCGGGCGAAGAGCTGGAAGAGGAACGCGGCCTCGTTGCTGGTACGGCCGGAGGTGTAGAAGAGGGCCTCGTCGGGGGAGGCGAGGGCGCCGAGCTCCTCCGCGATGATCTCGAAGGCCCTCTTCCAGCTGACGGGCTCGTACCGGTCGGCGCCTTCGGGCAGGTACATCGGCTGGGTGATGCGGCCCTGCTGGCCGAGCCAGTAGCCGCTGCGGGCGGCGAGCTCGGGGAGCGGGTGGGCGGCGAAGAAGTCAGGGGTGACGCGGCGCAGCGTGGCCTCTTCGGCGACGGCCTTGGCGCCGTTCTCGCAGAACTCGGCGGTGTGCCGCTTGTCGCCCTCGGGCCAGGCGCAGCCGGGGCAGTCGAAGCCGTTCTTCTGGTTGACCTTGAGGAGGGTCCGGGCGGTGCGGGCCAGGCCCATCTGCTCGTTCGCGATCTTCAGGGTGTGCGCGATGGCGGGGAGTCCCGCCGCGGCGTGCTGGGGCGGGGTGACCTGGGGTGCGTCCTGCACGGGGTCGCCAGTGGGCGGCTTGGTCGCCATCGCGCTCTCCTTCGAGCGTACGTACGGGTGCAGCAGGTCCTGCCGCGTCACTCGATCCTTGCACGGCCGCGGAGGAGGCGGGGAGGGCGGACCGGTCCTCCCGCCGCCGGGCGCGGCGGCGCGGGCTGCGGGCGGCCGGGCAGTCCCGGGCCCGCTGCGGCCGCCCGCGCCGGAATTGTCAGCGGGGAGCCCTAGGATCGGGGGCGTGGCAGAGACAGCATCGAAGAAGACCGACCAGCCGACCGCAGCGGACCGCCCCCGCCTGATGCTCATGGACGGGCACTCCCTGGCCTACCGGGCGTTCTTCGCGCTGCCCGCGGAGAACTTCACCACGGCCACGGGCCAGCCGACCAATGCCATCTACGGCTTCGCGTCGATGCTGGCGAACACGCTGCGTGACGAGGCGCCGACGCACTTCGCGGTGGCGTTCGACGTGTCCCGCAAGACGTGGCGCACGACGGAGTTCCCCGAGTACAAGGCGAACCGCTCGAAGACCCCGGACGAGTTCAAGGGGCAGGTCGAGCTGATCGGCGAGCTGCTCGACGCGATGAAGGTGCCGCGGTTCGCGGTGGACGGCTTCGAGGCCGACGACGTGATCGCCACGCTGGCGACGCAGGCCGAGGCCCTCGGGTTCGACGTGCTGATCGTCACCGGTGACCGGGACTCCTTCCAGCTGGTCTCCGAGCACACCACGGTGCTGTACCCGACGAAGGGCGTCTCCGAGCTGACCCGGTTCACGCCGGAGAAGGTCGAGGAGAAGTACGGGCTGACCCCGCAGCAGTACCCGGACTTCGCGGCGCTGCGCGGCGACCCGTCGGACAACCTCCCGGGCATCCCGGGCGTCGGCGAGAAGACCGCCGCCAAGTGGATCACCCAGTTCGGGTCGTTCGCGGAGCTGGTGGAGCGGGCCGACGAGGTCAAGGGCAAGGCCGGGCAGAACTTCCGGGACCACCTGGAGGCCGTGAAGCTCAACCGGGTGCTGACCGAGATGGTCAAGGACGTGGAGCTGCCCAGGACCCCGGCCGACCTGGCCCGCGCCCCGTACGACCGCACCGCGGTCACCGGGGTGCTGGACGTGCTGGAGATCCGCAACGCCTCGCTGCGCGAGCGGCTGCTGGCCGTGGACCCGGGTTCGGCCGAGGCGGAGGCCCCGGCTCCGGCGGCGGGTGTGGAGCTGGACGGGTCGGTGCTGGGCGCGGGCGAGCTCGCGCCGTGGCTCCAGGAGCACGCGGGCGGCCCGCTGGGCGTGTCCACCGTCGACAGCTGGATGCTGGGCACGGGGAACGTCAGCGAGATCGCGCTGGCCTCGGCGGGCGGAGCGGCCGCCTGGTTCGAGCCGTCCGCCCTGGACGAGGCCGACGAGCGGGCCTTCGCCGCGTGGGCGGCCGACGCGGCCCGCCCCAAGGTGGTGCACAACGCCAAGGGCCTGATGCGGGTCTTCCCCGAGCACGGCTGGACCCTGGCGGGCGTCACCATGGACACCGCGCTCGCCGCCTACCTGGTCAAGCCGGGCCGGCGCTCCTTCGCGCTGGACGTGCTGTCCGTGGAGTACCTGGGCCGTGAGCTCCAGCCGCCGGCCGCCGACGGCCAGCTCGCCTTCGGCGCCGACGACACCGCCGAGGCGGACGCGCTGATGGCGCAGGCCCGCGCGGTCCTGGACCTGGGCGACGCCTTCACCGCGAAGCTGCCCGAGGTCGGCGCCGTCGAGCTGCTCCACGAGATGGAGCTGCCCACCTCCGAGCTGCTGGCCCGGCTGGAGCGGGCGGGCATCGCAGCCGACCGCGACCACATGGAGGGCATGGAGCAGCAGTTCGCGGGCGCCGTGCAGCAGGCGGTGAAGGAGGCGCACGCGGCGGTCGGCCACGAGTTCAACCTCGGCTCGCCCAAGCAGCTCCAGGAGGTGTTCTTCGGCGAGCTGGACCTGCCCAAGACGAAGAAGACCAAGACCGGCTACACCACGGACGCGGACGCGCTGGCCTGGCTGGCCACGCAGACCGACCACGAACTGCCGGTGATCATGCTGCGGCACCGGGAGCAGGCCAAGCTGCGGGTGACCGTCGAGGGCCTGGTCAAGTCGATCGCCGCCGACGGCCGGGTGCACACCAGCTTCAGCCAGACCACCGCGGCCACGGGCCGGCTCTCCTCCACCGACCCCAACCTGCAGAACGTGCCGGTGCGCACCGACGAGGGCCGGGCCATCCGCCGCGGCTTCGTCGTCGGCGAGGGCTACGAGTCCCTGATGACGGCCGACTACAGCCAGATCGAGCTGCGCGTGATGGCGCACCTCTCCGAGGACGAGGGCCTGATCGAGGCGTTCCTGTCCGGTGAGGACCTGCACACCACCGTCGCCTCGCAGGTGTTCGGCGTGGAGCGCTCCCAGGTCGACGCCGAGATGCGCCGCAAGATCAAGGCCATGTCCTACGGTCTGGCGTACGGGCTGTCCGCGTTCGGCCTGGCCCAGCAGCTGAACATCGAGCCGGCCGAGGCGCGCGGGCTGATGGAGACGTTCTTCGAGCGGTTCGGCGGGGTCCGCGAGTACCTCCAGCGCGTGGTGGACGAGGCCCGGGCGACCGGCTACACGGCGACGGTGTTCGGCCGTCGGCGCTACCTGCCGGACCTCAACAGCGACAACCGCCAGCGCCGTGAGGCCGCCGAGCGGATGGCGCTGAACGCCCCGATCCAGGGGACCGCCGCCGACATCGTCAAGGTGGCCATGCTGCGCGTGGACAAGGCCCTCGCCGAGGCCGGGCTGAAGTCGCGGATGCTGCTCCAGGTCCACGACGAAATCGTCCTGGAGATCGCCCCCGGTGAGCGGGAGCGGGTCGAGGAGCTGGTGCGCCGGGAGATGGGCGCGGCCGTCGAGCTGCGGGCCCCGCTGGACGTGTCGGTGGGCGTCGGCGGCGACTGGGAGTCCGCCGCGCACTGACGTTCCCCCGCCGTACCCGGACGCCCGTCCCCCGCCCGCCTCAGGCGGTGGGGACGGGCGTCCGCGCGTCCAGGTCCGGGCGGCTGGGCCGGTCCCGGTCCCGGTCGCGGCGGTGGCGCAGCCGTACGAGGGCCCCGTACAGCAGCAGTCCGACGGCGAGCCCGCCGCCCGCGCCGAAGCAGACGGTCGGGATGATGTCGAGCGGCGTGCGGACGCGGTCGTAGAAGGTGTAGAAGCGGATCACCCGCAGGGTGATCCCGACGGCCGCGCAGCCGGCGATCAGGGCGGCGGCACCCCACCGCTCCGCCCGGCCGAGGACCGGTACGGAGGCGGGCGCGGGCCCGGCCGGCAGCCGGCGCAGGCCGCTCACGGTGAACCAGAGCAGTGCGCAGGCGGCCACAGCCGAGGAACCGTACTGGAGGTAGGAGTAGAGGGGCAGGCCGAAGGCGAGCGGGTCACCGAGCCACGGCAGTGCGTCCGTCCCCCAGCGGTCCAGGTGCGTGAAGCTGTCCCACACCACGTGGGTGAGGGAGCCGGCCACCGCCGAGAGGTAGAACCACAGGGCGAGCCCGGCCGTCGGGCGTCCCCGCCAGTGCTCACCCCGGACGAAGGCGTGCACCCGGCCCCGCCGGTTCCGCGGCAGGAGCGCGACGAGCGGCTCGCGCAGCAGCAGCCAGCACGCCGCGAGGAGCGCCGTCAGGACGGCGTCCACGGTGGCCACTCCGAGCAGGGAGTGCGCGAAGCGGCCGTACCCCATCACACCGTTCACGACCGCGTCCGCGAAGTAGAACGTGTCCGGGGCGAACGACCCGAGCACGAGCGCCGAGGCGACCAGCGGCCCCCTCGCCCGCCCCGTCCGGCGTATGGCCGGAAGTACGGCGGTCGCATGGCTGAGAGTGAACGGCACGGGGGCTCCTAGGGCGTTCGGGGTCCGGACAGTATGCGTGAGCTGCGAGGGAACGTGGGGATGTGGTGAATTTCCGCGACGCATCGCGTGCCCTGTGCAGAGAGCTGACGTAGGGTCACGCGGACGTCTAGGGGAGGGGACCCGTCATGTCGGCACGAATATTCGGACGCGGCCTGCGCAGGGGCGCGGCCGCGGCTCTGGTCTCGGCACTGGTGGCCGCCGCCATGACGGCGTCACAGGCCCCGGCCGGCGCCGACGAGGAGCGGACGGCGGCGGCCGGCGAGGAGGCCGCGAAGCCGGTGGCCGCGGGCTCCGGAGGGGACTCCTCCTACATCACCGAACTGCCGCCCCTCGTAAGCCCCCAGCCACCCGCGGTGGTCCTGCCGGACGGCCAGACGGGCGCCCCGGTGCAGCCGGAGGCCACGCCCACGCCCTCGCCGGCCGCGGTGCCGGCGGCGGTCCAGCCGGTGGTGGAGGGCGCACAGGGGATACCGGCGAGCGTGTTCGCCGCGTACCGGGCGGCCGAGCAGCGGGTCGCGGCGAGCGATCCCGGCTGCGGGCTGCGCTGGCAGCTGCTCGCGGCGATCGGCAAGGTCGAGTCCGGGCAGGCTCGCGGCGGGCAGGTGGACGCCGCCGGGACCACCCTGCGCCCCATCCTCGGCCCCGTGCTCGACGGGAACGGCTTCGCGAACATCTCCGACACCGACGGCGGGGCCTTCGACGGCGACGCCCGCTACGACCGGGCCGTCGGGCCGATGCAGTTCATCCCGTCCACCTGGGCGGCCTGGGGCCAGGACGCGAACGGCGACGGGCGGCGCGACCCGAACAACGTCCACGACGCCGCGCTGGCGGCCGGCCGCTACCTCTGCGCGGGCAGCCGGGACCTGCGGACGGGGGTGGGCCTGGACCGGGCCGTGCTGTCGTACAACCAGTCCGCGGAGTACCTGCGGACGGTGCGGTCCTGGTTCACGTACTACCTCCAAGGCGCGCACGAGGTCCCGGACGCGGGCGGCACCGGTGCCGGTACGGGCGCCGGTACCCCGGCGGGCCCCCGGCCGTCGGACCCGAAGCCCTCACCGAAGCCGACCCCGACGCCGACCCCGTCCCCGTCCCCCAAGCCCACCCCGACCCCCACCCCGGCCCCCACGCCGACGCCGACGCCGAGTCCGTCGACGACGCCGAGCCCCACCCCCACGCCGAAGCCGACCCCCACGCCGACCCCGAAGCCGACCCCCACCCCGACCCCGAAGCCGTCGTCGACGTCGAGCCCGACCCCCGCGCCGTCCCCGACCACCACCCCGAAGACCGGCCCGTCGGCCGCCCCGACCCCGACCGGGACCCCGACCGGGACCCCGCCGGCGCCCAAGCCGAGCCCCGGCACGGCCCGTTAGACGGGCGGTCCCGCTCAGCCGTTGCACCAGGGCGCCGACGGAGACTGACGGCACGGGCTCGGCGGCACCGGCCTGTCCTCGTGCACCTGGTAGGCCGCCCCCATGACGATCGCCGTCACCGTGGCCATCGCCATGACGCCCTGGGTCACCGACGTCACCCCGGCGCCCCGCCGGGCCGCCCGCAGCGCCACCCGGGCCATCAGTGCCGCCAGCACCCCGGCGGCCACCAGGTACCCCCACACCGGGTGGGGCTCCGCCTCCGTCGTCGGGTCGAAGTCCAGCCCGGTGAGCACCCGCACGAGGAAGACCCCGGCGAGCGCGACCAGTTCGAGGACGATCAGTCCCACCGCCCCGGCGATGTCGGCGCCCAGGTCCCCGTGCCGCTCCGGGGCGGCGGTCGTCGTGCTCATGTCCGCCAGCCTGCCCGCGGCCGACGGCCCGGACATGAGTACGCGTACTCAACCGGACGGTTCTCATCTCACCCCCGCGTTGCTACGGTACGCCTCCCTGACGACCCATCAGATTCGGAGGCTCCGCCGTGCGCGCACTCACCGCCGCCGCCGTCGGGCTGGCCGCCGCGCTGGCCCTCGTCCTCGCCGCAACGGCCGCCGGGGTGCCGGAGGGCAAGACCTCGCCCAGACCGCTGCTCACCACCGCGCCCGCCGCGCCCGGAAAGTAGAGGAGGCCCGGCCGTGCGACGCAGAGCGAGCCTCGTACTGCTTGCCCTGGCCGTGTTCTGCGCAGCCCTCGCACCACTGCTGCGCTGGTACGCGTACCCCCGGCTCGCCAAGATCCCGGCCGGCCAGTACCAGGAGATGGTCCTGGAGGCCAAGGACGCCACCCTCCTCGACTACGCGGGCGGCATGCAGCCCAAGAAGGTCGACAAGGTCACCATCGTGCAGACCCTCAAGGGCAACGTCGAGGCGTCGAAGGAGATCGAGGCCGACGCCGGCAAGGACGTCGTCGTCTGGGACACGCTCTCCTACATCATCGGGCCCGACGGCAAGATGGTCTCCCAGATCCCCGAGCGCTACATCTTCGACGCCCACACCCAGGACCCGGTGCACGCCACCGGCGAGACGGTCGACGGGGACCCGGTCAAACGCGAGGGCATCGAGTTCAAATGGCCCTTCTTCACCGAGCCGCGCGACTACCTCTACTTCGACGCGCAGACCCGCACCTCCTCGCCGATCCACTACGTCGGCCCGCGCACCCACCGGGGCATGGACGTCTACTACTTCGAGCAGACCGTCCCCTGGACCAAGGTCCCCATGCCGAAGAAGATGCCGATCGAGGGCATCGACCCCGCCACCATCGAACAGACCACCGGCACCACCCTCTGGTACACGGTCAAGGCCAGGTTCTGGGTCGACCCCGTCACCGGCGCGCCCGTCAACGCCGAACAGGACATCCAGCAGGAGATGCGAGGCGGGATCGCGGCCGGAGCCCCCGACGGCAAGCTGACCGCCTTCGCCGGACACGTCACCATGCGCGAGGACTACGCGAAGCACACCCTCGACCTCGTCTCCGCAAACCGTACGAAGGTCCTCGCACTGCACACCTACGCCCCGGCCGGCCTCGCCCTGGCCGGCCTGGCGCTGCTCGCCGCCGCCCTCTGGCTGGAGGCCCGGGGACGGCGCACAGCGCAGGTCACCGCCCCCTGAGCCGGGCGTTGGTGTGCCGGGTGGGCTCGGCCGTCGCCGGGTCCTCCGGCCACGGGTGCTTCGGGTAGCGGCCGCGCAGCTCCGCCCGGACGGCCCGGTATCCGCCCTGCCAGAAGGAGGCCAGGTCGGCCGTGACGGCGGCCGGGCGGCCCGCCGGCGACAGCAGGTGCACGAGTACGGGAACCCCCGCCACCCGGGGCGTCTCGGCCAGCCCGAACAGCTCCTGGAGCTTCACCGCCAGCACCGGCTGCCCGCCCGCGTAGTCCACGCGGATCCGGGACCCGCTGGGCACCTCGATCCGCTCCGGCGCCAGCTCGTCGAGCCGGGCCGCCTCACCGGTGGCCCAGGGCAGCAGCCGGTTCAGGGCCTGCCCCGCGTCGATCCGCCCCAGGTCGGCGCGGCGGCGGGCCCGCGACAGCTCCGGCTCCAGCCAGTCCCCGGCCCGCTCCAGCAGCGCCGCGTCGTCCGACACGTCCGGCCAGGCGCCGCCGAGCGTACGGTGCAGGAACCCCAGCCGGGCCCGCAGCGCCACCGCGTCCGGCGACCAGCGCAGCAGGGCCGGCCCCTCGGCGCGCAGCCCGTCCAGCAGGGCGGCCCGCACCAGGTCCGGGGCCGGGTCGCGCAGCGGGCGGGCCACCAGCTCGACCGCCCCGAGCCGCTCGACGGCGCGGGCGACCACGTCGCCGTCCTCCCAGCGCACCTCCTCGCCGGAGGCGTACAGGTGCGCGGCGGCGGCCCGGGCGGTGTCCTCGTCGAGGACCGCCGCCAGCCGGACCCGGGCGGACGCCGAGTGCGGGGCCCGGTCGGCGACGGCCACCGCCAGCCAGGGCGCGTTCCGCAGCGGCGACCCCTCGCCGACCTCGGCGGCGGTCCCGCCGGCCATGAGGAAGGCCCCCGTGCCCTTGGCCCGTGCCACCCGCTCGGGGAACGCGAGCGCGGCCACCAGCGCGGCGGCGTGGTCATCCGCCCCGGGGGCGGGGCCCGTCGCCGGGGCACCGGTGCCCGGGGCGCGGGCCGGGGCGGCGGTCGGGGAAGCGGAGGCGGGGCGGCCGCCGGGGGAGAGTTCCCCTACCCGCCCTTCGCCCGTTCCCCGGGCTGCGCCCGGACCCCCTCCGGGGGCTCCGCCCCCAGCCCCCCGCGCCTCGAACGCCTGCGAGGCTGGATGTGCCCCTCCGTCGTCCGCAGCACGCTCGCGGGACGATTCCAGCCCCTCCGGCGTTTGAGGAGCGGGGTCCGCGGCGGAGCCCCGGGGGGTCGGGCGCGCAGCGCCCGACGGGCGGCGGCCGGGGTCGCAAGCCCCGGTTTCGGGAAGGGGCGGGGTGGGGGAGAGCCCCCGCGCAGCGGCGTCACCGGACAGCGACCGCTCCAGGCGGGCCGTCTCCGCCCGCCAGCGCCCCGCGTACGGATCGTCCCCGCGCCGCGCCCGGCGCCACGCGGCGGCCAGGTCGTCCCCGTACTCCCGCGGCGGCTCCTCACTCAGCAGCGCCACCACCTCCGCCGCCCGCCGGGCACCCAGCGCGGCGGACCCGTCCAGCAGGGCCCGCGCCAGCCGCGGGTGCAGCCCCAGCCGGGCCATCCGCAGCCCGCGCGGCGTCGGCCGCCCGGCCGCGTCCACCGCGCCGACGGCCGTCAGCACCTCCCGCGCCGCGGCCATGGCACCGGCCGGCGGCGCGTCCAGCAGCGCGAGCCCCGAGGCGTCCGGGTCGCCCCAGCAGGCGGCCTGGAGGGCGAAGGGCGCCAGGTCCGCGATCCGGATCTCGGGGGAGGGGAACGCGGGCAGCCGCCCGTCCTCCGCCTCGGCCCAGCACCGGTACACCACGCCCGGCGCCTCCCGCCCGGCCCGGCCCGCCCGCTGGCGGCCCGCCGCACGGGAAGCCCGTACCGTCGCCAGCGCGCCCAGCCCCCGGGCGTGGTCCACCCGGGGCTCGCGGGCCAGCCCGGAGTCCACGACCACCCGTACGCCCGGCACGGTCAGGCTCGACTCCGCCACGGCCGTCGACAGGATCACCCGGCGGTGCTCCGAGGCGGTCAGCGCCGCGTCCTGCACCGCGGCAGGCGCCCGGCCGTGGACCTGGAGCACCTCGGCGTCCACCCCGCCCAGCTGCCCGGCCACCCGGGCGATCTCGCCGACGCCGGGCAGGAAGCACAGCACGTCGCCGGAACGTTCCGCCAGGGCCCGGCGCACCACCGCCGCCACGTGCGCCAGCTGCGCCGGATCCACCCGCATCCCGTGCGGCGGCCGCACCGGCCGGGCCGGCGGCGCCCACACCGTCTCCACCGGGTACGCGACCCCGGCCGCCTCCACCACCGGCGCGTCCCCCAGCAGCCGGGCCCAGCCGGCCGCGTCGGTCGTCGCCGAGGCCGCCACCAGGCGCAGCTCCGGGCGCAGGGTCTCGCGGACGTCCAGCAGGAACGCGGCGACGGTGTCGGCGTCCAGGTGCCGCTCGTGGCACTCGTCCAGCACCACCACGTCCACCCCGGCCAGCTCCTGGTCGCGCTGGAGGCGCTGGAGCAGCACCCCCGTGGTCACCACCTCCACGGCCGTGTCCCGGCCCGCGACGCGCTCCCCGCGCACCGTGAAGCCCACCGAGCCGCCGACGGCCTCGCCCAGCAGCCACGCCATCCGCCGCGCCGCCGCGCGGGCGGCGATCCGGCGGGGCTCGGCGACGACCACCCGCCGCCGCGGGCCCCCGCCCACCAGTCCGGCGAGTACGAGCGGCACGAGCGTGGTCTTGCCGGTGCCGGGCGGGGCGCACAGCACGGCCGTGCCGTGGGCGTCCAGCGCCGAGACGAGCGCGGGCACGGCCTCCCGCACGGGGAGGGAGTCGAGGACGGCCTGGCGGATCAAGCGATCAGTCCCTCTCGCACACGAAGATCGCGGTGCCCGGGATCAGGTTGCCGCGCAGCGGGGACCAGCCGCCCCACTCCTGGCCGTTCCACTCCGGCCACTCCGGCTCCACCAGGTCCAGCAGGCGGAAGCCGCCCGAGACCACGTCGCGGACCCGGTCGCCGATCGTGCGGTGGTGCTCGACGTAGACCGCGCGGCCCTGCTCGTCCTGCTCGACGTACGGGGTGCGGTCGAAGTAGGAGGCGGAGACGGACAGCCCGTCGGGGCCGGGCTCGTCGGGGAAGGCCCAGCGGATCGGGTGGGTGACGGAGAAGACCCAGCGGCCGCCGGGACGCAGGACGCGCCGCACCTCGCGCATGACGTTCACCGGGTCGGCGACGAAGGGGACCGCCCCGTACGCGGAGCAGGCGAGGTCGAAGGAGCCGTCGCGGAAGGGCAGCCGGCCGGCGTCGGCCTCGACGAGGGGGACGTCCCCGCCGATCCGGAGGGCGTGCTGGAGCTGGCGGTGGGAGAGGTCCAGGGCCACCGGGCAGGCGCCCTGCGCCGCGAGCCAGCGCGAGCACTGGGCGGCGCCGGCGCCGATCTCCAGGACGACCTTGCCCTTGAGGGAGGCGGCGGGGCCCAGCAGCGCGGCCTCGGCCTCGTCCAGGCCCTCGGGGCCCCAGACGAAGCGGTCGTCGCCGAGGAAGGCGCCGTGCTCGCTCTGGTACTCGTCGGCGTTGCGGTCCCACCAGCCGCGGCTGGCCCGGCTGCTCTCCGCCTCGCCGGCGTCGCGCCGGGTGGCCTCGGCGTCGTCCTCGGCGTCGGTTTCGGGGGCGTAGTCCTCTTGGTTCATGGGGCCCGTCGTCGTAGTCTGCGGATGGCTCGGTGGTCCGGGTGGCCGGAAAACTCGTGCGGAGCGCTCATCACCGCGTCTCCGCCCACGAATTGCGCCGGTTATGCGGTGATCTGCCCGCGGTATGCGCCTTCGCGCATTGACCCTGTCCGGCTGCCCCCGTATGCTACAAGTTGCGCTGCGAGCCTGTGCTCCTCAGACCTAGCAGGCTGCGCTTGCATCTGTTGAATGTCCCCTCGGTTTTCGAGGCCCTTCCCCCTTTCAGGGGATCTTGGGGCTTCTTTGGCTGTCCGGCTTCTTCGGCAGGTGCCGATAAGGGCTCCCGGCGTAGCAGTACCTACGACTTTCTGTCCGTAACCGGAGCCCTTTCCCACATGACGAGCAGCACCGAGACCACCGCCACCACCCCTCCGCAGGTAGCGGTCAACGACATCGGTAACGCGGAAGCCTTCCTGGCCGCGATCGACGAGACGATCAAGTACTTCAACGACGGCGACATCGTCGACGGCGTCATCGTGAAGGTCGACCGGGACGAGGTCCTGCTCGACATCGGTTACAAGACCGAAGGCGTGATCCCGAGCCGCGAGCTCTCGATCAAGCACGACGTCGACCCGAACGAGGTCGTCAAGGTCGGCGACGAGATCGAGGCCCTGGTTCTCCAGAAGGAGGACAAGGAAGGCCGCCTGATCCTGTCCAAGAAGCGCGCTCAGTACGAGCGTGCCTGGGGCACGATCGAGAAGATCAAGGAAGAAGACGGCATCGTCACCGGTACCGTCATCGAGGTCGTCAAGGGTGGTCTCATCCTCGACATCGGCCTCCGCGGCTTCCTGCCGGCCTCCCTCGTCGAGATGCGCCGCGTCCGCGACCTCCAGCCCTACGTGGGCAAGGAGCTCGAGGCGAAGATCATCGAGCTGGACAAGAACCGCAACAACGTGGTCCTGTCCCGCCGTGCCTGGCTCGAGCAGACCCAGTCCGAGGTTCGCCAGACGTTCCTCACCACCCTGCAGAAGGGTCAGGTCCGCTCCGGCGTCGTCTCCTCGATCGTCAACTTCGGTGCCTTCGTGGACCTGGGTGGCGTCGACGGTCTCGTCCACGTCTCCGAGCTGTCCTGGAAGCACATCGACCACCCGTCCGAGGTTGTCGAGGTCGGCCAGGAAGTCACCGTCGAGGTCCTCGACGTCGACATGGACCGCGAGCGTGTCTCCCTGTCGCTGAAGGCGACGCAGGAGGACCCGTGGCAGCAGTTCGCCCGGACCCACCAGATCGGCCAGGTCGTCCCGGGTAAGGTCACCAAGCTGGTTCCGTTCGGTGCGTTCGTCCGCGTGGACGAGGGCATCGAGGGTCTGGTCCACATCTCCGAGCTGGCCGAGCGCCACGTGGAGATCCCGGAGCAGGTCGTCCAGGTCAACGACGAGATCTTCGTCAAGGTCATCGACATCGACCTCGAGCGTCGCCGGATCTCGCTGTCCCTCAAGCAGGCCAACGAGTCCTTCGGTGCCGACCCGGCGTCGGTCGAGTTCGACCCGACCCTGTACGGCATGGCCGCGTCCTACGACGACCAGGGCAACTACATCTACCCCGAGGGCTTCGACCCCGAGACCAACGACTGGCTCGAGGGCTACGAGACCCAGCGCGAGACGTGGGAGCGCCAGTACGCCGAGGCGCAGGTCCGCTTCGAGCAGCACCAGGCCCAGGTCATCAAGAGCCGCGAGGCCGACGAGGCCGCTGCCGCCGAGGGCGCTGCCGCCCCGGCCGCCGGTGGCAACGCCGGTGCGGGCGTCTCCGGTGGTTCGTACTCCTCCGAGGGTGCGGACGAGACCTCCGGCGCCCTGGCGTCGGACGAGGCCCTGGCCGCGCTCCGCGAGAAGCTGGCCGGCGGCCAGAGCTGATCGCAGCGCATCACACCCCGGTGTGAGCTGAGCTGAACGACGAGGCCCGTCCCCTTCGGGGGGCGGGCCTCGCCGCGTTCCCGGAGCCGCGTCCGGGAGCCCGTCGGCACCGTGGGTCCGCCCGCCGTCGCGTTGCGTTTGTGCCAATGCCACCCACCTGGGAATGGCCGCGCCGCCCCGGACGTTCTCCGCATGGAACACAGCGCGAGGGAGGAGTGGTGACGGTGCTTGATCCACAGGGTCTGTACGAATGGGATGCCAAGGGTCTGGCGGTGGCGGACCTGGCGCTCACCCAGGACTCGGCCGGACTGGTCATGCTGTACCACTTCGAGGGGTACATCGACGCGGGCGAGACCGGCGAGCAGATCGTCGAACGCCTCCTCGACACCCTGCCCCACCAGGTGGTGGCCCGCTTCGACGCGGACCGGCTGGTGGACTACCGGGCACGCCGCCCGCTGCTGACCTTCCAGCGCGACCACTGGACCGAGTTCGAGGAGCCCCGCCTGGAGGTGCGCCTGGTCCAGGACGCCACCGGCGCGCCGTTCCTGCTGCTCTCCGGCCCCGAGCCGGACGTGGAGTGGGAGCGCTTCGCCGTCGCCGTCCGGCAGATCGTGGAGCGGCTCGGCGTCCGCCTGTCGGTCAACTTCCACGGCATCCCCATGGGCGTCCCGCACACCCGCCCCGTCGGCATCACCCCGCACGGCAACCGGACCGACCTGATGCCCGGCCACCGCAGCCCCTTCGACGAGGCCCAGGTGCCCGGCAGCGCGGAATCACTGGTCGAGTTCCGCCTCGCCCAGGCCGGACACGACGTGCTCGGCGTCGCCGCGCACGTCCCGCACTACGTCGCCCGCTCCCCCTACCCGGACGCGGCACTGACCGCCCTGGAAGCCATCACGGCCGCCACCGGCCTGGTCCTGCCGGCCGTCGCGCACGCCCTGCGCACCGAGGCGCACCGCACGCAGACGGAGATCGACCGGCAGATCCGCGAGGGCGACGAGGAACTCGTCAGCCTCGTCCAGGGCCTGGAGCACCAGTACGACGCCGCCGCCGGGGCCGAGACCCGGGGCAACATGATCGCGGAGCCGGCCGAGATCCCGTCGGCGGACGAGATCGGCCGCGAGTTCGAGCGGTTCCTGGCGGAGCGCGAGGGCGAAGGGTAGGACGCCCGGAGCCGTCCGGCGCAGCGGTGTTCCCCGGCGGTGTTCCTCGGGAAGGGGACACCGCCTAGGGTTCTGACCATGCTGAAAGTGGGCCTGACAGGCGGAATCGGTGCCGGCAAGAGCGAGGTCTCGCGGCTGCTGGCGGGGTACGGGGCGGTCGTCGTCGACGCCGACCGGATCGCGCGGGAGGTCGTGGAGCCGGGCACGCCCGGACTCGCCGCCGTGGTGGAGGCCTTCGGGGACTCCGTGCTCACCGCCGACGGGCGGCTGGACCGCCCCAAGCTGGGGGCGGTCGTCTTCGCCGACCCGGCGAAGCTCCAGACCCTCAACGCCATCGTCCACCCGCTCGTCGGGGCCCGGTCCGCCGAGCTGGAGGGCGCGGCGGGACCCGACGCGATCGTGGTGCACGACGTACCGCTCCTCACGGAGAACGGCCTCGCTCCCCTCTACGACCTCGTCGTGGTCGTGGACGCCGCCCCCGGCACGCAGCTGGCCCGGCTGACCGCGCTGCGCGGGATGACCGAGGAGGAGGCCCGCGCCCGGATGGCCGCCCAGGCCACGCGGGAACAGCGGCTGGCGGTGGCCACGCTCGTGATCGACAACGACGGGCCGCTGGAGGCGCTGGAGCCCCAGGTGCGCAAGGTCTGGGAGGAGCTCACCGCGCGCGCCGCGGCGGAATAGCCGCAGCGGCGGAGGGCGTTGAACGCGCCCGTAGAGGGAAGGAAAGACACCGTGTCCGACACCACGCCCCCGCCGCCGCCGTCCACCGGACCCGGGCCCGGACCCGCCGGGCCGTCGGGTTCCGCGAGCCCCGAGACGCACGTCATCGACTACCGGGCCGCCGAGCAGCTCCTCGCCGCCCGGGACCCGCGCGGCGCGGTCCGGCTCCTCGACTCCGTCATAGCCGCGCACCCCGAGAACACCGCGGCCCGCCTGCTGCGCGCCCGTGCCTTCTTCGCGGCTGCGCAGCTGCGGCCCGCACAGCTGGAGTTCGAGCTGGTGCTGGAGCGGGAGCCGGACAACGCCTTCGCCCACTTCGCCCTCGCCCGCACCCACGAGCGGGCCGGACGCCCCGAGCGGGCCCGCCGCCACTTCCGGCTCGCCGCCGCCCTCGATCCGCAGCCGGAGTACCTGGAGGCGGCCCGCTTCGAGAACTAGCGCCGGCGCGGAGGCTCGTACGGGGGGACGTCCGGGCCCGGCTGGTAGTGCGGGCCCTGGTGGATGTGCCGGACCACGACGGTCAGGTCGACGGCGGCCACCAGCGCGAGCGCCGCGCAGGCGGCCGCCCATCCGGGACGGCCGGCCAGCGAGAACGCGGCCGCCCCGGCGGCGGCCCAGAGCAGCCCCCACAGGCTCAGCCAGAACCGCAGCCGCAGCGGACTGCGGGCGGTCACCGGCTCGTTTCCGGTACGCATGGCCATCGCCTCGCCTTGGATGGAGGCCTCGGTTCCATGGTCCCACCGGCGGCCCGGGCCCGCCCCGGCGGCCGGGGCTCAGGGGTTGAGCTTGTCCACGGCCGTCGTGGTGGTCTTCTTGAAGGCGGGCACGGGGGCGTCGGGCAGGTTGCCCATCTGGCCCCACTTCACGACGGTCACGGTGGACCCGTCGCGTCCGATCCCGTACAGGTGAACGCCCGGCTCGGACTCCGGGACGGAGGTGCCGACGCCGTAGACGTGCGCGCCCTCCTCGACGGCCGGCCTGCCGTAGTCCTGCCAGGACGCCGTGCCGCCCGGGTTCGCGCGCAGCCAGTCCGCGGCGCAGCCGGCGACCTCGCGCTCCAGGGCGGCGGCGAGCCTCGCGGCGGCGGCGGCCGAGGCGGCGCGCACGGAGATCTGGACGGCGCCGGTGTCGTAATCGGTACCGAACGCGCGGTGCCAGCTGCCGGCCGCCGGAAGCACCCCGTCCAGGCAGAAGGGGGCGTCCTCGGGCAGCCCCTTGGTGATCTTGCCGGGGTACCAGGGGGAGGAGGGGTGCGGGGGCAGGTCGGTGCCGTTCAGGAACCCGGGCGCGGTGGCGGCGGTGGCGGTGGCGGAGGTGGTGAGGACCAGGGCGGCCGCCGCCGCGAGGGCGGTGGCGGCGACGGCCGGGGTGCGGCCGCTGCGCGTCTCGGCGACCGGCCCGGTCGTGCTCCGGGTGTCGGCGGCCGCCACGGGCTGCGACTGCGACTGGTACCTCGAACTGCGCTGGAGCGGGCCCGGCGGGTCCGGCACCCTCCGCCCGGACGACGACGGCGCGCCCTGGCGCACCAGTGCCGCGGCGGGCAGGCCCGAGTACGGCTTCGCGGGCGAACAGGGCCGCCGGGCACGCTGACCTACCCCCGGCGGGATGAGGCGTATCCGCAGGTCAGCGCGGGTTGTCAGTGGGCCCGCCTAGACTCGGTGGCAGTGGATCCGCCATGACCGGGCGGAGCCGAGCACCAGGGAGGGGGGACCCCGTGACCGCGCAGCCACCGCCGCAGCCGTCGTTGCTGCGCCGCGCCGCCGTGTTCCTCCCCGCCGCCGTACCCCGGGAGGGGCGGGTGGCGTTCTGGTGCCCGGAGGGGGACCCGCTGCCCGAGCTGGGGACCCCGCACGCGCTGAAGGTGGTCCGGCCGCACGGGGACGGCGTCCGTACGCGTACGGTCCCCGCGGTGGCGCTGTCGGTGGCCGCCGCCCTGCCCGTGCTGGTGCGGGCCGCACGCAGTCCCGCCGCGCATCCCGCCACCCGCGCCTGGGGCACCGCCGCCACGCAGGCGCTGGCCCTCGCCGCGCGCGGCCGCCTGCTGCCCGGGCTCACCGCCGACGGGGTCGACGCCTGGCGCGCCGGGCCGCTGGATGCCCAGGACGTCGGGTACCTGCGCGCCGTCGCCGCCGCCCTGCCGTACGAGGGGTACGCCACCCCGCTCGCGGGACGCCGCCCGACAGCCCTGCCCCAGCCCGAAGCCCTGGTCCGGGCGTTCCTCGACGCCGTCGCCGATGTGCTGCCGCGCACGCCCGCCGCGCAGTACGCCGCAGGCCGGCCGTTCGCGGCCCGGGAGCCGCAGCGGGTGCCGGGGATACAGGAGTGGGCCGCGCAGGTCGCGGCCGGCGCCGATGCCGGGGTCGGGATCTCGCTCCGGCTCGACCTGTCCTCCTTCCGCCTGTTCGACGAGGCCGAGCCGGAGGACGTCCGCCGCGCCGGAGCGGCCGTGGTCCAGGTGCACAGCCTGGCCGATCCGACCCTGGTCACCGACGCGGGGCTGCTGTGGGCCGGGGCGGCGGCCGCCGGATTCGGCCCGCGCGCCCGGATCGACGCCGTGCTGGCACTGCGCCGGGCGGCGCGGGTCTGGCCGCCGCTGCTGCGCCTGCTCGACCAGCCGGTGCCGGACGCCCTCCCGCTGTCGGACCCGGAGCTGGAGGACCTGCTGGGTACCGCCGCGACCCGGCTGGCGGCGGCCGGAGTGCTGGTGCACTGGCCGCGCGAGCTGGCCCGTACGCTCTCGGCGGCCGCCGTCGTGCGGCCCGCCGCGCCCGGTTCCGCGACCGACGGCACCGCCTTCTTCGACGCGGCCGCCCTGTTCTCCTTCTCCTGGGAGCTGGCCCTCGGCGGGGACCGGCTCACCCCGGGCGAGATGGACGCGCTCGCGCAGGCCCACCGGCCCGTGGTGAGGCTGCGAGACCAGTGGGTGCGGGTCGATCCCGAGCTCGTGCGCAAGGCGCGCAAGCGGGAGCTGGGCCTGCTCGACCCGGTGGACGCGCTGGCCACCGTACTCACCGGCACCGCCGACGTCGGCGGGGAGGCGGTACCGGCGGTCCCCGTGGGCGCGCTGGCCGCCCTGCGGGACCGGCTCACCGGTGAACTGCCCCCGGTCGCGGCGCCCGCGGCCCTGAAGGCGACCCTGCGGGACTACCAGCTGCGCGGCCTGGCCTGGCTGGACCTGATGACCTCGCTCGGGCTGGGCGGCTGCCTCGCCGATGACATGGGCCTGGGCAAGACGGTCACCCTGATCGCCCTGCACCTGCACCGGGACCGGCCCGAGCCCACCCTCGTGGTCTGCCCGGCGTCGCTGCTGGGCAACTGGCAGCGGGAGATCGAGAAGTTCGCCCCCGGCACCCCCGTACGCCGCTTCCACGGCGCCGGCCGCAGCCTCGACGGGCTGGCCGGGGGTTTCGTCCTCACCACGTACGGGACGATGCGCGCGGCGGCGGCCCGGCTGG
Organism: Streptomyces sp. NPDC040718; assembly: GCF_055593565.1. Classification (NCBI taxonomy): domain Bacteria; kingdom Bacillati; phylum Actinomycetota; class Actinomycetes; order Kitasatosporales; family Streptomycetaceae; genus Streptomyces; species Streptomyces sp. NPDC040718. The sequence goes on along the minus strand of NZ_JBVIXO010000004.1, from coordinate 168,875 downwards.
CCGAGCAGAGCTGGGGCCTGGTCGTCGCGGACGAGGCCCAGCACGTCAAGAACCCGCACTCGGCGACGGCGAAGGCGCTGCGCACCATCCCGTCCCCGGCCCGGGTGGCCCTCACCGGCACCCCCGTCGAGAACAACCTCTCCGAGCTGTGGGCGCTGCTCGACTGGACGACGCCGGGACTCCTGGGCCCGCTCACCACCTTCCGGGCCCGGCACGCGCGCCCGGTCGAGCACCAGCAGGAGGAGGACGGGGGCAACGAGGCGGCGGTGGCCCGGCTGGCCGCGCTCGTCCGGCCGTTCCTGCTGCGCCGCAAGAAGTCCGACCCCGGTATCGCCCCCGAGCTGCCCCCGAAGACGGAGACGGACCATCCGGTGTCCCTGACCAGGGAGCAGGTCTCCCTCTACCAGGCGGCGGTGGACGAGGCGATGGCCGTGATCGAGGGCAGCGAGGGCATGGAGCGCCGCGGCATGATCATGAAGCTGCTGGCCTCGCTCAAGCAGATCTGCAACCACCCGGCGCAGTTCCTGAAGGAAGCCGGGCCGAAGGAGGCGGAGCCCCGCCTCGCGCACCGCTCGGGCAAACTGGCCCTGCTGGACGAGCTGCTGGACACGATCCTGGCCGAGGACGGCTCCGTCCTGGTCTTCACCCAGTACGTGACCATGGCCCGGCTCCTGGAGCGGCACCTCGCCTCCCGGGGCATCCCCTCGCAGCTCCTGCACGGCGGCACCCCCGTGCCCCGCCGCGAGGAGCTCGTCGACCGCTTCCAGTCCGGTGAGGTCCCCGTCTTCCTGCTGTCCCTCAAGGCCGCGGGGACGGGCCTCAACCTCACCCGCGCCGGACACGTGATCCACTACGACCGCTGGTGGAATCCGGCCGTCGAGGAGCAGGCCACCGACCGCGCCTACCGCATCGGCCAGACCCAGCCCGTCCAGGTCCACCGCATCATCGCCGAGGGCACCGTCGAGGACCGTATCGCCGAACTGCTGGAGGCCAAGCGGGCGCTGGCCGATGCCGTGCTCGGCTCCGGCGAGGCCGCGCTGACCGAGCTGACGGACCGCGAGCTGGCCGATCTCGTCTCCCTGCGGAGGCCGGCGTGATCACCGCGCGGGACGACCGCCGCCGCACCTTCGAGACCGTGCCCGCCGGGATGGAGGCCGCGACCTGGTGGGGCCGGGCCTGGGTGGCCGCGCTGGAGGAGCGCGCGCAGGACGCGGCCCGCCTCCACCGCGGGCGCGCGTACGCCGCCGAAGGCCATGTCGACGCGGTCACGGTGACGCCCGGCCGGATCGTGGCGTACGTCCGGGGCAGCCGGGCCCGCCCCTACCGCACCGAGCTGACCCTGCCCCCCTTCGCGGACGCCGAGTGGTCCGCGCTGCTTGAGTCACTGGCCGCCGACCCCTCGGCCCTCGCGGCGCTGCTGGAGCGGGAGGTCCCGCAGTCCCTCGCGGAGACGGTGCTGCCGGGCGCGGGCGAGCTGACGGCGCGCTGCTCCTGCCCGGACACGGTGCGGCCGCCCTGCAAGCACGCCGCGGCCCTGTGCTACCGGGCGGCCCGGCTCCTGGACGCCGACCCCTTCGTCCTGCTGCTCCTGCGCGGCCGCGGTGAGCGCGAGCTCCTTGACGAGCTGGGCCGACGCAACGCCGCCCACGCGGCACGCGAACAGCCCGACGCCGAACCGGACTTCCCCGGTGTTCCGGCCCGGGCGGCGCTCGCCCGCGCCGTCCTGCCCCTGCTGCCGGCCCCGCTCACCGCACCGGCCGCCGCGGGCCCGCCCCCGGCCTACCCCGCCGATCCGGCCGCGCCCGACCCGCTGGCGCTGGAGCAGCTCGCCGGGGACGCGGCCGCCCGCGCGCTGGCCCTCCTCGCCACGGCCGAGGACCCCGTCGGCGGGCTCACCCTCTGGCAGGACGCCGTCCGGCTGGCCTCGGCGCACCCCACCTCGGGCCTCACCGGCACCGCACGCACCCTGTACCGGGACCTGGCCCGGGCCACCGGCCGCAGCACCACGGACCTGGCCCGCGCCGCCGCGGCCTGGCGCCAGGGGGGCCTGCCCGCGCTCACCGTGCTCGACGAGCCCTGGGACCCGCCGGCCGGGCCCTTCGACCGGGCCCGCCCCGCCCTGCTCGCCGCCGGCCGGGGCTCCTTCCGCCCCGAGCGCAACCGGCTCACCTCCCGGACCCGCCAGCTCCGCCTGAGCCGCGAGGGCCTCTGGTACGCCTACGAGTCCCGCCCGGACGCCGACGACTGGTGGCCCACCGCGACTCCGTCCCCGGATCCGGTCAGCGCCCTGCTGCGCTGATCTCGCCCGCCCAGGCGGACAGGGCCGCGAAGTCCCGGTCGCGCAGGCCGTGGCGGGGATGGATGCGCAGCAGGAGGCTCGGCGCCGGGTGGTGGGCGGACACCCAGGCGCGGTCCTGCGGGGTGATCATGTCGTCGACCCAGGCGAAGGGCCGGCCGGCCGCCCAGTCGAGCAGCGGCCGGGTCTTCCAGAAGAGGCCGTCGGGGTCGCGGGCGAAGAGCTCCGGCCACTCCACCACGGGCAGGTCGGCGGGGAGCCCGATGCGCGGGGCGATCAGGGTGTTGGCCTGGTGCGTCCAGGCCGTGGCCCAGGCCAGTTCGAAGGGCAGGGCCTGCAGCCGGGCGCCGTGGGAGGGGTGCAGTCGCACCCGGACGCCGCGCCGGGCCTTGCGGGACTCGGGGTCGCGGTAGGAGAGCCAGACGTCCGGGCGCATCCGGTGGCTCGTGTAGCCGCGCAGGCCTGCGGAGAGGGACCGGAACGGGTTGAGCGGGCCGTCCACGTCGAGCAGCAGGAGCGGTCGTTCAGTCATGAAGTAGGCACTACCCAGTACACGATGGGGTGAAATGCCTGCCCCCTCTATAACCCGAACGGGTTTACCGCGTTGTTTCCGGTGCGGGCGCGATGCCCCTGAATCCCTCCGGAAGGCAGGAAACCTGATGCGTCACAGTCGTCGGAATGGCTTGATCGCGGTGATGGTCGCGGGCGGCGGGCTGGCGGTCGCGGGGGCGGGCGGCTTCGCGTACGCCGACGCCGAAGCGGGCGGGCAGACCGAGCGCTCCCCCGGGCTGCTCTCCGGGAACCTGGTGCAGCTGCCCGTGCACACCCCGGTGAACGTGTGCGGGAACACCGTGAGCGTGGTCGGCGTACTCAACTCCGCCGCCGGGAACCGCTGTACCAACACCTCTGCGGACGAGGGGCATCCGGACCCGCGGCCCTCCGGTCCGGCAAAACCCGGATCCGGTGGAAACGGGGGAGGGGCGAGTGCCGAGGGGCGCACGAAGGATTCCCCCGGGCTGCTGTCCGGCAACGGAATCCAGCTTCCGGTGGATCTGCCGCTGAACGTCAGCGGCAACTCGGTGAACGTCGTCGGCGTCGGCAACGGCTCCCACGGGAACACCTCCGTGAACGGCGAGACCCCGACCGGCGGCAAGCCGGCGCAGCCGCCGGTCTCCCCGCCGCCGGTCTCACCGCGGCCGGTGACCCCGCCCGCCCCTCCGGCTCCGCCGGCTCCGCCCGCCCCTCCGGCCCCGCCGCTGGACCCCTCGGCCCTGGCGCACACCGGCTCCGACGGGCTCGGCTACCTGGTGCCCGGCAGCGGCGCCCTGCTGCTCGGCGGGGTTCTCCTGTACCGGCGCTTCCGCCTCAGCTGACGGCCCCCGCGCGCCAGCCGTCCAGGATCGCGTCGATCCGCGCCGCCAGCCGGGCCCGGGCCGCGAACCGGGGCACGCCCGCCATCAGCAGCGCGTCGTACTCGGTGTCGGTGTGCCGCACGGCGGCCCGTACCGCGACCGACACCGCCAGTTCGTCGAGCGCCCGGCCGGCGGCGGTGCGCCCGACCCGGCCGCTGCCGCGCACCGAGGCGTGGGCGGCGATCGCCTGGGCGCGGTCGGCCGGGCAGCCGGGGAACAGCCGCCGGATCTCGGCCGCGAAGGCCGCGGTGAACCGGACGTCCTCGGCCGCGCGCCGCAGCCGGTCCCGCTCCCGGCGGCGGGCCCGGGCGTCGGCGTCGGCGAGGCAGGCGCGCTCGGCGCGGGCCAGCGCGGCGTCCTCCACCAGCAGCCCCTGGCGTTCGTAACGGCGGCGGCCCCTGTGCCGGCGCACCACGACGGCGTGCAGCGAACTGCCCTCCCGAGCCCGGCGGGTGAGCGCCGCGTCCCCGCGCGGGAGGTACACGAGGTGGCCGAGGTCGGCGCAGTCCAGGCAGCGGGGCACGCCGGATTCTCGGACGAGGTGCCGCAGCGGCCCCCGTCGGCACGCCGCGCAGTGGATCGGCTTCTGCGACTCGAAGACGACGAGACTCATGCCGTTGTGATACCGCCCGCAGGTCTCCATATCACCTGACTCGGAAGGGTTGTTGGTCTTTCATTAAATCCGACTGGAAGTCATGAGGTCTGTCTACCGTGAGCCCCTGGCAAGGAGGAGCACATGGGTGGACGGCAGACGACGGTACGGCGCCCCAGAGCCGCGGGAGCGGCGAGGGAGGCGGCGCCCTCGGGCCTCACGGGCCGGGAGGTCGTCATAGCCCCCGGCGGCTGCACGGGATGGCACTACCACCACGTCCCGCTGATGGCGGTGGTGAAGTCCGGCACCCTGACCCGGTACCTGTCCGACGGCACGGTGGAGGTGCACCCTGCCGGGGCCACCTTCGTCGAACCGGCCGGCGCCGGCCACGTACACCTCGGCCGCAACCTGGGCTCCCGGCCCGTCGTCCTCCAGATAACCTGCGCCCTCGCCGAGGACGACCTCTGGTCGGTGGACGCCCCCGCCCCGCGGGGCGCCGCACCCTGCCTCCCCCGGACTCCGCCCGGCGGACCCGCCGACCCCGGGCACCCCCGGTGCGCCGCCGCTCAGACCAGTCGGCGTATCTCCCCGCGCACCCGGTAGAAGCCACCGCTCGCCGCGTGCAGGCCGTCCACCACGTACCGGGCGCCCGCCTCCCGGATCCCGCGCGGGAACTGCACGTTCCAGCCGTGGTCGAAGCCGTCCGAGACCACCTGCACCCGCATCCGTCCGCCCTGCTGGACGCACTCCACCACCACACCGCCGGCCGGGACCGAGGCCACCGACACCGTCGCCACCGCCGACGCGGAGGCCGCCGGGGTGAACACCGGCAGCGCGGCAGCCGACTTCACGTCCACCGCGGTCGGCACGGAACCCTGCTGGGCCGCGGCGATCGCCGCCTCGCTCGCGTCCACGCACACCAGCGACCCGTCCGTGGTGACCAGGTACAGCCGCTCGTCCAGGTACTGCATCGACAGGGCGGAACCCCCACCGGTACCCAGCTTCCACAGCCGGCGCCCGTCCGCGTCGAAGCAGTACACCGAGGAGGAGGAGTCGCCGGCGAAGACGTGCCGGCCGTCCGGAGAGGTCGCGCACGAGTACACCGCCGAGTCGCACGGGTACGAGGCCTCGACCCGGCCCGTCGCCTTCGACAGGCGCTGCACGGTGTTGCGCACCGTGCCCGCGTACACCGCGTGCTCCTCCTGCCAGCCGAACAGCACCCCGCCGGGCGTCGCGGTGTGCCACAACTGCCCGGTCCCGTCGGCCGCGTAGGCCGTCACACCGGCACTGTGCCCGTGGTAGACGGCCCGCTCGTCCGCCCGGACCATCCAGGCACCGGTACCGGAGGACTTCCGCGACCACTGGTGCTCGTCCTCGTGGTCGATGACCGTCAGACCGCCGTTGGCGTCCGACACGTTGAGCACGCCCTCGTGGATGTCGAGCCAGTAGATGTCCACGTCCGCGGCTATTCCGTACGCCCCGAACGGCACCTTCGACGACAGGTCGTACACCGTGCCGTCGTCACAGCCCGCGTATATCCAGAACTCGTCCGCCACCAGGCACTTCACCCCGTCCGGCAGGGAGTAGCGGGCCAGCACCTCGCCGCCGTGGCTCACCGTGTAGACGTCCCCCGCCTGGTTGCCCACCCAGCAGCGGTCCTCGTCCACGTGGATGCCGAAGGCCGAGGAGCCGGTGCGGAAGCGCCACAGCACCGGCGCCACCGCGCGGGCCGTGGACGGCGCCGAGGCCACCTGCCGGCGCGTCACCGACCGGGCGGCGCGCGCCCCCCGCACCGCCGGCGCGTACCCCTTGCGGACCTTCTCGCCGATCTTCTTGGCGGCGGCCGCCCGCGCCTTCTCGGCCGTCGGGAACGAGGAGCTCTGCAGCTGGCCGGCCGCGCCGATGCGGCCGTAGCGCACCGAGACGGCCGTGCCGTCCAGGGTCACCTCGTAGAACTTGTGCGCCGCGCCGTCCTCCTGCGACAGCTCCAGATACGTCGTCTCCCGAGCCATGACAGACCCCTCCCCAAGAGCAGGGCCGCCGGCTCCGTTCCACCGGTGATCCCTCGTGAAAAACGTTAGGACGCACCACTGACAATGGGCTCGTGAAGCTGGAAGCGATCACCTGGCAGCGGATGGCCGAACGGCTCGCCGGCCACCTCGACGCCCCCCGGGAGGCCGGGACCTGGCAGCGCGTGGGTATCGACGGGGCGCCGGCGGCCGACACCGGGGTCCTGGCGGAGGAACTGGCCGGGGCGCTGCGCTCGCGCGGCCGGCCCGTGCTCGTGGTGGCCGCCGGGGGGTTCCTGCGGCCGGCGTCGCTGCGGTTCGAGTACGGGCGCGAGGACGTGGACGCGTACCTCGGGAGCTGGTACGACACGGGCGCGCTGTGGCGCGAGGTGTTCGGCCCGACGGACCCCGGCGGCAGCGGGCGGGTACTCCCCGACCTGTGGGACCCGGTCACCGACCGGGCCACCCGCAGCCCGTACACCGAACTCCCGCCCGGCGGGGTGGTGGTCGTGCACGGGCCGCTGCTGCTGGGGCACTGGTTCCCGTTCGACCTGAGCGTGCACGTCAGCCTCTCGGCGGGGGCGCTGGGGCGGCGGACGCCGGCGGCCGAGCGATGGACCCTTGCGGCGTTCGCCCGTTACGCGCGGGACACGGACCCGGCCTCGACGGCCGACGTCCTGGTCCGCGCGGACGACCCCCGCCACCCCGCCTGGACGGGCATCCGCGGGAGCTAGCCGTGCCGGCTCCCTGCCGGGTGCGGGGATGCTGTGCCGCTGCGCGGGGCCGGTTCCCCCACCCGCCCTTCGCCCGTTCCCCGGGGCTGAGCCCCGCCCCCTGGGGGCTCCGCCCCCGGACCCCCGCGCCTCTGATCCGGCGGGGCTGGAAGATCCAGCCCCGCCGGCGTCAGAGGCGCGGGCGCGGTAGCGCCGTGCAGTGGGCCGCGCCCGGCGATTGAGGGCGAGAACGGTTGAAGGGCGGGGAGGGGCCAGCCCCGCGCAGCGGCACACCACCCGCGCCCGACCCACCGGCCCGACCGACGGAGTCCGGCGCAGCGGCGCGACGCCGGGGAGGCCCGCCAGGGCCGAGCCGTGCGAGCGGCGCGCGGGAAATGGGCGCGGCGCGTCAAAAGGGCGGGCGGCCGCCCAGGCGGGTCACCGATTCGGCGGCCGCGCGGCAGCCGGCCCGGGCGGATTCGCCCGGGCCGGCTCCCGAGAGGCGGGCCGCCAGGAAGCCGCCCGCGAAGGCGTCCCCGGCGCCGGTGGTGTCCACCGCCTCGGCCGGCTCCGCCTCCACCTCGGCGGTGATCCGGCCGCCCTCGGCGACGAGGGCCCCGCCCGACCCCCGGGTGACCACCACCAGCGGAACCCGCCGGCTGAGCTCCTCCGCCGCCCGGGCCGGCTCCCGTACGCCCGCCAGCAGCCGGGCCTCGTCCTCGTTCGGCAGGAGCACGCCGGCCCCCGCCACGGCGGCCAGGAAGCGTTCGGGGCCCAGCTCGGCCAGGAACCCCGCCGAGGCGGGGTCGACGCTCACGGGCACCCCGCGCGTCCGGGCGGCCCGCAGCGCCACCAGGGCCAGCTCCCGGCTGCTGTCCGAGAAGAACAGGTAGCCCGACAGGTGCAGGTGCCCGGCACCGTCCAGCAGCGCGGGCACCCAGTCGGCGGGGCACAGCCGCAGCGAGGCCCCGCTGTCGGTCAGGAAGGTGCGCTCCGCGTCCTCGCCGACCAGCGCCACCACCGTCCCGGTCGGCTCCGCCGGGTCCACCACCAGCCGGGGCCGCACCCCCGCGTCGACCAGCGCCCGCTCGTGCCAGCGGGCCGACTCGGAGCCCACCCGCGCGAGCAGGCGCACCTCCGCGGTGCCCGTCCGGGCCGCCCAGCAGGCGGCGTTGGCCCCGGCCCCGCCGGGGAGGGTGCGGATGCGGGCGGTGGTGTCGGTGGCCGGGGCCAGGGGCTCGCGGTGCACCGCCACCACGTCCGTCACCACGTCGCCGACCACCAGCAGCGCGCCGGGTAGTGCGCCCGGCAGCGTCTCCGCCGACGCCGCCGTCATGCGCGGGCCGCCCAGGCTCGCGCGATGCGGGCGCCGAGCCGCACGTTGCCGCGTACCGCGGCCAGGTTCGCCTCCAGCGAGGCACCGCCGGTCGCGCGCACCAGGAAGTCCAGCAGGAACGGCGTCACCGCCTGCCCCGCGATGCCGCGCTCCCGGCACTCGGCCAGGGCCTCGGACAGGACCCGGTCGTGCAGTGCCGGATCCAGCTGTTCCGCCTCCGCCACCGGGTTGGCGACCAGCAGTGCCGACTCCGGTCCGCCGACGGCGTCCTGAGCGGCCATCACCGCCGCCACCTCCTCCGGCTCCTCCACCGTCCAGTCGACCGGCTCTCCCGAGTCGGCCAGGTAGAAGCCGGGGAAGCGCTCCGTCCGGTAGCCGACGACCCCGACCCCGAGCGTTTCGAGGCGCTGGAGCGTGGCCGGCACGTCCAGGATCGACTTCACGCCCGCGCACACGACCGTGATCCGGGTCCGGGCGAGCAGCGACAGGTCCGCCGACTCGTCCTGCGAGAGCGTCCACTCCCGGTGTACGCCGCCCAGCCCGCCCGTGGCGAACACCCGCAGCCCCGCCCGCGCGGCCAGGAAGGCCGTCGCCGACACCGTCGTCGCCCCGGTCGCCCCCGCCGCGAGGGCGGGCGCGAGGTCCCGGTGGCCCAGCTTGCGCACGCCCTCCCCGGCGGCGATCCGCTCCAGCGCGGCCTTGTCGAGGCCGGCCCTCGGGACCCCGTCCACCACGGCGACGGTCGCCGGTACCGCGCCCTCCGCCCGGACCAGTTCCTCCAGTTCCAGACCCACCTCCAGGTTGCGGGGGCGCGGCAGGCCGTGCGCGATGATCGTCGACTCCAGGGCGACGACGGGCCGGCGGGCGGCGAGCGCCTCGCGCACCTCTTCCGACAGGACCGGGACCTCGGATGCTCTGTGCTGTGGCATGTCCCCATCCCTGGCACGGGATTCGCGCCCCCAAACACGCCCTTCCCGCTCCGGCGCGAACCTGTCCGAGTAGCGTGCCCGGATGGACACCCGGAGCTTCTACGACGAACTCGCCCTCCGCTACGACCTCATGTACGCGGACTGGGACGCGAGCATCGCCCGCCAGGGCCGTGCTCTCGACGCCCTGCTCAAGGCCTCGCTCGGCCCGGGACCGCACACCGTGCTCGACAGCGCCTGCGGGATCGGCACCCAGGCGCTGGGCCTGGCGGGCCTGGGCCACCGGGTCACCGGCACCGACCTCAGCCCCGTCGCCGCGGCACGCGCCGCGCGCGAGGCGGCCGCCCGCGGACTGGCGCTGCCGGTCGCGGCCGCCGACATGCGCGCGCTGCCCTTCCCCGACGCCTCCTTCGACGCCGTCGTGTGCGCCGACAACGCGCTTCCGCACCTGCTGACCGCCGAGGACGTGGGTGCCGCGCTGGCCGAAAGCCGCCGGGTGCTGCGCCCCGGCGGGCTGCTGCTGCTCTCCACCCGCCCCTACGGCGAACTGCGCCGGACCCGCCCCGCGAGCCAGGCCCCGTACGTGCGGACCGGGCCGGAGGGGCGGACCGTCACCTTCCAGCTGTGGCACTGGCACGCCGACGGCGAGCGCTACGACGTGGAACTCTCCAGCTGCTGCCGTCGGGCGACACCTGGAGCACGCACACCTCGACCACGGCCTACTGGGCGCTGCCCGAGGAGGAGACGGCGCGGTACGTGCGGCAGGCGGGCTTCGGCGAGCCCGTCTGGCACCCCGCCGAGGACACCGGCTTCCACCAGCCCGTTCTCGGGGCGCGCCGGCCCGTGGTGCGGACGCGCTCGACGGAATGACGCGTCGGACGCGCCCGCGCTGGACGCTCTGGTCACCCCGTGGGCGGGGACGGCGGCCCTAGGCTGACGCACCATGAGCACCAGTGACCACAGCGCCCCCGCCTCCTTCGCCGTGTCCGTCGCGGACGTTCCCGACGCCGAGCTGGAGGCCGAGGAGCTCGACCCCGCGCAGATCGTCTCCGGCACGCCGGCCGTGACCGGCAAGGTGCTGTGGGAGTCGGCGGACGGCTCGCAGATCCGGGGGATCTGGCAGATCACCCCCGGAGTGGTCACCGACACCGAGGCCGACGAACTGTTCGTGGTGGTCAGCGGCCGCGCCACCATCGAGGTCGAGGGCGGCGCGACGTTCGAGGTGGGCCCCGGCTCGGCCTGTGTGCTGCGCGAGGGCGACCGGACCACCTGGACGGTCCACGAGACGCTGCGCAAGGCCTACCACATCAACTGCTGAGGCCCCCCGGCTTCGCCGGCTCCGGGTGGCGCCGGGCGGTGAGCAGGGCGAGCGCCGCCATCGGCAGGAGCAGCGCGGCACCGATCGCGTTGAGCCAGCCGTAGCCGGCCTGCGACATGACCAGCCCGGCGGCGGCTCCGCCGACACCGGCGGCGGTGTTCATCGTCAGGTCGCTCAGGCCCTGTACGGCGGCCCGCGCGGCCTGGGGCACCGAGTCGGTCAGCAGCGCGGAGCCGGAGACCATTCCGGCGGACCAGCCGAGCCCGAGCAGGAAGAGGCCGGCCGCGCTCTGGGCGTGGTTCCCGTCGGCCGTGCCGGCGAGCAGGGCGGCGATGGAGAGCAGTCCGGTCGCGAGCCCGATCACGGACAGCCGGCCGAGGCGGTCGGCGAGCCAGCCCATGACGGGGGAGAAGGCGAACATGCCCGCGATGTGTCCGCTGATCACCAGGCCGACGAGGCGCAGGCCGGCGCCGTGGTGGCTGAGGTCCATCGGGGTCATCACCATGATCGAGACCATGGCGGTGTGTGACACGGCGACCGTGAGCAGTGCGAGCCTGGCCCGTGGCGAGGCCTTCACGGCGGCCATGCCCGCGCGCAGCGAGCGCGCCTGACGGGACTGCTCGCCGGCCCCGGCGAGGGCCCGGGCGGTCAGCAGCGGGTCCGGCCGCAGGAACACGGCGAGGAGCGTGCCGGTGAGGACGAAGACGGCGCCGGCCCAGACGAAGGGACCCGCCGTCTGGGGTATGGAGGTGCCGGCGAAGCTGTCGCTGGCGGGGGCGGAGAGGTTGGGCCCGAGCACCGCGCCCAGGGTGGAGGACCACACGACGAGGGAGATCGCGCGGGCCCGCCGGTCGGGTGCGGCGAGGTCGGCGGCGGCGAAGCGGGCCTGGAGGTTGGCGGAGGAGGCCGCGCCGAAGGCGGCCATGCCGAGCATCAGCAGCGGGAAGTTCTTGACCGAGGCGGCGAGGACCACCAGGGCCGCGCCGAGCGTGCCGATCGCGTACGCCACCACCAGCCCCGGCCGGCGTCCGCGCGCGGTCATCAGGGCGGCGAGCGGCAGCGAGACCAGGGCGGTGCCGATCACGGCGGCGGTGGACGCGAAGCCGGACAGGGCCTCGGTGCCGCTGATCTCGGTGGCCAGCACGGGGGCCAGGGCGATGCTGATCGGCACACCCAGGCCGCCCAGGATCTGGCTGGCCATCAGTACCGCGGACGTCCGGCGCTGGAGCCGGGGGAGGTCCGCGGCGTCGACCGGCGCGGCCGCGCCGACGGGGCCCGCGGAGGTTTCGGGGGAGGCGCTCACGCCGGGCACCCCCATCGCGCGGGTGCGGCGGGTGCGGCGGGTGCGGCGGGTGCGGCGGGAGCGGACGGGACGGGGCCCGGAACGGCAGGAGTGGTCACGGCGGCAGTTTCCCACCGCCGGCCTCGCGGGGGAACCGGGTATCGCGGCCCGGGGCCCCGCGGCCACCCGCTGTCACCGGCGCTACGGAAACCGCAGGTCAGAAGAGGGGCTGTGGGAGCACGCCCTCCAGCGCGAGCAGGATCCGCTTGGTCTCCACGCCGCCGCCGAAACCCCCGATCCCGCCGTCGTTCTCCACCACGCGGTGGCAGGCCACGACCACGGGCAGCGGGTTCGATCCCATGGCGTTGCCCACGGCCTGGGCCGCGCCCGGCTGCCCGACCCGGGCGGCCAGCTCCCCGTACCCGACGACCGACCCGTACGGCACCGAGCGGTCCAGCTCCAGCAGCACCTGGCGGTTGAAACCCGAGCTGAGCCGCCAGTCCAGCGGCAGCTCGAAGCGCCTCAGCGAGCCGGCGAAGTACGCCTCCAGCTGGCGTATCGGCTCGGCCAGCAGCACCTCCTCGCCCGGGTCCGGCCGCCACGCGTCCGCGCCGAGCCGGGAGACCAGCGACCCGATCATCCGGTCGGCCCGGTCCGGGCGCGCGTGGAACTCGACCCGGACCAGACCCTCGGGGGTCGCGGCCAGGAGCAGGGGGCCGATGTCACTGGGGACGACGGTCCATTCGAGGTGCGGCCCGCGGGGCCGCTCGGTGCTGTCCACGCCTCCACGGTACGGCCCGCCACCGACAGCGCGGACGGCTCCCGGCCCCCACCGGGGGTGTCCGCGCAGTCCCGGCCCAGCCCCGTCCAAGTCCCGGCGCAGTCCCGTCCCGGTCCCGGCCCGGAGGTCTCAGAAGTCCCCGAAGCCGATCACGGCGTTCTGCACCACGTCGGGCGCGTTCGTGATGATCCCGTCCACTCCCATGTCCCGGACCTTGCGGGCGGTGGCCGCGTCGTCCACGATCCAGGTGTCCACCTCCATGGCCTTGCCGTGGGCCCCCAGCAGGCCGTGCACCGCCGTCACCCAGTCCGCCGAGATCGTCGTGTGCCACGGGTTGATCCGGTCCGTGAACTCCGCGTAGCGGGGCAGGTCGGCCACGGCGGGGGTGCCCAGGAAGGCCGTCACCAGGTCGGGGCCCAGGCCGTGCACCGTCCGCACGGAGTCGGCGCTGAAGCTCTGCACCACCAGACGGCGCGCGACGTGGTCCGCGTCGAGCCAGCCCAGCTCGTCCAGGAGCTCCAGCGTCTGCCGCTCGATCCCGGGGTAGAGCTCCGGCTTCTTGATCTCCAGCAGCAGCTTCTGCCGGTTCTCCTGGACCCGGCCCATGTACTCGCGCAGCGTCGGCACCCGGGCGCCCGCGAAGCGCGGCGCGAACCAGCCGCCCGCGTCCAGCCGCCCGATCTCCGCCGCCGTGAAGTCCCGGACCCGCCAGGGCGCACGGTCGGGGAAGACCTGCTCGGCGTCGGTGGTGCGGGCGAGGGTGTCGTCGTGGACCACCACCAGCTCGCCGTCCTTCGTCCGCTGGACGTCGTTCTCCACCCAGTCGAAGCCCAGCCGCCGGGCCAGGTCGATCGCTTCGAGGGTGTTCTCCGGGGCGTACGCGGAAGCCCCCCGGTGGGCGTACACGACGGGGCCCAGGACCCCGCTCGCGGTGCCGGGGGAGCCGGGGCCGGTGGCGGCCGGGGAGGCCGTACCGCCCAGCACCGTGAGGGCGAAACCCAGGATCGCGGCGGCTGCCGCGGTGGCGGGTCGGACGTACATGTGCTTTCTCCTCGGGTCGTGAGCCCTGGTCCTGCGTCAGACGGGTGCGGAGCGGGAGCCGTTGCGGCGGTGCACTTCACGGTGGAGCGTTCACCGCGATCATCGGCGCGAAGATCACCGGGACGCCACCGAACTACGACAAACAGACCGGAAAGGAGGAGATCCGCTCCGCCCGCCGGACCTGTGGCAGGCCCCCGCGGACCCGCGGAAGGGCGTGAGTGTCAGTGCGGGGTCGTACGGTGGACTCATGCGGCCCGTATCGAAGATCGAACGCACGGTGGCACCCTTTGAGGTCGTCAGCCCGTACCAGCCCAGCGGTGACCAGCCGGCGGCCATCGCCGAGCTGGAGAAGCGCATCCGCGCAGGTGAGAAGGACGTCGTACTGCTCGGCGCGACCGGTACCGGCAAGTCCGCGACCACGGCGTGGATGATCGAGAAGCTCCAGCGCCCCACGCTGGTGATGGCGCCGAACAAGACGCTGGCCGCCCAGCTGGCCAACGAGTTCCGCGAGCTCCTGCCGAACAACGCCGTCGAGTACTTCGTCTCGTACTACGACTACTACCAGCCCGAGGCCTACGTACCGCAGTCCGACACCTACATCGAGAAGGACTCCTCGATCAACGAGGAGGTGGAGCGGCTGCGCCACTCCGCGACCAACTCGCTGCTGACCCGGCGCGACGTGATCGTCGTCGCCTCCGTGTCCTGCATCTACGGCCTCGGCACCCCGCAGGAGTACGTGGACCGGATGGTCCCCCTCAAGGTGGGCGAGGAGATCGACCGGGACCAGCTGCTGCGCCGCTTCGTCGACATCCAGTACACGCGCAACGACCTGGCCTTCACACGCGGCACGTTCCGGGTGCGCGGCGACACCATCGAGATCTTCCCGGTCTATGAGGAACTGGCCGTCCGCATCGAGATGTTCGGCGACGAGATCGAGGCGCTGTCCACACTGCACCCGCTGACCGGCGAGGTCATCAGCGAGGACCGCGAGCTCTACGTCTTCCCCGCCAGCCACTACGTCGCCGGACCCGAGCGCATGGAGAAGGCGATCACCGGCATCGAGGCCGAGCTCGCCGAGCGGCTCGCGGAGCTCGAGAAGCAGGGCAAGATGCTGGAGGCCCAGCGGCTGCGCATGCGCACCACCTACGACCTGGAGATGATGCGCCAGATCGGCTCCTGCTCCGGCATCGAGAACTACTCCCTGCACATGGACGACCGCGAGCGCGGCTCGGCGCCCAACACCCTCATCGACTACTTCCCCGAGGACTTCCTCCTCGTCATCGACGAGTCGCACGTCACCGTGCCGCAGATCGGCGCCATGTACGAGGGCGACGCCTCGCGCAAGCGGACCCTGGTCGACCACGGCTTCCGGCTGCCGTCCGCGCTCGACAACCGGCCGCTGAAGTGGGAGGAGTTCCTGGAGCGGGTCGGCCAGACCGTCTACCTGTCGGCCACCCCCGGCAAGTACGAGCTCTCCCGCGGCGACGGCTTCGTCGAGCAGATCATCCGCCCCACCGGCCTCGTCGACCCCGAGGTCGTCGTCAAGCCCACCGAGGGCCAGATCGACGACCTGGTGCACGAGATCCGCAGCCGCGTGGAGAAGGACGAGCGGGTCCTGGTCACCACCCTCACCAAGAAGATGGCCGAGGACCTCACCGACTACTTCCTTGAGCTGGGCATCCAGGTCCGCTACCTGCACAGCGACGTCGACACCCTGCGCCGCATCGAGCTGCTGCGCGAGCTGCGGGCCGGCGAGTACGACGTCCTGGTCGGCATCAACCTGCTCCGCGAGGGCCTCGACCTGCCCGAGGTGTCGCTCGTGGCGATCCTCGACGCCGACAAGGAGGGCTTCCTGCGCTCGGGGACCTCCCTCATCCAGACCATCGGCCGCGCCGCGCGCAACGTCTCCGGCCAGGTCCACATGTACGCGGACAAGATGACCCCGGCGATGGAGAAGGCCATCGAGGAGACCAACCGGCGCCGCGAGAAGCAGATCGCCTACAACACGGCCAACGGGATCGACCCGCAGCCGCTGCGCAAGAAGATCAACGACATCGTCGCCACCATCGCCCGCGAGGAGCTGGACACCGAGGAGCTCCTCGGCACCGGCTACCGGCAGGCCAAGGACGGCAAGGGCGCCAAGGCGCCGGTCCCCGCGCTCGGCGGCAAGGCCGCGGCCCCGGCCAAGGGGAAGGGCGGCAAGGCCGCCAAGGGTGCGGCGGCGGCGGCCGCCGCGCCGACCGACCGGCCCGCCGCCGAACTGGCAGCGCTCATCGAGCAGATGACCGAGCGGATGAGGGGAGCGGCCGCCGAGCTCCAGTTCGAGGTCGCCGCCCGGATCAGGGACGAGGTGGGCGAGCTGAAGAAGGAGCTTCGCCAGATGAGGGAAGCGGGCCTCGCCTGACCCGGGGGCGGTCAGTAGGGTGTGGAAACGCCGCAGGTGCACGCTGCGGGCCTTTAGGGGCGGGCTATGGAGAGGGGAACGCGCGTGACGGTCAACATGACCAAGGGTCAGGCCATCAGTCTGCAGAAGACGGACGGCGGCACGCTGACCGCGGTCCGGATGGGTCTCGGTTGGCAGGCGGCCAAGCGCCGGGGGCTGTTCGGCTCGCGGACGCGGGAGATCGACCTTGACGCGTCGGCGGTGCTCTTCGCCGACAAGCAGCCGGTGGACGTGGTGTTCTTCCGGCACCTGCAGAGCGACGACGGCTCGGTCCGCCACACCGGCGACAACCTGGTCGGCGGCGTCGGCCAGGGCGGGGACGACGAGGCCATCCTCGTCGACCTCCAGCGGGTCCCGGTGCACATCGACACGATCGTCTTCACGGTGAACTCGTTCACCGGCCAGACCTTCCAGGAAGTGCAGAACGCCTTCTGCCGCATCGTCGACGAGACCAACGGCCAGGAGCTGGCCCGCTACACCCTCGACGGCGGCGGCCAGTACACCGCGCAGATCATGGCGAAGGTGTCCCGGGCCGGCAGCGGCTGGCAGATGACGGCCCTCGGCAACCCGGCCAACGGCCGGACCTTCCAGGACCTGATGCCGGCGATCCTGCCGCACCTGTAAGAGCAGTACCGAACAAGAGAAGAAGGCACGGGGGAGGGGCTGCACGATGACGGCCGAACTGGTCCGGGGGCAGAACCACCCCGTGCCCCACGACAGGGTCGAGGTCAGGGTCGCGGCGGGCACACCCGTGCTCGCCCTGGCGTCCCTGGCCGACGAGCAGGGCCGCCTCACGGGCCCCGGGGCGCTCGCCCGGCCGGGCGCCCCGGCCCCCTCCTGGCTCCGGCTGCCGCAGGAGGCCGCCGACCGGCACACGCTGGCGGTCGACCTCGAAGCCGTCGCCGCGGAGGTCCACCGGATCGGCCTGCTCCTCGTGCTGCCGCCCGGCGGGCCGCTGAGCTTCGGCTCCGTGCCGCCCCCGCACGCGGCGGTGGCCCCGCCGGACGGGCCCGAGCTCGCCGGCTTCACCCTCACCGGGCTGGACGCCGAGACCGCCGTGGTGGCCCTGGAGCTCTACCGGCGCCAGGGCGCCTGGAAGGTCCGGGCCGTCGGCCAGGGGTACGCCGAGGGCCTCGGCGCCCTGCTCGCCGACGGCGGCCTGCCCGCGCCGGAGGCCGCCGAGCTGGCCGCGGCCGCCCTGCGAGGGTCCGCGGGGCCCGCCGGGGGCGACCGCGCCCTCGCCTCCCTGCCCCCGCAGACCCAGGGCGCGCCGCACCCCGGCCGGCAGGCGGCCCCGGCCCCCACCCCCGGAGCGCCGGACCCGGTCCCGGTCTCCGGGGTGCCCTACCCGGGTACGCCCGGCCCCGCGCCCTCCGCCCCGGGGGACCCCGCCGCGGCCTCGGGCCCGCCCACCATCGACTACGCGCACCCGCGCCGCCGCCGCACCAGCGCCGAGGCGCCCGAGCCCGCTCCCCGGCCCGCGGCCGCCGCCGAGCCGGGCCGGCCCCCGGCCCCGGTCGCAGGCGACGCCGGCGGCTGGTCCATGGACGAGCGGCTCTACAACCAGGTCTGGGGCATGTTCGAGGACCTGGCCCGCACGGTGGCCGCCTACCGCAGCGCCGTCGACTTCGCCGACTCGCGGCAGGACCGCGAACTGGACGGGGTCCTGTCCGACCCGCGCCACCGCATCGGCGGCGCCGGGGACGCCGCCCGCGAAACCGCCCGGGCCCGCCGGGACGATCTCGTCGCGCAGGCCAGGGCCGTCCTCGACCGGGACCTCGCCCAGCTGGTCGCCGAGTCCGAGGTGGTCGAGCCCGCGCTGCCGGCCGCGTACGCCCGCTGGGACAACCCCGTCTGGCACGGCGGGGGCGTGCCCGAGGAGGCCCCGCTCGCGCTGCGCCTGGGCAACCTGAGCCTGCCCGAGATGCCGGGCCTGCGGATCCCGATGCTGATGCGGGTCCCGCTGGAGCGCGGCCTGTGGATCGACAACGGCCGTACCGGCTCCGAGGCCGCCATGGCCATGGACACCGACCGGCTGCGCCGCGCCGCCATGGACATGGCCGTCGCACACGCGGTACGGCTGCTCGCGGTGCACCCCGCGGACCGGTTCTCCGTCCACGTCATCGACGCCGCCGGGGCGGGCGCCGCCTCGCTGGCCCCGCTGGTGCGGGCCGGGGTGCTCGCGGCGCCGCCCGCCGCCGGCGCCGAGGGGGTCGGCCGGACCCTGGCGCGGCTCACGCGGCGCGTGGACCTCGTACAGATGGCGCTGCGCGCCGGCGCCCCCGAGGAGCTGCCCGCGGACGTGGACCGGGCCGAGCAACTGCTGCTCGTGCACGACTTCCCGCACGGATTCGACGACCGGGCGGTCACCCAGCTGCGCTACCTGGCCGACGAGGGCCCGGCGGTCGGGGTGCACCTCCTGATGGTCGCCGACCGGGACGAGGCCTCCGCGTACGGGCCGCTGCTGGACCCGCTGTGGCGCTCGCTGATGCGGCTGTCCCCCGTGCCGGACAGCCACCTCGCCGACCCCTGGGTGCAGCACGCCTGGACCTTCGAGCCGGACCTGCCCCCGCAGGGCAGCACGGTGCTCGAACGGGCTCTGGACCGGGTGGTGGAGGCACGGCGCACGGCCCGCCCGTGAGCGGTCCATGACCGGCCGGTGACCCCTTCTTGGGGAGCCCTTTACCTTTCACCTCCTCCGCGGGTACCCTGGTACCCGCGGAGGGGAGTATTCCTGCTATTTCCTGCGCGGCGTGCCCGTCAATACGGACCACTGTGGTGATCTGCGCAGTGGGTCCCGGGGCGCCGGCCCGCGGCCTCCCGGCCGCCGGGTGGAAGAGACCTCCGGCAGCGATGACGCTGACCATGTGCTGAGCCATCCGCCGGAGGCGTGAATACCGTGGACGTTTCGTTGACCCTCTGGGTGCTGACCATTGCCGGTCTCTGCATCCTCATCGGCGCCGATTTCCTCATCGGCCGCAAACCGCACGACGTTTCGATCAAGGAAGCGGGCATCTGGACCGTCGTCTGGATCGTCCTCGCCGTCCTCTTCGGCCTCGGCCTGCTGTTCTTCGGCAGCGGCCAGGCCTCCCAGGAGTTCTTCGCCGGTTTCATCACCGAGAAGTCCCTGAGCGTGGACAACCTCTTCGTCTTCGTCCTGATCATGGCGAAGTTCTCCGTGCCCTCCCACCTCCAGCAGCGCGTCCTGCTGGTGGGCGTACTGATCGCCCTCGTACTGCGCGCGATCTTCATCGCGGCCGGCGCCGCGATCATCACCACCTTCTCGTGGGTCTTCTACATCTTCGGCGCCTTCCTGATCTACACCGCCTGGAAGCTGATCCAGGAGGCGCGCAAGGACGAGGACGAGGACGAGTTCGAGGAGAACCGCCTCCTCAAGTCGATCGAGAAGAAGTTCGGCGTCGCCGACCGCTACCACGGCACCAAGCTCTTCATCCAGAACAACGGCAAGCGCGTACTCACCCCGCTGATGGTCGTGATGCTCGCCATCGGCACCACCGACGTGCTCTTCGCCCTGGACTCGATCCCCGCGATCTTCGGCCTCACCCAGGACCCGTACATCGTCTTCACCGCCAACGCCTTCGCCCTCATGGGTCTGCGCCAGCTGTACTTCCTGATCGGCGGCCTGCTCAAGAAGCTGGTCCACCTCAGCTACGGCCTGTCGGTGATCCTCGGCTTCATCGGCGTCAAGCTGGTGCTGCACGCCCTGCACGAGTCCGGGGTGCACGTACCGCAGATCTCCATCCCGGTCTCCCTGGGCGTCATCTGCGGTGTCCTGGTCATCACCACCATCACCAGCCTGATCGCCTCGAAGAAGCAGGCCGCGGCCGAGGCCGACGCCGCGGAGCCCAAGAGCGTCGACGCCTGACCGGCCCCACGGCCGACCGTACGGGGACGGGCCCGGGAGCAGCTGCTCCCGGGCCCGTCCCCGTTTCCGCGGCGCACGCGCCTCAGGCCACCGCGGGCTCGCTCCTCGCCGCCCGGGCCAGGGCCGGCCGGGTCTCCGGGAGCAGGGCGAAGCAGCCCAGGCTGACCAGCGAGACACCCGTCAGGTACACCGCCACGCCCCACGGCGGGCCCGGGCCGTCCGCCAGGGCCGTCGCCACGATCGGGGTCAGCGCACCGCCCAGCACGCCGCCCAGGTTGTAGCCGACGGCCGCGCCCGTGCAGCGCAGGCGCGGGGCGTACAGCTCGGGCAGGTAGGCGCCGACCACGGCGAACATCAGCACCATCGCCAGCAGCGCGCCGACGCAGCCCACCGTCATCAGCAGCGGATCCGCCGTGTTCAGCAGGGCGACGAAGGGGAACATCCACAGCGCGCAGGCCGCACTGCCGGCCAGGCAGAGCGGCCGCCGTCCCCAGCGGTCGCCGAGCACCGCCAGCGGCGGGGTGGCCAGCCCCATGAGCAGGACCGCCGCCATCACGATGGCCAGCATCACGGTGCGGTCCACGCCCGCGCGGCCGGTGGCGTACGCGAGGGACCAGGTGGTGACCGTGTAGAAGACGGCGTAGCCGACCGCCATCGCCCCGCCCGTCAGCAGGAGCAGCCGCCAGTGGCCGCGCACCACCTCGGCCAGCGGGGCGTCGGCCTGCCGGCCGGCCTCGGCGAGCGTGCGGAACTCCGGGGTCTCCTCGACGGACCGGCGCAGCCACAGCCCGGCCAGCGCCAGCAGCCCGGCCGCCCAGAACGGCACCCGCCAGCCCCAGGCCGCGAACTCGGCCTCGCTCAGCGTCCCGGACAGCCCCAGCGTCAGGCCGTTGGCCATCAGGAAGCCGGCCGCGGGGCCCATCTGCGGGAAGCTCGACCACAGTCCGCGCCGCCGCTCCGGGGCGTGCTCGGCGGTCAGCAGGACCGCCCCGCCCCATTCGCCCCCGAGGCCCAGCCCCTGGAGGAAGCGCAGCAGGAGCAGCAGGACCGGCGCCGCGATGCCGATGGCGGAGAAGGAGGGCACGCACCCGACGGCCACCGTGGCGAGGCCGGTCAGGAGCAGCGAGCCGAGCAGCACGGGACGGCGCCCGTAGCGGTCGCCGATGTGGCCGAAGAGGGCCGAGCCGAGCGGGCGGGCCAGGAATCCGACGCCGAACGTGCCGAAGGCGGCGAGGGTCCCGGCGAGCGGAGAGAAGGAGGGGAAGAAGAGCGGGCCGAGGACCAGGGCCGCGGCCGTGCCGTAGACGAAGAAGTCGTAGAACTCGATGGCGGTGCCGACCAGGGAGGCGGTGGCGAGCCGCAGCATCGAGGGGGAGGAAGGGGAGGTGGCGGGGGACGGGGAGGGGTGTTGTTGCATGGTGCAGCAACTACCCCAACCCGCACCCACAGGACATGCGTTCGGTCAAGGTCGACCGGAAGGAGTGCGCGGCCCCGCGGAGTTGACCGCGATCGCTACCAGCCGCGCTCGCGCCACTCCGCGAGGTGCGGGCGCTCGGTGCCGAGCGTGGTGTCGTTCCCGTGGCCCGGGTAGACCCAGGTCTCGTCCGGCAGCTGCTCGAACAGCTTGTGCTGGACGTCGTCGATGAGGCTGGCGAAGTTCTTCGCGTCGCCCCACGTGTTGCCCACGCCGCCCGGGAACGAGCGCTTCCCTGTCAGCCATCACCTGAGGGCGGTAAGGACTGGCTGGGCTCCGCCAGTCCTGCCCGGACCGATACTTGGGTAGCGACGAACTCCCGGACACGGGACGGGCCCGCGCGACCGGTATCGGGTCGCGCGGGCCCTTGCGCCGTGCGGGTGGGAGGCAGATGCCGGCTCACTCGGGAGCGCGGCCTCGTCGCCCGGCGCAGAGCGGGCAGCCGCTAGTAGCCGAGGTCCTTCTGCTCGGTGATCAGACGTCCGGCGATGTGCAGGTTCCCGTCGGAGTCGAGCACCGCGATGATCTTCTTCGTCGAGCCGTGATGGGTCGTGAAGTAGATCTTGTCCGCCTCCTGGGAGGTGGAGTAGTTCGAGTTCACCGAGAGCTCGATGCTCACGGGGGAGCTGATGAGCACGTCCTTCTTGGGCGAGGTCGGGTAGACCTGGTTCTGCCGCAGCTTCACGCGGCCGTGGGTGTCCCCCTCGTTCCAGTCCGTCGCCAGTCCGAGATCGATGTCAGGCATGCGACTCCCCCTTCAGATTCGGTGAATGGGCCTTCGGCTCGGGTCGCTGCGGAGCGCCCGGACCACGGCTGAATCTAGGCGGACAGTGAGTGGGCCGTCGCTGGGAGTTCTGCGGATGGCCGGATTTCTGCCTGAACGGTCTTGAATCAGCGTTCAGGCCACCCAAGGGAGAAACGTCCGGAATTGATAGAGACGACCGAGGGGTATCGGCTGCACCCACGCGCACGGGTGCCGTCGGCTGTGCGGTATGTGTCGTGGCTACCAGCCTCGCGCGCGCCACTCCGCGAGGTGAGGCCGCTCCTTGCCGAGGGTGGTGTCGTTACCGTGGCCCGGATAGACCCAGGTCTCATCCGGGAGGACGCCGAACAGCTTGGCCTCCAGGCCGTCCATGAGGGTGTTGAACTCCTCCGGCTGTGTTGTCCGGCCAGGACCGCCCGGGAAGAGGCAGTCGCCGGTGAACACGTGCGGGTGCCCGTGCGGGTCGTCGTAGACCAGCGCGATCGAGCCGGGGGTGTGCCCGACCAGGTGGCGCGCGGTCAGGGAGACCCGCCCGACCGTGATCGTGTCGCCGTCCTGGACCAGCACGTCCGTGGGGACGGGGATGCCCTCGGCGTCGTACGCGCCGGCGTGGGTGCGCGCCCCGGTGGCGTCGACGACGGCCTGGAGCGCGCCCCAGTGGTCGCCGTGCTGGTGGGTGGTGACGACGGACGCGATGCCGTCGTCGCCGATCAGGTGCAGCAGGGTGTCCGCCTCCGCTGCCGCGTCGATCAGCAGCTGCTCGCCGGTGGCCCGGCAGCGCAGCAGGTACGCGTTGTTGTTCATGGAACCGACCGCGACCTTGGAAATCATCAGGTCCGCGAGTTCGTGCACGTCGGCCGGACCGCCGACCTTGACCGCTCCGCTGTACGTCATGTCGGAATCCTAGAGCGCGGGGAGTGCGGGGAGGCCGTCGCCGGCCTCGATGGCGAGATGGGCGCCCTTGAGGCCGCGGCCGGCCAGCCAGCCGAGCAGGTCGTCCCGAGCGCCGCTGAGGGTCACCGGGGTGCCCTCGGTGCCGCCCGTGCGAGCGGCGAACTCGCCGTCCGAGTACCGGAGCGTGACCGGCGGGACGTCGGGGCGGCCGGACCAGCGGTCGGCGAGGAAGGCGATCTCCCGGTCGGCGAACTCGTCCGCGAGGTCGTGGAGCTCGTAGCCGATGTCGAGGTCGACGTGGTGGAGCTCGACCTCGACGAGGCGGCGGAAGGGCACGTTGGCGGCCAGGTCGGTGACGCCGTTGCGCAGCTCGACGGTGCGCTGCCAGTCCTGGGCGGGCTCGCTGGTGGCGAGGAAGCGGGCCCCGGAATCACGGAGGTCCGTCAGGTGTTCTTCCAGGGGCCGCCCTGCGTCGCGCTCGATGTCCCCGTCGCGGGCGGCGGCGCTCTCGTACATGGGGCGGCCCTCGAGGACGTTCACGAGGGCGTCGGCGTTGCGCGCCAGGTGGGCCAGGATGTGGCCGCGGGTCCATCCCGGGAGGTGTGACTCCTCGGAGAGGGAGGCGTTGTCCAGTTTCGCGACCGCGTTCAGCAGCCGTTCCGTGGCTTCACGTACAGAGGCCAGGTCGTGCACATGATCAGTCATGGTTCCGAGCCTAGTGCTGACGGGGGCCCGCCACACGATCGGGTGAAGCGGTCTCCGGAGTGCCGTAAATCGAATGTGCGTGCTATACGCTCGGAAGCCAGACTCCATCCCATCGCAGAGGCGCCCCCCATACCCTGGACAGTCGGGGCCCGTGCCCCCGCTCTCTCAAGAAAGGTGCGACCGGCGTGACCGACCGTCTCATCGTTCGTGGCGCTCGCGAGCACAACCTGAAGAACGTCTCGCTCGACCTGCCCCGCGACTCGCTCATCGTCTTCACCGGCCTCTCGGGCTCGGGCAAGTCCTCCCTGGCCTTCGACACGATCTTCGCCGAGGGGCAGCGCCGCTACGTCGAGTCGCTGTCCTCCTACGCCCGGCAGTTCCTGGGGCAGATGGACAAGCCCGACGTCGACTTCATCGAGGGCCTCTCCCCGGCCGTCTCGATCGACCAGAAGTCGACCTCGCGCAACCCCCGCTCCACCGTCGGCACGATCACCGAGGTCTACGACTACCTCCGCCTGCTCTTCGCGCGCATCGGGAAGCCGCACTGCCCCGAGTGCCGCCGCCCGATCTCCCGGCAGTCGCCGCAGGCGATCGTCGACAAGGTCCTCGCGCTCCCCGAGGGCAGCCGCTTCCAGGTGCTGTCCCCGCTGGTCCGCGAGCGCAAGGGCGAGTTCGTCGACCTCTTCGCCGACCTCCAGACCAAGGGCTACAGCCGGGCGCGGGTGGACGGGGAGACCATCCAGCTCTCCGAGCCGCCCACGCTGAAGAAGCAGGAGAAGCACACCATCGAGGTGGTCGTCGACCGCCTCACCGTCAAGGACAGCGCCAAGCGCCGGCTCACCGACTCCGTCGAGACCGCGCTGGGCCTCTCCGGCGGCATGGTGATCCTGGACTTCGTCGACCTCGCCGAGGACGACCCCGAGCGCGAGCGGATGTACTCCGAGCACCTCTACTGCCCCTACGACGACCTGTCCTTCGAGGAACTGGAGCCGCGCTCCTTCTCCTTCAACTCGCCCTTCGGCGCCTGCCCGGAATGCACCGGCATCGGCACCCGCATGGAGGTCGACCCGGAGCTGATCGTCCCGGACGAGGACAAGTCCCTGGACGAGGGCGCGGTCTCGCCGTGGGCGCTCGGCCACACCAAGGACTACTTCCAGCGGCTGATCGGCGCCCTCGCCGGGGAGCTCGGCTTCCGGACCGACATCCCGTGGGCCGGGCTGCCGCAGCGGGCGAGGAAGGCCCTGCTGTACGGCCACAAGACCCAGATCGAGGTCCGCTACCGCAACCGGTACGGGCGCGAGCGGGCGTACACGACGGCCTTCGAGGGCGCCGTGCCCTTCGTCAAGCGCCGGCACGCCGAGTCCGAGAGCGACGCCAGCCGCGAGCGCTTCGAGGGCTACATGCGCGAGGTGCCCTGCCCGACCTGTGAGGGCACCCGGCTCAAGCCGATCGTGCTCGCGGTGACGGTGATGGAGCGCTCCATCGCCGAGGTCGCCGCGATGTCGATCAGCGAGTGCGCCGACTTCCTGGGGCGGCTGAAGCTCGACGCCCGCGACAAGAAGATCGCCGAGCGGGTCCTCAAGGAGGTCAACGAGCGGCTCCGCTTCCTCGTGGACGTGGGCCTGGACTACCTCTCCCTGAACCGCGCCGCGGGCACCCTGTCGGGCGGCGAGGCCCAGCGCATCCGGCTGGCCACGCAGATCGGCTCCGGCCTGGTCGGCGTGCTGTACGTACTGGACGAGCCGTCGATCGGCCTGCACCAGCGCGACAACCACCGGCTGATCGAGACGCTGGTACGGCTCCGGGACATGGGCAACACGCTCATCGTCGTCGAGCACGACGAGGACACCATCAAGGTGGCCGACTGGGTCGTGGACATCGGCCCCGGCGCCGGCGAGCACGGCGGCAAGGTGGTGCACAGCGGCTCGCTGAAGGAGCTGCTGGAGAACGGCGAGTCCATGACCGGCCAGTACCTGTCGGGCAAGAAGTCGATCGCCGTCCCGGACGTACGCCGCCCGGTGAACGGCGAGCGCAGGCTGACGGTGCACGGCGCCAAGGAGAACAACCTGCGGGACATCGACGTGTCCTTCCCGCTGGGCGTGCTCACGGCGGTCACCGGCGTCTCCGGCTCCGGCAAGTCGACGCTGGTCAACGACATCCTGTACACGCACCTGGCGCGCGAGCTGAACGGCGCCCGGTCGGTACCGGGCCGCCACACGCGGGTGGACGGCGACGACCTCGTCGACAAGGTGGTGCACGTCGACCAGTCGCCGATCGGCCGGACCCCCCGGTCCAACCCGGCGACGTACACGGGCGTCTTCGACCACGTGCGCAAGCTCTTCGCGGAGACGATGGAGGCGAAGGTGCGCGGCTACCTGCCGGGCCGCTTCTCCTTCAACGTCAAGGGCGGCCGGTGCGAGAACTGCTCCGGCGACGGCACCATCAAGATCGAGATGAACTTCCTGCCGGACGTGTACGTCCCGTGCGAGGTGTGCCACGGCGACCGGTACAACCGGGAGACGCTGGAGGTGCACTACAAGGGCAAGTCCATCGCCGAAGTCCTGAACATGCCGATCGAGGAGGCGCTGGACTTCTTCGAGGCCGTGCCGACCATCGCCCGGCACCTGCGCACGCTGAACGAGGTCGGGCTCGGCTACGTCCGCCTCGGCCAGTCCGCGCCGACGCTGTCGGGCGGTGAGGCGCAGCGCGTGAAGCTCGCGTCGGAGCTGCAGAAGCGGTCGACCGGCCGGACGGTGTACGTCCTGGACGAGCCGACGACGGGTCTGCACTTCGAGGACATCTCGAAGCTGATCAAGGTGCTGTCCGGGCTGGTGGACAAGGGGAACTCGGTGATCGTCATCGAGCACAACCTCGACGTCATCAAGACAGCGGACTGGGTCGTCGACATGGGGCCCGAGGGCGGCTACGGCGGCGGCCTGGTGGTGGCCGAGGGCACCCCGGAGCAGGTCGCGTCGGTGGGCGCGAGCCACACGGGCAAGTTCCTGCGGGACATCCTGGGGGCGGAGCGGATCTCCGACGCGGGGGCGCCTCCGGCGCCGGTCGCCCGGAGGGCGAAGAAGGCCCCGGCCAAGAAGGCGGCGGCCCCCGCGAAGAAGGCCGCGGCCCGCACCCGCAAGGCGTAGCCCCTGGCCGGGGGCGGGGCCGGGCGGGCCGCTGCGCGGGGCCGGTCCCCTACCAGCCCTTCGCCCGTTCCCCGGGGCTCCGCCCCAGATCCCGCGCCTCAAACGCCGGCGAGGCTGATTCAGCCCCGCCGGTGTTTGAGGCGCGGGCGCGTAGCGCCGTGTCTGCGAGCCGCGCCCGGCGATTGAGGGCTGGAGGTCCCGCCGGACGGAGTCTGGGGGAGGTTGAAGGGTGGGGAGGGGCAGGCACCGCGCAGCGGTCAACGCCTCAGGCGGCGACGCCAAGGGCGTGGCCCGCCGTCGAGGCGTCGCCCAGGGTCGTCAGGAGCGCGTCCGCGACGTCCGCGCGGGCGATCACCTTCCCGCCCGGCACGTTCGCGTCGAGCGCCCGCCGGTACGCCCCCGTCCGCGGCCGGTTCAGCAGCCGCGGCGGGCGGACCACCGTCCACTCGGCCCGGCTCGCGCCGATCGCCGCCTCCATGACCGCCAGGTCGGCGTACAGGTCGCGCAGCAGCCGCCGCAGCAAGGGGTACACCACCATCCGCGTCAGCGCCCCGTCCTCCGGGAGGTCCGGCGCCAGCGGCGCGGCGCTCACCGCGGACAGCCGGCTCACCCCGGCCCGGTCCATCGCGGAGACGATCGCCCGGAGCGCCGGTCCGGCGATCGGGGTCAGCCGGGCCTGCCTGTTGTTCGCGGGGCCGAGGGCCGAGACCACCGCGTCCCGCCCCGCGAGGACCGGCAGCAGTGCCTCCTCGTCCGTCAGGTCCGTCACCACCGCCACCCGCAGCCGGTCGTGCTCCGGCACGTCCAGCCGGGCCGGGTCGCGGACGACGGCCGTCACCTCGTGGCCCGCGTCCAGTGCCTGCAGGACCACCTCGCGGCCGACGCCGCCCGTCGCTCCGAACACCGTGATCTTCATCGTGGGATCCCCGTCCGAGATGGTGGGTGAGTACTCACTCACCCCTGTGTCCACTAGGGTGAGTGAATGCCCACCCCTACGTCAAGCCGTCCCACGCCCGAGCGCCTGCTGGATGCCGCCGAAGGCCTCATGCGCACCATCGGCCTCGCCAACACCACCACCAAGGCCATCGCCCGCGAGGCGGGCTGCTCGGAGGCCGCGCTCTACAAGCACTTCGCCAACAAGGAAGAGCTGTTCGTGCGGGTCCTGATGGAGCGCACCCCGAACGCCGGTCCGCTGATGGCCGCCCTCACCGCCGACCCGGACGAGGGCGGGGGAGAGCAGGCGCTCGCCGGCATCGCCCGGCACGCCTCGCTCTTCTATGCCGAGGCCATGCCTCTGGCCGCCTCGCTCTTCGCCGAACCCGCCCTGCTCAGCCGCCACCGCGAGGGGGTCCAGAAGATCGGCGCCGGCCCGCACGTGGTGCTGGACGCCCTGGAGGGGAGGCTGCGCCGCGAACTCGCCGCCGGCCGGCTCCGCGAGGACGCCGACCCCCGGGCCGCCGCCGGGCTCCTGCTCGGTGCCTGCTTCCAGCGGGCCTTCTTCCTGCACTTCTCCGGCGCCGACGTGGTCCAGCCGGTCGAGGAGTTCGCCCCGGCGGTCGCCCGGACCCTGTGGGCGGCTATCGGCTGAGCGCCAGCTCCGCCGCGTACGGGGGCTCGGCGCCCGCCCGGGTACAGGTCAGGGCGGCCGCGCGGGCCGCGTAGGCCAGCACGTCCGGCCAGTCGGCGGCGCCGGGGTCCGCGGTCCCGGCGAGCCGGTGCAGCAGCGCCGCGTTGACCGTGTCGCCCGCGCCGATCGTGTCGGCCACCACGACCGGGCTGGCCGCCGCGCTGTGCTCCGCGCCGTCCGAGGTCCACACCGTCAGCCCCGCCGCGCCCCGGGTGAGCACCACCGCCCTCGGGCCGGCCGCCAGCCAGTCGCCGACCCGCCCGCCCAGCCAGGCCGCGTCCTCCTCCGAGAGCTTGAGCACCGACACGTACGGCAGCCACCCCAGGAACCGCTCCCGGTACGCCGCCGGGTCCGCGATCAGCGCCGGGCGGACGTTGGGGTCCAGCAGGGTCAGCAGCCCGCGCCCCGACTCCCGGCGCAGCAGCGCCTCGTACGCGGACGCGCCCGGCTCCAGCACCAGGGAGCAGGTGCCGAGCGCGAGGGCCCGTACCCCCGCGGGCAGGGTGGGCGGCAGGGTGAACAGCCGGTCGGCGGTCCCCTCGACGTAGAAGCCGTAGACGGCCGAGCCGTCCGGGCCCAGCGAGGGCACGGCCAGCGTGGTCGGCTCGGGCCCCCGCTGCACCAGCGAGAGGTCCACCCCCGCGGCCCGCAGCCCGGCCAGCAGGCCCTCGCCGAAGCCGTCCGCCGACACCCGGGAGCAGAAGGCCACCTCCGCCCCCAGCCGGCCCAGCGCCAGGGCGGTGTTGTAGGGCCCGCCGCCGGGCCGGGGCAGCAGGGCGCCCGCCGGCCGCTCGACGGGCACGAGGTCGATCAGGGCTTCTCCGCCGACGACGATCACGCGGGGGAAGGTATCCCATCGGACGCCGGTATCGTCGGGTCGACCCGTGGCCCCGCACCCGGGGCCCGCCACTCGTGCCAGGAGAACCACATGTCCGCGCAGCAGCCCGCCGCCCGCCGTACCGTCCTCAAGGGCGCCGCCGCGCTCGCCGGGGCCGTGGGCGCGGGGACGGCGCTCACGGCGTGCTCCACCGAGAGCAACAGCGGCGCCGGCAGCCCGGCCGTCCCGAAGGAGCCGGTCGAGCTGGGCGGCGCGGCCGACGTCCCGGTCGGCGGCGCGAAGCTGTTCCGCGAGCGCAAGGTCGTCGTCAGCTGCCAGGCGGAGGGCCAGTACAAGGCGTTCAGCGCCCAGTGCACGCACGCCGGCTGCGTCCTGGACAAGATCGTCGAGGGCGAGGGCAACTGCCCCTGCCACGGCAGCCGCTTCGACGTCACCACCGGCAAGGTCCTGCGCGGCCCGGCCACCGACCCTCTGCCGGCCGTCCCGGTCAAGGTGGAGAACGGCAAGCTGATCGCCGGCTAGCCGTCGGCGGAAGGGATCGCGGGCGCTACTCCCAGTCCCAGGTGATGCCCAGGATGCCGCGCCGGATGCCCTGTTCCAGCAGGTGCACCGCGCGGTGGCGGCCGCTCGGGGTGAGGTCGCCGAGGGCGGTGCGGGGGGCGTCGGGGCCCGTGCGGGCGAAGCGGCGGCAGCGCACCGGGAGGGCCGCCTCGTCGAAGGCGACCTGGAGCATGTACTGCCCGCCCGCGTAGCTGAAGCCGCGCACGTACTCCGTGCTGCGGCCGCCCGTGCCGTCCTCGATCCCGTAGCCGAAGACGTACGTGTCCCCGCGCCGGAGCCGGGCGTCGAAGAGCAGCTCCGCCACCACCACCCCGGCCTCCGGGTGGCAGCGCACCCGCCCCGTGCGGCAGTTCTCGTACGCGGTCACCTCCACCCGCGTCGCGTCGCACCCCGGATCGCCGTGGTGGACGGCGAGGTAGCGGTCGACGCCGTCGCGGTGGGCCCGGACGATCTGCTGCGACTCCCGCGTGCGCAGCTCGCCGCCCGGGCCGATGCGGACCCGCTCGTGGTGGCCGACCGTGTGCAGGCCGCCGTCCGCCGGGAGCTCCATCCCGGCCAGCAGCCGCTCCACCGCCGCGCCCACGCTCACCAGCGCCCGGTAGGAGCGGGCGGCCGGGCGGGGCGGGCCGGCCGCGGGGAGGGGATCGGCCAGCAGCCGCAGCAGGGAGCCGCCGGGCAGTTCCAGGATCTCCTCCAGGGCGGAGACCGCCCGCAGGGACTCGGGGTGGCGGGGCCGCCTGGCTCCCTGCTGCCAGTAACTGAGGCTGGTCACCCCGAGTTTGATGCCGCGCGCCGCGAGCCGGTGCTGGACGCGTTGCAGGGGCAGGCCGCGGGCGGCTATGGCGGCGCGCAGCGCGAGGTGGAAGGGGCCGCCGCGCAGCAGTTGTCCGAGCTCCGCCGTGCCCGGCGTGACTGGCGGGTCGCCGGTGGGCCGCATGGCGACTCCTCTGTGAACGTTCACACGCGCCGGGTGGGGGGCCGGGCCGGTGGTACCGGGGGACCTGGTGGAACGGCAGCAACCGTTCACACCGCAGCCCCACCGTTCACACTGCAATGTCACCGCGTATTGAAGCGTGTTGACCTGATCGCGACAACACCCTGATGCTCCTCCACAGCGTCCGGACGCGCTCCTCCACCCCCACACACCCCGAGTCCCCACCTCGGGTCCCCATTCGGGAGGAACGCGATGCGCAACAGAAGAGGGCGGCTTTCCCCGGCCGCCTCCCTGACCTCAGCCCTGATATCCGCCCTGCTCCTCGTCCTGCTGCCGGTCGGCACCGGCGCCGGTACCGCAACCGCCGCCGACCGCGGCGCGGACACCCCCGGCGCGGCCCTGGCGTACAAGCGGCTGGGCATCACCATGCAGGCGCAGCAGAAGAACAACTGGTGCTGGGCCGCCGGCGGCAACACCATCGCCACCTGGTTCGGCCGCGACTACAGCCAGAACCAGTTCTGCAACGCCGCCTTCAACCGCCAGCAGGGCACCGAGTGCCCCAACAACCAGGCCACCCTCGGCAACGTACAGACGGCGCTGAACTGGGCCGGGATCAACTCCGGCCGGTACGTGACCGGCTGGCTCCAGTACTCCACCGTGCAGACCGAGATCAACGCCGACCGCCCGGTCGAGACCCGCATCCAGTGGTCCAACGGCGGCGGCCACATGCACGTGATCTACGGCTACGACACCGCCAACAGCTGGGTCTACTGGGGCGACCCCTGGCCCTCCAGCGACCGCTACAACTGGGCCTCCCACGCCTGGTACGTGGACAACAGCACCTTCTCCTGGACCCACTCCCTCTACCGGATCGGGGCGTGACCGCCATGACGCTCCGCGCCTCCGCCGCCGCGCTCCTCACGGCCGCCGCCGCCGTCGTACTGGTCACGGGCGGGCAGGCCGCCGCCGCTCCCGTACCGCAGCCGCAGACCGTCACCGCCGAGAACAGGGCGGCCGCCCACCGGGCCGCCGCCGCACCCGACACCCTGGCGACGCTCTCCCGGTTCTTCGCCCGGGAGGGGAAGGTGTCGGTCGCCGCCGCGCAGCCCCGGATCGAGGGTGAGGTGACCCCGGTGAGCCACCTGTCGCCGGACTTCGTCGCCGGGAAGGCCGGGGCCCCGGTCGCGCGCCTGGAGTTCCTGGCGAGCGCGGCCCTCTCCTCGGACGGGCAGAAGGCGGCCCTCTGGACCGCGAAGACCGAGGCCGGCTGGCAGGTGGTGAACATCGCCACCGGCGACGACGAGTTCCGCTACGCCCGGCTGGGCGCGGAGAAGCTCCCCGGCGGGACCGTGTTCCGCGAGCCGCAGATCGACGCCTGGTACGTGGCCCGGGGCGACCGGGTGCTGCCGCTGGACGAGGACGCGGCGCGGGCCGTGGGGCACCGGGGGACGACGCTGGACGGGTACCGGGCCCGGGTGACGGGACTGTACGGCGACAAGCTGCCGGGGTCGGCCTACGCCGAGGAGGGCCGGGCCGGGGGCTTCGAGACCACCGGCGGGACCGGGGGCTCCGGCGGGGTGCCCGTGGCCTCGGCGGTCGGCGGGGCCGGGGCGCTGGCGCTGGGCGCGGGCGGGGCGGTGCTCCTGCTGCGGCGGCGCCGGGCCGTCGGGGCGTAGCCCTTCCGCTCCGCGGGGTCCGGCCGCCCGTCGGTGGCCGGCCCTGCGGGGCTGTCCCCCACCCGCCCTTCCACCGTTCCTCCCCCGGCTACCGCTGGGAGGTGCCCCCAGGACTCCGCCCGGACCCCTCCTGGGGGCTCCGCCCGGACCCCCGCGCCTCGAACGCCGGCGGGGCCGGACGTGGGGGCTCCGCCCGGACCCCCGCGCCTCAAGCGCCGGCGGGGCTGGAACGTGCCGGGGTGCGGGGGGTTGTCGGCCCCCGCCAGTAGGGTGGTTGGCATGGCCGACCCTTCCAGCTACCGTCCCGAGCCCGGGCAGGTCCCCGACTCCCCGGGGGTCTACAAGTTCCGCGACGACCACCGCCGGGTGATCTACGTCGGGAAGGCCAAGAGCCTGCGCCAGCGCCTGGCGAACTACTTCCAGGACGTCGCCGGCCTGCACCCCCGTACCGCCACCATGGTCACGACGGCCGCCTCCGTCGAGTGGACCGTCGTGTCCACCGAGGTCGAGGCGCTCCAGCTCGAATACTCCTGGATCAAGGAGTTCGACCCCCGGTTCAACGTCAAGTACCGGGACGACAAGAGCTACCCCTCCCTCGCCGTGACCATGAACGAGGAGTACCCCCGGGTCCAGGTCATGCGCGGGCCCAAGAAGAAGGGCGTGCGCTACTTCGGCCCGTACGGGCACGCCTGGGCGATCCGCGAGACCGTCGACCTGATGCTGCGCGTGTTCCCGGTGCGCACCTGCTCCGCCGGAGTGTTCAAGCGGTCCGCGCAGATCGGCCGCCCCTGCCTGCTCGGCTACATCGGCAAGTGCTCCGCGCCCTGCGTCGGCCGGGTCACCCCCGAGGAGCACCGGGAACTCGCCGAGGACTTCTGCGACTTCATGGCGGGCCGCACCGGCACCTACCTCTCCCGGCTGGAGAAGCAGATGCACGAGGCCGCCGAGGAGATGGAGTACGAGAAGGCCGCCCGGCTGCGCGACGACATAGGCGCCCTGCGCCGGGCCATGGAGAAGAACGCCGTCGTGCTCGCCGACGCCACCGACGCCGACCTCATCGCGGTCGCCGAGGACGAGCTGGAGGCGGCCGTGCAGATCTTCCACGTCCGCGGCGGCCGGGTCCGCGGCCAGCGCGGCTGGGTCACCGACAAGGTCGAGGCCGTGGACACCGCCGGGCTCGTCGAGCACGCCCTCCAGCAGCTGTACGGGGAGGAGAAGGGCGAGGCCGTCCCCAAGGAGGTGCTCGTACCGGCGCTGCCCGAGGACGCGCCCGCACTGAGCCAGTGGCTCGCCGGCCGGCGCGGGTCCGGCGTCAGCCTGCGCATCCCGCAGCGCGGGGACAAGAAGGCGCTGATGGAGACCGTCCACCGCAACGCCCAGCAGTCCCTCGCCCTCCACAAGACCAAGCGCGCCAGCGACCTCACCACCCGCTCCCGCGCCCTGGAGGAGATCGCCGAGGCCCTGGAGCTGGACGGCGCGCCGCTGCGCATCGAGTGCTTCGACATCTCCCACCTCCAGGGCGAGGACGTCGTGGCGTCGATGGTCGTCTTCGAGGACGGGCTCGCCAGGAAGAGCGAGTACCGCCGGTTCCAGGTGAAGGGCTTCGAGGGGCAGGACGACGTCCGCTCCATGCACGAGGTCGTCTCCCGGCGCTTCCGCCGCTACCTCCAGGAGAAGCTGAAGACGGGGGAGTGGGAGGCGCAGGACGGGGAGGTCCCCGAGGACGACGGACGCCCCAAGCGCTTCGCGTACCCGCCGCAGCTCGTCGTCGTCGACGGCGGGCAGCCCCAGGTGGCGGCGGCCAAGCGGGCCCTGGAGGAGCTCGGGATCGACGACGTGGCCGTCTGCGGGCTCGCCAAGCGGCTGGAGGAGGTCTGGCTGCCCGGCGAGGACGACCCCGTCGTGCTGCCCCGCACCAGCGAGGGCCTCTACCTGCTCCAGCGGGTACGTGACGAAGCCCACCGCTTCGCCATCCAGTACCAGCGCAACAAGCGCGGAAAGCGCCTGAAGGCGGGCCCGCTGGACGAGGTCCCGGGACTCGGCGAGAGCCGCAAGGTGGCCCTGCTGAAGCACTTCGGTTCGGTGAAGAAGCTGAGACAGGCGACAATCGACCAGATCTGCGAGGTCCCGGGCATAGGCCGCAAGACGGCGGAGACCGTGGCCGCCGCCCTCGCCGGGGCGGTTCCCGCCGGTCCTGCCGTCAACACGGCGACAGGAGAGATCATTGAGGACGAGGCCTCCGCACCTGCGGAGACATCGTTCGAACGGGGGACCGCGCCATGACCGAGCACGAGACCGCACAGACGACCGAGCACACGACCGAGCACGACCGAGACGGAGCACAGGTGAGTACGGGCACGACCGTGGAGCCCGGCGACAACGCCGAGACCGCCATCCCCGAGCTGGTGATCATCTCCGGGATGTCCGGAGCCGGCCGCAGTACGGCGGCCAAGTGTCTGGAGGACCTCGGCTGGTTCGTCGTCGACAACCTCCCGCCCGCGCTGATCCCCACCATGGTGGAGCTCGGCGCCCGCTCGCAGGGCAACGTGGCGCGGATCGCCGTCGTCGTCGACGTCCGCGGCCGCCAGTTCTTCGACGCCCTCCGCGAGTCCCTCTCCGACCTGGAGGCCCGCGGGGTCACCCGGCGCATCGTCTTCCTGGAGTCCTCCGACGACGCGCTGGTCCGCCGCTTCGAGTCGGTCCGCCGCCCGCACCCCCTCCAGGGCGACGGCCGCATCGTCGACGGCATCGCCGCCGAGCGCGACCTGCTGCGCGAGCTGCGCGGTGACGCCGACCTGGTCATCGACACCTCCAGCCTGAACGTGCACGAGCTGCGCGCCAAGATGGACGCCCAGTTCGCGGGCGACGAGGAGCCCGAGCTGCGGGCCACCGTCATGTCCTTCGGGTTCAAGTACGGGCTGCCCGTCGACGCCGACCTCGTCGTCGACTGCCGCTTCATCCCCAACCCGCACTGGGTCCCCGAGCTGCGCCCCTTCACCGGGCTGAACGAGGAGGTGTCGGGCTACGTCTTCAGCCAGCCCGGCGCCAAGGAGTTCCTCGACCGCTACACCGAGCTGCTCCAGCTCATCGCCGCCGGCTACCGCCGCGAGGGCAAGCGGTACGTGACCATCGCGGTCGGCTGCACCGG
The DNA here is from genome assembly GCF_055593565.1 of Streptomyces sp. NPDC040718. Taxonomy (NCBI): domain Bacteria; kingdom Bacillati; phylum Actinomycetota; class Actinomycetes; order Kitasatosporales; family Streptomycetaceae; genus Streptomyces; species Streptomyces sp. NPDC040718. The sequence goes on along the minus strand of NZ_JBVIXO010000004.1, from coordinate 133,077 downwards.
CGGCAAGCACCGCAGCGTGGCCATGTCCGAGAAGCTCGCCGCCCGCCTCGCCTCCGAGGGAGTCGAGACCGTCGTCGTCCACCGGGACATGGGGCGCGAGTGACCGGACGCACCCTGCGGCTGCGCCGCCTGCGCCGCCTCACCCCCGGGCGGGGTGAGGAGGGCGCGGGCCGCGCCGGCCGCCGCGCGGCGTCGAAGGTGGCCGCGCCCAAGGTCGTCGCCCTCGGCGGCGGCATGGGCCTGTCGGCCTCCCTCGCCGCGCTGCGCCGGATCACCGGCGAGCTCACCGCCGTGGTCACCGTCGCCGACGACGGCGGCTCCAGCGGACGGCTCCGCGAGGAGCTGAGCGTGCTGCCCCCGGGCGACCTGCGCAAGGCGCTGGCCGCGCTGTGCGGCGACGACGACTGGGGCCAGACCTGGGCCCGGGTCATCCAGCACCGCTTCCAGTCCGAGGGCGACCTGCACGGGCACGCCGTCGGCAACCTGCTGATCGTCGCCCTGTGGGAGCAGCTCGGGGACCCCGTCCAGGCCCTCGACCTGGTCGGGAAGCTGCTGGGCGCGCAGGGCCGGGTACTGCCGATGTCGGCGGTGCCGCTGGAGCTCCAGGCCCTGGTCAAGGGGCACGACCCGGCGCGCCCGGACGATGTCCACACCGTCCGGGGGCAGGCCACGGTCGCCCTCACCCCCGGCGAGGTGCTCTCCGTACAGGTGGTTCCGACGGACCCGCCGGCCGTGCCGGAGGCCGTCGCCGCCGTGCTCGACGCCGACTGGGTGGTTCTCGGCCCGGGGTCCTGGTTCTCCTCCGTGATCCCGCACCTGCTGGTGCCGGAGCTGCTGGACGCACTGGTACAGACCAAGGCCCGGCGGGTCCTGTCGCTGAACCTGGCGCCACAGCCCGGTGAAACCGAGGGCTTCTCTCCGCAGCGTCATTTGGAGGTTTTGGCCCGACACGCCCCTAAACTCGCCCTGGACGTGGTGCTGGCCGACGAGGCCGCCGTGCCCGACCGCGAGTCCCTCGCCGATGCCGCGAAACGGTTCGGTGCCGCGGTCGAGCTGGCTCCCGTGGCCAGGCAGGACGGCTCTCCGAAGCACGATCCGGAGCTGCTGGCCGCCGCGTACGACCGTATTTTTCGGATGCATGGAAGGATCGGCCCATGGCGATGACGCCCGCGGTGAAGGATGAGATCTCACGCCTCCCCGTCACCCGGACCTGCTGCAGGAAGGCGGAGGTCTCGGCGATCCTTCGGTTCGCGGGCGGCCTGCACCTCGTGAGCGGCCGCATCGTCATCGAGGCGGAGCTGGACACCGGGATCGCCGCCCGGCGGCTGCGCAAGGACATCCTGGAGATCTTCGGACACTCCTCCGACCTGGTGGTCATGGCCCCGGGCGGACTGCGCCGCGGCAGCCGCTTCGTCGTGCGCGTCGTGGCGGGCGGGGACCAGCTGGCACGCCAGACGGGCCTCGTGGACGGCCGCGGCCGCCCCATCCGGGGTCTTCCCCCGCAGGTGGTCTCCGGCGCGACCTGTGACGCCGAGGCGGCCTGGCGCGGTGCCTTCCTGGCCCACGGCTCCCTCACCGAACCGGGCCGCTCCTCGTCCCTGGAGGTCACCTGCCCCGGCCCGGAGGCGGCCCTGGCCCTGGTGGGCGCCGCCCGCAGGCTCTCCATCGCCGCCAAGGCGCGCGAGGTGCGCGGCGTGGACCGGGTCGTCGTCCGCGACGGCGACGCGATCGGCGCCCTGCTGACCCGCCTCGGCGCCCACGAGTCGGTGCTGGCCTGGGAGGAGCGGCGGATGCGGCGCGAGGTGCGCGCCACCGCCAACCGCCTCGCCAACTTCGACGACGCCAACCTGCGCCGCTCGGCGCGGGCCGCCGTGGCCGCCGGCGCCCGGGTGCAGCGCGCGCTGGAGATCCTGGGCGAGGAGGTCCCCGAGCACCTCGCCGCGGCGGGCCGGCTGCGCATGGAGCACAAGCAGGCCTCCCTGGAGGAGCTGGGCGCGCTCGCCGACCCGCCGCTGACCAAGGACGCCGTGGCCGGCCGGATCCGCCGCCTGCTGGCGATGGCCGACAAGCGGGCCCAGGACCTCGGCATCCCGGGCACCGAGTCGAACCTGGACCTCAGCGAGGAGCTGGCCGACAACATGGCCGGCTGACCGCACCTCCGCGGCACATCCCCCGACGGGTCCGCACGCCCACCGCGTGCGGACCCGTTCCGCTCCTGTTTGTCCCGTTGACATGAGCATCTCCGGATCGTGAGCCTTGCGTCCGAAGCTTTCGTGGCAGACGACGCCCAGGGGGGCACATGAGGCACCGCGCGAGATCGATCCTCGCCGCAAGCGCACTCGTCTTCGGAACCACACTGGCCGCGGTACCCGTCGCGGTCCACGCCCAGCCCGCGTCCGGTACGGCATCCGGTGCCGACGAGGTGCGGGTCTACGACGCCGACATCACGCGCGAGCAGGTCCCGCTCGTCCTCGCCGCCGGCCAGGACGCCCACGAACTTTCCGAGCGCGCCCCGGAGACGGGGACCGCCCGCGTCGAGCTCTTCCTCACCGGGGAACAGGCCGGGCAGCTCGCCGCCCAGGGGGTCGAGCTCGCCGAGCGCAAGGTCTCCGCCCAGGGCCTGGCCCGCGCGAAGGCCGCCGGGGACGGGGTCTTCCGCCCGTACAGCGGCAAGGGCGGCCTCCAGGAGGAGATCCTGCGGACCGCGCAGGAGAACCCGGGACTCACCAAGGTCGTCTCCATCGGCAAGAGCGTCCAGGGCAAGGACATCCTCGCCCTCAAGGTCGGCAAGGACGCGAAGCGGACCAAGGACGGCGACAAGCCGTCCGTGCTGTACATGTCCAACCAGCACGCCCGGGAGTGGATCACCCCCGAGATGACCCGGCGGCTGATGCACCACACCCTCGACGGCTACGGCAAGGACCCGCGGATCACCAAGCTGGTGGACTCCACGGATCTGTGGTTCCTGCTCTCCGCCAACCCCGACGGCTACGACCACACGTTCACCTCCGACAGCACCCGGCTGTGGCGCAAGAACCTCCGGGACAACGACGGCGACGGCAGGATCACCGCGGTGGACGGCGTCGACCTCAACCGCAACTTCACCTACAAGTGGGGCTACGACAACGAGGGTTCCTCCCCGAGCCCCTCCAGCGAGACCTTCCGCGGGCCCAAGGCCCAGTCCGAGCCCGAGACCACCGCCCTCGACGGCTTCGAGAAGCGCATCGGCTTCGAGTACGCGATCAACTACCACTCGGCGTCCGAGCTGATCCTGTACGGCGTGGGCTGGCAGGTCGCCACCCCGACCCCCGACGACGTCGCCTACAAGGCGCTCGCCGGCACCCCCGAGAAGCCCGCCGTCCCCGGCTACCACCCGCAGCTCTCCTCCGAGCTGTACACCACCAACGGCGAGGCCGACGGCCACGCGGCCAACGCCAACGGCGTCATGATGTTCACGCCGGAGATGACCACCTGCCAGACGGCCTCCGCGATCGACCCGAACGACGCCTGGAAGCCGGAGGACTGCGCCTCCGGGTTCAACTTCCCGGACGACGAGAAGCTGATCCAGCAGGAGTTCGCCAAGAACGTCCCCTTCGCGCTGAGCGTCGGCGAGAGCGCCGCACACCCGGACCGGCCCTCCTCCTCCGTCGGCCTGAGCGCCGCCGACTTCACCATTGACCCCTTCACCACCTCCTACGCGGCCAAGGGCGAGGACCAGACGGTCGCCGTCACGGCCCGCAAGGCGCTGAAGGACAAGCAGCTCAAGTTCCGCATCAACGGCGGCCGTACGCACGACGACGGGCTCAAGGCCTGGAAGGGCGGGGACGTCTACGGCGGCGAGGACAACAACTGGTTCGACGAGTACCGCGCCAAGGTGGACGGCGCGAAGCCCGGGGACAAGGTCGAGGTCTGGTTCACCGGCCGCGACCGCTCCGACAAGGCCGTCTCCAGCGAGCACTTCACGTACACCGTGGCCGAGCGCCCGCGCGCGGACGTCGTGGTGATCGCCGAGGAGGGCGCCAAGGCGCAGCACGCCCGGTCCTACGTGGACGCGCTCCGGGCCAACGGGAAGTCGGCCGCGGTCTGGGACGTGGCCGCGCAGGGCGTCCCGCACCACCTCGGCGTGCTCTCGCACTTCCGCACGGCCGTCCACTACACGGGTGCCGGCGCCCCCGGCGGGCCCACCCAGCTCGCGGTCCGCGACTTCCTGAACGAGGGCGGCAAGCTCGTCGAGGCCGGTGAACTGGCGGGCGGCCGGGCCCAGGTCGGCCCTGCCCTGACCGACGACTTCAGCCAGTACTACCTCGGCGCCTACGGCCGCGCCTCGGTCAAGGGTCCGACCGGTTTCACCGGCGCGGGCCCCCTCGCCGGGGCCAAGGGCGCCCTCGGCGACGCGGCGGGCAACCCGCTGAACGCCCCCGGCGCCTACACCGTCACCTCCGACGCGCTCCCGGCGGCCGGGTTCCCGCAGTTCAAGAGCGCGCAGGCGGGCCAGTACGCCGGAGTGACGAACCCGTACGCCCCCTACGCGGGCACCGGGATGGCCTCGGCGACCCACGAGGACGACGACTGGAAGCGCCTCACCCGCACCATCGACCTGACCAAGGTCACCGCCGCCGACCAGCCGAAGCTGAAGACGGCCCTCAACTGGAACACCGAGGAGGGCTACGACCACGCCGTCCTGGAGGCCCGTACGGCCGGCGGGGACGACTGGACCACACTCCCGGAAGCGGGTGGGCTGAGCTCCGCCACAGTCCCGGCGGAGTGCGAGGCCGGGTTCTTCCTGAACGGCCACCCGTTCCTGCGCCGCTACCTCACCCTCGACGGCGGCGGCTGCACCGCGTCAGGCAGTAGCGGAGCGTGGAACAGCTTCACCGGCTCCTCCGGCGGCTGGAAGCAGGTCGTCTTCGACCTGAGCCCCTACGCCGGCAAGACGGTCGAGGTCTCCCTCTCCTACATCACCGACCCCGGGTCGGGCGGCCGCGGCGTCTTCGCTGACGAGGCGCGGCTGTCCGTCGGCGGCACCGACCAGCCCGCCGAAGGCTTCGAGACCTCCCTCGGGACGTGGACCGCGCAGCCGGCGCCCGCCGGAAGTCCCGACGTTCCGGGAGATTGGTCCAGGACCGGGGAGCTGTTCAAGTCGTACGCGGCGGTCACTACGCGTGACACGGTCCTCCTCGGTTTCGGGCTGGAGCACGTCACGGCCCCGGCGGACCGCGCCGTGCTCCTCGGCAAGGCGCTCAGGTCCCTGGACCGCTGATCCACGACCCCGCTCCCGCTCACTCTCGGTGACGGGGGCCAAGGTCCCCGAGGTCCCGTGCCGCAGCCACTGGTACAGGGCCTCGGGCATGTCCCCCGCGCAGAGCGGGGAGTGTCAGGCTCCGACCGATGTCACTCAAAACCTCACAGAGAGGTAGGGTCATAAGCGGTCGGGGACATCCCATACAGCTCGCCGGCGGGACAGGCCGGCGCACCAACGAGGAGATCGGTTCGTGACGATCCGCGTAGGCATCAATGGTTTTGGCCGAATTGGCCGTAACTACTTCCGGGCTCTTCTCGAGCAGGGAGCGGACATCGAGATCGTCGGTGTCAACGACCTGACGGACAACGCCACCCTGGTGCACCTGCTCAAGTACGACACCATTCTGGGCCGCCTCAAGGCCGAGGTCTCCCACACCGACGACACCATCACCGTCGGCGGCAACACCTTCAAGACCTTCGCCGAGCGCGACCCCGCGAACCTCCCCTGGGGCGAGCTGGGTGCCGACATCGTCATCGAGTCCACCGGCATCTTCACGAAGAAGGCCGACGCCGCCAAGCACATCGCGGCCGGCGCGAAGAAGGTCCTCATCTCGGCTCCGGCCAAGGACGAGGACATCACCATCGTGATGGGCGTCAACCAGGACAAGTACGACGCGGCCAGCCACCACGTCATCTCCAACGCCTCCTGCACCACCAACTGCGTGGCGCCGATGGCCAAGGTCCTCGACGAGAACTTCGGCATCGTCAAGGGCATGATGACGACGGTCCACGCCTACACCAACGACCAGCGCATCCTGGACTTCCCGCATTCGGACCTGCGCCGCGCCCGCGCCGCCGCCGAGAACATCATCCCGACCTCCACCGGTGCCGCCAAGGCCACCGCGCTGGTCCTGCCGCAGCTCAAGGGCAAGCTCGACGGCATCGCCATGCGCGTCCCGGTCCCGACCGGCTCGGTCACCGACCTCGTCCTGGAGCTCGACCGCGAGGTCACCAAGGACGAGATCAACGCCGCCTTCCAGAAGGCCGCGGAGGGCCAGCTCAAGGGCATCCTCGACTACACCGAGGACGCGATCGTCTCCTCCGACATCGTGAACTGGCCGGCCTCCTGCACCTTCGACTCCTCCCTGACCATGGTCCAGGGCAAGCAGGTCAAGGTCGTCGGCTGGTACGACAACGAGTGGGGCTACTCCAACCGACTCGTCGACCTCACCGTCTTCGTCGGCGGTCAGCTCTAGGGCCGTCAGCTCTTAAAAGCGTAGGGCAAGGCAACACGATGTGAGCACAGGGTCCGCTCGGCGCGATGAGGCGCCGTTCGGGCCCTGTTGCTTGCCTGGCCCTCCCCTCCTCGCCCACCGGGCGAAGGTCTCCCAAGGAGTAGGAAACACATGAAGACGATCGACGAACTGCTCGCCGAGGGCGTCGCCGGCAAGCGGGTCTTCGTCCGCGCGGACCTCAACGTTCCGCTGGCGAACGGTGAGATCACCGATGACGGCCGCATCCGCGCCGTCCAGCCGACCATCGCGAAGCTCGCCGAGGCCGGTGCCCGCGTGGTCGTCGCCTCGCACCTGGGCCGCCCCAAGGGCGCCCCGGACCCGGCGTTCTCGCTGGCCCCGGCCGCCAAGCGGCTCGGCGAGCTGCTCGGTGCGGAGGTGGCCTTCGCCACCGACACCGTCGGCGCCTCCGCCAAGGAGACCGTCGCGGCCCTCGCCGACGGCCGGGTCGCCGTCATCGAGAACCTGCGCTTCAACGCCGGTGAGACCTCGAAGGACGACGCCGAGCGCGGCGCCTTCGCGGACCGGCTCGCCGAGCTGGCCGACGTCTACGTCGGCGACGGCTTCGGTGCCGTCCACCGCAAGCACGCCTCGGTCTTCGACCTGCCCGCGCGCCTCCCGCACGCGGCCGGCTACCTCATCGCCACCGAGGTCGGCGTCCTGGAGAAGCTGACCGCCGACGTGCAGCGCCCCTACGTCGTCGTCCTCGGCGGCGCCAAGGTCTCCGACAAGCTCGCCGTCATCGACGAGCTGCTCGGCAAGGCCGACCGCATCCTCATCGGCGGCGGCATGGCCTACACCTTCCTCTACGCCAAGGGCTACGAGGTCGGCATCTCCCTGCTCCAGAAGGACCAGGTGGACAAGGTCAAGGAGTACATGGAGCGCGCCGAGAAGACCGGCGTCGAGCTGGTCCTCCCCGTCGACGTCCTGGTCTCCGCCGACTTCCCGGACCTGAAGGGCAAGACCCCGGCCGTCTTCGAGACGGTCGACGCGGACGGCATCCCCGCGGACAAGGAGGGCCTGGACATCGGCCCCAAGACGCGTGAGCTGTACGCTTCGAAGATCGCCGATGCCGAGACCGTCTTCTGGAACGGCCCGGTGGGCGTCTTCGAGCACCCCGACTACGCGGGCGGTACCACCGCCATCGCGCAGGCACTCCTCGACAGCCGGGCCTTCACCGTGGTCGGCGGTGGCGACAGCGCCGCCGCGGTCCGCATCCTCGGCTTCGACGAGAACGCCTTCGGTCACATTTCCACCGGTGGTGGCGCCAGCCTCGAATACCTCGAGGGCAAGACGCTCCCCGGCCTCGCCGCCCTGGAGGGCTGAACCCCCATGACCACTGTCAACGGCCGCACCCCGCTGATGGCGGGCAACTGGAAGATGAACCTCAACCACCTTGAGGCCATCGCCCACGTCCAGAAGCTCGCCTTCGCACTCGCCGACAAGGACTACGACGCCGTCGAGGTCGCGGTGCTCCCGCCCTTCACCGACCTGCGCTCGGTGCAGACCCTGGTCGACGGCGACAAGCTGAAGATCAAGTACGGCGCCCAGGACATCTCGGCGCAGGACTCCGGCGCCTACACCGGCGAGATCTCCGGCCCGATGCTGTCGAAGCTGAGCTGCACCTTCGTCGCCGTCGGCCACAGCGAGCGCCGCCAGTACCACGGCGAGAGCGACGAGGTCTGCAACGCCAAGGTCAAGGCCGCCTACCGCAACGGGATCACCCCGATCCTCTGCGTCGGCGAGGGCCTGGACGTCCGCAAGGCCGGCAACCAGGTCGCGCACACCCTGGCCCAGGTCGACGGCGGCCTCAAGGACCTCCCGGCCGAGCAGGTCGAGTCCATCGTGATCGCGTACGAGCCGGTCTGGGCGATCGGCACCGGCGAGGTCGCCACCCCCGAGGACGCGCAGGAGGTGTGCGGCGCGATCCGCGGCCGCCTCGCGGAGCTGTACTCCCAGGAGCTGGCCGACAAGGTCCGCATCCAGTACGGCGGCTCGGTCAAGGCCGGCAACATCGCCGCGATCATGGCCCAGCCCGACGTGGACGGCGCCCTGATCGGCGGCGCGGCGCTGGACGTGGACGAGTTCGTCAAGATCGTCCGCTTCCGCGACCAGTGAGTATGCGGTAGGGCCGATCCGTCGTACCCTTGCGGGGGCCGGGGGCCGCGTACGCGCGGTCCGCGGCCCCCGCTTCCTCCCAGCAAGCCCAGAAAGTAGGAACCAGCCGTGGTTATGGGGTTCTCGATCGCCCTGATCGTCTTCAGCGCTCTGCTGATGCTGCTCGTGCTGATGCACAAGGGCAAGGGTGGCGGCCTTTCCGACATGTTCGGCGGCGGCATGCAGTCCTCCGTCGGCGGCTCCTCCGTGGCCGAGCGCAACCTCGACCGCATCACGGTCGTCGTCGGCCTGCTGTGGTTCGCCTGCATCGTCGCGCTCGGCCTGCTCATGAAGTCCAGCACCTCCTGACGGTTCTGGCCATTCGGGCCGTCCCGCCGGTTCCGCCCGGCCTATCATGAGGTCCTGCGTCCACGGCTGGAGCGAGTAACTCCGGTTGCTGGACGCGCGTTGGGCCTTACGTAGACTGGGGCGCCCGCAGCGGACATCCCCTCTCGCTCCGCGGCACCATCACGCAGGGAGTTACGACCGTGGCAAGTGGCAACGCGATTCGTGGAAGTCGGGTCGGAGCCGGGCCGATGGGCGAGGCCGAGCGCGGTGAATCCGCGCCGCGCCTGCGCATCTCCTTCTGGTGCTCGAACGGGCACGAGACGCAGCCGAGCTTCGCCAGCGACGCGCAGGTGCCGGACACCTGGGACTGCCCGCGCTGCGGGTTCCCGGCCGGCCAGGACCGGGACAATCCGCCCGCGCCCCCGCGCACGGAGCCGTACAAGACGCACCTCGCGTACGTCCGCGAGCGCCGCACGGACGCCGACGGCGAGGCGATCCTCGCCGAGGCCCTCGCCAAGCTCCGCGGCGAGATCTGAGCCCGCCCGTCCGAGCACGACGGCGCCGCGCTCAAGAGCGACTCAGGGCCCGGCCCGTGGGAAAGCGAATCCCGCGGGCCGGGCCCCTTTGTGTGCGTTGTCCCCCTTCCGATCCCTTAGGTTGGACGGTGGCGGGGCACAACAGGACGGAAGAAGTGGGTTGATGTCCGAGATGAACGCAGACAGCCGTACGAGGCTCAACCGGACGCCCGAGTGGCACGCACTCGGCAAGCACCGGGAAGAGCTGGGGCAGACGCATCTGCGGGAGCTTTTCGAGTCGGACCCGGACCGGGGCACCGGCTACACGCTGCGGGTCGGGGACCTGCACATCGACTACTCGAAGCACCTCGTGACCGACGAGACGCTCGGTCTGCTGCGCGAACTGGCCTCGGCCACCGGCGTGGCGGAGCTGCGGGACGCCATGTTCCGCGGCGAGAAGATCAACGTGACGGAGGACCGCGCGGTCCTGCACACCGCGCTCCGCGCCCCCCGGGAGGCTGTCGTCGAGGTGGACGGCGAGAACGTCGTACCCGGCGTGCACGAGGTCCTCGACAAGATGGCGGCCTTCTCCGACCGGGTCAGGTCGGGGGAGTGGACCGGGTTCACCGGCAAGCGCATCAAGAACGTGGTCAACATCGGCATCGGCGGCTCCGACCTGGGCCCCGCCATGGCGTACGAGGCGCTGCGCGCCTTCACCGACCGCGGTCTGACCCTCAAGTTCGTCTCCAACGTGGACGGCGCCGACCTCCACGAGGCAGTGCGCGGGCTCGACCCGGCGGAGACGCTGTTCATCATCGCCTCGAAGACCTTCACCACCATCGAGACCATCACCAACGCCACCTCGGCGCGGGAATGGCTGCTCGCGGGGCTGGGCGGGGACCAGGCCGCCGTGGCACGGCACTTCGTGGCCCTGTCCACCAACGCCGAGAAGGTCACCGAGTTCGGCATCGACCCGGCCAACATGTTCGGGTTCTGGGACTGGGTCGGCGGACGGTACTCCTTCGACTCCGCCATCGGCCTCTCCCTGATGATCGCCATCGGCCCGGACTCCTTCCGCGAGCTGCTCGGCGGATTCCACGCCATGGACGAGCACTTCCGCACCGCTCCGGTGGAGAGCAACGCCCCCTTCCTGATGGGCCTGTTGGGCATCTGGTACGGGGCCTTCTTCGACGCGCAGTCGCACGCGGTGCTCCCGTACAGCCACTACCTCTCGCGTTTCACCGCGTACTTGCAGCAGCTGGACATGGAGTCGAACGGCAAGTCCGTGGACCGGGACGGCAATCCGGTCGACTGGCAGACCGGCCCGGTGGTGTGGGGCACGCCCGGCACCAACGGGCAGCACGCCTACTACCAGCTGATCCACCAGGGCACCAAGCTGATCCCCGCGGACTTCATCGGCTTCGCCCGCCCGGTCGCGGAGCTGTCGCCGGCGCTGGAGGCCCAGCACGACCTGTTGATGGCGAACTTCTTCGCCCAGACCCAGGCCCTGGCCTTCGGCAAGACCGCCGACGAGGTCCGCGCGGAGGGCGTCGCCGAGGCCCTCGTCCCGCACAAGACCTTCCAGGGCAACCACCCGACGACGACCATCCTCGCCACCGAGCTGACGCCGTCGGTGCTGGGGCAGCTCATCGCGCTGTACGAGCACAAGGTGTTCGTCCAGGGCGCGGTGTGGAACATCGACTCCTTCGACCAGTGGGGCGTCGAGCTCGGCAAGGTCCTCGCCAAGCGGGTGGAGCCGGCGCTGACCGAGGGCTCGCACGTGGAGAGCCTCGACCCGTCGACGCGGGCGCTGGTGGCCACGTACCGCGAGCTGCGCGGGCGCTGACGAACGGGAAGGGCCCCGCACCGGCATCACGTCCGGTGCGGGGCCCTTCGCCTTGCCGTCGGGGTCAGGCGGAGGCGGGCGGGTACAGCCCGGCGGGCAGCTTGGCCGCGGCCGCGCGGTCCAGCAGCCACAGGGTGCGGCTGCGGCCGTACGCCTCCGCCGCCGGGGCCTGGACCCCGCCGGCGCCGCCCAGGGCGATGGCGACCGCCCCGGCCTTGTCCTCGCCGGCCGCCAGCAGCCAGACCTCGCGGGCCGCGCGGATCGCCGGGAGGGTGAGCGAGACACGGGTGGGCGGCGGCTTCGGGGCGCCGTGGACGCCCACGACGGTGCGCTCGGTCTCACGGGCCGCCGGGTGCTCGGGGAACAGGGACGCCACGTGGGTGTCCGGGCCCACGCCCAGCATCAGCACGTCGAAGGTGGGGACCGGGCCGTGGTCCTCGGGCCCGGCGGCCTTCGCCAGCTCGGCGGCGTACGCGGCCGCGGCGGCGTCCACGTCCTCGCCGTACGGGCCGTCGGAGGCGGGCATCGCGTGAACGCGGGCCGGGTCCACGGGGACGGCGTCCAGCAGTGCCTCGCGGGCCTGGACGTGGTTGCGCTCGGGGTCGTCGGCGGGGACATAGCGCTCGTCGCCCCACCACAGGTCGATGCGGGACCAGTCGATCGCGTCCCGCGCGGGGGCGGCGGCGAGGGCCGCGAGCAGGCCGTTGCCGTTGCGGCCGCCGGTCAGGACGACCGAGGCGCTGCCGCGGGCCGCCTGCGCGTCCACGATCTTGGTGATGAGCCGGGCCGCCGCGGCCTGGGCCATCAGCTCCTTGTCCCGGTGGACGACGACCTGGGGAGTCGTCATACCCATGTGCTGCCGCCTTCTTGGTAGTTCTGGGTGGTTGCCCGCCCCTGCGGAGCCCTGCGGGCTGCCGGCCGGTGCGGTGCGCGGGGTGCCGGGCCCTGCGCGGGGTGCGCGGGGTGCGCGGGGTGCGCGGGGTGCGCGGGGTGCGCGGGGTGCGCGGGGTGCGCGGGGTGCGCGGGGTGTCGCTGCGCGGAGCCCTTCCCCACCCCGCCCCTTCCCGAAACCGGGGCTCGGCCCCGGACCCCGGTCCTCAAACGCCGGACGGGCTGGAAGCGCGCTGCGCGCACTCCAGCCCCGCCAGGCGGAAATCCAGCCCCGCCGGCGCTTGAGGCGCGGGGGTCCGGGGGCGGAGCCCCCCAGGGTCCTTCAGCCCCGCCGGCGTTTGAGGCGCGGGTCCGGGCGGAGCCCTGGGGGTACCTCCCAGCGGTAGCTGGGGGAGGAACGGTGGAAGGGCGGGTAGGGGACCGCTCCGCGCAGCGGCCCCCGTCCGGCTACTTGGCCGCCGCCCGCTTGGCCGGCTTGCCCGCCGGCTTCGCCGACGAGCCCTTGCCGTCGACCCCGGCCTCGGCCTCGGCCTCGGCGCCGGCACCGGCCTCGTCGTCAGCGCCGACCCCGGCCTCGGCCTCGGCGCCGGCACCGGCCTCGGCATTGCCGCCGGCACCCGCACGGGCACCGGTACCGGCGTTGCCACCGGCAGCGGCACCCGCGTCAGCCTTCGGCTTCGCCGCACCGGCCGTGGCCGCCAGGCGGTCGACGCCGAACTTCAGCGACGCCTCGTACGTGTTGTCCGGGTCGAGCCGGCGCAGTTCCTCCGCCAGCAGCTCCGCCGTGTCGCGGCGCTTGAGCGCCACCGCGCGGTCCGGCTGCCCCGGCATGCACAGCGTCGCCAGCGCGCCGTCCGCCCGGTCCAGGACGATCACGCCGTCCTTGGTCTCCAGGCGTACGGCCGTCAGCCCCGGCCCGTCCGACAGGGTCCGCTTGACCGGGACCCCGAGGCGGTCCGCCAGCCACATGGCCAGCAGCTCACAGCTCGGGTTCTCGTCCTCGCCCTCGACGGTCGCGGAGACAACCGAGACCGTCTGCTGGTCGAGCGCGGCGGCCAGCATGGAGCGCCACGGGGTGATCCGGGTCCACGACAGGTCCGTGTCTCCCGGCGCGTACGCCTGCGCCCGCAGGCCGAGGGCCCCGATGGGCTCCTCCGAGGAGTACGTGTCCGTGATCCGGCGCTGCCCCAGCGCGCCCAGCGGGTCGCCCGCCAGGTCCGCGGGAGCGCCCTCCGGCCACCAGACGACCACGGGGGCGTCCGGCAGGAGCAGCGGCAGCACGACCGACTGGGCGTGGTTGACCAGTTCGCCGTGCAGGCGCAGTACGACCGTCTCCCCGGTGCCGGAGTCCGCGCCGACGCGGATCTCCGCGTCGAGACGGGCGTCGCGGCGGCTGCGCGGGGAGCGGCTGACCCGCTTGACCACGACGACGATCCGCGAGGGGTGTTCGTGGGACGCGTCGTTCGCCGACTTGAGCGCGTCGTACGCGTTCTCTTCGTCGGTCACGATCACCAGCGTGAGGACCATGCCGATGGCCGGCGTGCCGATGTCCCGGCGCGCCTGCACCAACGCGGCGTTGATCTTGCTGGAGGTGGTCTCCGTGAGGTCGATCTTCATGGCCGGCGCCAGCTCCGTCCGTCTCGTGCGAGCATCTCGTCCGCCTCGACCGGCCCCCAGGTGCCCGCCGCGTACTGCGCGGGCTTGCCGTGCTTGTCCCAGTACTCCTCGATCGGGTCGAGGATGTTCCAGGACAGCTCGACTTCCTGGTGACGCGGGAAGAGGTTCGCGTCGCCGAGGAGGACGTCGAGGATGAGCCGCTCGTAGGCCTCGGGGCTGGACTCCGTGAAGGACTCGCCGTAGGCGAAGTCCATCGTGACGTCCCGGACCTCCATGGAGGTCCCCGGCACCTTCGAGCCGAAGCGGACCGTCACGCCCTCGTCCGGCTGGACCCGGATGACCAGGGCGTTCTGCCCCAGTTCCTCGGTCGCACCCGATTCGAACGGCAGGTACGGGGCCCGCTTGAAGACCACCGCGATCTCGGTCACCCGGCGGCCCAGGCGCTTGCCCGTCCGCAGGTAGAACGGGACGCCCGCCCAGCGGCGGTTGTTGATCTCCAGCCGGATCGCCGCGTAGGTGTCGGTCTTCGACTTGGGGTCGATACCGTCCTCTTCGAGGTACCCGACGACCTTCTCGCCGCCCTGCCAGGCCGCCGAGTACTGGCCGCGCACGGTGTGCTTGCCGAGGTCCTCGGGGATCTCGACGGCGCTGAGCACCTTCAGCTTCTCCGCCACCAGGGCCTTGGGGTGGAAGGAGCCGGGCTCCTCCATCGCGGTGAGCGCCAGCAGCTGGAGCAGGTGGTTCTGGATGACGTCGCGGGCCGCGCCGATGCCGTCGTAGTAGCCGGCCCGGCCGCCGATGCCGATGTCCTCGGCCATGGTGATCTGGACGTGGTCGACGTACGACCGGTTCCAGATCGGCTCGAACATCGTGTTGGCGAAGCGGAGCGCCAGGATGTTCTGGACGGTCTCCTTGCCGAGGTAGTGGTCGATCCGGAAGACCTCGTCACGGGGGAAGACCTCGTGGACGACCTGGTTGAGCTCTTCCGCGCTCTTCAGGTCGTGTCCGAAGGGCTTCTCGATGACGGCGCGCCGCCAGGAGCCCTCCTTCTGCGCCAGCCCGTGGTTCTTGAGCTGCTGGACCACCTTGGGGAAGAACTTCGGCGGCACCGACAGGTAGAAGGCGAAGTTGCCGCCCGTGCCCTGGGCCTTGTCGAGCTCTTCTATGGTCGACTTGAGCGTCTCGAAGGCCGCGTCGTCGTCGAACTCGCCCTGGACGAACCGGCAGCCCTGCACCAGCTGCTGCCAGACCTCCTCACGGAAGGGGGTGCGCGAGTGCTCCTTGACGGCCTCGTACACCTCCTGGGCGAAGTCCTCGTCCTGCCATTCGCGGCGGGCGAAACCGATCAGCGAGAAGCCCGGGGGCAGCAGGCCGCGGTTCGCGAGGTCGTAGACGGCGGGCATGAGCTTCTTGCGCGACAGGTCACCCGTAACGCCGAAAATGACCAGGCCGGACGGCCCCGCGATGCGCGGGAGCCGCCGGTCCTGTGCGTCACGAAGCGGGTTCGCTCCGTTTACCGACAAAATACTCAGTCCTCCGCGGGGGCGAGGCGCTTCAGCTCCGCCTCGGTCGACTTCAGCAGGTCGTTCCACGACGCCTCGAACTTCTCGACGCCCTCGTCTTCGAGCAGCTGCACCACATCGTCGTACGAGATGCCGAGCTTCGCGACCGCGTCCAGCTCGGCGCGCGACTGCTCGTAGGTGCCGCGGATGGTGTCGCCGGAGACCTCGCCGTGGTCGGCGGTGGCCTCCAGGGTGGCCTCGGGCATGGTGTTCACGGTGCCGGGCGCGACGAGGTCCACCACGTACAGGGTGTCCTTGTACGCCGGGTCCTTGACGCCGGTCGAGGCCCACAGCGGACGCTGCTTGTTGGCCTGCGCCTTGTCCAGGGCCGCCCAGCGCTCGCTGCCGAACACCTCTTCGTAGGCCTCGTAGGCCAGACGGGCATTGGCGAGGGCCGCCTTGCCCTTCAGGGCCTTGGCCTCGTCGGTGCCCACGCCGTCGAGGCGCTTGTCGATCTCGCTGTCCACGCGGGACACGAAGAAGGAGGCGACCGAGTGGATCTTGGAGAGGTCCAGGCCGGCGGCCTTCGCCTTCTCCAGGCCCGCCAGGTACGCGTCCATGACCGCGCGGTAGCGCTCCAGCGAGAAGATCAGCGTGACGTTGACGCTGATGCCCCTGCCGATGACCTCGGTGATCGCCGGCAGGCCGGCCTCGGTCGCCGGGATCTTGATGAGCGTGTTCGGGCGGTCCACCAGCCAGGCGAGCTGCTTGGCCTCGGCGATGGTCGCCGTCGTGTTGTGCGCGAGGCGCGGGTCCACCTCGATGGACACGCGGCCGTCCTGGCCCTCGGTCGAGTCGAAGACCGGGCGCAGGATGTCGGCGGCGTCCCTGACATCCGCCGTCGTGATCATGCGGATGGCCTCGTCGACGGTGACCTTGCGGGCGGCGAGGTCGGCGAGCTGCTGCTCGTAGCCGTCACCGCTGCTGATGGCCTTCTGGAAGATCGACGGGTTGGTGGTGACGCCGACCACGTGCTGCTGGTCGATGAGTTCGGCGAGGTTGCCGGACGTGATGCGCTTGCGGGACAGGTCGTCCAGCCAGATCGCCACGCCCTCGTCGGAGAGGCGCTTGAGTGCGTCTGCCATGGGAATTACATCTCCTACTGGTTCAGGTACCGGTCTTCAGCGCGCGGCGGCGGTGAGGGAGGCCTTGGCGGCTGCGGTCACGGCTTCGGCGGTGAGGCCGAACTCGCGGAACAGGACGGCGCCGTCGGCCGAGGCACCGAAGTGCTCCAGCGAGACGATCCGGCCCGCGTCCCCGACGTAACGGTGCCAGGTCAGGCCGATGCCGGCCTCGACCGCGACTCGCGCCTTGACCGAGGGCGGCAGGACGCTGTCCTTGTACTCCTGGGTCTGCTCCTCGAACCACTCGACGGAGGGCATCGAGACCACGCGCGCCGGGACGCCCTCGGCCTGCAGCGCCTCGCGCGCGGCGACGGCGAGCTGCACCTCGGAGCCGGTGCCGATGAGGACGACCTGGGCGGGACCGCCCTCCGCCTCGAACAGCACGTAGCCGCCCTTGGCGGCGTCCTCGTTGCGCTCGTACGTGGGAACGCCCTGGCGGGTGAGGGCCAGGCCGTGCGGGGCGCCCTTGCCGTACACCTTGGTGTGGCGCTTGAGGATCTCGCGCCAGGCGACGGCGGTCTCGTTCGCGTCCGCCGGACGGACGACGTTCAGACCCGGGATGGCGCGCAGCGAGGCGACGTGCTCGACCGGCTGGTGGGTCGGACCGTCCTCGCCGAGGCCGATGGAGTCGTGCGTCCACACGTACGTCACCGGGAGGTGCATCAGCGCGGACAGGCGGACGGCGTTGCGCATGTAGTCGGAGAACACCAGGAAGGTGCCGCCGTAGATGCGGGTGTGGCCGTGCAGGGTGATGCCGTTCATCACGGCGGCCATCGCGTGCTCGCGGATGCCGTAGTGGATGGTGCGGCCGTACGGGTCGGCCTCCGGCAGCGGGTTGCCCACCGGCAGGAACGAGGAGTTCTTGTCGATGGTGGTGTTGTTGGAGCCGGCGAGGTCGGCCGAGCCGCCCCACAGCTCCGGGATGACCGCGCCGAGGGCTTCGAGGACCTTGCCGGAGGCGGCGCGGGTGGCGACGCCCTTGCCGGTCTCGAAGACGGGGAGCTCGTCCTCCCAGCCCTCGGGCAGCTCGTTGGCCTCGATGCGGTCGAAGGCGGCGGCGCGCTCGGGGTTGGCGGTGCGCCAGGCGGAGAAGTCCTTCTCCCAGGCGGCGCGGGCGTCACGGCCCCGGTCGGCCAGGCCGCGGGTGTGGCCGAGGACCGCGTCGGAGACCTCGAAGGTCTTCTCCGGGTCGAAGCCGAGCACGCGCTTGGTCGCGGCGACCTCGTCGTTGCCGAGGGCCGAGCCGTGGGAGGCCTCGGTGCCCTGGGCGTGCGGGGCGGGCCAGGCGATGATCGAGCGGGCCGCGATGAAGGACGGGCGCCCGGTCTCGGCCTTGGCGGCCTGGAGGGCGGCGAACAGGGCCTTCGGGTCGAGGTCGCCGTTCTCCTGCTGCTCGACGCGCTGGACGTGCCAGCCGTACGCCTCGTAGCGCTTCATGGTGTCCTCGGAGACGGCCGTCTCCGTGTCACCCTCGATGGAGATGTGGTTGTCGTCCCACAGCAGCACCAGGTTGCCGAGCTTCTGGTGGCCGGCCAGCGCGGACGCCTCGTGGGAGATGCCCTCCTGGAGGCAGCCGTCGCCCGCGATCGCGTAGACCATGTGGTCGAACGGGGAGGCGCCCTCGGCGGCCTCCGGGTCGAACAGGCCGCGCTCGTATCGGGCGGCCATGGCCATGCCCACCGCGTTGGCGATGCCCTGGCCCAGCGGGCCGGTGGTGGTCTCGACGGCGGCCGTGTGGCCGTACTCCGGGTGGCCGGGAGTCTTGGAGCCCCAGGTGCGGAAGGCCTTGAGGTCGTCCAGCTCCAGGCCGAACCCGCCGAGGTAGAGCTGGGTGTAAAGAGTCAGGGACGAGTGCCCCGCGGAGAGCACGAAACGGTCGCGTCCGACCCACTCGGGGTCCGAAGGGTCGTGCCGCATGACCTTCTGGAAAAGCGTGTACGCGGCGGGGGCCAGGCTCATCGCCGTACCGGGGTGTCCGTTCCCGACCTTCTGGACCGCGTCGGCGGCCAGGATGCGGGCGGTGTCGACGGCCCGCTGGTCCAGTTCGGTCCACTCGAGCTCTGGGGTGGTCGGCTTGGTGCTCACCGTTGGTCAGGGCTCCTCTCCACATGTTGTTTTGCCGGTGACGAACGGTGACACCGGCGCGATTCCGAGCCTACCCCCGCCAGGGCGTGCGGCTATTCGAGTGCACGCAGTGCGTCGCCGTCCCGGTGTGCGCCGTTCACCTGGGATCCGCCGTCGGTGATCTTGTGATCGGTCCGATCGGCTCAACACGAGGCGACCCCCGCGCGGGGCGAGGTAAGAGCTACGTCTACAGTGGCGTGGTACGCGCAAGCCTTTACCGAGCCTTCATTTACTGGAGGCATCGCTTCGGAAGCTTGCTGGATTCTCTCTCAGGGGTGTGCGTGACGGCCGTCGAATCCCGTCCAGCGGGGGTGCTCGGGACGAGCCCCGGTCACCGGCCGTTCGGGGCCCGGGTCATGGCTTTCGTGGCTTTGACCAAGCCGCGGATCATCGAACTTCTGCTGATCACCACAGTGCCGGTGATGTTCCTCGCGGAGCAGGGCGTGCCGTCACTGTGGCTGGTGCTCGCCACCTGCTTCGGCGGCTACCTGTCCGCGGGCGGCGCCAACGCGCTGAACATGTACATCGACCGCGACATCGACGCGCTGATGGACCGCACGTCGCAGCGTCCGCTGGTGACCGGCATGGTGAGCCCGGCCGAGTGCCTGGTCTTCGGCATCTCGCTCGGCGTCGTCTCGACCCTGTTCTTCGGCCTGCTGATCAACTGGCTGTCGGCCGCCCTCGCGCTCGGCGCGCTCCTCTTCTACGTGGTCGTCTACACGATGCTGCTGAAGCGGCGCACCGCGCAGAACATCGTCTGGGGCGGGATCGCCGGCTGCATGCCGGTGCTCATCGGCTGGTCGGCGGTGAAGAACGAGGTCTCCTGGGCCGCCGTCATCCTCTTCCTCGTCATCTTCTTCTGGACGCCGCCGCACTACTGGCCGCTGTCCATGAAGGTGAAGGACGACTACGCGCGGGTCGGCGTGCCG
This sequence comes from Streptomyces sp. NPDC040718, assembly GCF_055593565.1. Lineage (NCBI taxonomy): Bacteria > Bacillati > Actinomycetota > Actinomycetes > Kitasatosporales > Streptomycetaceae > Streptomyces > Streptomyces sp. NPDC040718. The sequence continues at coordinate 113,491 of NZ_JBVIXO010000004.1, read as the reverse complement.
ATGCTGCCGGTGGTGGCGGGCAACAAGGCCGTGGCGCGCCAGATCGTCCTCTACAGCTGGGTGATGGTGGCGGTCTCGCTGCTGCTGACCCCGCTGGGGTACACCGGCTGGTTCTACACCTCGGTCGCGCTGCTGGCCGGCGGCTGGTGGCTGTGGGAGGCGCACGCGCTGAGTGCCCGGGCCAAGGCCGGGGTGACGGGTGCGAAGCTCAAGGAGATGCGGCTGTTCCACTGGTCGATCACCTATGTGTCGCTCCTCTTCGTCGCCGTGGCCGTGGATCCCTTCCTCCGCTGATTACTCGCCGGTAGCATGCCGTCCATGGCAGAGACCGCAGACACCGCAGACACCTCCGGGGCCGCAGCGCCCGCGGACAAGAAGCACAGCCGCACGGCCGCGAAGCTGGCCCGGCAGATCGGCGCGTTCGCCAAGAAGCACGGCGGCGCCGAGGGCCAGCTCGCGCACATCGGCCAGGCCGGCACCCGCATCGTGCTCGTGGGCACCGACGGCGGCTGGGGCGACCTGGTGGCCCCCACGTACGCCGTGGCCCAGCTCGCCGCCGAACAGGCCGGGCTGACCCTCCACGAGGAGTTCGACGGGGAGTTCGCCGCCCGGGTGAAGACCGGCCCGTACGAGTGGACGCGGATGGCCGGAATCCAGATCGGCGGCCCCGCCAACCCGGCCGCCTGAATCCCCGGCCGCCCAATCCACAGAACGCGGGTCGGTCAACAGAGCGGGCAATACTTCACACCCCGCTCACCCGTTAGGACGTGTGGAAGCCGCTTCCCCACGTCCGCAACGGGATGACCGGATGATCGAAACGCCGCCCCTGGTGGACCAGCACTGCCGCGGGGTGTTCCGCACGGAGCTGGGCATCGCCACGTTCGAGGCCCAGCTGATCCGCTCGGCCGGCCCGCCCGCCCCGGGCACCACCTCCTTCGACACCCAGACCGGCTTCGCCGTGCGCCGCTGGTGCCCGCCCCTGCTCGGCCTGGAGCCGCACTGCCCGCCCGCCCGGTACCTGGCCCGGCGCCGCGAGCTCGGCGCCGCGGAGAGCACCAGACGGCTGCTGCGGGGCTCGGGGACGGGCACGTACCTCGTCGACACGGGAGCCCCCGGGGACCTCACCGGACCCAAGGAGCTGGCCCTCGCCGGGGACGCGGAGACCTTCGAGGTGGCCCGGCTGGAGTTACTGGCCGAGCAGGCCGCCGACACCTCCGGGACCGTCGCCGCCTTCCTCGCCAACCTCGCCGGAGCCGTCCACCACGCCGCCGCCGGAGCCGCCGGCTTCGCCTGCGGGGCCCGCACCGGCAGCGCGGCCGCCCTGGCCGGCGCCCCGGAACCGCCCGGGCCCGGGGAGGTCCGGGCGGCGGCCGGACGCTGGCTGGCCGGGCGCACCAGGGGAGGGGAGCTGCGGGACCCCGTGCTCGTGCGGCACCTCGTCTGGAGCGCGGTGGCCTCCGGGCTGCCGCTCCAGCTGCACACCGGCGGTGCCGACCCGGAGCCGCTCGCCGGGTTCGTACGGGCCACCGCGGGCCTGGGCGCGCGGCTGGTGCTGAGCGGCGGCTACCCGTACCACCGGCAGGCGGCCCGGCTGGCGGCTGAGTACCCGCACGTCCACGCCGACCTCGGCCCGGCACTCGCACGCACGGGGGCGCGGGCCGCCGCCGTACTGGCGGAGCTGCTGGAACTCGCGCCCTTCGGCAAGCTGCTCTTCTCCAGCGGCGGGCGGAACCTCCCCGAGCTGCACGCGGTCGGCGCCCTGGTGTTCCGCGAGGCGCTCGGCCGGGTCCTGGGGGGCTGGGTCGCCGAGGGCGCCTGGTCATGGCAGGACGCGCAGCGCGTCGCCGGAATGCTCGCGGCCGGCAACGCCCGGCGCGTCTACCGGCTCGACGAGCGCGGTTGACGGCGCCGGGCGTCGCCGGCCGGGCGGCGTCAGACCGCCGAGAGCTGCTCCTCGTCCCGCGCCGGGGCCTCCACCGGGTCCGCGGAGCGCTCGCGCAGGCTCAGGGCCAGGCGCAGCACCGAGATCCACACCAGGCAGGAGCCCAGCATGTGCAGGGCGACCAGGACCTCGGGCAGCTTCGTGAAGAACTGGACGTAGCCGATCGCGCCCTGGGCGAGCAGCACCACCAGCAGGTCGCGGGCGCGCGCCCGGGTGTCGGCGGGGGCGTCCACCACCCGCAGCACCAGCCACATCGCGACGGCGAGCGCGCAGACCAGCCAGGCGGCGATCGCGTGCACGTGGGCGGTGGCCGCCCAGTCGAACGGCATCCGCTTGATCTCGCTCTTGTCGCCGGCGTGCGGACCGGAGCCCGTCACGACAGTGCCCGCCGCGATCAGCACCAGGGTGGTGGCGATCAGCGCCCACGACAGCTTGCGCACGGGCCCGGGCACGCGCGGCCGGGGGGCGCCGTCACCCTCGCGGGTGCGCTGCCAGGAGACGGTGGTGACGGCGATCAGGCCGGTGGCGAGCAGGAAGTGACCGGCGACGCTGTACGGGTTGAGCCCGGTCCGGACGGTGATGCCGCCGAGGACCGCGTTTCCCATCACCAGGGCGAACTGGATCCAGCCGAGCTTCGTCAGCGAGTGCCGCCACGGCTTCGCCGCGCGTGCCGCGAGGATGAACCAGCCGACGGCCGCGCTGAGCACGTACGTCAGCATCCGGTTGCCGAACTCGATGGCTCCGTGGAAGCCCTGGGCCTGGGTGACGACCAGGCTGTCGTCGGTGCACTTGGGCCAGGTGTCGCAGCCGAGACCGGATCCGGTCAGCCGCACCGCGCCGCCGGTGACGATGATGGCCACGCTCATCAGGAGCGCGGCGGACGCGGCCCGCCGGACGATCCGGGGTGACGGTGTCCAGCGGTCGGCGATGTATGCGAATGGGTTCAACACGGCGCCTATCGTATGCGGCGCCTTGTGCAAAGTTTCACGAGGGGGTCCCGGCGGGGGCGTCGGGCCCGAACGTCGAGCGGAACCTGGCCCCCGCCGGGTCCCCCTCCTCGTGCCACCACACGAGCACCCGCCACAGGCCGCCCCCACCGGGGTGGAGCGGCGACCCGGCGAACCCCCGCACCAGGTCGGCCCCCACCTCCTCGGCGGTCAGCCCCCGCACCTGCGCCGACCCCTGCCACGGATCCGGCTGTACGTTCCACAGCCCGTCGGCGCCCCGCACCTCGACCCGCCACACCGCGAGCCACGGGGTCACCTCCAGCATCGTGGCCACCTGCTCGGCGTCCAGCCCCAGCCGGCCCCCGATCACCGCCTCGGGCACGCCCTGGATCCGGGCCGCCACCACCGCCTGCGGGAGCAGCCGCTCGGGCAGCAGCCCATCGGCCCGGAGCCCCGCCAGCGCGTCGAAGCCCAGGAAGCGCAGCCGCAGCTCCAGCTGGCGGCCGATGTGGTCGAGGGCCTCCTCGGCCTCCTGCGCTGCCTCCGGCGCGGGGCCGGCGAGCAGCAGCCGGCGGAACCCGGCCTCGGCGTCCACCGCCCAGGCGACCGCCTGCGTCGTGGAGCCCAGCTCCGCGAGACGGTCGGCGAGGAACACCTTGGCCTGCGCGAGCCCCCGCCGGTTGACCGGGTCCTCCTGGTCCAGCCCGGCCCAGACGTCGACGGCGGCCCGCGTCACGTCACGGGCGCGCTCGCCGGCCGCCCGCTCCATCGCACCCGGGCCGCTCTCGCCGCCCCGCCCCAGCGGATGCCGCGGCAGCCGGGCACCGTCGCTCAGCGGCCACGCCAGCCAGACCCCCTGGTTGATCAGCCCCCGGGCGTACCAGCGGGCGTACTCCGGCGCGTGCGGCGCGGCCCGGCGCGCGTGGCCGAGCCCCTCCTCCACTGCGGCCAGCGCCCCGGCCCGGTCCCCGCCCCCGAACCGGCGTGCCGCGAGGTCGCCCAGGCGCAGCCCGAGCCGGGCGGCGCACTCGGGGTCGGTCTGCGCGGGCCCGCGCAGCGCGCCGATCAGCTCCCGCAGCAGCCGCTCGGCCTCTGCGGGACCGGCCGGTTCGGCCCCCGACCTGATCCGCGCCCACTGTTCGTCCAGCCGCAGAGCGGCCTCCCGCTGCGCCATGCCACGCCCCCCGGCGTTCCGATGTGCGGAGGCTGGTCATCCTCCAGCCGGGCCAACGATCCGGAGCGCCGATTCACTCCCGGAGCAGCGGCTCACGCCGGGTGGTCCGGCTCACTCCCAGCGGAACCACTTCGCGGCGGCGCCCAGCCCCAGGACCGCCCAGCCGCCCAGTACGGCCGCGTCGCCCCACGGCAGCCCGGCGCCGTCCCGCAGCACAGCGCGCAGCCCGTCGGACAGCGCCGAGATCGGGAGCAGGCCGAGCACGGACTGCACCGCCGCGGGGAACTTCTCCAGCGGCACGATCACCCCGCCGCCGACCAGCAGCAGCAGGAACACCAGGTTCGCCGCGGCCAGCGTCACCTCGGCCTTGAGGGTGCCCGCCATCAGCAGCCCCAGCCCGGAGAACGCGGCCGTGCCGAGCAGGAGCAGCAGCGCGACGGACAGCGGGTTGCCGTGCGGGGACCAGCCCAGCGCGAGGGCGATCACCGTCAGCAGGGCCACCTGGAGCACCTCGGTGACCAGCACCGACAGGGTCTTGGCGGCCATCAGTGCCCAGCGCGGCAGCGGGGAGGCCCCGAGCCGCTTGAGCACGCCGTAGCGGCGGTCGAAGCCGGTGGCGATGGCCTGGCCGGTGAAGGCGGTGGACATCACGGCGAGCGCGAGGACGCCGGGCGCGAGGAAGTCGACGGCCTTCCCCTCTCCTGTGTCGACGATGTCGACGGCGGAGAAGAGGGTCAGCAGCAGCGCCGGGATGATCACGGTCAGCAGCAGCTGCTCCCCGTTGCGCAGCAGCATCCGGGTCTCCAGCACGGTCTGCGCCCAGATCATCCGGGACACCGGCGCGGCCCCCGGCCGGGGGGTGAACGTACCGGCGCTCATGCGCGCAGCTCCTTACCGGTCAGCTCCAGGCTGTGCCTTCCCGGGGGGCAACCCCCGGACCCCCGGCAAGGGGCGGTGGCGGTCGGCATCATGCGCGCAGCTCCTTACCGGTCAGCTCCAGGAAAACGTCTTCGAGGGTGTGCCGCTCCACCGAGAGGCTGTCGGGCATGACCCCGTGCTGGGCGCACCAGGAGGCGACGGTGGCCAGCAGCTGCGGGTCCACGTCACCGGTGACCCGGTAGGCGCCCGGGGTGAGCTCGGCGGCCTGGGTGCCGTCGGGCAGGGCCTTCAGCAGGGAGGCGAGGTCGAGGGAGGGGCGGCCGGTGAAGCGCAGGGTGTTCTCGGCGCCGCCCCGGCACAGCTGCTCGGGGCTGCCGTGCGCGATGACCTTGCCGGCGTCCACGATGGCGACCTCGTCGGAGAGCTGCTCGGCCTCGTCCATGTGGTGGGTGGTGAGGACGACGGTGACGCCGTCGGCGCGCAGTTCGCGTACCAGGTCCCAGGTCGCGCGGCGGGCCTGCGGGTCGAGGCCGGCCGTGGGCTCGTCCAGGAAGACCAGCTCGGGGCGGCCGACGACGGCCATGGCCAGGGCGAGCCGCTGCTGCTGGCCGCCGGAGAGCCGGCGGTAGGCGGTGCGGCCGCAGCCGCCGAGGCCGAGGCGTTCCACGAGGGTGTCCACGTCGAGGGGGTCGGCGTGCAGCTCCGCCATGTGGCGCAGCATCTCCACGGCGCGGGCGCCGGAGTAGACCCCGCCGGACTGGAGCATCACGCCGACGCGCGGGCGCAGCCGCTCGGCCTGGGCGACCGGGTCGAGGCCGAGGACGCGGACGGTGCCGGCGTCGGGGCGGTGGTAGCCCTCGCAGGTTTCCACGGTGGTGGTCTTGCCCGCGCCGTTGGGGCCGAGGACCGCGGTGACGGAGCCGCGCGGGACGGTGAGGTCCAGGCCGTCCACCGCCGTTTTGGGGCCGTACCGCTTCACCAGTCCGCGGATTTCCACGGCGGGGTCGTTGCTCATGGTGACTGAGTCTACGGAGCCCGGGAAGAGGGCCTCGGCCCCGGGGTGGACGGGCCGGGAAAGGCGGAATCGATTCGAACACCGTGCCGTGGACACGGCTGCTTCCGGTGGGAATGGAAGCGGAATTCCATCTACCGATTAACTCTCCGTAGATAAATAAGGTAACCCTTAGTGATGGACGCCACCGGGCGTGGCGTCCGTCACGGCTTGTCGGGGCTCGCTTAATTACGCAACAATGGCGTTGTGAAAAACGGCGAACGGATGAGCGAGGCCCCCCAGGGGGAGCTCGCGACCGGGGAGCGGTCAACCCGCAACCGGGTCGCGAGGTCCATCCTGGACCACGGCCCCTCCACCGTCGCCGACCTCGCGCAGCGTCTGGGCCTCACTCAGGCCGCCGTGCGCCGCCACCTCGACACGCTCGTCGCCGATGACGTGGTCGAACCCCGTGAGCAGCGTGTGTACGGCGCACGCACCCGGGGCCGGCCCGCCAAGGTCTTCGCGCTCACCGACTGCGGCCGTGACGCCTTCGACCAGTCCTACGACACCCTCGCCGCGGACGCCCTGCGCTGGATCGCGCAGTCCGTCGGCGGGGGCGAGAAGGGCGAGGCGGCCGTCGCCGCCTTCGCGAGGGCGCGGATGGAGACACAGGCGCGGGCCTACCGGGAAGCCGTGGAGGCGGCCGCCCCCGCGGCCCGCACCGAGGCCCTTGCCAAGGCGTTGACCGCGGACGGGTACGCTGCTACGGCGAAGAGCGCTCCCGGTCCGCACAGCGGTGAACAGCTCTGTCAGCACCACTGCCCGGTCGCACACGTCGCCGAGCAGTTCCCGCAGCTCTGCGAGGCGGAGACCGAGGTCTTCTCCCGCCTGCTCGGGACGCATGTGCAGCGCCTCGCCACGATCGCCCACGGCGACGGGGTGTGCACCACGTTCATTCCGCGAAGCGCCACACAGACCGACACATCAGTATCTGCAAGTACGGCCGGGAGGAACCCCGCATGACCACGGAGACTGCTCACCCTGAGCTCGATGGCCTCGGCACCTACGAATACGGCTGGGCCGACTCCGACGCGGCGGGCGCCGCTGCCAAGCGGGGCCTGTCCGAGGACGTCGTCCGAGACATCTCGGCGAAGAAGTCCGAGCCGGAGTGGATGCTGAACCTCCGCCTCAAGGGCCTCAAGCTGTTCGGCAAGAAGCCCATGCCCAACTGGGGTTCCGACCTCTCCGGCATCGACTTCGACAACATCAAGTACTTCGTGCGCTCCACCGAGAAGCAGGCCGCTTCCTGGGAGGACCTGCCCGAGGACATCAAGAACACCTACGACAAGCTCGGCATCCCGGAGGCGGAGAAGCAGCGCCTCGTCGCCGGTGTCGCGGCCCAGTACGAGTCCGAGGTCGTCTACCACCAGATCCGCGAGGACCTGGAGGAGCAGGGCGTCATCTTCCTCGACACGGACACCGCGCTCAAGGAGCACCCGGAGCTCTTCCAGGAGTACTTCGGCACGGTCATCCCGGTCGGCGACAACAAGTTCGCGTCGCTGAACACCGCCGTGTGGTCGGGCGGCTCGTTCATCTACGTCCCCAAGGGCGTCCACGTGGACATCCCGCTCCAGGCCTACTTCCGCATCAACACGGAGAACATGGGCCAGTTCGAGCGGACGCTGATCATCGTCGACGAGGACGCCTACGTCCACTACGTCGAGGGCTGCACCGCCCCGATCTACTCCTCGGACTCGCTGCACAGCGCCGTGGTCGAGATCATCGTGAAGAAGGGCGGCCGCTGCCGCTACACGACCATCCAGAACTGGTCGAACAACGTCTACAACCTGGTCACCAAGCGCGCCGTGGCGTACGAGGGCGCGACCATGGAGTGGATCGACGGCAACATCGGTTCCAAGGTCACCATGAAGTACCCGGCCGTCTACCTGATGGGCGAGCACGCCAAGGGCGAGACCCTGTCCATCGCCTTCGCGGGCGAGGGCCAGCACCAGGACGCCGGCTCCAAGATGGTCCACATGGCGCCGAACACCTCCTCCAACATCGTCTCCAAGTCGGTGGCGCGAGGCGGCGGCCGCACCTCCTACCGCGGTCTGGTCGAGATCGGCGAGGGCGCCGCGGGCTCCAAGTCCAACGTGCTGTGCGACGCGCTCCTGGTGGACACCATCTCCCGCTCGGACACCTACCCCTACGTGGACGTCCGCGAGGACGACGTGACGATGGGCCACGAGGCCACCGTCTCCAAGGTCTCCGACGACCAGCTCTTCTACCTGATGCAGCGCGGGCTCACCGAGTTCGAGGCCATGGCCATGATCGTGCGCGGCTTCGTCGAGCCGATCGCGAAGGAGCTGCCGATGGAGTACGCGCTGGAGCTCAACCGGCTCATCGAGCTGCAGATGGAGGGCTCGGTCGGCTAGTCCCGACGGCGGCCGGCTCACCCCGGCCGCCCCCGCCCCGCAGCACATTCGTCACACGTATGGAAGAGAGCAAGACGACAGCCATGGCTGAGGCTCAGAACATTCCGGCGGGCTCCACCACCGCCGGCGCGATCGCGGTGGCCGCCGAGTCCACCGTCGCCACCCGGATGAGCGCGCCCCCGTCCTTCGACGTGGCCGACTTCCCCGTTCCGCACGGCCGCGAGGAGGAATGGCGGTTCACCCCGCTGGCCCGCCTCAAGGGCCTGCACGACGGCACCGCGGTCGCCAACGGCACCATGAAGGCCCAGATCGACGCCCCCGAGGGCGTGACGGTCGAGTCCGTCGAGCGCGGCGACGAGCGGATCGGCAAGGCCGGCACCCCCGTCGACCGGGTCTCCGCGCAGGCCTTCTCCTCGTTCGCCAAGGCCACGGTCGTCACCGTGCCCAAGGAGACCGTGCTCGCCGAGCCCATCCGGGTCGCGCTCCACGGTGAGGGCGGCACGACCTTCGGGCACACCGTCTTCGACATCAAGCCCTTCGCCGAGGCGATCATCGTGATCGACCACACCGGCGACGGCGTCCGCGCGGCCAACGTCGACATCCTCGTCGGCGACGGCGCCAAGGTGACCTTCGTGTCCGTCCAGGACTGGGACGACACCGCGGTCCACACCTCGCAGCACAACGCCCTCGTCGGCCGCGACGCCAGCTTCAAGTCCGTCGTCGTGACCTTCGGCGGCGACCTGGTCCGCCTGCACCCGCGCGTCAGCTACGCCGGCCCCGGCGGCGAGGCCGAGATGCTCGGCGTGTACTTCACGGACGCGGGCCAGCACCAGGAGCACCGCCTCCTGGTCACGCACGACGCCCCGCACTGCAAGTCCAACGTGGTCTACAAGGGCGCGCTCCAGGGCCAGGACGCCCACGCCGTCTGGATCGGTGACGTGCTCATCGAGAAGACCGCCGAGGGCACCGACACCTACGAGATGAACCGCAACCTCGTCCTGACGGACGGCGCGCGCGTCGACTCGGTGCCGAACCTGGAGATCGAGACCGGCGAGATCGTCGGAGCCGGCCACGCCTCCGCGACCGGCCGCTTCGACGACGAGCAGCTCTTCTACCTCCAGGCCCGCGGCATCCCGGCCGACGAGGCCCGCCGCCTGGTCGTGCGCGGCTTCTTCGCCGAGCTCGTCCAGCAGATCGGTGTCGCGGACATCGAGGAGCGCCTCATCGCGAAGATCGAGGCCGAGCTGGCGGCGGCCGTCTGATGACGTACGTCAAGGCCTGTGCGCTGAGCGAGCTGGAGGAGAACACCCCCAAGCGGGTGGAACTCGACGGCACGCCGGTGTCCATCGTCTCCACCGAGGGGGAGGTGTTCGCGATCAACGACATCTGCTCGCACGCGAACGTCTCGCTCTCGGAGGGTGAGGTCGAGGACTGCATGATCGAGTGCTGGCTGCACGGGTCGGCCTTCGACCTGCGCACCGGCAAGCCCTCCGGTCTGCCCGCGACGCGCCCCGTCCCCGTTTATCCCGTAAAGATCGAAGGGGACGACGTGCTCGTCTCCCTCACCCAGGAGTCCTGAGGTACCCATGGCAACGCTTGAAATCCACGACCTGCACGTCTCCGTCGAGGCCGAGAACGGCGCCCGCGAGATCCTCAAGGGTGTCGACCTGACGGTCAAGCAGGGTGAGACGCACGCCATCATGGGCCCCAACGGCTCCGGCAAGTCCACCCTGGCGTACTCCCTCGCCGGTCACCCGAAGTACACCATCACCGGTGGCACCGTGACCCTCGACGGCGAAGACGTCCTGGAGATGTCCGTCGACGAGCGCGCCCGCGCCGGCGTCTTCCTCGCCATGCAGTACCCGGTCGAGGTCCCCGGCGTCTCGGTCTCCAACTTCCTGCGCACCTCCGCCACCGCCATCCGCGGCGAGGCCCCCAAGCTGCGCACCTGGGTGAAGGAGGTCAAGTCCGCGATGGAGCAGCTCCAGATGGACCCGGCCTTCGCCGAGCGCAACGTCAACGAGGGCTTCTCCGGCGGTGAGAAGAAGCGCCACGAGATCCTCCAGCTGGAGCTCCTCAAGCCGAAGATCGCGATCCTCGACGAGACGGACTCCGGTCTGGACGTCGACGCCCTGCGCATCGTCTCCGAGGGCGTCAACCGCGTCCGCGAGACCGGTGAGGTCGGCACCCTGCTGATCACCCACTACACGCGCATCCTGCGCTACATCAAGCCCGACTTCGTCCACGTGTTCGCGAACGGCCGCATCGCCGAGTCCGGCGGCGCCGAGCTCGCCGACCAGCTGGAGAACGAGGGCTACGACAAGTACGTGAAGGGTGGCGCGACCGCGTGACACAGCTGCCTGGCCTCCTCGACATCGAGGCGATCCGCAAGGACTTCCCCCTGCTGGATCGTGTGGTCCACGACGGGAAGAAGATCGTTTACCTGGACAACGCGGCGACCTCGCAGAAGCCGCGCCAGGTGCTCGACGCACTCAACGCGTACTACGAGCGGCACAACGCCAACGTCCACCGTGGCGTGCACGTGCTCGCCGAGGAGGCCACGGCACTGTACGAGGGCGCCCGCGACAAGGTCGCCGCCTTCATCAACGCGCCGAGCCGCGACGAGGTGATCTTCACCAAGAACGCCTCGGAGTCGCTCAACCTGGTCGCGAACATGCTCGGCTGGGCGGACGAGCCCTACCGGGTCGACCGCGAGACCGAGATCGCCATCACGGAGATGGAGCACCACTCCAACATCGTCCCGTGGCAGCTGCTCTCGCAGCGCACCGGCGCGAAGCTGAAGTGGTTCGGCCTCACCGACGACGGCCGGCTCGACCTGTCCAACATCGAAGAGGTCATCACGGAGAAGACGAAGATCGTCTCCTTCACGCTGGTCTCCAACATCCTGGGCACGGTCAACCCGGTCGAGGCGATCGTCCGGCGCGCGCAGGAGGTCGGCGCGCTGGTGCTGATCGACGCCTCGCAGGCCGCTCCGCACATGCCCCTGGACGTCCAGGCCCTCGGCGCCGACTTCGTGGCCTTCACCGGCCACAAGATGTGCGGCCCGACCGGCATCGGCGTCCTGTGGGGCCGCCAGGAGCTCCTGGAGGACCTGCCCCCGTTCCTCGGCGGCGGCGAGATGATCGAGACCGTCTCGATGCACTCCTCCACGTACGCACCTGCGCCCCACAAGTTCGAGGCCGGTACGCCCCCGATCGCCCAGGCCGTCGGCCTCGGCGCGGCCGTGGACTACCTGACCTCGATCGGCATGGAGAACATCGCCGCCCACGAGCACGCGATCACCGAGTACGCGGTCAAGCGCCTCCTGGAGGTGCCCGACCTGCGGATCATCGGCCCGACCACGGCCGAGGACCGCGGCGCCGCGATCTCCTTCACGCTCGGTGACATCCACCCGCACGACGTGGGTCAGGTGCTGGACGAGCAGGGCATCGCGGTCCGCGTGGGACACCACTGCGCGCGCCCCGTGTGCCTCCGGTACGGAATTCCCGCGACCACGCGAGCGTCTTTCTACCTGTACTCCTCTCCCGCCGAGGTCGACGCGCTGATCGACGGGCTGGAGCACGTACGGAACTTCTTCGGCTGACGAAGGCGACGAGGACGAGGCTGTGAAGCTGGATTCGATGTACCAGGAACTGATCCTGGACCACTACAAGCACCCGCACGGGCGCGGCCTGCGCGACGGCGACGCCGAGGTGCACCACGTCAACCCGACGTGCGGCGACGAGATCACGCTCCGCGTGAAGTACGACGGGGAGACGCTCACCGACGTCTCCTACGAGGGCCAGGGCTGCTCCATCAGCCAGGCCAGCGCGTCCGTGCTGAACGAGCTGCTCGTCGGCAAGGAACTGGCCGAGGCGCAGAAGATCCAGGGCGTGTTCCTGGAGATGATGCAGTCCAAGGGCAAGCTGGAGCCCGACGAGGCCATGGAGGAGGTGCTGGAGGACGCGGTCGCGTTCGTCGGCGTCTCCAAGTATCCGGCGCGCGTGAAGTGTGCTCTGCTGAGCTGGATGGCGTGGAAGGACGCGACCGCCCAGGTGCTGGGCGACGCGGAGAGGAAGACGGCATGACCGAGAACGCGACGCCCGAGGCGTCGATCAAGCCGGCCACCGAGGAGGAGGTCCGCGAGGCCCTCTACGACGTGGTCGACCCCGAGCTGGGCATCGACGTCGTCAACCTGGGCCTGATCTACGGCATCCACATCGACGACGCGAACATCGCCACCCTCGACATGACCCTGACCTCGGCGGCCTGCCCGCTGACGGACGTCATCGAGGACCAGGCGAAGTCGGCGACGGAGGGCATCGTCAACGAGCTCCGCATCAACTGGGTCTGGATGCCCCCGTGGGGCCCGGACAAGATCACGGATGACGGCCGTGAGCAGCTGCGCGCGCTCGGCTTCAACGTCTGAGCGACGCGTACGCGTGAGGCCCCCGGCACGGTCGTGCCGGGGGCCCTCCCTGTTCTCAGGGTTCTCCGGGGATTTTTCCGGGCCGACGCGTGACGTGCACCGGGAGTTGGCCACGGTGGCCGAACCTTCTCGACGGTCGTCACGGCGAGCGCCGTGAGGGAGAGGACGCCACCTTGAAGAAGCAGCTCGGCATCGCGGGTACCGCGGGCGCCGCCGCCCTGATCGTCGCCGCCACCGTCATGCCCGCGCACGCGGTCACCTACGGGACCCCGACCATCTCGCTCTCCGCCGCCTACCTGTCGGGATCCGTGAACGGGGCCGGCGACCAGACCGTCGACGTGACCGTCGGTCAGAGCGGTGCCGACGCCTCCGCCCTGACCGTCAGCGCCTCGGCCTCCAGCAAGGCCTCCGTCGCCGGCACCGGCGACGTCACGGTCACCGGCACCGGGGCGGTGCGCCGGCTGGCCGTCACCGCCCACGCCCGCGGCTACACCAACCTGACCATCAAGGTCACCGGGCTCGGCGGCAAGACCGCCACCAAGACGCTCTCCTACGCCGCCTCCGCCGCCGTCCAGAACCCGGCCGACGCCCGCTACTTCAGCGGCGCCTCGGACTCCTCGGCCGCCGTCGACGTGGGCGGCGGCTACACCGTGGTCGCCGACGACGAGAACAACGTGCTGCGCCTGTACGACCGTTCCCGTTCCGCCGCCCCCGTACGCACCTGGGACTTCAGCTCCCAGCTCGGCGTCACCAAGGAGGTGGACATCGAGGGTGCCACCCGGATCGGCAACACCGTCTACTGGACCGGCTCTCTCGGCAACAACAAGGACGGCGAGTACAAGGCGCCCCGCAACACGGTGTTCACCACCACCGTCAGCGGGTCCGGCGCGGGCACGCAGCTCGCGTACGGGCGCTCGTACAAGAAGCTCCGCGACGACCTCGTCGCCTGGGACACCGCGAACGGCAACCGCTACGGCTTCGCGGCGGGCACCGCGGCCGGCGAGGCGCCGAAGCAGATCGACGGGTTCAACGTGGAGGGCCTGGAGTTCGCGCCCGGTTCCACCAGCACCGCCTACCTGGGCTTCCGCGCCCCGCTGGCCCCGGCCGTGCCCGGAGGCAAGGCCCTGCTCGTGCCGGTCACCAACTTCGACCAGGTGCTGGCGAGCGGCGCCAAGGCGGCCTTCGGAGCGGGAGTCGAGCTCGACCTCGGCGGGCTGTCGGTGCGGGACGTCAGGAAGAACGCCGCCGACCAGTACCTGATCCTGGCCGGCTCCTGGGCGGCCGACGACAATTCCGACCCGTACGCCCTCTACCAGTGGGACGGCGTCCCCGGCCACGCCCCCGTCAAGCGGGCCGACCTGCCCACCGCCGACCCCGGCGGCTGGGAGGCCATCGTGGAGGTGCCGGACCTGAACGCCCCCGGGGTCCGGGTGCAGGTGGTCACCGACAGCGGCTCCGCCGACCTGTACGGCGACGGCACCGAGGCCAAGGACCTGACGCACCCGGAGTGGAAGAAGGCCCGCGCGGCCTGGTTCACCCTGAACTGACCGGGGGCCCGGCCGGCTCCGGATCCGTCGCGAGCGCCTCGGCGAGGTGCTCGCTCCGGATCCGCCGGTCCACGTACAGCAGCCCGGCGGGCAGCTGCGGGAAGGCCGGCAGCAGCACCATCGCCGACAGCGCCCCCGCCAGACCGAACCAGGCCTGGAGCGCGTATCCGGCCGTACAGGTGAACGCCACCGCCGGAGCCGTGACCCCGAGGGTCCGCCACCACGCGCCCCGCACCAGGCGCGCCGAGCGCCGCAGCGCCGCCACCGGCCCGAGCCCCTCGTACCCGGCGGCGGTGGGCGCCAGGGCGGACAGCACCCCGAGCCACAGGGCCACCGGGACCAGCGGCAGCAGCGCGAGCGCCGGCAGCCCGGCGGCCCCTGCCGCCACGATCGGGGCCGCCGCGGCGAACAGCGCCAGCAGCTGCGCACCGAGCACGACCGGAGTCCGGACCAGCGCCGCCCGCAGCAGCCCCGGCACGGTCACGGCGCGGCCGAGCACCGCCGGGCGCAGCAGCACCGCGATCAGGGCGGTGGCCAGGGCACAGGTGAACAGCAGGAACAGGGCCGCCGCCGGGAACAGCGTCCAGACGAAGACCCGGCTGCCGGAACTCCGGCTGAGGGAGGCCAGGGTGGCCGCGCCGGCCACCGCCGCGACCAGCAGGGCGGCCGTGAGCTGGCCGAGGAGCAGCGCGCCGCACAGCGCTCCGCCGTACCGGCGCAGGGTGGTGGCGGCACCCCCGAGGATCTCCCCGGGCCCCAGTGGCCGCAGCGGCACCACACCGGGCCGGGGCCGTCGCGGGGGCAGCCAGCCGCCGCCCGTGTGGGTCCAATGCTGCGCCATGAGCGGCCCCCCGTCCCCTGAGGGGGCCACCGTAGCCCCGATGCGCACGGGTGGGACCGGACATGCGCGTGTACATGTGTACGCATCGATGTGTACTGTTGTACACATGCCTTACGTACTGCTCGCCATGGCCATAGCCGCCGAGGTCGCCGGCACCACCGCCATGAAGTACAGCGACGGTTTCACGCGGCTGTGGCCCTCGCTCGGGACCCTGCTGGGCTACGCCATCGCCTTCACCCTGCTCGCCCGGACACTGAAGTCGATGTCGGTGGGCACCGCGTACGCGATCTGGGCCGGGGTCGGCACCGCGGCCATCGCCGCGATAGGGATGGTGTTCCTCGGGGAGGCCGCCAGCGCCGCG
This sequence comes from Streptomyces sp. NPDC040718, assembly GCF_055593565.1. Lineage (NCBI taxonomy): Bacteria > Bacillati > Actinomycetota > Actinomycetes > Kitasatosporales > Streptomycetaceae > Streptomyces > Streptomyces sp. NPDC040718. The sequence goes on along the minus strand of NZ_JBVIXO010000004.1, from coordinate 97,945 downwards.
AAGATCGCCGGGATCGCGCTCGTCATCGGCGGCGTGGTGCTGCTGAACGTGGGCGGGGCGGCGCACTGATGGCCGCCGGAGCGCGCCGCTACGACCCCGGCCGCCGGCAGCGGATCATCGACGCCGCGATCCGGGTGGTGGGGGCCAAGGGGATCGCCGGGCTCAGCCACCGCAGCGCGGCGGCGGAGGCGGACGTGCCGCTGGGCTCGACCACCTACCACTTCCGGACCCTGGACGACCTGCTGGTGGCCGCCCTGCGGCAGGCCAACGAGGCCTGCGCGCCCGTGCTGGCGCTGCGCGAGGGCGAGGACCTGGCGGGGGCGCTTGCACGGCTGCTGGGGGAGCTCCTGGAGGGGAACCGGGGCCGGGCCGAGCTGGAGTACGAGCTGTACCTGGCCGCCCTGCGCCGGCCCGCGCTGCGGCCGGTCGCCGCCGAATGGTGCGAGGCGGTGGCCACGGCCCTGGCGGAGCACACCGACCCGGTCACGGCGCGGGCCCTGGTGGCGGTGATGGACGGCATCAGCCTCCAGGTCCTCCTGACGGGCACCCCGTACGAGGAGCCGTACACCCGCGAGGTCCTGTCCCGGGTGCTGCGGCCGGCCTAGACCGTTCGCGGGACCGCCTGGAAGGCGAACGAGGCTCCGTTGTCGCCGGTGTTCGTGTCGCCGGAGCCGGTGATCGACGCGTGGATGGTGCCGTTGCCGGTCGTCGTCACCGCGATCAGGAAGGGGATCTGGCCCTTCTCCCCGGCCTTGACGGTGCCGCCCGTGCAGCGGAAGCCGGAGGCTCCGGAGGGCGCGCAGGTGAAGCCGCTGAAGGCGCCGCTGTCCGGAGGCCGCCGCAGCTTCATCGGCCCGGTCGCCCAGACGTCGAGCACGACGCCGGTCGCGGCGGCGCCCTTGTTGGCGTACCCCACCCAGTAGTTCCGGTTGGTGCCCGACGGAGGGGCGGCCTCGCCGGTGATCGGGCCGACGGACAGGTCGGTCTGCGCGGTCTCGGGCTTCGCCGGGTCGGTGGGGCCGGCGCACACCTTGTTGGACTCCGCGGTGTCCGGATCCTCCAAGTCGTAGGCGTTGAGCGGGGAGTCCTCGTAGTGGACGGTCGCCCGGATCGTCGCGCAGTAGGCCACGCCCGGCTTGATGCCCTCGGCCGAGCGCGTGGCGACCCGGCCCGTACCCGGCACGTGCCCGGGTGCCGTGCGCACGATCTTGGTGTAGCCCGGGTTGTCCTTCTCGGTGAGGGTGATCGTGTACAGGGTGTCGGGTTCCGCGTTGTCGCGGAAGGTGAGATAGGCCGTCGGGGCGTCCAGCCGCAGGTTCAGCAGGGTCGGGGCCTTCGTGATCGGGTCGGCGGCCGTCGCCGGGACGGCCGTCGCCGTCGCCAGGCCGCAGGTCACGGCCACGGCGGCGGAGAAGCGCGCCAGCCGGCGCGGACGCTTCGCGGATGACATCGGACTCCCCGTTCCCTCGTGGTACTGGGACGTCCCCCACCCGTCTGATTCTCCGCCCCACCGGGAGGCGCGGCACCTCCAGCGGATCTACGGAGCGGGCGCCCCGACGGGAACCGTCAGCCGGTGCCGCGGACTGCTCCCAGGGCCGCCGCCACGCCCGCCTCGATGTCCGTGATCGGGTAGACCACCTCGCGCACCGTGCGCTCCCGGTCCACGACCAGCGTCAGCCGCTTGATCCGGCTCACCCCCGCCGCGCGGAACGTCGGCAGCCGCAGCGCCGTCACCAGGTCCAGTCCGGCGTCGGACAGCAGCGGGAACCGCAGCCGCTCCTGCTCCGCGAACTCCCGCTGCTCGTCCGGCCGCTGGGTGGAGACGCCGTGCACGGTGGCGCCGGCGGCGGTGAACTCGGCGAGCTGGTCGCGGAACGTGCACGATTCGAGCGTGCAGCCCTTCGCGCCCGGGATCCCGGCCCAGCCGGGCGGGTAGGACTCGGCCCGGGCGTACGCGCCGGGGAAGCAGTACAGGACGGTGAACGGGGTGTCCGCCACCGGGTCGCGGAGCTCGCCGAACCGGTCCGGCAGCAGCAGCTCCGGCAGCCGGGTGCCGCGCAGCGCGTGGACCCGTACGGCCTCCTTCGAGGACTCCTCGGTCGTCGCCGTCATCTCTCCCTCTCCCAGGACCCAGGTGTCTCCCCAGTCCTGGAGGGCCACCAGGACCGGCAGCAGCCCCCGCCCGCGCGGGGTCAGCCGGTACTCGTGCCGCACCGGGCGTTCCTGGTACGGCTCGCGCGTCAGCACCCCGGCCTCGACCAGCAGCTTCAGCCGCTCGGCGAGCACCTTCCGGGACACCCGCAGCTCGCGCTGGAGCTCCTCGAAGCGGTACAGGCCGCGCGCGGTGTCCCGCACGATCAGCAGCGTCCACCAGTCGCCCACGACGTCGAGGGCCTGGGCGATGGAGCAGTCCGCGTCGCCGAGGTGCGTGCGCTGGGCCATGGGAACTCCTTTTGTCCGTTGACCCAAGGCTGTCATGCTGACATAGTCCGTTCCCAAAAGGAACTGACCATGGACGGATGCGGGGGACACGGGTGTGCTGCAGGGGCTCAAGGACGTACCGAAGGTCGTGTGGCTGCTGGCTGCGGGGATCTTCGTCAACACCGTCGCAAGCTTCACCGTCGTCTTCGTCTTCCTCTACCTGACCGGTCCGCGCGGCCTCGGCGCCGCCCAGGCGGGCCTGATCGTCGGCGTCGGCGGCATCGGCCTGGTCGCCGGCAACTTCACCGGCGGCTGGTACGGCGACCGCTTCGGCCACCGCCGCGTGCTGCTCGCCGCCTCCGCCCTCGGCGGGCTCGCCCTCGTCGCCCTGCCGGCGGCCCCCACCGGCCTGCTGGCCCTTCTCCTGCCGCTCGCCCAGTACGCCTCCGGGGTGATCCGCGCCGCCAACTCCGCGCTGGTCGCCGTCACCGTGCCGGAAGGTTCCCGCCGCCAGGCCTTCGCCGTCACCCGCTGCCTGTCCAACGGCGGCTTCGCGGTGGGCGGTCCGTTGGGGGCGCTCATCGCGACCGGGCTCTCGTACGACTGGCTCTTCGTCACGGACGGCCTCGGCACCCTCTTCTTCGCCCTCTGGACCGCCCGGGTCGTTCCGGCCCGGGCCGCCACCACGCCCTCCGCGGCCCCGGACGGGGGTCTGGGCCGCGGAGGGCTGTGGCGGGAGCTGCGTGCACGGCCGGCCGTACTGGTCCTGCTCGGTGCGATCGTGGTCATCGACGTCGTCTACCGGCAGCACCTCACGACCTTCCCCGTCTACCTCGCCGACCACGGTCTGGACACCCGCGCGTACGGATGGCTCATCGCGATCAACTGCGGCGTCATCCTGCTCCTGGAGATCCCCGCCGCCCTCGCCCTGCGCCGGCGCTCCCCGCTGCACGTCATCGGCAGCGGGCTGGTGCTGGTGGGCGGCGGCTACGCGATGCTGACGCTCGGGGTCGGTACCGCGACGGCCGTCGCGATGATGCTGCTGCTCACCCTCGGGGAGATCCTCTACAAGACCACCGCCATGGCGTACGTCGCCGACGAGTCCCCCGAGCACGCCGTCGGCCGGTTCCAGAGCCTGTACGCGGGGGTCTCCATCAGTGGCTTCGTCCTCGCCGCGCCCCTCGGCGGGGCCTTGTACGACACCGCGCCCGAGCTGCTGTGGCCGCTGTGCGCGGCGCTCGGCGCGGCCGCCGGGGGGATCGTGCTCCTCACGGGTGTGCGGGGCGCGCGGCGACCCGCGAGACCGTCACATGAGACCGGTTCGCAGCCGGAGGCCGTCGCCGGTTAGGTTTCGGTCATGACTGCTACGCGTACCACCGGCGCCGTCGCCGCCGGACTTGCCACCATCACCGCCGACGGCACCGTCCTCGACACCTGGTTCCCCGCCCCCGAGCTCGCCGACGCGCCCGGCCCGGCCGGCACCGAGCGCCTCACCGCCGAGCAGGCCGTGGAGCTCCTCGGCGCCGCCGCGGCCAAGGCCATCCGCTCGGACGCGGTCCGCGGCGTCGAGGTCGTAGCCGTCCGCACCGTCATCTCCTCCCTGGAGGACAAGCCGCTGGACGCGCACGACGCGTACCTGCGCCTGCACCTGCTGAGCCACCGCCTGGTCAAGCCGCACGGCCAGAACCTGGACGGCGTCTTCGGCCTGCTGACCAACGTCGCCTGGACCTCCCTCGGCCCCGTCGCCGTCGACCAGGTCGAGACCGTCCGGCTGAACGCGCGCGCCGAGGGCCTGCACCTCCAGGTCACCTCGATCGACAAGTTCCCGCGCATGACCGACTACGTCGCCCCCAAGGGCGTGCGCATCGCCGACGCCGACCGCGTCCGCCTCGGCGCGCACCTCGCCGAGGGCACCACCGTCATGCACGAGGGCTTCGTCAACTTCAACGCCGGCACCCTCGGCACCTCCATGGTCGAGGGCCGCATCTCGGCCGGCGTCGTCGTCGGCGACGGCTCCGACATCGGCGGTGGCGCGTCCACCATGGGCACCCTCTCGGGCGGCGGCAAGCAGATCATCTCGATCGGCGAGCGCACCCTGGTCGGCGCCGAGGCGGGCATCGGCATCGCGCTGGGCAACGAGTGCGTCGTCGAGGCCGGCCTCTACGTCACCGCGGGCACCCGGGTGACCCTGCCGGACGGCCAGATCGTCAAGGCCCTGGAGCTCTCCGGCGCCGACAACATCCTCTTCCGCCGCAACTCGGTCACCGGCGCCGTCGAGGCCCGCCCGTACAAGGCGAACTGGGGCGGCCTCAACGAGGTCCTGCACAGCCACAACTGACGCCGCGCGGGCAGCGCCCGCCGCCGTCGCCACCGAGTGCCCTCCCGCCGGACGCGGGAGGGCACTCGGCTTTCGGCGCGGCGGGACTCACCCCACCAGCCGCAGGAACCAGCGGCGTGAGGGGTGGGTGTCGCAGTCGAACTGGACGAGCGGGTGGTTGTTCGCGGTGGTGGACCCGCCGGCGACGGTGGCGCACTTGCCCGTCTGCGCGTTCACGAGCTGGAAGGACCTGCCGTCGCCGTTCGTGATGCGCCAGCGGCGTGAGGGGTGGGTGTCGCAGTCGAACTGGACCAGCGGGTGGTTGTTGGCCGTGGTGGTGCCGCCGGCGACGGTGGCGCACTTGCCCGTCTGCCCGTTGACGATCTGGAAGGCGCCGTTCTCCTCGCTCGTCACCCGCCAGCGGCGTGAGGGGTGGGTGTCGCAGTCGAACTGGACCAGCGGGTGGTTGTTCGCGGTGGTGGACCCGCCCGCGACGGTGGCGCACTTGCCGGTCTGCACGTTCACGAGCTGGTACGTGGCCTCGGGGACGTCGGCCACCGTGACCGTGGGCGCGGCCGGCTGCGCCACGGTGGGCGCGGGCAGCAGCATGAGGCCTCCGGCCGCGAATACCGACGCCGTCGCGAGGAAGCGGCGTACCCGGGTCTTCCGAACGGAGTGCACGGGGCGCATGGGGCGCATGGGGGTGCTCCTCTCGGTCCTGTGAAGGGGATCGGCAGGGTGACGCGCCGTGCTGGTGGTGACCCGGCCGGTCGCCGGGTGCGGAAAGGGGAGGGGGAGCGCCCCGGGGCTGATGCCGTCGCGGCCGGCCGGAACGTCCGCGGCCCGCGTACGGCGCCCGGGCCCCGGTGATCAAGGCGCGGCTGCCTCTCCCACTATCGACGGGCGTGACCGGACCCGCAACCGAGGGCGGGGACACCGGCCGGACGTGCGGGAACGCCCCTCGCGCCGCGAGGGCGAGGGGCGTTCCGGGAGGTTCCAGGGGGCGGGCGTCCCCGGTCAGTTCAGGGCGATCGTCCGGATCAGGCCGGCGAAGGCCCGCTCCTCCGCCTCGGTCAGCTCCACCGACTCCATCGGGTGCGTGTCCGCGGCGCGCTGCGCCGGGATCACCGGCAGGCCCTCGTAGGCGCCTGGCTCCGGGTGGTGGAAGCGGCTGTCCCAGAGCATGTGGCCGAGGCCGACGACCCAGACGAGGGCGGCCACGACGAGGACGGCGAGGCCGATTTCCTGGGCGAGGGACATGGAGGGGAACACGCGGTCCTCCCGGGAGTGCGGGGGTACAAGGAGGGCAAGTTCGGGCGTGGGGACACTCAACACCACAACCGGAAGATTTTGGCCACCGTGTGTCCAGCGTCACGCCAGGGCCGAAGGTCCCGACCTACGGTTCGAGGACCAGCTTGAAGCCCTCGTGGCTGCGCGCGAAGCCCAGCCGCTCGTAGAAGCGGTGAGCGGCGCCGCGCCGCTTGTTGCTGGTCAGCTGGACGAGTCCGCAGCCCCGCTCGCGGGCCCGCTCGACCGCGAGGCGCATCAGCTCCGCGCCCAGGCCCCCGCCGCGCCGGTCCGCGCGGATCCGTACCGCCTCCACCAGGGCCCGCTCGCGGCCGCCCTGGCCCAGGCCCGGTACGTACGTCAGCTGGAGGCAGCCCAGGACCGTACCGCCGTCCGTATCCCCGTCCGTCAGGACCAGCAACTCGTTGCGCGGGTCCGTCGCGATGGCGGCGAAGGCCCGCTCGTGCTCCTCGCCTACGGTGACCGAGGCCGGGTCCAGGACCCGCTCCTCGTCGGCCAGCAGGGCGAGTACGGAGGGCAGGTCCCGGCGGGTGGCCATGCGGAAGATCATGGTCGGATTGTGGCAGGGGCCCGGCCTCGGGGGCACCTCCCGGCGGTAGCCGGGGGAGCCTGCCGGGCCCCTGCGGTCCGGGTTACGGACGGAAGCGCAGCACCTGCGGGTCGTGGTCGCTGTTCTGCGCGGCGAACTCGGCGTTGATGTGCACGCTGTCGTACGTGAAGTTCTTGATCGACGGGCTGGTCAGGATCTGGTCCAGCACCTGGGCGTTGCCCTGGTAGACGTAGGAGTAACGTTCCGCCTTCGGCAGCGACTTGATCGCCGAGTACAGCGCGCCGCCGTCCTCCAGTGCCTTCGCCGTCCCGGAGAACTCGAAGTCGTTGATGTCGCCGACCGCGAGCACGGACGCGTTCTTGTCGACCGCCAGCAGCTGCTTCACGAACCCGTTGACGGCCTGGGCCTGCACGAGCCGCTTGGCCTCGGAGGAGCGCACCGGCGGCTGGTGGTGCGAGGTCAGGCCCTCGTCGCCGCCCTTGGAGCCGAAGTGGTTGGCGATCACGAAGACCGTGCGGCCGCGGAAGAGGAACTCGCCGGCCAGCGGCTTGCGGCTGTCGGCCCACGCCGGGTTCGCCGGGTCGATCCGGCCGGGGGAGTGGGTCAGGGCGGCCTTGCCCCGCTCCGTCGTCACACCGGTCGCCGTCACCGCGTCGCCCGCGGCGCGGTCGGTGAAGGAGACCCGCGCCGGGTTGAACAGGAACACCTGGCGGATGTTGCCGCCGGGCTCGCCGCCGTCCTTGTTGTTCTCGGGGGCGATGGAGCGCCACTGGTAGGCCGGGCCGCCCGCCGCCTTGATCGCCTCGGTGAACTTCGTCAGCGTCTGCTCGGCCGAGACGGTGCCGTCGTTCTTGGCGCCGTTGTCGTCCTGGATCTCCTCCAGGGCCACGATGTCGGGCGAGGCCAGGTTGGTCACGACCGCCTTGGCGAGGTTGTCGAACTTCTCCTGGGGGTCGGACGGGTCGAGGTTCTCCACGTTGTACGTGGCCACCGCGAGCTCGCCGGGGGACTGGGCCTTGGTCTTCTCCGGGGCGAGGGTGCCCGCCTTGACCGTGCCGAGGGTGCGCGCCACCAGCGTGTAGCCGCCGAACTGGTTGAAGTCCAGGGGGCCCTCGGTGGTGCCGGTCAGCTTGTCGCCGACGTTGGCCACAGGGAAGGGCTGCTGCGCGAGCGGGGCGAGCTGCTGGATCTGGAGGCGGCCGGTGTTCTGGGACTCGTACGAGCCGTAGATGGTGCCGCCGCGCTTGGCGGTGTTCTCCCAGCCCTTCACCGTCACCCACAGCTCGGAGTACGGGTCGGTGGCGCCGACCACGCGCGAGGTGCCGATCTTGACGTTCATGCCCTCCAGGGACTCGTAGTGGTCCAGGGCGTAGCGCGAGGGCTCCAGGGTCAGGCCGTTGATGCTGCCGCCGGCGGCCGGGTCGCCCGCGGGGGCGTACTCCGCGGGGACGGAGTACTCGTTGATCGCGGTGGCACCGGGCAGGGCGTTGCCCGAGGAGAGCACCGTCACCGTGGGCTTGGCGATCTGGGTGACGGACTGGTTGCCGGAGTTCGCGCCGCCCGGGACGTACTCGCCGACCGTGCCGGAGACCTTCACGGCGTCGCCGACGGCGACGGTCGGGACGGAGCTGGTGAAGACGAAGACGCCCTCGCTGGTGGCCGGGTTGTCGTCGGCGTCGGGGTCCTGGATCCAGAAGCCGCGCGAGCCGTAGGTGCGCACGCCCGTGACGATGCCCTGGACGTCGGCGACCTGCTTGCCGTTCAGGGGGGAGATCCGGGTCGTGCCCTGGATGTCGTGGATGCGTATCGGATCGGCGGACACGGCGCCTTCGGCCGCGTCGGCGGTGCCCGCGAGCAGGCCGGTGGCCAGGGCGGTGGCGACGAGGGCCGCGACGGCGGCGGAACGGGGATGCGAGGAGCGCATGGGCGGGAACTCCGGTGTGTGGAGGAGAGGGTGCGGGCCCTTGACGGCCCGTGTACATCTACGCGCGTCAATTTCCTGGGTGACCAGGGAAGTTGTCAAGGCCTCCAGGGGATACGGAGGCCGACTGTGGGATGAACCAAAGGTGATGGCTGCCGGGCTCGTCCCGAATGCGTCTACGCTGGGTCGCCGCAACGGGCCTGACGGCCCGTCCGCATGTGTTTTCGGCCACATGGCCGGACGGCATCCCGCCGCCCGGACGCCGTCGGCCGCTCGCCCCACCGATCAGCCGCCCGACCGCCCCGTGCGCCCCCGTCCGAGGAGAACCACCCCATGTCCGCAGAGCCGCACCCCACGCTGCCGCCGGTACGGCTGCACTCCGATGCGGAGCTCGCCCGCGACGCCCTCGTCGCCCCGCTGTTCGCCCGCGCCGTACGCCTCGCCCGCTGGTCCGGCCCCGACACCCGCGTGGACGTCGGCGGCGAGCTCGCCCCCGACCAGCTGCCCGAAGCCGTCGCCGTCCTCGGCCTCGACGCCGCCGACGAGGACTCGCCCGTGTACGCGAGCCAGGCCTGGCGGGTCGCCGTGGACACCGGCCTCGTCGACGTGACCGAGCCGGAGGAGGACAGCGGCGACGGCGCCGAGGCCGGCGAGCCCGAGTACGGCACCGCCACCCCCGGCGAGGACCTGGCGCTGCTGGCCGGCGGCGCGCCCGGCGACGTGCTCGACCTGTGGCTCGCCGCCCTGGACACCGTCCTCGCGGACGCGGCCGTACCCGACCTGGACGACCTCGTCGACGCCCTCGACGCCGGCGGCGAGATCGACTTCGACCGGCTCGACTGGAACCCCCAGCGGGAAGCGGACTTCCTCGACGGGGTCCTCGCCAACCTCTACCTGCTCACCGTCACCGAACGCGGCGCCGGCGAGGGCCCGGTGCCGCTGCCGGTGCTCGCCGCCTCGATGATCGTGCCCGACGAGATGGGCGATCCCACCGACGCCGTCCTCGAACAGGTCTCGGACGCGATGATGCGCCTCGACGACCAGTTCCGGCAGCTGGAGCCCATCGGGCTGGTCGAGTACCGCCCCGTGGACGAGGCGCTGCTCGCCGAGGCGGACGAGACCACCGACGCCTCCGGGGGGACGGGGCCGGGGCAGGGCCCGGAGGACGACGAGGACGTGTCCCGGTACGGGATGGTACGGCTGACCCCGCTCGGCCTGTACGGCGTCCGCGCCCGGATGCTCGAAGCCGGGGTCGAGGCCCCCGCCGTCGGGGAGCTGGCCGACAAGGGCGCCGACGCGCTGCTCGACGCCGTCTCCTTCTACCCGGAGGACGCCGCCCAGGCCGAGATCGAGCAGTGGCTGGCCGGGCGCGAACTGCCGGTCGCCGTCGCCGAACTGCTGGCCGCCGCCCGCGGTGACGACGAGGGCGCCCCGCTGCGCCGGCTGCGCTGCCAGCAGGCCCTCGCCCCGGCCGGGCCGGAGGCCGAGCCGGCGGTCCGCGCCGTCCTGGACGACCCGGAGCTGGGCGGACTCGCCCGGGTCTGGCTCGCCGAGCGCGGGGCGGCGGACGTACCGGTGCCGGACGAGGCGATGGTGTTCTGGCTGACGGTGGACACGATCGCGGCGCAGCTCGCGGCGGACGGGGAGACCGAGGAGCTGCCGCTGCTGATGCGGAGCCTGACGGAGCACCACACCGGGTTCTTCGAGCAGGCGTGGCGGGTGGAGCACCCCGCCACCGCGTACGTCCTGGAGGCCATGGGCCGGCTGCACCCGGACAAGAAGGCCTCGAAGGAGGCGCGGAAGGCCGCGTTCAAGGCCCGCTCCCGGCAGCCCTGACCAGCGCGGCGGCCCGTGTGGCCGCCCGTGACGCGGCCCGTCGTGGCATCCGTGCGGCGCCGTGCGGCGCCGTGCGGCGTCCGTGCGGCGTCCGTCGGCGTCCGTCGGCGGACGGCGGGCGCCCGGACGGGTGTTCCGGCGGGGGAGGCGGGGGTTCGCAGGGGAGGCCGGGGGAGGCTTCGGCGAGGGTGCACAACAGGCCGATTCCGGGACGGCATCCGAATCGATTCCGCCATTCCGGCGAGCGGCAAGGGCTCGGCCCGCATTCGCGGGTAGTTCAGCCGCCGTTCACGTACGGGCGGGAGCGTGTGCGCCTGCGACCGTACGTCAGGCGCACCACCTCCCCACCCCTGGAGACCCGATGCCCCTCAGCCGCAGAGACTTCACCGCCCGCACCGTCATCGCCGGCGCGGGCGTCGCACTGACCGGGACGGTCGGCGCCCTCGCCACCGCCCCCGGGGCACTCGCAGTGGACGACCCCCGGCCCGACGCGCTCGACGCCCACGGCCGCCCGCACGCCCCCGGCTACGGGCCGCTCCTCGCCGACCCCGCCGGGCTGCTGGCCCTGCCGGCCGGGTTCACGTACCGCGTGATCACCCGCAGCGGCGTCACCACCCTCGACTCCGGTGAGAGCACCCCCTCCAACCACGACGGGACCGCCGCCTTCGAGGGGCACCACGGAGTCACCCTCCTCGTGAACAACCACGAGCTGAAGGGCCCCCGCAGCGGCTGGGCGCACCCCGTACCGCTCGCCGAGGGCCTCGTCTACGACCCGGCCGCGTCCGGCGGCTGCACCGTCGTGGAGGTCCGGCGCGGCGGCGAGGTCGCCGAATGGGTGGGCATCGCCGGCACGTCGACCAACTGCGCGGGCGGGGCCACCCCCTGGGGCACGTGGCTGACCTGCGAGGAGACCGAGGACCTGGCCGGCAAGAACGGCATGACCAAGGACCACGGCTACGTCTTCGAGGTCGACCCGCACGACCGCCGGGCCAACCGCGACCCGCGCCCGGTCAAGGCGTTCGGGCGGTACGCCCACGAGGCGGTGGTCATCGACCCGCGCCAGGGCCACGCCTACCTGACCGAGGACGCCTCGGGCCCCAACGGGCTGCTCTACCGCTGGACCCCGCCGCACGGCTTCCGGCACGGGCGCGGCAGGCTGCGTACCCTCGCCGCCGACGCCGGGGTGCTCGCGGCCGCCAAGTGCTTCGACAGCCAGGGCCGGTTCGTGGACGACCTCTCGCGCGCCGCGAAGACCGGCACCGTGTACGGGGTCGACTGGGTGGAGGTGACCGACCGAGACGCGCGCAGCATGCCGGTGCGCAAGCAGTTCGCGGCCGGTGCCGTGACCAGGGCCCGCAAGCTGGAGGGCATGTGGTGGGCCGACGGGGGCGCCTACTTCGTCTCCTCCTACGCGCGCGAGGAGAGCCCGGGCGCCGCGCACGACGGCCAGGTGTGGTTCTACGACCCCAAGCGGCGCACGGTCCGGCTCGTCGTCCTGATCGGCGTCAACCGGGACCCGGGAGCCGACGGCGGCTACGACGGCCCCGACAACATCACGGTGTCGCCGTACGGCGGCCTGGTCATCGCCGAGGACGGCGAGGGCGTCCAGCACCTGCTCGGGGCCACGGAGTCGGGCCGCGTCTACCCGCTGGCGCGCAACGAGCTGAACATCGGCACGGCCGAGAAGCCGGAGTACTCGGAATTCACCGGGGTCTGCTTCTCCCCGGACGGGCGCACCCTGTACGCCAACATCCAGGACCCGGGCATCATGCTGGCCATCACCGGCCCCTGGCGGCGCTCCCCGCGCTGACGCGGGCGCCGGCCGGCGGTCCCGGGGCACCCCTGTGCCCCGGGACACCGGCTACTGGACGGCGGCCATTTCCTCGGCACGGGAGGCCGCTGCCCACTCCTCGAGCAGGAACTCGTACGCCTCCGAGGGCCACTCCCCGTCCCAGGTCTCGACGAGGTGCCGTATCGCCTCGTTCGCCTCGGCGGCGGACGGGCGCGCGGGACCCGCGGGCTGGAGTGTGTTCTGCATGGCTCCAAGGCTACGGGCGAGCACTGACAGCCACCTCCGGATTACGCGTGGCATCCATCACCCGGACGGCCGCCCGCGAGCTCCGCGGTGTCGGCATATGCCCGCCCACCTGCTCAGAGTGCTTCCGAGGCGGGCTTGACCATGCCGCGCACTGTGCGGGACTTCACAAACTCGCCCATGGCCGTCATCTCCCATTCGCCGGAGAACTGCTTGATGAGCTTGGCCATCATGACCCCGGTCTGCGGCTCGGCGCCGGTCAGGTCGAAGCGGACCAGCTCCTCCCCGCTCGCCGCGTCGATCAGCCGGCAGTAGGCCTTGGCGACCTCGGTGAACTTCTGGCCGGAGAAGGAGTTCACCGTGAAGACCAGCCCGGTGGCCTCGGCGGGCAGCCGGCCCAGGTCCACGACGATCACCTCGTCGTCCCCGGCGCCGTCACCCGTGAGGTTGTCACCCGAGTGCTTGATCGCGCCGCCCAGGATCGACAGCTTGCCGAAGTAGCAGCTGTCGATGAAGTTGCGCTGCGGGCCGTAGGCGATGACGGACGCGTCGAGGTCGATGTCGCGGCCGCCGTAGGCCGGCTCCCAGCCCAGACCCATCTTGACCTGGGAGAGCAGCGGGCGGCCGCCCTTGACGAGGGACACGGTCTGGTTCTTCTGGAGGCTGACCCGGCCCTTGTCGAGGTTGATCTTCCCGCCGCCGACGGGAGCGGGCGGGGCGGGCGGCGCGGCGGGCGTCGGCGGGGCGACCGGAGCGGCGGTGACCGGAGCGGCCTGGGCGACCGGGGTGACGGGGGCGGCGGCGACCGGAGCGGCCGTCGGCGGGGCCGGTTCCTCGTCCACCGAGACCCCGAAGTCGGTGGCGATGCCCGCGAGGCCGTTCGCGTACCCCTGGCCCACCGCGCGCACCTTCCAGGCGCCGCCGCGCTGGTAGATCTCCACGACCACGAGGGCGGTCTCCGGGCCGAGCCGCGGCGGCGTGAAGGTGGCGATCACCGCACCGCCGGCCGCGTCCCGCACGGTGGCGGTCGGCTCGATGCCCTGGAACGTCTGCCCGGCCGCGTCGGGACTGGCGGTGACCACGATCCGCTCGATGCCGGGCGGCAGGGCGCCCGTGTCCACGGTGATGGAGTCCGGCGCCGAACCGCCGCCGGACCGGTGGCTGACACCGGGCCCGGAGGGCTGGTTGTAGAAGATGAAGTCGGCGTCGGAGCGCACCTTGCCGTCCGCCGCGAGCAGGAGCCCCGACACGTCGAGACGCACCGGGGCGGCCACGTCCACCGTCACACGGACGGTGTCGAGCGGCAGGTTGGAACCAGGGGTCATAGCGGTCATGCCCGGAGAACGACCGGAGCCGCTTTGCCGTTCCCTTACCCTCGGCGGGATTTTTCAGCGCCGGTTGCGGGGGTGGTCGCGGGCGGTGCGCTCGTTGCCGAACTTGTAGGCACCGGTCCACCTGGCCATCACCAGCTGCGCGTCACCGGACTCGACCTCGGTCAGGAACTTGTCCGCCCGGGCACCCCGCAGGGTGCCCGCGGCGCGGCCCCGGTGCGTGATGCGGACGGTGCGGTCGCTGTGCACCTCGTACGTGAACCCCTGCGGTCTCGGCATGGAGCGCAGCCTGCCCCGCCGGGGGCGGGGCGGCAAGGCAATTACGCGGGGCCGGTCACGCGGCGCGGCAGGCCCAGCGGGTTGGCCTCGCGCAGCTCGGGCGGGAGCAGCGCGTCCGGCACCGACTGGTAGGCCACCGGGCGCAGCCACCGCTCGATCGCGGTGCCGCCGACGGAGGTGGAGTGCGAGGTCGCCGCCGGGTAGGGGCCGCCGTGGTGCTGGGCCGGGGCCACGGCGACGCCGGTCGGCCAGCCGTTCACCACGATCCGCCCCGCCACCTCCGTGACCTGCGCGATCAGCGCGGCGGCCGGCCCGGGCGCGCCCTCGGTCTCCGCCCGCGAGAGCTGGAGGGTGGCGCTCAGGTTCCCGCCGAGCCGGTCCAGGACCGCGGCGGCCTCGCCCTGGCCGGCGTACCGGACGACGACGGTGACCGGGCCGAAGCACTCCTCCAGGAGCACCTCGTGGGCACCGCCCTCCAGCAGGTCGGCCGCCGGCACGCTCAGGAAACCGGCGCCGACGGTGTGCTCGCCGCCCGGACCCGGGGTGACGGGGGCGGTGACGCCCGGGAGGGCGGCCCGTTCCCGGACGCCGGTCAGGAAGTTCTCCCGCATCCGGTGGTCGAGCAGGACCCCGGGGCCGGTCTCGCCGAGGGACTTGGCGAGTGCGCCGGCGAGCCGGTCGCCGTCGGGGCCCTCGGGGACCAGGACCAGGCCGGGCTTGACGCAGAACTGGCCGACGCCGAGGGTGACCGAGCCCGCGAGCCCGGTGCCGATCTCCTCGGCGCGCTCGGCGGCGGCCGCCGGGGTGACCACGACGGGGTTGAGGGAGCCGAGCTCGCCGTGGAAGGGGATCGGCACCGGCCGGGCGGCGGCCGCGTCGAACAGCGCCCGGCCGCCCCGGATGGAACCGGTGAACCCGGCGGCGGACACCAGGGGGTGGCGGACCAGTTCCACTCCGGCGTCGAAGCCGTGGAGGACGGTGACCAGTTCCGCCGGCAGCCCGCACGCCACCGCGGCCCGGCGCAGCAGCGAGCCGCACAGCTCGGAGGTGGCCGGGTGGGCGGGGTGGGCCTTGACCACCACGGGGCAGCCCGCGGCCAGCGCGCTCGCGGTGTCGCCGCCGGGCACGGAGAAGGCCAGCGGGAAGTTGGAGGCGGCGTAGACGGCGACCACCCCCAGCGGCACCTTGTAGCGGCGCAGTTCGGGGCGCGGCGGGCTGAGGGAGGGGTCGGCCCGGTCGATCCGGACGTCGAGGTGGGAGCCCTCCTCGACCACATCGGCGAAGGCGCGCAGCTGGCCCGTGGTGCGGGCCAGCTCGCCGGTGAGGCGTACGGCGCCCAGCGCGGTCTCCGCGTCGGCGGCCTCCACCACGGCCGCCGCGGCCCCGTTGAGGAGCTCGGCGGCGGTGCGCAGGAAGCGCACCCGGAGGGACGCGTCCGCCAGGGCCCCGCGGGCGGCGTTGGCCGTGCGTACGGCGCGGTCCACGTCCTCGGGTGTGGCTTCCGCCGCAACCCGTCCGCGCTGCTTCCCGGTGCGGGGGTCCACACTCCAGACTGGTGTCCCTGCCATGGCCCGCTACCTCCTGGACCGTTCAGTATTCTGAACGCCGTTCCGGTGGATGAATGATCACTTCTGCTGCGGACTCTATTTCCGCGTCCACCGGGTGACAAGAGGCGATCAGAGCCGACCAGAGGGGAAGAGGCGTATGACGACAGCCGAGACGGCCGGCCCGGCCGATCCGGGGGTGCCCGCGACGGCGGCGCCCGTGAAGTCGGCGGTGCGCACCGTCCTGCTGCTGGAGCACTTCGCGGCACGGCCGGGCCTGCACAGCCTCGCCGACATCCAGAACGACCTCTCCCTGCCCAAGTCCAGCCTCTACATGCTGCTGCGCACGCTGGTGAACCTGGGCTGGGTGGAGACCGACGCCACCGGTACGCGGTACGGCATCGGCGTACGGGCCCTGCTGGTCGGGAGCTCGTACATCGACGGCGACGAGGTGGTGGCGGCGGCCCGGCCCACCCTGGACCGGCTCTCCGACGACACCACCGAGACCATCCACCTGGCGCGGCTGGACGGGACGAGCGTGGTCTACCTCGCCACCCGGCAGTCCCGGCACTACCTGCGGCCCTTCACCCGGGTGGGACGCCGGCTCCCCGTCCACTCCACCGCCCTCGGCAAGGCGCTGCTGGCCTCCCACACCGACGAGGAGGTGCGCGCGCTGCTGCCGAAGCGGCTTGAGGCGGTCACGGAGCACACCATCACCGACCGGGAGCAGCTGGTGGAGGAGCTGGCGCTGGTGCGGGAGCAGGGGTACGCGGTGGACCGGGAGGAGAACACGCTCGGCCTGCGCTGCTTCGGCGTGGCGGTCCCGTACCGGACGCCGGCCCGCGACGCGGTGAGCTGCTCGGTACCGGTGGCGCGGCTGACGGAGGAACACGAACGGGCCATCAAGGCGGCGCTGTTCGAGGCGCGGGACCGGCTGTCGGTCGTGACCCGGCGCATGTGACGACCGCGTCGGGAGCCGCCTCCCCCGTGCGGGGGAGGCGGTTCACCTTCGTGGGGGAGGCGGCGGGGATCCGTGCGCGGGACCGTGAGGACATGAACACACGAGCCGTCCACGCGACCGCCCCGACGAACCCCATGAAGCCCACGAGCACGACGAGCGCTACGAGCGCTACGAGCACGACGAGCACGGCGCAGGGGGCAGGCGCACCCGGCACCAGCGGTACGGTGCCGCGCCCGGCCGCGCGGCTGGGTACGGGCCGGCGGGTCCTGCGGGGCGTCGCACTGGGCGCCACCCTGCCGTACCTGACCATCAAGACGGCCTGGCTGGCCGGGAGCCACGTCGGGATACCGGCGGGCAGCGTGCTGCTGAAGGGCGGCCTGCCCCTCATCGTGGCCAACGCGGTGACGCTCGCCATGGACGCCACCGTGATCCTGCTCGTACTGGCGCTCACCCTGCCCTGGGGCAGACGGGTTCCGGGATGGGTGATGGCAGTCCCGGTCTTCGTCGCCACCGGGCTGCTCACCCCGATAGTCCTGGGCTACCCGGCCCAACTCCTCGTCAAGGCCCTGGGGATGGGTGCCGGGGAGGCCGTGAAGGCGGCCCGGGAGCCCTTCCTCGACCCCTGGGTGTTCGGCGTCGTCTACGGCGGCTTCATTCTCCAGGGGATCGCCCTGGCCGGGCTGTTCGTTCCCTATGCGCGGGAGCGCTGGGGCGGTCGCGGGCAGGACGCGCCGGCGCGGAGGCTCCCGTCTCCCACGGGGGTGGTGGCGGGAGCCGCCGCGCTGGCGGGCACCGTGGTGGGCGCGGCGCACCTGTACTGGGCGTTCGGCGGGAGTGCCGGACTGCCCGCCCGGCTGGTGGCGGCGTACTCGGCGGAGACGGCGGTGGTGTCGGGAGCCCACGCGATATGCGCCCTGGCCGCCGGGGCGGGGGCGGTGCTGCTGGCCCGGGGAGCCGCCGGCACGGCGCGGTGGCCGCTGGCCCTCACCTGGATCGGCTCGGCGGCGACGCTGACCTGGGGGGCGTGGATGACGGTCGCCGCCCTGGGCGTCGACTTCGGGACGGACGAAGGGACCACCACGGCCGCCTGCCTGACCTACGCTGGCCAGATGATCACCGGGCTGCTCGCGGCGGTGGTCCTCACCCGTCACCTGTACGCCCACCGGGCGCGCTGACGAGGGGGAACGGCGGGGACGGGGGAGCGGGATGAACGGGACGGGGACGGGGGCGGTGCGCCGGTGGCCCCGGGCGGCACTGCGGGCACGGGCCCGGCTGCGCTGGGTGCACCTGATACTCGGCGGCGCCCTGCTGATGCCGTACTTCCTGCTCAGCCAGGTGTGGGTCGGTGTCGCGGCCGGGAAGGGCAACGTCTTCTCCTCCCTGCCGCTGACCCTCGCCTCCTATGCCGCCGCGCTGCCGCTGGTCGCCGTCACCGGGCTGTTCGGGCTGGTCCGGCCGCTGTCGGTGACGGCGGTGCGGGCCATGTGCGGGGTGCCGGGGGAACTGCTGGCCGAGGGGCCCGCCCGCTCGTGGGGCTCCCGGTGGCGGGCCTCCGCCTGGTGGACCCTGCACCTGGGGGTCGGGGCGGTGATCAGCGGGATGACCCTCGCGGCGACGCCCATGGCGCTGGTGCTGCTCCTGGTGCCGTTCTCCGCCACCCTGCGCCGGGCGCCCCTGGGGTCCGGCTGGTTCAGCAGCGGGGCCGACCCGTACGTCGCACCCCTCCTCGGGGCGGGCCTGCTGGCCCTGGTCGTCCTGACCGCCGCCGCGGCGGGGGCGCTGCTGGCCCGGCTCGCACCCGTGCTCCTCGGGCCGACCGCGGCCGACCGGCTGGCCGCCGCCGAGGAACGGGCCGCCGACCTCGCCGTCCGCAACCGGCTGGCCCGGGAGCTCCACGACGCCGTGGGGCACGCCCTGAGCGCCGTCACCCTCCAGGCCGGCGCGGCCCGGCGGGTGCTCGACCGCGACCCGGAGTTCGTACGGGAGGCGCTCGCCGCGATCGAGGAGACCACCCGGCGCACGGTCGGCGAGCTCGACACGGTGCTCGGCCTGCTGCGCGACGGGGACCCCGCCCGGGCCGACGCCGCGCCCGCCCCGACCCTCGCCGCCGACCTCGACGGGCTGCTCGCCCGCACCCGCGCGGGCGGCACCACCGTCACCGTCCAGCAGGACCCCGGCCCGGCCGGGGACTGGGAGCAGCTCCCGGCCATCACCTCCCGCGAGGCCTACCGGATCGTCCAGGAAGGCCTGAGCAACGCCCTGCGCCACGGCCTCGGCCCCATCGCACTGCTGATCCGCGTCCACACACCCGACGGCCACCGAGAACTGGAGATCACCATGACCAACCCGCCGGCCCAGGCCCCGCCGGCCCCCGAGGGCGAGCGGCGGCGCACCACCGGAGGCCGCGGACTGCGCGGCGCCGCCGAGCGGGCCGCCCTGCTCGGCGGCCGCGTCGAGGCCGGCCCGCACGAGGGCCGGTGGCGGCTGCGCGCGGTCCTGCCGCTCGGCGCCGGCACCGCCGGCGCGGCTGCCGGAGCCGGGCGATGACCCGGCCGCCGCTGCGGATCGTCGTCGCCGACGACGAGCGGATGGTCCGTACCGCCCTGCGGGTCATCCTCGACGCGGAACCCGACATGGAGGTCGTCGGCGAGGCCTCCACGGGCGCCGAGGCCGTCCCCCTGGTCCGCTCGCTGGCCCCCGACGTGGTGCTGATGGACGTCCGCATGCCGGAGATCGACGGGATCCGGGCCACCGGACAGATCCTGCGCTCCATGCCCGACCCGCCCCGGATCGTGGTCGTCACCACCTTCGAGAACGACTCCTACATTTACGACGCGCTCCGCGCCGGCGCCTCCGGGTTCCTCCTGAAGCGGGCCGACCCCGACGAGCTGATCGGCGCGGTCCGCCTCGTCGCCCGCGGGGACTCGCTGCTCTTCCCGGCGGCGGTCCGCGCCCTGGCCGCAGCCCATACGGCCGGCGCCCCGCCCGCGGCGCCCGCGTGGGCGGCCCGGCTCACCGACCGGGAGGCCGACGTACTGCGCCTGATGGCCACCGGCCTGTCCAACCAGGAGATCAGCGAGCACCTCGGCGTCGGCCCGCAGACGGTCAAGACCCATGTGGCCGCGGTCCTCGCCAAAACCGGCTCCCGCGACCGCACCCAGGCCGTCATAGCCGCCTACGAGGGGGGCTTCATCATGAAGAAAGCCTGAGAACCCGGCCACAATCGGGGCAGAGCGGAACGGTCGCGGCCGCTGGAACGTCCTTCTGGGGGATGAACAAGACGATCAGGCGTGCGTCGGTCTTCTGTCTGCTTCTGGTGCTGGCCCTCATGGTGCGGGTCACCTGGGTGCAGGCGTACCAAGGCCAGGCCCTCGCAGACGACAAGAACAACCGGCGCAACCTCATCGGGCAGTACGAAAACCCGTTGGGGAACATCATCGTGGGCGGTGAGTCGATCACCGGCTCCACGAAGACGGGCGGCAAGGACTTCGGCTACAAGCGGACCTACGTGGACGGCCCGCTCTACGCCCCGATCACCGGCTACAGCTCCCAGGCCTACGGCACGACCATGCTGGAGGGCGTCTACAAGAACGTCCTCAACGGCTCGGACACCCGGCTGAAGACGGTGATGGACATGCTCACCAACAAGCGGGCCGATCCTGGCAACGTCCTCACCACCATCGACAAGGGTGTGCAGAAGACCGCCTACGACGCCCTGAACGGCAAGCAGGGCGCGGCCGTGGCCATCGACCCGGCGACGGGCCGGATCCTCGCCGTGGTCAACAACCCGTCCTACGACCCGGGCCGGATCACCGGCGCCAACGACTCGGCCGCCTGGGACGAGCTGTCCGCCGACAAGGGCAAGGCCATGGAGAACGTGGCGCTGCGCAAGCCGCAGGCGCCCGGCTCCACCTTCAAGCTGGTCACCCTCGCCGCGGCCATCGAGAACGGCCTGGTGACGAGCATCGACACGCCGACGGGCGTGCAGGGCGCGTACATGATCCCCGGCACCCGCACCAAGCTGCCCAGCGAGGCGGGCGACGAGGCCTGCAACAACGTCTCGGCCCGCACCGCCCTGAAGCTGTCCTGCAACAACGTCTTCGCGGACCTCGCCTCCAAGCTGGGCCAGGACAAGATGCGGGCGATGGCGGAGAAGCTCGGCTTCAACACGCAGATCGACACCCCCGTCCGCACCAACCCGCCGAGCAAGTACCCCACGAAGAAGCTGTCGGTCGACCAGGTCGCGCAGACGGGTATCGGCCAGTTCGACGTGCAGGCCACCCCGCTCCAGATGGCCATGGTGACCGCCGCGATCGAGAACGGCGGCAAGCTCGTCGCCCCGCACATGGTCTCCGACGTGACCGACGCCGACGGCAACGTGCTGGAGGACTTCAAGGACCCGAAGACGGAGCAGGTGATGAGCCCGAAGACGGCCTCGATGCTCCAGGACGCCATGCGCACGGTCGCGACCGAGGGCGGCGGCAAGCCCGCGCAGGTCGCGGGCGCCGAGGTCGGCGGCAAGACGGGTACCGCCCAGCGCGGCGTCAACAACAACATCCCGCCGCTGGCCTGGTTCACCTCGTACGCCAAGGCGGGCGACAAGCAGATCGCGGTCGCCGTGATGATCGAGAACTCGGACACCGACCGCTCCGAGATCGGCGGCGGCAAGCTGGCCGCGCCGATCGCCCAGAAGATGATGGCGGCGTGGCTGAAGAAGTAGCCGCCGAGCGCACGGGGCCGACGCGCCGGGAACCGACACGGTTCCCGGCGCGTTCCCTTTCCCATGATCCGGACCGCGCTCCCCAGCGACCTCGACGCCATCGCCGCCCTGCACACCAGGGCCAGGGCCACCTACTACCAGGGCCGGGTCCCCGAGGAGGCCTACGACGGTGAGACCGAGTCGGCGCGCGCCCGCGAGGGCTGGTCACGGGCGGTGGCCCGGCCGGCGGCACAGGGCCGGGTGCTGTGCGCCGAGCGGGACGGCGAGGTCACCGGAGTGGCGGCCTTCCTCACGGCCGACGGCGTGACCACCCTCACCCAGCTCCACGTGGACCCCGGCCACTGGCGCCGGGGCACCGGAGCCGCCCTGCACGCGGCCTGCCTCGAAGCATGGCGGCGGGCCGGGGTCGAGCGGGTCCGCCTGGAGGTCTACGAGCACAACCTGCGCGCCCAGGCCTTCTACGCCGCCCACGGATGGCGCCCCGACCCGGCCGGCACCCCCGCGGGCTCCCACCGCACGCTCTGGCTGGAGGTCGGCCCGGCGTCCGGGGAATGAGACGGAACCCCCGGATGGTTGAACCGGAAAGCGTTCAGTCGCAACCGGAGAGAAGAAGGAACATGCGCGTCGAGATTTGGTCCGATATCGCCTGCCCCTGGTGTTATATCGGAAAGGCCCGGTTCGCCAAGGGCCTGGCCGGGTTCGCGCACCGCGACGAGGTAGAGGTCGTCTTCCGGTCCTTCGAGCTGGACCCGAACGGCGCCAAGGGTGTCACCGCCCCCGTCCTGGAGATGCTCGCCCGCAAGTACGGCCGCACCCTCGACGAGGCCCGCGCGATGGAGGAGCACGTCGCCGCCAGCGCCCGCGCCGAGGGGCTGGAGTACCGCACCGACGGCCGCGACCACGGCAACACCTTCGACATCCACCGCCTGCTCCACCTGGCCGCCGCCCGCGGCCGGCAGGAGCAGCTGCTCGACCTCGCCTTCCGGGCCAACTTCGCCGAGGAGCGCTCCGTCTTCGACCCCGCGGTGCTGCTCGCCCTGGCCGTCGAGGCCGGACTGGACGAGGCGGAGGCCCGTGAGGTCCTCGCCGACGACTCCGCCTACGCGGACCGGGTGCGGGACGACGAGCGCGAGGCGGCCGAACTGGGCGCCAACGCGGTGCCGTTCTTCGTCCTCGACCGCCGATACGGCATCTCCGGCGGCCAGCCCGCCGAGGTGTTCACGCGCGCGCTGGAGCAGGCCTGGGCCGGCCGCGAGGCCGTGGAGACGGCTCCCGACGCCGAGGCCTGCGAGCCCGACGGCGCCTGCGCCGTCCCCCGGGGCTGAGCCGCCGCTCCATAAGTAACCCTTTGGGTTAGTACGCAAAACTCGGCAATGGACTTTTAGTTGGTGTCGGCGCAGAGTGGACGGCATGGATCTTCCGCTCTCCGACCTGTCCCGCACGTGCGCCGCCGAGTTCGCGCACTCCACCACCTACCTCAACACCGCGGGCGCCGGAGTGCTCCCGAGGGCCTCCGTCGCCGCGGTACGGGAGCTGGCCGAGGCGGCGGGGGCCGGACTGCCCGCCGGGTCCGGCGACTTCGGCGTCGTCGAGCGGGTGCGAGCCGCCTTCGCCCGGCTGGTCTCGGCAGACCCGCGGCGCGTCGCCGTCGGCTCCTCCGTCGCCGTCCACGTGGGCCTGATCGCGGCCTCCCTGCCCGCCGGCGCCGAAGTCCTGCTGCCCGAGCGGGACTTCGCCTCCGTCATCAACCCCTTCGTACTCCGCGGCGACCTCAAGGTCCGCTTCGCCCCGCTGGAGTCCCTCGCCGAAGCCGTCCGGCCCGACACCGCCCTCGTCGCACTGAGCGCCGTCCAGTCCGCCGACGGCCGTACGGCGGACCTCGCCGCCGTCCGCACGGCGACCGCCGCGCACGGGGCGCGGATGCTCGTGGACGCCACCCAGGCCGCCGGCTGGCTGCCCTTCGACGCCTCGCCGTACGAGTACACCGTCACCGGCGGCTACAAGTGGCTGCTCGGCGGCCGCGGCGCCTCGTACCTGACGGTCTCGGAGGAGGCCCAGCCCGGACTGACCCCGCTGCACGCAGGCTGGGTGGCGGCCGAGTCCAAATGGGACGCCGTCTACGGCCCCATGCGGCAACTGGCCGGGGACGCCCGCCGCTTCGACGAGTCCGCGGCCTTCCTCCCGTACCACGCCGCGGAACCCTCCCTGGCGCTGCTGGAGCGGATCGGCATCGGGGCCGTCCACGCCCACGACACCGCCCTCGCCGCCCGCTACCGGGAAGGGCTGGCCCGCCTTGGCCACGAACCCGTCCCCGGAGACGCCGCGATCGTCTCGGTACCGGGCCTGGCCCACCGGCAGCCCGCCCTGGAAGCCGCCGGTATCCACACCTCCGCCCGCGACGGAGCCCTGCGGGCCTCCTTCCACCTCTACAACACCGAGGCGGACGTGGACCGGCTGCTGGACGTCCTGGCCGGCTGACCGGCTGACCCGCCGACCGGCCGGCGAACCGGAAGCTACGCCCAGGCCGCCGAAGCCGCGGCCAGGGCCGGCGCCGGATCGACGCCGATCGCAAGGGCCAGCGCCCCCAGCGCGGCCCCGACCGCTTCCGGCGAGGCCGCCGGACCGTAGTGGTTGACCCGCACCATCTCCCCGGCCAGCGCCCCGCCGCCCGCCGCGAGCGGGGCCGCCGGATCCGCCGCCAGGGCCTTACCCGCCACCAGCGAGGCGTCCGCGACCCGCAGCGTCGTCGCCACCGGAGCGGCCTGCGCCGGGTCGCCGACCCACGGGGCGACACCCAGCGCCGCCGCGCCCGCCCGGGTGGCCCGGGCGGCCGCGGCGTGCCGCCCCAGCACACCCGCCGGGCCCTCGGCCGCGATCCGGTCCAGGCAGGCCTCCAGCGCCAGCATCTCCAGCTGCGCGGGCGCGTGGAGCAGCGCCTTGCGGCCGCCGTCGATCCAGCGCTCCTTCCAGTCGAGCAGCGAGAGGTACGAGCGGCGCGGCGCCGCCGGGTTGGCCGCGAACCGCTCCCAGGCCCGGTCGCTCACCGACACCGCCGAGACCCCCGCCGGGCCGCCCATCGCCTTCTGCGCGCCGATCACGCACAGGTCCACGCCCCACGCGTCCGGCAGCAGCGGTTCGGCGCCCACCGAGGCCACCGCGTCCAGCATGAACAGCGCCCCGTGGGCCCGTACCGCCTCACCGATCTCCGCGACCGGGTTGGTGTTGCCCGTGGCCGCCTCGGCGTGCACCAGCGAGACGAAGTCGATCTCCGGGCGCTCCGCCAGCGCGCGGGCCACCTGCTCGCCGCTGACGGCGGTGTCGAAGGGCACCGCCAGGTCCACCACGTTCGCCCCGGCGTCGCGCAGCCAGTTGCCGAAGGTGGTCCCGTACGGCCCGGTGACGACGTTCAGCGCCGTCGAACCCGGCCGCGCCCCCGAGCGGATGCACCCCTCCAGCGGGAGCAGCGCCTCGCCCTGGGTGACCACCACGTCGTGCCGGGTGTCCAGCAGCCGCGCCACCCCCCGCTCGATCGACGCGAAGTGCTCGGCGGTCAGCGGCGGGAGGTCCAGCAGGGGGTGGGTCACGGCGGTGCTCTCTTCGTCCGGGGTTACCCGCCGAGCCTACCCAGGGCGCACGTACAGTGCGGACATGAGTGATCACAACGGTGTGCTCCATGTGAAGGGGCGCGTACTCGTCGGGCCCCACGAGGTGCGCGACGAACTGTGGGTCGTCGGCGGACGGATCTCCTTCGAGCGGCCGACCGCCGCCCGCGAGGTCACCACGGTCACCGGCTGGGCCCTGCCCGGCCTGGTCGACGCGCACTGCCACGTCGGCCTCGACGCCCACGGCCCGGTCGACGCCCCGACGGCCGAGGCGCAGGCCCTCACCGACCGGGACGCCGGCACCCTCCTCGTCCGCGACGCCGGATCCCCCTCCGACACCCGCTGGATCGACGACCGCGAGGACCTCCCGAAGATCATCCGGGCGGGCCGGCACATCGCCCGCACCCGCCGCTACATCCGCAACTACGCCCACGAGATCGAGCCGCCTCAGCTCGTCGAGTACGTCGCCCGGGAAGCCCGGCGCGGCGACGGATGGGTCAAGCTCGTCGGCGACTGGATCGACCGCGACGCCGGCGACCTGACGGCCTGCTGGCCGCGCGCAGAGGTCGAAGCCGCCATCGCCGAGGCGCACCGGCTGGGCGCCCGGGTCACCGCGCACTGCTTCGCGGAGGACTCGCTGCGGGACCTGGTCGAGGCGGGCATCGACTGCATCGAACACGCCACCGGGCTCACCGAGGACACCATCCCCCTCTTCGCGGAGCGCGGCGTGGCGATCGTCCCCACCCTGGTGAACATCGCGACCTTCCCCAAGCTCGCGGCGGGCGGCGAGGCCAAGTTCCCGGCCTGGTCCGCCCACATGAGACGGCTGCACGAGCGGCGCTACGACACCGTCCGGGCGGCCTGGGACGCGGGCATCCAGGTGTACGTGGGCACGGACGCGGGCGGCTCCCTCCCGCACGGCCTGGTCGCCGCCGAGGTGGCGGAGCTGGTGAAGGCCGGCATCCCGCCGCTGGACGCCCTCTCGGCGACGGCCTGGGCGGCCCGCGAATGGCTCGGCCGCCCCGGCCTCACCGAAGGCGCCCCGGCCGACCTCGTGGTCTACGCCGCCGACCCCCGGGCCGACGTACGCGCCCTGGCGCAGCCGGACCGGGTCATCGTGAACGGCGTGGTGCGGGCGTAGGGCTGTCGTCCGGACGCCGACACGGTCGACACGGGCGTGAGGCGCTTCACGATCACCCTCCGCCATTGAACCCGGGACTACAGGTACTGCTGTGTCAGGCGTGGCGCGGCAAATCGAATACATGCATGGAAACCACCCTTTGGGGTGAACTCACCTCGGGTTGCTGACCGTTCACTCCCAGTGCGTAAGGATTTCGAACGTCGAAGCCGTCGGCGTGCGCGATGTCCCCCATTGGCGCTGCGGCGGCACCCATCTCCCCGGGGGTTCCACCATCTTGAACAGCAATACCTTCCGCATGCCCGCGGCCGTTCTGCTCGCCACGGGAGCGGTGGCCCTGCTCGCCGCGCCGCCCGCCCTCGCCACGGGCGGCGGGGCCGGGAGCGGGGGAACGTCCGGAGCCGTCGTCCTGCGGGCCGGACTGGACGTGGGCCTGCTCAACAAGGCCGTGCACGTCCCGCTGAAGGCCACCCTCAACGAGGTCACCGCCCCCGCCGCCGCCGAGAAGACGGCCCTCACCGTCACCCTCGACGGCGCCGAACAAGGCCAGCCCGTCAGCGTCCTGAAGGCCGACGTCGCCACCGCCAAGGCGACCGCCGACAAGAACACCGCCCAGGCCGAATCGAACCTCGCCCACGCCAAGGTGCACGTCCCCGGCCTGCCCCGGCTCTCCCTCATCGAGGTCGAGAAGGTCACCTCCAAGGCCGTCTGCGAAGCGGGCAAGAAGCCGGTCGCCACCTCGAACGTCCTCGGCACGGTCACCGCCCTCGGCAAGAAGGTCACCCTCACCGCCGGCGGCCCCGCCACCAAGATCGACGTCCCCGGCGTCGGATCCGTCTCCCTGGAGCTCTCCGGTACGCAGACCACCTCCACCACCGCGGCGGCGGCCGCGCTGCGCCTGAAGGTGTCGGTCAACCCGCTCGACCTGAACGTGGCCCAGGTCGACGGCGAGGTCGTACTGGCCGAAGCCCACTGCGAAGCCCCCAAGGGCGCCGCGCCCAGCCCCGCCGCCAAGCCGGAAGCCAGGCCCGACGCCAAGACTGACGCCAAGACCGACGCCAAGCCGCAGACCGCCGCCCAGACCACCACGCAGACCGCGACGCAGGCCAACCTCGCCGAGACCGGCGCCGGTTCGGCCACCCCGTACGTCGCCGGCGGCGCCCTCCTCCTGCTCGGCATCGGCGCGGGCGCCCTCGTCGTGACCCGGCGCGGCAGGGCCCAGTAGCCGCAGGACCCCTCAGCGGGTGGCGTGCTCCAGTCCCTGGCCCGAGGCGCCGCGCGAGGTGACGGCGGCCGTGACCTCCTTGTCGACCTTGGCGTAGTCGGCACGGTCCGGCGTACAGGAGGCGCAGACGACCCGGAACGGCGGCTTCATGTCCGAGAACTGGGTGAAGTACTCGGCCTTCACCACCTCCCAGCGGCCGCTGTTCCCCGCCGACGGGGCGAACGTGAACCGGGGGATCGAGGACATGTTGCCCCGCGCCTTCTCCGGTTCGTAGAAGCTCGCGACCTGATCGCCCATCCCGAACACCACCCAGGTGCCGTTGATCTTCTCGTAGGGCTGCGGCACGTGGTTGTGCGTACCGAGGATCAGATCGATGTCGGGGAGGCCGTCCGCCCCGCGCGAGGCGGTCAGCGCCTGCGCCAGGTCCTTCTGCTGCTGGTCGGGCGCCGTCTGCCATTCGGTGCCCCAGTGGACGCTGAGGAGGACGACGTTCGCCCCGGCGGCCCGGGCCGCGCGGGCGTCGGCGATGATCCGGCCCTGGTCGATCAGGTTGACGGCCCAGGGCTTGCCCGCCGGGACCGGTATGCCGTTCGTCCCGTACGTGTAGTCCAACTGGGCGATCTTCGCGCCGCCTGCCGAGAGCACGGCCGGTGCCTTGGCCTCGTCGGCGCTGCGCGCCGAGCCGACGTGCTTGAGACCGACCCGGTCGAGGTGGTCGAGGGTGCGGGTGAGGCCGTCGTAGCCGTCGTCGAGTGTGTGGTTCGAAGCGGTGGAACAGCTGTCGTACCCGGCGTCCTTGAGGGCGTCGGCCAGCTGGTGCGGGGCCTTGAAGGCGGGATATCCGGTGTAGGGGCCGCCGGGCCGGCCGTACGGTATCTCGTGGTGGCATATCGCCAGATCGGCGGCGGACACGATGGGCTTGACGCCCGCGAGTATCTTCCGGAAGTCGTACTCGCCGGCCTTGCCGCCGGCGTCGTCCGCCGCGCGCTGGATGATCGAGGGGTACGGGATGATGTCGCCGGTCGCCACCAGCGTGAACGGCGTCCCGGCCGGCCCCTTCGCCGTCCCGGGCTTCCCCTGCAACCGCTGCTCGGTGGCGTCCGCGCCACGGTCCATGATCCGGGGTACGGCGTAGACGCCCCCGCCGACCACGGCCAGCACGGCCACCCCGACCCCTATCCGCGCCGCCGTCCTCATGTGCCGCCCCCCGTTCGTCGTTTGCTCCAGCCATGTTAGGCGCGCGGCCCGGCCCCTGCGGCGGGTGGCCCGGTGGCGGGGCGGGGGACGGGGTTGCGCCGGGGCGGGGGCGGGACGCTGGGCGGGGCACCGGGGGCGGGGCACCGCCGGGAAACCCCCAAACCCTCTCTGATCCGGGCCCAGGGGCTACCGCCCCCCGCCCCCGCCCCCGCAGACGGAGGTGGGCAGCCGCCGACCCGGCCGCGCCCCTCTAGGGGGAGACGGCGGGCGCGAGCCGTGGAGCAGCGCCCCCGCCCCTACCGCGCGGCCAGCGCCAGGGCGTGGTCCAGGGCCTGGAGCAGCCGGCCCGTCGTGGCGCGGTCGCGGACCGCCAGGCGGAGCCAGTCGGCGTCCAGGCCCGGGAAGGTGTCCCCCCGGCGCACCGCGAAGCCCAGCGCGCGCAGGCGGGTGCGTACTTCCGCCGCGCCCGGGACGCGGACCAGGACGAACGGGCCCTCGGCCACCCCCGACACCGTGACTTCCTCGAACTCCGCGAGCCCCGCCAGCAGGTGCTCCCGGTCCACCGCGATCCGCCACGCGGCGGCCTCCGCCTCCGCCAGCGCCGCCGGCGAGACGCAGGCTTCCGCCGCCACCAGCGCCGGCGTCGACACCGGCCACAGCGGCTGTGCGGCGGCCAGCTTCGCGATGACCTCCGGCTCGGCCAGGACGTACCCGATGCGCAGCCCCGCCAGCCCCCACGTCTTCGTCAGGCTGCGGAGGACGACCAGCCCGGGGACGTCCGTCCGGCCGGCCAGCGCCTCCCGCTCACCCGGGACGGCGTCCATGAACGCCTCGTCCACCACCAGGGTCCGTCCCGGCCGGGCCAGCGACGCCAGGACCTCCGCCGGGTGCAGGACCGACGTCGGGTTGGTGGGGTTGCCGACCACCACCAGGTCGGCGTCCTCCGGCACGGCCGCCGGGTCCAGCCGGAAGCCGTCCTCGGGCCGCAGCAGCACCCGCTCCACCCGGTGCCCGGCGTCCCGCAGGGCCGCTTCCGGTTCGGTGAACTGCGGGTGCACCACGGCAGGCCGTACGGCACCCAGCGCCCGCGCGATCAGTACGAACGCCTCCGCCGCCCCCGCCGTCAGCAGCACCCGTTCGACCGGCAGCCCGTGCCGGACCGCCACCGCCGCCCGCGCCGCCCGTCCGTCGGGGTAGGCCGCCAGGTCGCCCAGGCAGGCCGCGATGCGCTCCTTGAGCCACTGCGGCGGCGTGTCGGAGCGTACGTTCACCGCGAGGTCCACCAGTGTGCCGCCGGCGTCCGCCACTTCCGCGTCCCCGTGGTGGCGCAGGTCGTGCTCCTCGGCGGTGGCCACCGCGCACGTCGCCGCCACCGACCGCCGCTTCGGCACGAGGAGTTCCCCGCCGCCCGCCAGGGCAGCCGCCTCCGCGACCGAAGCCGTGCCGGAGGCGTCCCGGACCGACGCCGAGGGGTGCGGTACCGGGATCAGCGCGAGCCGCTCCGCCGGATAGCCGACCAACGGCACGCCGAAACGTTCCGCCGCCCCCGCGATCCCCGGCTCCGCGGTCTTCGACTCCACCGTGGCCAGCGCCGCCACCGCCGCGGTGGCCAGCCCGGCCCCCCGCAGCGTCTCCTCGACCAGCGCGCAGACCTCCTCGACGGAGACCCCCGCGCGCCCGCCGACCCCGACCACCAGCCGCGTCACGTACTCGCCCACCGGGATCCCTCCTCCGTCCGTCGTCCGTCTCTCGTCGTCAACACGCTGCCGTCCGCCACCCGCGCGCGGAAGTGCGCACCCGGCCGCCAGTCGGTATCCAGGGGCACATGGCGGTGATCGTGGCGTTGGGCGCGTTCCTCATGACGCTGGCGGGCGGCTGGACGGCGCAACGCGTCACCGACCGCCGCCACCTGGTGCTCGGCCTGGCCGGCGGGCTGATGCTCGGCGTGGTCGGCCTCGACCTGCTGCCGGAGGCCATGCACGCCGCCGGCCAGGAGGTGTTCGGCGTCCCGATGGCCCTGCTGCTCTTCGTGGGCGGCTTCCTGGTCGCCCACGTGGTGGAGCGCCTCCTCGCCGTACGCCAGGCCGCGCACGGCGCCGCGAACAACGGCGGCCACGGCGGGCACGGCCACGGCGGCGGCCGAGTCCCGCAGGTCGGCCTCACCGCGGCAGCCGCGATGGTCGGCCACAGCGTCGCCGACGGAGTGGCCCTCGGCGCCGCCTTCCAGGTCGGCGGCGGCATGGGCGTGGCCGTGGCACTGGCCGTCATCACCCACGACTTCGCCGACGGGTTCAACACCTACACGCTCACCCGCCTCTA
Source organism: Streptomyces sp. NPDC040718 (assembly GCF_055593565.1). Classification (NCBI taxonomy): domain Bacteria; kingdom Bacillati; phylum Actinomycetota; class Actinomycetes; order Kitasatosporales; family Streptomycetaceae; genus Streptomyces; species Streptomyces sp. NPDC040718. The sequence continues at coordinate 67,241 of NZ_JBVIXO010000004.1, read as the reverse complement.
CGGGAACGCCCGCCGCAAGGCCCTGCTGATGCTCTTCGCGGACGCCGTGGCCCCGGTCGTCGGCGCCGCGTCCACCCTGCTGTTCACCCTTCCGGAGGAACCCCTCGGGGCGTACCTCGGATTCTTCGGCGGCGCCCTGCTGTACCTGGCCGCCGCCGAGATCCTCCCCGAGGCGCACCACGAGCACCCCGCCCTGTCCACGCTGATGTGCACGGTGGGCGGGGTGGCCGGGATCTGGCTCGTGGTCGGCCTCGCGGACTGAGCGCCGGCCGGGGAGGCCGGTCACCGGTGCGCTGCCGCGGCTTCCGCGAAGCGCCGGGCGACCGAGGGCTGCGCCGCCCAGTGGGTGTGCAGGTAGCTCGCGTGCACGCCCTGCCGTACGAAGCCCTCGACGCGGCGTTCGGGATGCGTGAACCCCCACGCCGGCGCCGCCCCGGCGCCCGGCTCGACCACCGTCCGGTGGAACTCGTGCCCGCGCAGCCGCGTCCCCGCCGCGGCGAGCGAGCTGTCCGACACCGCGACCGCCTCGCGGTAGCCCAGCGTCAGCCGCTCCGACATCCGGGCGTCGGCGTCGAGGACCCCGCACATCGGCTTCCCGTCGAGGGACCGCGCCAGGTACAGCAGCCCCGCGCACTCGGCCGCCACCGGCCCGCCGGCCGCGGCGAAGTCCGCGACGGCCTTGCGGAGCGGCTCGTTCGCCGACAGCTCCGGGGCGTACACCTCGGGGAACCCGCCGCCTATCACCAGACCGGTGGCGCCCTCGGGGAGCGCCTCGTCCCGGAGCGGGTCGAAGGCGGCCACTTCGGCGCCGGCGGCCGTCAGCAGCTCCGCGTGCTCGGCGTACGAGAACGTGAACGCCGCCCCGCCGGCGACGGCGACGACGGGCCGCCGCCCCCCGACGGCCGGCACGGCCGACACGGCGTCCTCCGGCGACCACGCCGCGCAGTCCAGCGGCGGAGCCGTCCGGGCCAGCGCCATCAGCGCGTCCAGGTCGCAGCCGGCCCGCACCTGCTCGGCCAGCGCCGCCACCGCCGCGACCGCGTCGGCCCGCCGCTCGGCGACCGGGACCAGGCCCAGGTGCCGGGACGGCGTCGCCACCTGCGGGGCCCGCCGCATGACACCGAGGACCGGCATCCCGGCCTCCTCCAGGGCCTCCCGGAGCATCACCTCGTGCCGGTCGGAGCCCACCTTGTTGAGGATCACCCCGCCGAGCCGCACCTGCGGGTCGAACGAGGCGAAGCCGTGCACCAGCGCCGCCACCGACCGGGACTGCGAGGAGGCGTCCACCACCAGCACCACCGGCGCCCGCAGCAGCTTCGCCACCTGCGCCGTCGAGGCCAGCTCGCCCCGCCCCGCGGCACCGTCGTAGAGCCCCATCACGCCCTCGACCACGGCGAGGTCGCACCCGGCGGAGCCGTGCGCGAACAGCGGGCCGACCAGCTCCGGCCCGCACATGAAGGCGTCCAGGTTGCGGCCCGGCCGGCCCGTGGCCAGCGCGTGGTAGCCGGGGTCGATGTAGTCGGGCCCGGCCTTGTGCGGGGACACGGCGAGGCCGCGCTCCGCGAAGGCAGCCATCAGGCCCGTCGCCACGGTGGTCTTGCCGCTGCCGGAGGACGGCGCGGCGATGACCAGCCGGGGCACGTTCACGGACGTCACCACTCGATGCCCTTCTGGCCCTTCTGGCCGGCGTCCATGGGGTGCTTGACCTTGGTCATCTCGGTGACCAGGTCCGCGAACTCGACCAGCTTCTCCGGGGCGTTGCGGCCGGTGATGACCACGTGCTGGGTGCCGGGGCGGTTGCGCAGGACCTCGATCACCTCGTCCACGTCGATCCAGCCCCAGTGCATCGGGTAGGCGAACTCGTCGAGCACGTAGAGCCGGTGCGTCTCGGCGGCCAGGTCGCGCTTGACCTGCTCCCAGCCCTCCTTGGCGGCCTGCTCGTTGTCGAGCTGCGCGTCCCGCTGGACCCAGGACCAGCCCTCGCCCATCTTGTGCCAGACGACGGACCCGCCCTCGCCCGAGGCGCCGAGCACCTTGAGCGCGTTCTCCTCGCCGACCTTCCACTTCGCCGACTTGACGAACTGGAACACCCCGATCGGCCAGCCCTGGTTCCAGGCGCGCAGCGCCAGGCCGAACGCGGCCGTCGACTTGCCCTTGCCCGGCCCGGTGTGCACGAAGACGAGCGGACGGTTGCGGCGCTGACGCGTCGTGAGCCCGTCGTCCGGAACGACGGTCGGCTGTCCCTGCGGCATTACGCGGCCCTCCTGGGGGTTTCGTGGGTCACTGCGGTACGTACGTTCTTCACGAGCCCGGCCAGCGAGTCGGCCCGCAGCCCGTCGAGGGTCACGGCGGGCGCGCCCAGGTCGGCGGCCAGCACCCCCGCCAGCCCCAGCCGGACCGGCCCGGACTCGCAGTCCACCACCACCGAGGTGATCCCCTCGGCGGCCAGCAGCCGGGCGCTGCGCCCCGACAGCTCGCGCGGGTCACCGCCGACGGCCCCGGCCGAGGTGGCCCGCCCGTCGGTGACGACCACCAGCAGCGGGCGGCGCGAGGGGTCCCGCAGCCGCTCGATCCGCAACACCTCGTGGGCCTTGAGCAGGCCCGGTCCGAGGGGGGTGCGGCCGCCGGTCGGCAGCTTCTCCAGCCGGGCGGCGGCCGCGTCCACCGAGGAGGTGGGCGGCAGCGCCAGTTCGGCGTCCGCGCCGCGGAAGGTGATCAGGCCGACCTTGTCCCGGCGCTGGTAGGCGTCCAGGAGCAGCGACAGCACCGCGCCCTTGACGGCGCCCATCCGCTGCCGGGCGGCCATCGATCCCGAGGCGTCGACGCAGAACAGCACGAGGTTGCCCTCGCGGCCCTCCCGGGTCGCCTGGCGCAGGTCGTCCCGGCGCACGACGAGGCCGCGCCCGGCGCGCCCGCGGGCCTTCTGGTGCGGGGCGGCGGCGTGCACGGTGGCCGCCAGGTGCAGCTTCGTGAGCTGCCCCCGGGGGCGCTGGGCGCCGGTGGTGCGGCCGTGCGCGGTACGGGCACGGGAACGCCGCCCGGCCGCGCCCTCGCCGAGGCCGGGCACGCTGAGCATCTTGGTGCGGAACGGCTCGGCGGCTCCCACGGCGGCCTGCTCGGCCCCGCCGGCCCCGCCCTGCGGGGCGGAGGGCTGCGGCTCGGGGGCCTCCGCGGCCTCCGGCTCGGGGGCCTCCTGCGGCGTGTCCGGCGCGTGTCCGGTCTCGGGCCCGCCGGCCTGCGGGGGCACCCCGCCGCCGTCCCCGTCGGGGCCGCCGCCGTCACCGTCGCCGTCGTCCGGGCCCTCGGGCTCGGGCTCCGGCTCCTCGTCGGGGAAGCCGTTCAGGATCTCGTCGAGCTTGTCCTCGTCCAGGCCGGGCGCGTCGAACGGGTTGCGCCGGCGCCGGTGGGGGAGGGCCAGCAGGGCGGCCTGCCGGACGTCCTCCTTGAGCACGGAGGTCCGCCCGGCCCAGGCGGCCAGCGCGGTCGCCGTACGGGCCATCACGATGTCGGCGCGCATGCCGTCGACCTCGAACCCGGCACAGGTGGCGGCGATCTGCAGCAGCGCGGTGTCCCCGAGCCGGACCTGCGGGAGCAGCGCCCGCGCGGCCACGACCCGTGCCCGCACCTCGCTCTCGTCCCCGGCCCAGCGCGCGGCGAAGCCCGACGGGTCGTCCTCGTACGCGAGCCGGCGGCGCACCACCTCGACGCGCTGGGCGGGCTCGCGGGAGGCCGCGACCTCGACGGTCAGCCCGAACCGGTCCAGCAGCTGCGGGCGCAGCTCGCCCTCCTCGGGATTCATCGTGCCGACGAGGAGGAACCGGGCCGCGTGGCGCACGGAGACGCCCTCGCGCTCCACGTACGAGGCGCCCATCGCGGCGGCGTCGAGGAGCAGGTCGATGAGGTGGTCGTGGAGCAGGTTGACCTCGTCGACGTACAGGATCCCGCGGTGCGCGTCGGCGAGCAGGCCGGGCTCGAAGGCCTTCACGCCCTCGGCGAGGGCGCGCTCGATGTCGAGGGCGCCGACGAGGCGGTCCTCGGAGGCGCCGACGGGCAGTTCGACCATGCGGGCGGGGCGGCCGGTGCCGGGGCCGGGCTCGTGCGGGCCGTCCGGGCAGGCCGGGTCGGGCGCGGCCGGCGCGCACGAGAACCGGCAGCCGGGGACGACGTCCACCTGGGGCAGCAGCGCGGACAGCGCGCGCACGGCGGTGGACTTGGCGGTCCCCTTCTCGCCGCGCACGAGCACGCCGCCGACCGCCGGGCTCACGGCGTTGAGCAGGAGCGCCAGCCGCAGGTCGGTCTGGCCGACCACTGCGGTGAACGGGTAGGGCGTGCTCATGGGTTGCTCACTCCTCCTGTACGGGTGCGGTTGCGCTGGCTGTTGCGGGTGGGGGCCGGGGGGCCGGGGGTGCCGCTGCGCGGAGCCGCTCCCCGCCCCGCCCTTTCTCCGTTTCCCGGGGCTCCGCCCCAGACCCCGCGCCTCAGACGCCGGCGAGGCTGAAGATCCGGCCCGTCCGGCGTTCGAGGACCGGGGGCAGGGGCGGAGCCCCCGGGAACGGTGGAGGGGCGCGTAGGGGAAGAGCCCCGCGGGGCCGGGGCCCTCATGGGGCGCCCGGGGGGAGGAACGGGAGGCCCGCGGGGGCGCCGCCCTCGATCAGGCGCAGCAGGGCATCGGTGTCCGCGTGTTCGGCGATCAGGTCGCCCAGCAGGTCCAGCTGCTCCTCCCGCAGGGAGGCGAACGACGTGTCCGGCGCCGGAACGAAGCGGCGGCCCGCAGCGGCGGCCACCTCCCGGAGGAACGCGCGGCGGAAGCCGTCCGACTCCAGCGAGCCGTGCCAGTGGGTGCCCCACACGGATCCGACCCGGCAGCCGTCCAGGAACGGCTCGCCGCCCAGCACCTCGGCCACCCCGTGGTGGATCTCGTAGCCCGAGACCTCCTCGCCCAGCGCCGTGCCCACCGGCCGGGCCAGGGTCTTCTCGACGGCGAACCGCACCCGCACCGGCAGCAGCCCGAGGCCCGCCACCGATCCGGCCTTCGACTCGACCTCGTCCTCGATGTGCTCGCCGAGCGCCTGGAAGCCGCCGCAGATGCCCAGCACCGGCCGCCCCTCGGCGGCCCGCCGCGCCAGCGCGTCGGCGAGTCCCCGCTCCCGGAGCCACTCCAGCGCCTTCACCGTGCCGCGGGTGCCCGGTACGACGACCAGGTCGGCGTCGGCCAGCTCCTCGGCCCGGTCCACGAACCGCACGACCACGCCCGGTTCGGCCGCCAGCGCGTCGACGTCGGTGAAGTTCGACATCAGCGGCACCGCGCACACCGCGACCCGCAGCACGTCCTCGCCGACCGGCGGGGCGACCACGGACTCGCGCACCGTGCCCCGCAGGGAGACCCGCAGGCCGTCCTCCTCGTCGATGCCCAGCCCGTGCCGGAAGGGCAGCACCCCGTACGTCGCCCGTCCCGTCAGGCCGCGCAGCATCTCCATGCCGGGCTCCAGCAGGGACACGTCGCCGCGGAACTTGTTGACCATGTACCCGGCGACCAGCGACTGGTCCTCGGGGGACAGCAGCGCCGTCGTCCCGAAGAAGGAGGCGAACACCCCGCCCCGGTCGATGTCGCCGACCACGACCACCGGGAACCGCGCGGCCCGCGCGATGCCCATGTTCACGATGTCGGTCCGGCGCAGGTTGATCTCGGCCGGACTGCCCGCCCCCTCGCAGATCACGGCGTCATACGTGCCCCGCAGCTGCTCCAGGCAGTCCGTGACGATGCCGAGGAGCTGCTCCTGGCGGCCGCCGTGGTAGCCGCGGGCGCTCATCTCGCCGACCGGCTTGCCCAGCAGCACCACCTGGCTGCTGCGGTCGCTGCCGGGCTTGAGCAGGACCGGGTTCATCAGCGCGGTCGGCTCCACCCGGGCCGCCTGGGCCTGCATGGCCTGGGCGCGGCCGATCTCGGCGCCCTCGCGGGTCACGAACGAGTTCAGCGACATGTTCTGGGCCTTGAACGGGGCCACCTTCACGCCCTGGCGGGCCAGCCAGCGGCAGATGCCCGCCGTGACGACGCTCTTGCCCGCGTCGGAGGTCGTACCCGCGACCAGCAGTCCGCCGCCGCGCCTCGTACCGCTCATGCCCGTCCCCGTCCCCTCTTGGTCCTCGCCGTCTTCGCCACGGCGCACCGGACGGCCACGCAGGCTCCGAGCGCCAGCCAGGTCACCCGCCGCGACAGCCGTACCGCCCGTTCGATGTCGGCGACCTCCACCGGCCGCCCCCGCTCCCCGTTCAGCACCGCCCGGTGTTCGACCCGGCCGCCGTAGGAGAGGGTCCCGCCCAGCCGGACGCCGAGGGCACCGGCGAAGGAGGCCTCGACCGGGCCGGCGTTGGGGCTGGGGTGGGCGGCGGCGTCGGCGCGCCAGGCCCGTACGGCTCCCCTCCGGTCGGGACCGGCGGCCACGGCGGCGAGCGCCGTCAGCCTGCCCCCGGGCCAGCCGGCCAGGTCGTCGAGGCGGGCGGAGGCCCAGCCGTAGCGCAGGTAGCGGGGCGACTTGTGGCCGACCATCGCGTCCAGGGTGTTCACGGCGCGGAAGGCCAGCAGCCCGGGGACCCCGGCGACGGCGCCCCACACCAGGGCCCCGACGACCGCGTCGGAGGTGTTCTCGGCGACGGATTCCACGACGGCCCGCGCCATCTGCTGCTCGTCCAGCGCCTGGGGGTCGCGCCCGCACAGGTGCGGGAGCCGTTCCCGGGCGACCTCCGCGTCCCCGGCGGCGAGCGCCCCGCCGATGGCGCGGGCCTCCCGGCCGAGGGAGGTGCCGCCGACGACGGCCCAGGTGGCGGCGGCGGTCAGGGCGATACGGGCGGCCGCGGGCCGGGAGCGCACGGCGCGCGCGCCCAGCGCGCCGGCGGCGGCGGCGCCGCCCGCGCAGATGAGGGTGTGCAGGAGGCCGCGGGCGCGGTCGTCGCGCCACAGGGCGCCCTCGACTGCGGCGGCGGCTCGTCCGAAGGCGGCCACGGGGTGCCCCCGGCGCGGATCCCCGAGGATCCGGTCGCCGATCAGCCCCGCCGTGGCGCCGTACGCGAAGACGCGGTCGGCACGCATGGTGGCAGGTATGTCCTCACTCAGGGTCCGCGCCCTGGTTCGACGTGTCCGGCGGCGAGAGTTCCTGGCTCCCGGGGCGCACGCGCCGCGTGCGCTCCCCGGTGACAGTGGCGGGACCGCGCCGGATTCGCACCGGACTTCCTCTCCATGCCGCCGTATTGGCTCGGGCAGTCCACCACGCACCGCGAACGCCCGTCAACTCGCCGTTGACCTGGTGGGACGGACGGCGGAGGAGGGGCGCGGGTGCGCGAAAGCCCCCTCCGGGGAGTCCCGGAGGGAGCTTTCGCACGCGGTGCGGCGGTGTCAGCTGACGATCAGGTAGATCCCGTAGGCCACGGCCGCCGCGCAGAGCGCGAAGCAGGCGTAGGCGCCGCTGCGGGCCAGGGTCGCGGCCCCGCCCTGCTCGGTGGCGGCCTCGTGCTTGGAGAGGCCCACCAGGCCCAGGGTGAAGAGGGCCACGAGGGCGACGGTGGCGGAGAGGCTGACCCCGAAGACGGAGCCGAGTGCTGCCCAGTCGATCTTCATACTGCCGTTTCCTCTGTCGTTCTCGGGGTCAGACCGCGGCGGCCGGGGCCGCGGGGGTCTGCGGGGTGGCAGGGGCGGCCGGGTTGGCCGTCGCGGCCGGGATGGTGGCCTTGAGGTCCTCGTCCGTGACCGCGGCGGTGGTGCCCGCGACCGGCGGGACCACGACGGCGGCCATGGCGGTGGTGACCACGCCGGGCTCCTCGGCCTCGGTGGAGGCGGTGCCGGTCTCGTTGACGTTGGTGTGGTCGACGACCTGGCGGCGGGAGATCAGCCAGATGGCTGCGCAGGAGGCGACCAGGAAGACCGTGACGGCGGCGACGCCGACGTCACCGGTGCGCATGACCAGCTCGGCGCCGGAGGCGACGAGGGCGGCGGCCGGCAGGGTCAGACCCCACGCGACGAACATGCGGGTGGCGGTGGACCAGCGGACCACGCCGCCCTTGCGGCCCAGGCCCGCGCCCATGACGGCACCGGAGCAGGCGTGCGTGGTGGAGAGGGAGAAGCCGAGGTTGGACGAGGCCAGGATGACGCTGGCGGCCGAGGTCTGGGCGGCGAAGCCCTGCTGCGGCTGCAGGTCGGTCAGGCCGGAGCCCATGGTGCGGATGATGCGCCAGCCGCCCAGGTAGGTGCCCAGCGCGATGGCCAGACCGGCGGAGACGATGACCCAGACCGGCGGGTTGGAGCCGGGCGCGAGCGCGCCGCCGGCGACCAGGGCCAGGGTGATGATGCCCATCGTCTTCTGCGCGTCGTTGGTGCCGTGCGCGAGGGAGACCAGGCCGGCGGAGGCGATCTGACCGGCCTTGTAGCCCTTGGCGGAGGTCTTCTCGCCGATCTTGCCGTTCAGCTTGTACGTGACCTTCGTGGCCAGCATCGCGGCCACACCCGCCACGATCGGAGCGGCGACGGCGGGGAGGAGCACCTTGGTGACGAGCGTGTCGCCGTTGACGGCGCCGAGGCCGGCGGAGGCGACGGCCGCACCGACCAGGCCGCCCATCAGGGCGTGCGAGGAGCTGGAGGGGAGTCCGACCAGCCAGGTGACGAGGTTCCAGAGGATCGCGCCGACCAGGGCGGCGAAGATGACCTCCGGCTGAATGCCCTCCTCGTTGACCAGGCCCTTGGAGATCGTCTTGGCGACCTCCACGGACATGAACGCGCCGACGAGGTTGAGCACGGCGGACATGGCCACCGCCGTCTTGGGCTTGAGGGCGCCGGTCGAGATGGTGGTGGCCATCGCGTTGGCTGTGTCGTGGAAACCGTTCGTGAAGTCGAACACGAGAGCGGTGATGATCACGATCCCGAGGAGAAGCGTTATGTGCTCCATTTACCCAGGCTTCTGTTTGGCGTCAGTGGCACGGCGACCGTAGGCAACCTGGGTGAACGGAAGATGAACTGACTCGGGCGACACGGTGTCCCCACGCGCCACACGATCGGGTCATTCGTCCTGATTCTGTCGTAGCCATCCCGGTTCATGCACGTCAAAGCCGGGTGAACGGCCCCTTCCGGCGGGTCCCGGCGCCGCGCGGACGCCCCCCTCCCGGACCCGGAAAGAGAGCTAGATCACTCCACTCGGAACCGCCTCGTCCGCCGCTCGTCCGCCGCCCGCGCCACCCGGGGAACGATCTCCTCCGGTGGCCCCTCCGCCCCCGCGCGCCGAGACTGGAACGGTGCGTACCGCCACAGCGACGGCAGCGGCCGTCACCACGACCCTGATCGGCGCCGGAGCGGCCGCGGTCGCGGCCGGCCGGTACGCCGCCGACGCGGCCCTGCGGCCCGAACCGGGCCGCCCGCTGCCCGGCGGCCCGCGCCTCAGCGTGCACGCCACCGCCCCCGGCCGGGTGTTCCTCACCCGCTCGCTGGCCTCCCTGCGCCCCGGCCTGTACGGCCTGGAGGCGCCCGGGGTGCACGCCGTGGTCGGCTCCGTCCTCACCGGCGTCCCGCACGGCCCGGACACCGTCGTGCGCCGGCTCCTCTCCGTCAGCCACGGCGAGCTGACCTCCGGCCTGCGGGTCGCCCTCACCCCCCAGGTGCACCGGGGCAACCCGCGCTCCGCCCTCGGGCTGGACCACGCCGACGTGGACGTCCCCGGCGAGCTCGGCCCGCTCCCGGCCTGGTTCCTGCCCGGCGCCCGGGGCACGTGGGTGATCACCGTCCACGGGCTCGGCACCGGCCGGGAGCACCCGATGGCCGTCATGCCCTTCCTGCACCGCCACCGCCTCCCGGTGCTCGACCTCGGCTACCGGGGCGACATCGGCGCCCCCGCCTCCCCGGACGGCCTCGGCCACCTCGGCGAGTCCGAGTGGCGGGACCTGGACGCCGCCATCCGCTACGCCGTGCGCTACGGGGCCCGCCGCGTGGTCCTGTACGGCTGGTCCACCGGGGCCGCCATGGCCCTGCGCGCCCTGGAGCGCTCCGCCCTGGCCGGCCGGGTCTCCGGGCTGGTGCTGGACTCGCCGGTGCTGGACTGGCACACCACCCTGCGGGCCCTGGCCGCCGCCCGCGGCACCCCGGCCCCGCTGCTCCCGCTCGCCGTCCGGGCCGCCGAGGGCCGCGCCGGGCTGCGTGCCGACCACCTCGCGCCGGGAGCCGACCCCGGCGGGCTGCGCGTGCCCGTCCTGATCTTCCACGGGCCCGCCGACACGATGGCCCCCTGGGGGCCGTCCCGCCGGCTCGCCGCCGCCCGGCCCGACCTGGTCACCCTGCACACCGTGATGGACGCCGGGCACGGGGCGATGTGGAACGCCGACCCGCTGCGCTACGAGGAGGCGCTGCGCCGCTTCCTGACCCCTCTCATGTGACGTGTGATGTGGCGCCCGGGTGAAGGGCCTGTGGCGGACGGGACCCGGTGGGGGATTCATCCCGGTTCATCCACCCCGTGACCTGTGGAAATGACCGGTTCCGTTTGGGCTTTCGGCCAGTGACGGGCGAGACTGCTTCCGTGACGTCCCGAAAGCCTGATGAGCAGTTGGCTCGCGACTCCAGACTCCGACTCGTCTCCCAGCGTTCCGTCGCCACGGCGCGCAAGGCGGTGACCGACCGCCGAACCCGGCCGGCCCCCCGGCCCCCGGCGGGCACCCCCGCCACGGCGGACCTGGCGAACCGCGCCCGCGCCTCGCTCGCCGACGCGGTACGGCTGGCCCGCTGGGCCGAGCTGAACCTCGGCGCGCGCGACGGCGGCCGCCCCGCGCCCTCGGGCGCACTGCCCGCCGTCGACGTCGAACGGGCCGCCGCGGAACTGGGCCTGACGCACGGGCAGATCCGCGTCGGCTGGGACCGCGCCCGCCTCTCCGGCCTCGTCGAGGTGCACGGCGGACACGCCCGCCCCGGCTGGCGGCTGCGCGCCTGGGGCCGTGACGACACCGCCGTGCTGCGCGGCTGGGTCGCCCTCTTCGACGCCTGGTCCCTCGTCCACCCTGCCCCCGCGGACATCGCCCCCTCGGCCGTCGCCGAGGTGGTCGAGGCCATGCCGCAGCTGCTGTCGCTGCTCCAGCTGTCCGCCGGCCCGGTGACCGTCCCCGACCTCCTGGACCTCCTCGGCCAGCGGGTCACCGAGCTGCGCGACGAGCGCTGCGAGGTCCCCTACGGCCCCGAGCCCGCCTCCGGCTCCACCGCCGAACCCCGGCCCCTCCCGCTCGCCCGCCTGCTGCGCTGGGCCCTGGGCGGACTCGCCGCCGTGGACGCCGTCACCCTCGGCCCCGCCCGCGCCACCCTCACCCCCCTCGGCAGCTGGGCCGTGTGGGTGAAGCTGGAGCAGATCTGCGTGGCCGCACAGAGCCCGGCCGGCAACATCGAGCAGTCCGCCGCCGCCATGCTGCACGGCTGCGCCCGGCTCACCCCCGGACCGGCCCGCGCCGAGTACCAGGCCTGGCTCGCCGCCCGGCCCGTCGGCCACGCCGTCAGCGAGCTCCTGCACGCCGCCCAGGGCGAGGACGCCCTGCTGCGCGGCCTGGCCTTCGAGGCCCTGCGGGTGGTCGGCGCCCCCGCCGAGCGGGAGGTCCGCGCGGCCCTGCGCGAGCCCGCGCTGCGGCCGTACGCCCTCCTCTGGCTCGCCGAGCACGACGGGGTGGACCCCGACGACGCCCAGGACGTGCTCACCCCCGAGGAGTCGACCTGGCTGTGGGTGGACACGGCCGCGGCCATCGCCGACCACGGCGAGGCCGACCTGCTCGCCCGGCACCTCGACTCCGCCGTCCGCACCACCGTCCCCCGGCTGCTGGACGAGGTCCGCGCGGTCGGCCACCCCCGCACGGTGCAGGTACTGGTCGCCCTGGCAGCCGCCCACCCCGACCCGGCCCTCGCCAAGGCGGTCCGCCGGGCCGCCTTCCAGGTCCACACCGGCGGCGGCTGACCGCCCGCCCGTACGCGCGGACGCGCCGCAGCGCTCACAGCTGCGGCGCGTACGTCCCGAAGCTCCAGACGTTGCCCTCGGCGTCCCGCGCCATGTAGTCCCGGGACCCGTAGTCCTGGTCGGTGGGCTCCATCAGGATCTCGACGCCGTGCTCGGCGGCTCGCCTGTGATGGGCGTCCACGTCGTCGACCACGACGTAGACCGCGGCCGGGCCCGCCGCGTCCATGGCCTTGTCGAAGACCCCGCCGCGCCCCTTGCTGCCCAGCATCACCGCGCCGTTCCCGTACGCCAGCTCCGCGTGCATCACCGAGCCGTCGTCGCCCTCGTAGACCGCGACCTGGGTGAACCCGAACGCCTCGGTGAGCTGCTGGATCGCTCCCTTCGCGTCGCGGTAGAGCAGCGCGGGGTAGATGGACGGAACGCCTGCCATGACGATCACTCCCTCTCGTGACGGTGGCCCAAGTGACCCGCGTCACAGCATGGCAGGCGCCGTCGACGGTCAGCGGAAGGTGTTGCACTGGGCCATGTCGCCCGTGCGGTAGCCCTGGTAGAACCACTGCTGGCGCTGCTCGGCCGAGCCGTGCGTCCAGGACTCCGGGGTGACCCGGCCCTGGAACTTCTCCTGGATCCGGTCGTCGCCGACCGCCGCCGCCGCGTCCAGCCCGTCCCGGATGTCCTGGTCGGTGAGGCTGGTGATCAGCGGCCGCCCCGTGGACTCGTCCGGGGTCCTCGTCGCGTTGTGCGCCCACACCCCCGCGTAGCAGTCGGCCTGGAGCTCGACCTTCACCGCGTTGCTGTTCGCGCCCTGCTGCCCGTCCTGGGCCCGCTGGAGCGTCCCGGTCAGGTTCTGGATGTGGTGGCCGTACTCGTGGGCGACCACGTAGGCCTGGGCGAAGGGTCCGCCGCTCGCCCCGAACTTCGTCCGCAGCTCGTCGAAGAAGCCCAGGTCCAGGTAGACCTGCCGGTCGCCGGGGCAGTAGAACGGCCCGACCGCCGAGGTGGCCGTTCCGCAGGCGGTGTTCACCCGGCCGGTGAAGAAGACCGTGGACGCCGGGCGGTAGGCGCCGCCGCGCTTCTGGAACTCCTGCCTCCAGAAGTCCTGGGTGCTGTTGACCACCGCGACCAGCCGGCAGTCCTCGCGCGTGTTGGCGTCCTGCCCGGTCTTGCACGACTGCTGCACCTGTGCGGCCGAGGAGGAGGTCGCGACCGGCTCCGGACTGCCGTCCGACAGCCCCAGCTGCTCCGGGCCCACCCCGAAGAGCAGCCCCAGCACCAGCGCGATCAGGCCGACGAGCCCACCGCCGATGGTGGCCCTGCCACCCGGGACACGGCTGCCGCGCACGTCCTTGACCTCGGACGTGTCCAGATTGGCGTTGTCGTCGAACTGCATCCCGCACCGCCCATATCGGTGAGACCGGAGGGGCCGCCTGCCGCCCCTGCGGCGAGTATCAACCTCTTCATCCTGATACGCGCCCGGGCGGCCCCGCGTGGCCCGTGCGCCGAACGGGGGACGGGAGGCCCCGAAAAGTGGTTGCGCACCCCCGGTAGAATGAATCCCATGGCAAATCTCCTCGCGGATTAGCGGCGTCGAAGCAACGCGCGTCCTGCCCCCACTTCCGCCGTCCCCACCGCCCTGGAGTATTTCCGTGATCACCGCCACCGGCATCGAGCTGCGCGCCGGCGCCCGCATCCTCATCGAGAACGCGTCCTTCCGTGTCGCCAAGGGCGACCGCATCGGGCTCGTCGGCCGCAACGGCGCGGGCAAGACCACCCTCACCAAATGCCTCGCGGGCGAGGGCCAGCCCGCCGGCGGCACCATCACCCGGTCCGGTGAGGTCGGCTACCTCCCGCAGGACCCGCGCACCGGTGACCTCGACGTACTCGCCCGCGACCGGATCCTCTCCGCGCGCGGGCTCGACGTGCTGATCAAGAAGATGCGCGCCAACGAGGAGCGCATCGCCACCGGCTCCGGCGCCACCCGCGACAAGGCCCTCAAGCAGTACGAGCGCCAGGAGACCGAGTTCCTGACCAAGGGCGGCTACGCCGCCGAGTCCGAGGCCGCGACCATCTCGGCCGCCCTCAGCCTCCCCGACCGGGTCCTCGGCCAGCCGCTGCACACCCTCTCCGGCGGCCAGCGCCGCCGCGTCGAGCTCGCCCGGATCCTCTTCTCGGACGCCGACACCCTGCTCCTCGACGAGCCCACCAACCACCTCGACGCCGACTCGATCGTCTGGCTGCGCGACTACCTGAAGAACTACCGCGGCGGCTTCATCGTGATCTCCCACGACGTCGATCTCGTCGAGACCGTGGTCAACAAGGTCTTCTACCTCGACGCCAACCGGTCCCAGATCGACGTCTACAACATGGGCTGGAAGCTCTACCAGCAGCAGCGCGAGGCCGACGAGAAGCGCCGCAAGCGCGAGCGCCAGAACGCCGAGAAGAAGGCCGCGGCCCTGAACTCGCAGGCCGACAAGATGCGCGCCAAGGCCACCAAGACGGTCGCCGCGCAGAACATGGCCAAGCGCGCCGAGCGGCTGCTCTCCGGGCTGGAGGCCGTCCGCGCGTCCGACAAGGTCGCCAAGCTCCGCTTCCCGGAACCGGCGCCCTGCGGCAAGACCCCGCTGACCGCCGAGGGCCTGTCGAAGTCCTACGGCTCGCTGGAGATCTTCACCGACGTCGACCTGGCCATCGACAAGGGCTCCCGCGTGGTCATCCTCGGCCTCAACGGCGCCGGCAAGACCACCCTGCTGCGCCTGCTGTCGGGCACCGAGAAGCCCGACACCGGCACGGTCGTGCCCGGTCACGGCCTCAAGCTGGGCTACTACGCCCAGGAGCACGAGACGCTCGACCCGGACCGCACGGTCCTGGAGAACATGCGCTCCTCCGCACCCGACCTGGACCTGGTCGAGGTGCGCAAGACGCTCGGCTCCTTCCTGTTCTCCGGCGACGACGTGGACAAGCCGGCCGGCGTGCTCTCCGGCGGCGAGAAGACCCGCCTGGCCCTGGCCACCCTGGTCGTCTCCTCGGCCAACGTGCTGCTGCTCGACGAGCCCACCAACAACCTCGACCCGGCCAGCCGCGAGGAGATCCTGGGCGCGCTGCGCACCTACAAGGGCGCGGTCATCCTCGTCACGCACGACGAGGGCGCCGTGGAGGCCCTGGAGCCGGAGCGGATCATCCTGCTCCCGGACGGGGTCGAGGACCTGTGGGGCCCGGACTACCGGGACCTGGTCGCCCTCGCCTGATCTCCGCTCGCTTGCCCCGCCCGACGGCCCCCGAGGGGTTGATCCAGTTCCTTATGGATCATTCGGCTCAGGCGTGATCCATCATCTGAGTGAGACGGTCTCGTACCCCCGCGCCCTGTACATCGGCCCCGGCCGCGTCCTCCTGGATGCGCGTCCGGGGCCGGCCGCTCTCCGCGTCCGGCCCCTGACCTGGTGATTCCCTTCGACGGCGGAGAAATGTGACGGAGGTCATGCGGCGGAAGAGGAGATTCCGTTCTGCTCGGCCGTCCACGGGCCGGGAAATGCCGTCGCACCGACCTTGCTGAATGGGTGGCCAGGAAGCCGGGGAGGGGTGATCATGAGAAGTCCAGAGCGCACTTCCCACGAGGAGGCACGGGTGGCCGAGACTCTGAAGAAGGGCAGCCGGGTGACCGGCGCCGCGCGCGACAAGCTCGCGGCAGACCTGAAGAAGAAGTACGACTCCGGTGCGAGTATCCGGGCGCTGGCCGAAGAGACCGGCCGGTCATACGGATTCGTCCACCGGATGCTCAGCGAGTCCGGAGTCACGCTGCGTGGTCGCGGTGGCGCGACGCGCGGCAAGAAGGCGGCTGCGGTCTGACCCTGGCCGTCAGGCCGAGGCCGGTGCCGAAGACCGCCCGACAGCTCCGTTCTCTTTCACGCTGTCTGATCCATGCTGTCGGTTTCGTCCCGTTCCATGCACGGTACCTTCAGTGACCCCCGGTCGGCCCCGCGGCCGACTGGGTGGTTACTGTGCAGTCACTTAGGCCGAGCATGCGGCCGCGACTGCACACCGGAGGCACCAGATGGCTCTGCTCGACAAGGATGGCGTACGGCTCACCATCGACGACACGGTCGCCACGGTGACACTGACCAATCCGGCCAAGCGAAACGCCCAATCCCCCGCGCTCTGGCGGGCGTTGGCGGAGGCCGGACGGTCGCTGCCCGGCACCGTCCGGGTCGTCGTACTGCGCGGCGAGGGCAAGTCCTTCTCCGCCGGGCTCGACCGGCAGGCGTTCACCCCCGAGGGTTTCGAGGGCGAGCCGTCCTTCCTCGATCTGGCGCGCGGTTCCGACGAACTGCTCGACTCCACCATCGCCGAGTACCAGGAGGCCTTCACCTGGTGGCGACGCAATGACATCGTCTCCATCGCCGCCGTACAGGGGCACGCGATCGGCGCCGGCTTCCAGCTCGCGCTCGCCTGCGACCTGCGGGTCGTCGCGGACGACGTGCAGTTCGCCATGCGCGAGACCAGCCTGGGCCTGGTCCCCGACCTGGCCGGCACCCAGCCGCTGACCGCCCTGGTCGGCTACGCCCGCGCGCTCGAAATCTGCGCGACGGGCCGCTTCGTGCACGCCGAGGAGGCCGAGCGGGTCGGCCTGGCCAACCTGGTCGTCCCGGCCGCCGAACTGGAGGCCGCCGTCCAGGACCTCACCACCGCCCTGCTGGCCCCGCCCCGTGACGCCGTCATCGAGACCAAGGCACTGCTGCGCGCGGCCCCGTCCCGTGCGTACGACGACCAGCGCGCCGCCGAGCGCGCCGCCCAGGCCCGCCGGCTGCGCGACCTGGCGGGGCTGTCCGACTGACGCCCGCCCGCACGCACGGCCCGGAGGCCGGAACGGGATCGCCGTTCCGGCCTCCGGGCCGTTCCGGCCTTCCGGCCCAGTCTCCGGAGCGCCCGCGTCCGTACGCGCTTACCGTGGTCGGGAGACTTCCCCCCTCCCAAGGAGGTCCGATGACCGAATCCGCACCGGGGGGCTCCGCCGGGGCCCCCGCGGACCGGGGCCGCACCACCATCGCCGACGGCGTGGTGGAGAAGATCGCCGGGCTGGCGGCCCGGGAGGTGCTCGGCGTCCACGCCATGGGCAGCGGCAGCGGCCTCTCCCGTACCTTCGGGGCCGTCCGCGACCGGGTCCCCGGCGGGGCGAAGTCCGCGGCCGCCCGAGGGGTCAAGGCGGAGGTCGGGGAGGTGCAGACCGCCCTCGACCTGGAGATCGTCGTCGACTACGGGGTCGAGATCCGCGAGGTCGCCCGGGCGGTCCGCGAGAACGTCATCGACGCCGTCGAGCGGATGACCGGCCTGGAGGTCGTCGAGGTCAACATCGCCGTCAGCGACGTCAAACTGCCCGACGAGCCCGACGAGGAACCGGATCCCCGGCTCCAGTAGCGGGCCGGCAGCGGAGAGGAGCCAGGCCATGAGCATGGCGGTCGCCGGCCTGTTCGCCGGCATCGCCCTGGCGTTCGCCGGGTACTTCGGCGGCTTCGGGGCCTTCCTGCTGGTGGCGTCGCTGGGCGCCATCGGCTTCCTCGTCGGCCGCTACCTCGACGGGGACCTCGACCCGGGCGACCTGTTCCGGCCCCGGGGCCGCGACGACCGGCGCGGGTGAGACCGCCGATGAGCACTCCGCGCCCGCTGCCCCCGAAGGTCCCGCCCGCCGAGCGGGGCGCCCTGCGGATCGCGGACCGGGTCGTCGCCAAGATCGCGGCACGGGCCGCCCGGGAAGCGCTCGACGTCCTGCCCGGAGCCGTCCCGCACGCCACCGTCTCCGTCCACCACGACATCGCGCGGGTCCGGGTGAGCCTGGAGCTGGACTACCCCTCCGACCTCGCCGCCCAGTGCGCCGCCGTACGCGGGCAGGTCGTCCGGCGCATCGAGCGGTGCGCGGGGATGGCGGTGCCCGAGGTGGACATCGACATCGAGCACCTGCACTCCACCCACACCCGGCCGGGCACCGCCGGGCGGGACCGGCGGCTGTGGTGAGCGCGCCCCGCCGGTTCCGGTCCCCGCGCCGGATCCCGGCCGGGCTCACCGCGCTCGTGGTGCTCGCCGTGGCGGGGCTCTTCCTCTACGACCTGGCCGCGGTACGGGCACACCGGCCCGGGATGCGCTGGCGGCGCGAACTCGGCGCCCTGCTGGAGCGGCACACCCCGGCCGACGCGGAAGTGCTGGCGGCCGGGGCGCTGCTGGCCATGGCCGGAGCGGTGCTGTTGCTACTGGCGCTGGCCCCCGGGCTGCGGGGGGTGCTGCCGATGCGGACGGAGCCGGGGGTGCGGGCGGGCATCGGGCGCCGGGCCGCCGCGCTGGTCCTGCGGGACCGGGCCATGGAGGTCGCCGGGGTCCGCTCGGTCCGGGTCAGGGTGGGCCGTAGCCGGGTCGGGGTCCGGGCCACCTCGCACTTCCGCGAACTGGACGACGTACGGGCCGACCTGGACGAGGTGCTCGCCGTCGGCATCGGGGAACTGGGCCTGGCGCACCCGCCGCGGGCCCGGATCAGGGTCAGGCGGTGAGCGGCGCGCTGGGGGTGGTCAACCGGGCGGTGCTCGCGCTCGGCGGCCTGGTCCTCCTGGCGGCCGGCCTCGCGCTCCTCACCGGGTCCTGGCCGCTCGACGGGCGGCACGCCCCGCTGCTGCGGTGGCGGCGGAGCCCGGACGGCGCGTGGTGGTGGGCGGTGTTCGCCGCCCTGGCGGTGTGCGTGCTGCTGGCGCTGTGGTGGCTGGCGGCGCAGCTGCGGCGCCGACGGCCCGCGGCGCTGGCGGTGGACACCGGCGACGGGGGCTTCGCGCTGCTGCGGGGGCGCGCGCTGGAGGATGCGGTGGCGGCCGAGGCGGCTGCGGTCGACGGGGTCGCCGGTTGCCGGGTCGCGCTGCGGGGGCGGCGCGGTGCCCCGACCCTGCGGGTGGCGCTGGAACTGGAACCCCACGCCGTTCCGGCGGACGCCCTCGCCGCCCTGGCCGGCCCGGTCCTCACCCACGCCCGCACCGCGACGGGACTCCCCGCCCTCCCGACGGAAGCCCGCCTGAAGGTAACCCCCCACCCGGCGCGACGCGTCACCTAGCCTCTGCCGGGTGGAATCCGTGGCCGGTGGCCGGTGGCCGGTGGCCGGTGGCCGGTGGGCGTGTGCGGGTGGGTTGGCCGCTGCGCGGGGCCGAGGTCCCCTACCCGCCCTTCGCCCGTTCTCCGGGGCTCCGCCCCGGACCCCGCGCCTCGAACGCCGGCGAGGCTGGAATCCGCCGGCGTTCGAGGCGCGGGCGCGGTAGCGCCGTGCAGTGAGCCGCACCGGCGTGGAGCACCGGCCCCCCCCGGAGCCGCGCCGACGCTTGAGCCTGGGGGGGTCCTCCCGGACGGAGTCTGGGGGAGGGTGAAGGGCGGGGAGGGGCAAGCCCCGCGCAGCGGCCACCCACCCCCACCCGACCGACCCACCGGCCCCAGCCACGCAAACCGACCCCGTCCCGGCCCCGCCGGACGGAGTCCGGCGCAGCGGCGCGAAGCCGGGGAGGCGCCCCGGCGCCGAGCCGCGCGAGCGGCTCGTCACGAAGGAACTAAAAGCCGTGGCGGGCTCCGCCGTCCACCGGGAGCATCAGGCCCGTGAGGTACGACGCCGCCGGGGACAGGACGAACGCCGCCGTGCGGCCGAACTCCTCCGGCGTGCCGTAGCGCCGCAGCGGGATGCGGGACTCGTTGCCCGCACGGGCCGCGTCCGCGTCGCCGGACAACGCGTCCAGCTCCCGCACCCGGTCCGTGTCGATCCGGGCGGGCAGCAGCCCGATCACGCGGATCCCGCGCGGGCCCAGGTCCACCGACAGGGACTTGGCGAAGCCCGCCAGGCCCGGCCGCAGGCCGTTCGAGATGGTCAGGCCGGGGATCGGCTCGTGCACCGAGCCCGACAGCACGAAGCCGATGACCCCGCCCTCGCCCAGTTCGGCCGCGGCCGTCCGGGCGAGGCGGACCGCGCCCAGGAAGACGGTGTCGAACGCGGCCGCCCACTGCTCGTCGGTGTTGTCCGCCCCGAGGCCCGGCGTGGGGCCGCCGACGCTGATGAGGATGCCGTCGAAGCGGCCGAAGCGCTCCCGGGCCGTGGCCACCAGCCGTGCGGCGGCCGCGGGGTCGGAGTTGTCCGCCACCACGCCCACCGCGTTCGGGCCGAGTTCGGCGGCGGCGTCCGCCACCCGCTTCTCGTCCCTGCCGGTCAGTACGACCTTCGCCCCGTCGGCGGTGAGCTCGCGCGCGGAGGCGAAGCCGAGTCCCCGCGTGGCACCGGTGACGACGTAGACGCGGTCCTTCAGTCCAAGATCCATGCCGGACAACCTACGCCGAAGCGGGCTCCGGCGACACGGCCTTGGCGGCGGCCTCCTCGCGGTCGCGCTTCTCCCGCCGCACCAGCACCAGCCAGCCCACCGGCACCGACGCCGCGAAGAGCCACCACTGGACGGCGTACGCCATGTGCGCGCCGATCGAGTCGTGGTCGGGCTCGGCCACCGGCTCGGGGCTGCCGCCGGCCGGTTCGGGGCCGGTCAGTTCGAGGTAGCCGCCGAGTACCGGCTTCCCCAGCGCGGCCGCCTGCTGCTCGCTGTTGATCAGCATCACCTGGCGGTCGGGCAGGCCCTTGCGGTCCTTGATCCCGCTGCCGCCGCTGGTCTCGTCGGCCTTGAGCCGCCCGGTCACCGTGACCTCGCCCGAGGGCGCGGCCGGCACCGGCGGGTAGGCGCGCGGGTCGTCTCCGCCGGGCACCCAGCCCCGGTTGACCAGGACCACCCGGCCGTCGCCCAGCACCAGCGGCGTCACCACGTGGAAGCCGACCTTGTCGTCGTTCGAGGTGCGCATCCGTACGACGACCTCGTGCGCGGGGTCGTAGGTGCCGGTGGCGGTGACGGCACGCCAGTAGTCGGCCCTCGGGACGGTGTGCCCGGGCGAGGTGACCCCGGTCACCGGCACCGGCTTCCCGTACAGGTTCTCCGCGATCAGCTCGTTCTGGGCGACCCGGTGCTCGTGGCGGTGGAACTGCCAGAACCCCAGCTTGATCATCACGGGGATGAGGACGAGGGCGACGAGGGTGAGGGACACCCACTGCCGGGTCAGCACAAAGCGGTACACGCCCACGACGGTACCCCCAGCGACGGGGACCCCGGCGGCCGGGTGGCCTTCCGGGGTCCGGGGGAGCGGAGCGGGCGGTCAGACGCGGTCGACGATCCCCACCTTCCCCTCCGCGCGGGCGCAGTGCCCGCCGCAGTACCACTGGCCATCGACCTCGACGCCCTGGCCGATGATCTGGACCCGGCAGTGCTCGCAGATGGGCGCCATGCGGTGGATGGCGCAGGAGAAGCAGTCGAAGACGTGCACCGCGCCCTGCGCGTGCACCTCGAAGGACATGCCGTAGTCGTTTCCGCAGACCTCGCAACGTGCCATGCGCCGCATGCTGTGCGGGGCGGCCTGACGGAACAAGATCCATCGGGGTGAGTCGCCGTGCCTGCACCCGGCCGGAGCAACGCCGCTACTCGTCCCCGGCGGCCGCCACGTCCCGCAGCAGCTGGGTGAAGGCCGCCTCGTCCACGATGGGAGTGCCGTACGACTTGGCCTTGACCGTCTTGGAGGTCGAGGAGTCCGGGTCGTTGGTCACGAGCAGGCTGGTGAGCCGGGACACGCTCGTCGCGATGTGCAGGCCCGCCTCCACCGCCCGGTCCTCCAGCAGCTCCCGGTCCACGGAGGTGTCCCCGGAGAAGGCGATGCGCATGCCCTGCTTGAGCGGCTTGCCGTCCGTGAAGCGCCCCGGGTTGGGGTACGGGCACGGCGGCCGCTTGCGCGAGGCCCGCCAGCTGCCGCCGTTCCCGTACGAGGACTGGTAGCCGACCCGCGGCGTCGCCGGGGAGTCCGACCACTCCGTCAGAGGGCGGCACTCCAGCAGGGGCAGCCTCACGCCGTCCCGCGCGGCCGCGTGCAGCGACGGGCGGAACGCCTCCGCGAGCACCCGGGCGTCGTCGAGCGCGTGGTGGGCGCGCTGCTGGACCACGCCGTAGTGCGCGGCGAGGGACTCCAGCTTGTGGTTGGGCAGCGGGAGGTTCAGCTCCTTCGACAGGGCGATGGTGCACAGCCGCTGCCGTACGGGCGCGGTCGCGGAGGCCCGCGCGTACTCCCGGGCGATCATCTGCCAGTCGAAGATGGCGTTGTGCGCGACGAGCACACGGTCGGCGAGCCGGCCCGCGAACTCCTCGGCGATGTCCTCGAAGAGCGGGGCGTCCTGGAGCATCGAACTGGTCAGGCCGTGGATCCAGGTGGGTCCGGGGTCACGGCGCGGGTTGACCAGGGTGTACCAGTGGTCCTCCACGTTGCCCTGGGCGTCGAGCCGGTAGACGGCCGCGGAGACTATCCGGTCGTCGCGAGCGAGCCCGGTGGTCTCCACGTCGACGACCGCGTACCCCTGTGGGTACGCGGTCGGCCATTCCGCCTCTGCGGTCGTACGGTCGTAGAGCATGGTCACAGAGGATATCGGCACCGACTGACACCCGTGGCCCGATGCCCCCTCAGGCCGACGCGGGCACCGGCCCGGTCACAGCCCGGCCGCCAGCTCCGCCACCAGGTCCGAGGCGCCCACCGAGGCGAAGGATCCGGCCACTTCGGCCGGCCCCGGGAAGAGCCGGTACGCCGTCCCCGAGGCATCGGCGCCGGCCGCCGTGGCGTGCACCGTGGCAAGGAACACCCTGCGGCCCGCGCTCGCTTCGGCGACGGCCGTCCCGGCGTCCGCGGCCGGGCGCCGCTCCTCGGGCTCGCCCAGCGAGGCGACGCGGGAGGCGAATCCGGCCACCGTCTCGGTCGCGCCGGCCCGGTACCTCCACAGTTCCCCGGACCGGATGACGGCCACCTCGCGGGAGCGGGCAGCGGCCCGCCACACCGCCAGGTCCCACAGGGTGGTACGGGTTCCGGAGCCGAAGTGCTCCCGGACGTCCCGGGCGACGGACGCCAGGCGCTCCCCGTGCGAGGCGATGCTCTGGAACCCGCCGGACGGCGGCAGGTGGACGTCCGCCCACAGGGCCCTGCGGGCGGGGAGGTCCACGACCATCGGCATGCAGACCCGGGACTCGCCCGTCAGGTCGAAGCGCTGGCGCACGGTCCGCGGGTCGTACGAGGAGCCGCGCGGGCCGTCCGCAGGCAGGGTCATGAAGCCCGCGAACGCGTCCGGCAGTTCGTCGAAGGGGATGTTGTTGTAGCTGAAGACGATCGGGACCGCGTACACGTCCCCGTTCTTCGCGAGGGCCGCCAGGTCCAGGTCCACGTACTCGGTGGCACCGTCCGGGGCGGGCGCCGAGGTGAGGTCGCCCGAGTGCACGGCGGCCGCGCGCGGCCCGTACCGCAGGTGGGTGTAGTCGCAGAGGCCGGTGTACTTCCAGTCGGCGTCGAAGAAGGCGACGGACAGGTCCAGGTCGGTACGGCTGCCCGCCGGCTCCGTCCAGTGCAGGAACAGCCGCAGCACCTCGCCCCCGGGCAGGGTCTGCGTACTGCCGCGCGGTACGGCCACCAGCGCCCGGGCGGCGTTGCGCTCGCCGAAGGGCACGGTCAGGTCCGCGAGCCCGGCGTCCAGGACCGCGAGGTCGTACGGCTCCCCGCCCGCGGCGGCGAACCGCCGCAGCACCTCCGCCTCCAGCCGGCCCGTGACCACCGCGACGAGGGGCGCCGGCAGCGGGGCCCGCTCTTCCCGGGCCACCTGGGCGCGCGCCACCCGGCCGCGCGGGAAGAACACCCGGCGCCCGCCGAGGCGGTCGTCGGCACGGGTGCGCAGGGCCCCGAGCGCGGACAGCAGCGGGCCCGCGCCCGCCTTGGGCAGGCCCCGGTCGAGCGCCCGCTCCAGCTCGGGCAGGAGTTCCGCGCCCGGATGCAGCCGCAGCAGATGGTCGAGGCGGCGCACGAGCTCCCCCGGGCGCTCCCCGGCGAGCGCGGCGGCGGCCGCCGCGTCCCCCTCGGCGAGGGCCTGCTCCAGCCGGCCGGCCCAGGTGGCGGGCCGGATCCGGTCCCCGTCCACGCGGACGGCGTCCGGGTGCGCGGCGGCGCTCTCCAGCAGCGCCGCGCCGAGCGGGGTGCCGGCGGACGCGGTGGTGCCGCGCAGCACGGCGAAGGCGAGCGCGGCGCGCGGGTGCCGGGCGTACCGCTCGAAGGGGTGGAGCGGCTCTGCGGCCCGCTTCCAGGCGACGGGGTGCCGGAGCAGGTCCTCGACCAGGTACTGGGGGTTGAACGAGTCGAGCACCGCGAGGAGTTCCCGGCGCAGCGGCCGTCCGGGGTTCGCGAACCGGGGCAGCGGAAGCAGGCCCGCGTCCCCGCCGGACAGCACGGCGAGCAGCCGCAGTACGTCGGTGGCGGTGGTGAGCCGGGAGGCGAGCAGCGGTCGTACCGCGTCGGCGGTCCGCCAGTCGCGCAGCAGTTCGCCGAGGACCCGCGCCTTGGTCTCGCGTACCGGGATCTCCTCGGGGAGCCAGCCGAGGTCCGCCGGGGCGGCGGGCAGCAGGAGGTCCAGGTCGTCGCGGTCCTCGGGGGACAGCGGGGTCTGCCGGGCGAGCAGTGAGGCGATCACGCGGGCGCAGTCGGCCGCCCGGTCGGTGCCGAGCCGCAGCAGCCGCAGCGGGTCGGCCGGGAGGTCCTCGGCTCCGCGGGCGGAGGGCCGGCGGGACTCCGCGCGCTCCGGGCGCAGAAAGGGGTCGGCGGGGTCGACACGGCGGTGGCAGACGGGGCAGCCGGTGTAGTCGGAGCCGTCCCAGCAGGTGCGGCAGACCAGGTGGGCGCAGGGCGCGACGGGGTGGACCGTGCGGGCCTCCCCGCACAGTACGCACGGCTGCTCTGGCTCCTGGAGCAGCAGGGTGAGGACACGGCCGACGTAGCAGCCCTCGGTGTCCTGCGGGACGGAGAAGGGGAAGCGGCGGAAGAGCGGCTTGTGCACACGGTCGGAGCCCATCAGCTCGTCCACCAGCGCGAGCAGCCGCAGCCGCTCCTCGGCGAGGTCGGTCGGCGCGAGCTCCGAGAGCGCGGCGTGCAGCTCCGGGCTCAGGGCGTGGCCGCGCTCCAGGAGCTCGCCCTCCAGGGGCCGGACCCCTTCGCGCCCGGGTGACGCGGCGGCCTCGGGCAGGTCGACGTAGACGGTCCCCAGCCGGCGCAGCAGGACGGAATCGATGGCGGACACAGCTGGAACTCCCCCTCCGGGAACGACGAAGCGGGGGCGGAGAGTGGGCGCGCGGGATTCTTGGTAAAGGAGTGAGAAGGATGCGCGCCGGGGAGCCGCCCCCGCACGACCGATCTGATCACGGGCCGGCTCGCCGGGGCAATCCGATTAGCTTCCCGGCCTTGCGAGCAGGGCCTCGGTCAGCGCCCGCACCGACAGCAGGAACAGCCGTTCCGGGTCCGCCGGGCGGGCCAGGGCGCGGGCGAGCGCCGGGTCGCCGGGGGCGGCCTCCGGGTCCCACAGTTCGTCCTCGCCCGGCGACTGGGCGGGGGAGCGCTCGCGGTTGCGCTCGACGAGCAGGAAGCCGACGATCTGGAACTGCACGGCGCGCACCGCGTCGGCGGCCCGCGCCCCGCGCAGCCCGGCGGCGTGCACCTCGTCGACCAGCGCCCGTTGGGCGGGCAGGAACATCCGCTCGGTGAGCCCGCGCTCGTGGACCATCGCGATCAGGTGCGGGCGGGCGCGGATCTCGTGCCGCAGGGTCCGGGCCACCGAGACGATCCGCTCGGCCGGGGTGCGGCCCACGGGGCGGACGGCGCCCATTTCCTGGACGGTCCGCTCCACGAGCGCGTCGAGCAGGGACTCGCGGTTGCCGACGTGCCAGTAGATCGAGGTCACGGCCGTGTCCAGCTCGCCGGCGAGCCCCCGCATGGTCAGGGCGGCCGGCCCGTGCTGCCTGACCAGGGCGGCGGCCGCGTCCAGGACCTCCCCGCGGGTCAGCGAGTTCCTCGCCATGGCCAGAGCCCGCCCATCTGCCGGATCGTCAGTTCTCTTGTGTGCATGGGTCTTTACCCTTCATCGGCGGCAGTGTAACTGTGTTACAGAACCGACCGAAGGGTGGTGCGAGACATGGCACGCGTACGGTACGGAGCGCGGACCGAGGCCGAGATCGCGGCGTCGCGCGAGAAGAGCGCCAAGCTCCCCGACATCTGGTCCACCGGTGTCGTGGCCGTCTGGGAGACCGATCCCGACGTGGTGGCGGCGGTCCTGCCGCCGCCGCTCAAGCCCGCCGAACGGCCCCTCGTACGGGCCAACATCAGCAAGGTCGACCTGCCGGGCTACCCCCTCGGCGCCGGTTCGGTGGCCGTGGCCGCCCGGCACGGCGGGGTCGACGGCTGGTACCCGCTCGTGATGCCGATGACCCACGAGCGCGCCCTGACCGGGGGCCGCGAGGTGTTCGGCGAGCCGAAG
This sequence comes from Streptomyces sp. NPDC040718, assembly GCF_055593565.1. NCBI lineage: Bacteria > Bacillati > Actinomycetota > Actinomycetes > Kitasatosporales > Streptomycetaceae > Streptomyces > Streptomyces sp. NPDC040718. Next base: position 40,874 of record NZ_JBVIXO010000004.1, on the reverse strand, counting down.
AAGCTGGGCGAGGTCACCGTCGAGCGCGAGGGGCTCGTCGTACGCGCCGCCCTCGCCCGGCACGGGATCGCCTTCGTCGAGGTCCGCGGGGCCGTGGACCGCGAGCTGCCGCTGCCCGAGCCGACGGTGAAGACCGACTTCTACTTCAAGTTCCTCCCGGCGGTGGACGGATCCGGCCTGGACGGCGACCCCGTGCTCGTGCACTGCACCCGCAACGAGAAGGTCCGCAAACTGGAGCACCTCACCGGTGACGTCGTACTGCGCGAATCGATGTACGACCCGGTCGCCGACCTCCCCGTACGCCGCCTCGTGGAACTCACCATCGGCGAGAAGACCACCGACCAGAGGGGCCGGGTCGTCGAGCGGGTCAGCGCCCAGGCCCTGCTCCCGTACCTCCACCAGCGCTACGACGACCCCCTCCAGATCCTCGACGGCCCGCCCGAGGGGAGCGTCTGACATGCGGCTCGAACCCGGGCAGGTGGCGGTCGTCACCGGCGCCGCGAGCGGCATCGGCCTCGCCATGGCCCGCCGCTTCGCCGCCGAGGGCCTCAGGGTGGTCCTCGCCGACGTGGAGGAAGCCGCCCTGCGCAAGGCCGCCGGCGAACTCGCCGCGGACGGGGCCGAGGTGCTCGCCCGGCTCGTCGACGTCAGCGAACGCGACTCCGTGACCGCCCTCGCCGACGCCGCCTACGAGGCCTTCGGCGCCGTACACGTCCTGTGCAACAACGCGGGCGTCGGATCCGGCGCCGAGGGCCGCATGTGGGAGCACGAGCCCAACGACTGGAAGTGGGCCTTCTCCGTCAACGTCTGGGGCGTCTTCCACGGCATCCAGGCCTTCGTCCCCCGCATGATCGCCTCCGGCACCCCCGGCCACGTCGTCAACACCTCCTCCGGCGACGGCGGCATCGCCCCCCTGCCCACCGCCTCCGTGTACGCCGTCACCAAGGCGGCCGTGGTCACCATGACCGAGTCCCTCTACGCCCACCTCAAGGCCGAGGGCGCCCCCGTCGGCGCCTCCGTCCTCTTCCCCGGACCGCACATGCTGCGCACCGGCCTGTGGGAGTCCCACCGCAACCGGCCCGAGCGCTTCGCGAAGGAGCGGCCGCGCAGGTCCCCGTACCGCAGCCTCGACCAGTACGAGGCCGCGATGAAGCAGGCCGGGCACGAGGTGCGCTTCACCCCGGTCGAGGAGGTCGCCGAGCACGTCGTCGACGGCATCCGCGCCGACCGCTTCTGGATGCTGCCGGCGAGCGAGCACAGCGACCGCCAGATCCGCGCCCGGTCGCAGTCCATGCTCGACCGCGCCAACCCCGCCTACCTGGAGAGCTTCATCCTCGACTGAGGGGACCGCCGTGCCTGACGAGACGTACGAAGACCCGTACCTGATCATCTCCTCCGACTGCCACGCGGGGCTGCCCACCGAGCGGTACCGCCCCTACCTCGACTCCCGCTTCCACCGCCGGTTCGACGAGTTCCTCGGCCAGCGCGACGCCCGCCGCGAGGAGGCCACCCGGCTCGGCGTGCGCAACGAGGCCTTCGCCGAGAAGTGGTTCCACGACCACGAGGAAGGCCTCAAGGGCGGCTGGGACAGCACCCAGCGCCTCAAGGAGCTCGACGGCGACGGAGTGGCCGCCGAGGTCGTCTTCCCCGACGCGGACGCCGTCGACAGCCAGACCGCCGCCCCCTTCGGGGTGGGCCTGGGCCTGTCCGGCGACCAGGACCCCGAGCTCGGGATGGCGGGCGCGCAGGCCCACAACCGCTGGCTGGCGGAGTTCGTCGGGCAGAATCCCGAGCGGCACTGCGGGGTCGCCCTGCTGCCCGTCACCGGCGAGCCGTCCAAGGTGGTCGCGGAGATCCACCGGGCCAAGGAGTCCGGCCTCGGCGCCCTGATGATCCCCTCCATGTGGGTGGACCAGGCGCCCTACCACGACCGCCGCTACGACCCCGTGTGGGCGGCGGCCGCCGAGACGGCGATGCCGATCGTCACCCACTCCGGAGCCGCGCCCCGCCAGGAATACGGCGACCACCTGGGCATCTACGTCTCCGAGGTCACCTGGTGGCCGGCCCGCCCGCTGTGGTTCCTGCTCTGGTCCGGGGTCTTCGAGCGCCACCCCGGCCTGAAGTTCGGGGTGGCCGAGTCGGGCTGCTGGTGGCTGCCGAACCTCCTGTGGTTCATGGACCGCCTCTACCTCGGCGCCCACGGCGGCAAGAAGCTCTCGCCCTTCTCGGAGCTGAAACGGCCCCCGAGCGAGTACCTGGACCGGCAGGTGTTCGTCTGCGCGACCAACACCAAGCGCCGGGAACTGGCCCAGCGCTACGAGATCGGGGTGGACAACATCCTGTGGGGCTCGGACTTCCCGCACCCCGAGGGCACCTGGCCCGACACCCGCAACTGGCTGAGGAACACCTTCCACGACATCCCGGTCGCCGAGACCCGCCGGATGCTCGGCCTGGCCGCCGCCGAGGTCTTCGGCTTCGACACGGAGGCACTCGCCCCGATCGCCCGCCGCATCGGCCCTACCCCGGCCGGCCTCGGCCAGAGCCCCGACCAGGCGGCCGTCGAGGCCTCCTGGGCCCGCTCCCGCGAGACGGGCCGGCACTGGCTCACCGGCGGGGACTTCCCGGTCATGGGGGTCTCGTCATGACGGAGGACCGCTACACGGTCGTCTCGGCGGACTGCCACGCGGGCGCCGACCTGCTCGACTACAGGCCGTACCTGGCCAAGCGCCACCACGAGGCCTTCGACGCCTGGGCCGCCACGTACGTCAACCCGTACGAGGACCTCCTCGCCGACTCGGCCGACCTCAACTGGAACTCGGCCCGGCGGCTGGCCGAACTCGAAGCGGACGGGATCGTCGCGGAGGTCATCTTCCCCAACACCATCCCGCCCTTCTTCCCCAAGGCCTCGCTGATGGCCCAGCCGCCGACGGCCGAGGAGTACGAGCTGAGGTGGGCCGGGCTCCAGGCGCACAACCGGTGGCTGGCCGACTTCTGCGCGGACGCCCCGGGGCGCCGGGCGGGTGTCGCGCAGATCCTCCTCAACGACGTGGACGCGGCAGTCGCCGAGATACGCCGCGCCCGCGAGGCGGGCCTGACCGGCGGGATCCTGCTCCCCGGAGTCCCGCCCGGCTCCCCGGTGCCGGAGCTGTACTCGGCGGCGTACGACCCGATCTGGGCGGTGTGCGCGGAACTGGACGTCCCGGTCAACCACCACGGCGGCTCGGCGTCCCCGCCGCTCGGCGACGAACCGGCCGCGCGGGCCGTCTTCATGGTGGAGACCACCTGGTTCTCGCACCGCGCCCTGTGGCACCTGATCTTCGGCGGCGCCTTCCGCCGCCACCCGGGCCTCAAGCTGGTCCTCACGGAGCAGGGCTCCGGCTGGATCCCGGGCGTGCTGGAGATGCTGGACTACTACCACGGCCGCCTGGTCGCGGCCTCCTCCACCGCCGAGGCCAAGTTCGGCGCGGGCCTGGCCGAGTCCATGGGCCGGGGGCCGAGCGAGGTCTGGCGGGACAACTGCTTCGTGGGGGCCAGCTTCATGCGCCCCCACGAGGTCCCGCTGCGGGAGCGGATCGGCCTCGACAAGATCATGTGGGGCAGCGACTTCCCCCACGACGAGGGCACCGCCCCCTTCTCCCGCGAGGGCCTGCGGATCGCGTACGCGGGCCTGCCGCGGGAGGAGGTCGCGGCGATGGTCGGCGGCAACGCGGCCCGCGTGTACGGCTTCGACCTGGCCCTGCTGGACGCGGTGGCGGCGAAGCACGGCCCGCTGGTCTCGGAGATCGCCGAACCGCTGGAGGAGATCCCGGCCGAGGCCACCAGCCCGGCCTTCGCCCGGGGGGCGTCGGTCCGGGTCTGGTGACGCACGGCTCCCGCCGGGGCGGCCGCGGTCCGTGGGGGACCCGGGCCTCCCCGGCGGGTCAGTGGAGGTAGGTGACCTGCCCGGGGGAGAGGGCATCGGCGCCGAGCACCCGGACGTCCGCTCCCACGTGGACACCGAGTCCGGGCGCCCGGGCCAGGGGCGAGAGGTCGTACTCGCCCCCGTTGAGGAGGGTCAGCCGGGTCAGCTCCGGGAGTTCCAGCAGCGCGGACAACCCCTGCGGGAAGGTGCAGTTGCTCAGGATCAGCAGCTCCAGTCCGGGGCAGCGCAACGGCACCTCGGCGCCGACCTCCGCGTCGATGATCTGCAGCCCCTTGAGGGCGGACGGATCGGGCAGGGACAGGAACTCGGCCGTCCGCTCGGGGCCGGAGAAGGTCAGCCGGCTCAGCCCCGGCCAGCGGTCGATGCCGTCGAGGGCCAGGTGCGAGGCCCGCGGGTGCAGGTGCAGGTGCCTGAGCCCCTCGGGCGCGGGCAGGTCGGAGACCCGGTCGACGCCGGGCACCGGGTAGTTCAGGAACAGGTACGCCAGCGCTTCCATGCGGGCCAGCGGGGCGAGGCCCAGCCGCTCCGAGGCGTGGACGAGGGTGAGGCTCTCCAGGGACCGCAGCACGGTCAGCGGGTCGAGGAACGCTATCCGCCGGCAGTCGTACAGGCCCAGGTACTTCAGCTCCTCGAACACAGCGAGGCCGGCCAGGTCCGTCAGGGAGCTCTGGAGGAGCACGAGGTTCTCCAGCTGCCTCAGGCCCCGTACCTGCGGCGGCAGGCCCCCGCCCCCGGTCAGGGCGATCCGCCGGAGCCCGGTCAGCCGGGGGAGCACCGCGAGCTGGGCGGGGGTGCGCGCCCACACCTGGACGTCGTCCAGCCGGGTGCGCGCCAGCACGGCGTCCGCGTACTCCTCCACCTGCTCGAAGCGGTCCCAGCCGTTGGCCAGCTCCCACCGCACCTTGAACCGGTCGTCCGGGCGGAAGCGCGCCAGCAGCTCCACCGCCTGGTCCCCGCCGATCAGCGTGGCCGTCCGTACCGTGGCCGCCGCCTCGTCCTCCTCCAGGAACAGCGGCTCCGTCAGCAGCTCCAGCACGAGCGGCCCCGCCTTCGCCAGCTCCTCCGCCTGCGCGGCGCTGCGCGGCGGAAGGAGTTCGGCCGTGCGGCGCTCGACCTCGTGGCGCACCGCCGGGTCCAGTTCCGGCGCGTGTTCCAGGCAGGCGGCGGCCAGCAGGACCAGTCGGCCCCGGTACTTCTTCACCTTGTCCGCCCTGGCCAGGATCCGGCGCAGCAGCGTGGCCCGTTCGTCGGGACGCGCGTGCCCCACGGCCATGCGCACGACGTCGTCCCAGGTGTCGTCGTGGGCGTTGCGCACCAGCAGGCCCAGGTCGCGGGCCTCCACGGCGGCCTTCGCCGCGAGGTAGTCCTGGAAGGTCCGGTGGACGAAGTGCACCGTGCCCGGGACGGGTTCGCGCAGCAGCCCGCTGCGGATCAGGAGGTGGCTGAAGACCTCGGCCGCGGTGCCCTGTGCCCGGACCTGGGCCATGGAGTCCAGCCACTCCTCCACCAGCTCCACGGCCTCGTCGCAGTCGGCCTCGGTCTGCCCGTTGCGGATGAGCCAGTACGCCAGCCGCTGGAGCAGCACGGTCTGTTCGTCACGGGTGAGCCGGACCCCCTCCACGCCGGTGATCTCCCGCTCGGCGTCCCGCCGTACGAGCAGCATCTCCAGCGCGGCGTCGTACAGCTCCTTGCGGGCCCGGGGCAGCTGCATGCGACGGTCCCGGTTGAGCGCGCAGAGCAGGGCGCACATCAGCGGGTTGGCGGCCAGCTTGCCCAGGTCGCGGCGGGTGCTCACGGCTTCCCGTAGGGAGGCCTCGTACACGTCGGTCGCCGCGCGCTGGGCGTCGTCGGCGCATTCGGCGCGGGCGGCGGCGTGCCAGTGCCCGACGAAGGAGCCGATGTCCTCCCGTTCCATGGGCAGCAGGGAATGGGCGGTGAAGGCCTGGCCCGCGAGCCAGTCCTCGGGGACCGCCGACGGGCGGGTGGTCACCACGTACCGGGCCTTGGGGAAGGCGGAGATCAGGCCGCGCAGCCACAGCTGCGTGCGCCCCCGCAGGCGCAGCGGGACCTCGTCCACCCCGTCGACCAGGACCAGGGCCCGTCCCTCGCGCATCATGTCCTCGGCCCAGCCCGCCGGGGCGGTCAGCGGAACCCCGGACTCGGGCAGGAACTCCGCCGGCAGCGGCAGGCGTTCGGTGTTGGTGAAGGAACGCAGCCGCAGGACGAACGGCACGCAGGCGTTCCACGGGGTGAGGGCGCCGGTGAAGGAGCGCCGGGCGGCGTTGACGGCCAGCCACTGCACGAGGGTGGTCTTGCCGGAACCGGCGGGGCCGCGCAGCAGCGTGCGCTCGGCCGAGGCCAGCGCGTCGTCCGCCCGGCGGACCGTGCGGTGGGAGGCGGGGTTTCCGGGGAGCAGCTGCTCCCCGCTCACCGCGAGGCTGATGTAGGCCACGTCCAGCGGCCATTCCTGCGGGGAGCGGCTGAGGGTGATGCCGAAGAGCTGGAGCCTGCCGTGAGCGCCGGCGATGTACTCGGCGTACCGCTCCTCGAAGGCGTGTGCGGCGCCGTTCGAGCCCTCCTTGGGGTCGCGTGCCTCCCCGGCCCGGGCCCCGCTGCGCCGCAGGATTTCGACAGCGGCCCGCGGGGCGAAGGCCGGCAGGCTCGTCATGTGCTCCACGGCGTGCACGCAGCTCTGGGTGACCAGTTCCCGGTACAGGGCCTGCGCGGCGTCGCTGAGCCCGGCGGGCGGGGTGTGTGCCAGCACGCGCTCCGCGAGGGCTTCGGGGGAGAGGTCCAGGGCGAGCACGGTGTCCATGTCCAGGGCGCCCAGGGCTTTGAAGGCGTCGCCGACGGCGTCCACCGCGGCCAGCCGCTCGTTCTCCGGTAATGCCGCCGAGGCCGTGCCGAGCCGTCCGGCCAGGGTCTCGGTGAGCCGGCGGACCTCGGGGTCGCGCAGTTCCGCCGGGGGCTTGAACCAGCGCCGGCCCGGCGGTACCGGGGCGGGGGCCAGGCCCGCGCCCGGGGCCCGCGCCAGGAACGACTTGACCACGGCGCTCGCCGCCGTGCCCGCCACCCGTAGGAGAACGCTCTCCACACCCGTCACAGGACCTCCCCGACCCGGTCGACCAGTATCTCGGGTACCGCCGGTAACATCGATGGATACCGATCGGTAACAACCTCTGGCGGCAGCCCCGGAGGAGCTCTATGGTGCGGGCATGCCGAACCTGCCCGATGTCGTGCTGTGGTCCATACCCGCCTTCGTGCTGCTCACCGTCATCGAGGTGGTCAGCTACCGGCTCCATCCGGACGAGGACGCCGCCGGTTACGACACCAAGGACGCGGTCACCAGCGTCACCATGGGGATCGGCAGCATCGGCTTCGACCTGCTCTGGAAGATCCCGGTCGTCGCGGTCTTCACCGCCGTCTACGAACTGACCCCGCTGCGGGTGCCGTTCCTTTGGTGGACGGCCCTGCTGATGCTGCTCGTCCAGGACTTCCTCTACTACTGGCAGCACCGGCTCCACCACGTCATCCGCATCCTGTGGGCCTGCCACGTCGTCCACCACAGCAGCCGCAGGTTCAACCTCACCACCGCCCTGCGCCAGCCCTGGACCAGCGCGACCACCTGGTGGTTCTACCTGCCGATGGTCGCCCTCGGGGTGCACCCGGCAGCGATCCCGTTCTGCTACGGCATCAACCTGCTCTACCAGTTCTGGGTGCACACCGAGCGGATCGGGAAGCTGCCGCGGCCTTACGAGTACGTCTTCAACACCCCCTCCCACCACCGCGTCCACCACGCCTCCCAGGGCGGCTACCTGGACCGCAACTTCGGCGGGATCCTGATCGTCTGGGACCGGATGTTCGGGTCCTGGGTGGGGGAAACGGAGCGGCCCGTCTACGGGCTGACCAAGAACATCGGCACCCACAACCCGCTCCGCGTCGCCACCCACGAGTACGCGGCCATCGCCCGCGACGTGCGCGCGGCCGACAGCTGGCGCGAGCGCGCCGGGCGGGTGTTCCGGGGGCCCGGCTGGCAGCCGGCCGCCAAGCGGGCCGAAGCGGCGCGGGCCGCCGCCACCCCCGCCCCCGTCCCCGCCGAGACGGCGCCGGAGCCCGCCGCGTGAGCGCCGCCGGGACCCGTACGCCCTCCTGGGCGGTCCGGCCCGCGGCCGCCGGGCGCGCCGGCCGGGTGCTGCTCGCCGGCTTCGGCGCGGCCGCCGCCGCCGACCTCGTCTCGCTGCTGGCCGGCTGGCACCTCGGGCACGTCCTCGCCAAGCCGCTGCTGATGCCGCTGCTGGTGGCGTACGCACTGACCCTCCGCGCGCCCCGGCTGCTGGTCGCCGCCCTGCTCTTCGGCTGGGGCGGGGACCTCGCCCTGCTCTTCGACGCCGAGCCCGCCTTCCTCGTCGGCATGGGCTCCTTCGCCGCGGGGCACGTCTGCTACCTCGTGCTCTTCAACAAGCGCAGCCTGTTCGGGCGGGGCCGGACGAACCCCGCGCTCGGGGGCGCGTACGCCCTCGCGCTCGTCGGGACCGTCGCGCTGCTGTGGCCGGACCTGCCGGAGGGCCTGCGGATCCCCGTCGCCGGGTACAGCCTGCTGCTCACCGCCATGGCCTACCGCTCCGGTGTCCTCGGGCCCACGGCGGGCGTCGGCGGGGCCCTGTTCCTGCTCTCCGACACCCTCATCGCGACCGGGGTCGCCGAGTGGCCGCAGCTGCCGCGCCCCGACTTCTGGATCATGGCCACCTACCTCGCGGCCCAGTACCTGCTGGCCACGGGCGCGATCACCCGCGAGCAGGCGTACGGTAGGGAAGTCATACAAGACTGAACTACTTGATCCGGAGGGCTGCACCACCATGCGCGCCACCGTCATCCACGCCCCGCACGACATCCGCGTGGAGGAGGTGCCCGACGCTGCGATCCAGCGCCCCGAGGACGCCGTCGTCCGCGTCCTGCGCGCCTGCATCTGCGGCAGCGACCTGTGGGCCTACCGCGGCGAGGCCGCGCGCCAGCCGGGTCAGCGCATCGGGCACGAGTTCCTCGGCATCGTCGAGGAGACCGGCTCCGCCGTCTCCGGCCTGAAGGCCGGAGACCTGGTCGTGGCCCCCTTCATGTGGTCCGACGGCACCTGCCACTACTGCTCCGAGGGCCTGTACACCTCCTGCGTGCACGGCGGCTTCTGGGGCTCGGTCGGCTTCGACGGCGGCCAGGGCGAGGCCGTCCGGGTCCCGCACGCCGACGGCACCCTGGTGAAGCTGCCCGCCGAGGCCGTCTCCGACGACCACCTGCTGACCGGGCTGCTCGCGCTGTCCGACGTCATGGGCACCGGCCACCACGCCGCCGTGGGCGCGGGCGTCCGCGCGGGCTCCACCGTCGCCGTCGTCGGCGACGGCGCGGTCGGGCTGTGCGGCGTCCTCGCGGCCAAGCGGCTCGGCGCCGAGCGGATCATCGCCCTGGGCCGGCACAGCGCCCGTACGGACATCGCGAAGCTCTTCGGTGCCACCGACGTGGTCGCCGAGCGCGGGGAGGCCGCCGAGGCCGCCGTACGCGAGCTGACCGGCGGCCAGGGCGCGCACGCCGTCATCGAAGCGGTGGGCACCGAGCAGTCCATGCGGACGGCCGTCAACATCACCCGCGACGGCGGCGCCATCGGCTACGTCGGCGTCCCGCACGGCAGCGGCACCGGCCTCGACCTCGGCGTGATGTTCGACCGGAACATCACCCTGCGCGGCGGCGTGGCCCCGGTCCGGGCCTACATCCCGGAGCTGCTGGAGGACGTGCTGAGCGGCGCCATCGACCCGGCCCCCGTCTTCGACCGGGGCGTCTCCCTGGACGAGGTCCCGGACGGCTACCGCGCCATGGACGACCGCAGCGCGCTGAAGGTCCTGATCAAGCCCTGACCCGGCGGGTCAACGGCAGCGGCGGAGGGCCGGGCGGGGAGCACCCCGCCCGGCCCTCGCGCGTTCACGCCTGCGGTGCTACTTGACGGCCTTGAGCGCGTCGACCACGCCCGAGCCGTAGTACGCCGTCTGGCCCCACTTGGCGGTGCAGGTGGTGGCGTCGATCAGGTTGCCGGTGGCGTCGTAGACCTTCTCCGGGCAGGAGACCTTCGTGGCCTGGGCCTTCAGCATGGCCTGGAGCTGCGAGGGCGTGGCCGTCGGGTGCGCGCTCTTGAGCAGCGCCGCGACGCCCGCGACGTGCGGGCCGGCCATCGAGGTGCCCTGCTTGTAGCCGTAGCCGCCGCCCAGGACGGTCGACAGCACGCGGCCGTTGGCGTCCGGGGTCGCCGGGACCTGCCACTTGTCGCCGCCGGGGGCCGCGACGTCGACGACGCCCAGGCCGTAGCTGGAGTAGTAGGACTTGACGCCCTTGTCGCCCGTCGCGCTCACCGTGACCACACCCGGCAGCTGGGTGGGGAGGTCCAGGCAGACCTTCGGGTCGATGGTGCGCGGCACCGGGGTGCTGTCGTTCGGGCTGGTGGTGTCCTCGATCGAGTCCGCCGCCAGGTCGTGGTTGGAGTTGCCGGCCGAGGCCACGCTGAGGACGCCCTTGCGCTCGGCGTACTTGGTGGCCCGGCTGAGGGCCTCCACCAGCGCCTTCTGGTCGTCGTCGTTCTTGCAGGTGTAGTTCCACGGGTCGACGTAGTAGCTGTTGTTGGTCACCTCGATCCCCTTCTCGGCGGCGAACATGAAGCCGCAGACGACCGCCTCGGTGTAGAAGAGGCCGCTCCCGGCCTCGCTCACCTTGATGCCGGCGACCTTCGCGCCCGGCGCGACACCGCTGATGCCGATCCCGTTGCGGGCCGCGGCTATGGTGCCGGCCACGTGGGTGCCGTGGTCGCTGCCGTCCACGTACGGACGCCACGCGCCCTCGGTGGTGTCGGCGACACCGCCGACGCAGTTGGCGGACTGCCCCTTGGAGAAGTTGGGGGCCAAGTCGGGGTGAGTGTCGTCCACACCCGTGTCGATGACGCCGACGGTGACGTCGGGGCTGCCATCGTTGATCTTGTGAGCCGCGTCGGCCTTGATCGCCCGCAGGTCCCACTGGTTGGACTCCAGGGGCTCCTGGCCCGGCTCGGCCTGCGCCGCGGCCTTGGCGGCGTCGGCCGCGCTCAGCGTCTGGGTCGTGCCCTCCTCGGTGGTCTGCACCGGCTTCAGGGGGGCCGTACGGGTGGCGCCGACCGAGGCGAAGAGGCCGCGCTGCGCCCGCAGCTGCTTGGCGAAGTCCGGGTTCTCGGAGTGCGCGACGATGACCCCGATCTGCTCGTGGGCGATCACCACCGTCCCACCGGCCCGCTCGATGGCCTTCTTCGCCGCCGTCGTCGTGGCGTACACGTTGAGGTTCGCCACGTAGGACAGCTTCGGGCCGGTGGCGGCGGGCTTCGCGGCCGTCACCGAGTCCGCCGTGTTGCCCAGCGGCGCGGCCGAGGCGGCCACCGAGGGCAGGAAGGCGAGCGAGGCAGTGAGCGCCAGGCCGACCGGTACGGCGAGAGCTCGCCGGCGGCCGTGTCCCAGATGAGCCATGGGTTCTCCACATCATCCGTGAAAAAGCCGTCCTGACGCGGTCGCGTCGGACGGGTTCATGACACGCGAACCTAGCGCTGACGTTCCCGTTTGCGCCATCAGTTCGAGAAAGAAGTTCTCAAAGAATCAGCGGGTGTTGAACCGTCCCGACACGCCGGCCGTGCCGTTGACAGGGGGGATCAGCACCACCGTCCCCCCACACGGAGGTTGTTTTGTCCGTCGTCCCCACCGCACCCGCGTCACAAGGAGAACCCCCCGTGACCACCGAAGCAGCGCCGCCGCCGGGCGGCGCGGGACCGGCCCCGGCACTCCCGTCGGCCGAAGAGTTCACGCGCGTCCAGCAGAGCCCCGAATTCGCCGAACTGCGCGGCTCCTACCGGTCCTTCGCCTTCCCGCTCACCGTGGCCTTCATCGCCTGGTACCTGCTCTACGTCCTGCTGTCCAGCTACGCGGGCGGCTTCATGGGGACCAAGCTGTTCGGCAACATCAACGTCGCCCTGGTCCTCGGCGTCGCCCAGTTCCTCACGACCTTCCTGATCGCCTGGCTGTACTCGCGGCACGCCGCCGCCGAGCTCGACCCCAAGGCCGAGGCCATCAAGAAGCGCATGGAGGCCGGAGCATGACCACGAGCACCAGCGCGATCCCCCCGCTCACGGTCGCCGCCGGGGCGAGCGAGCACCGCCCCCTGATCATCACCCTCTTCGGGCTGTTCGTCGTCGCCACCCTCGTCATCACCGTCTGGGCCGGCCGCCAGACCAAGGACGCCGCCGACTTCTACGCGGGCGGCCGCCAGTTCACCGGCTTCCAGAACGGCCTGGCCATCTCCGGCGACTACATGTCCGCCGCGTCCTTCCTCGGCATCGCCGGAGCCATCGCCCTCTTCGGCTACGACGGCTTCCTCTACTCCATCGGCTTCCTCGTCGCCTGGCTGGTGGCCCTGCTCCTGGTCGCCGAGCCGCTGCGCAACTCCGGCCGCTACACGATGGGCGACGTCCTCGCGTACCGGATGCGCCAGCGGCCCGTCCGCACCGCCGCCGGCACCTCCACCATCGTGGTCTCGATCTTCTACCTGCTCGCCCAGATGGCCGGCGCCGGCGTGCTCGTCTCGCTGCTCCTCGGCATCACCAGCGACGGCGGCAAGGTCGCCGTCGTCGCGCTGGTCGGCCTGCTGATGATCGTCTACGTCACGATCGGCGGGATGAAGGGCACCACCTGGGTCCAGATGGTCAAGGCGGTCCTGCTCATCGCGGGCGCCCTGCTGATCACCTTCCTGGTGCTGCTGAAGTTCGACTTCAACATCTCCGCACTGCTGGGCCAGGCCGCCGAGAACAGCGGCCAGGGCACCAAGTTCCTGGAGCCCGGACTCAAGTACGGCAAGGACGGCCTCACCAAGCTCGACTTCCTCTCCCTCGGCCTCGCCCTCGTCCTCGGCACCGCCGGTCTGCCGCACATCCTGATCCGCTTCTACACCGTCCCCACGGCCAAGGCCGCCCGCAAGTCCGTGAACTGGGCCATCGGCATCATCGGCGCCTTCTACCTGATGACGATCGCCCTCGGATTCGGCGCCGCGGCCCTGCTCAAGCGGGCCGACATCCTGGCCTCCAACAAGGCCGGCAACACCGCCGCACCGCTCCTCGCCCAGGAGATCGGCGGCGGCCCGGACTCCACGGGCGGTGCGGTCCTGCTCGCGGTGATCTCCGCGGTGGCCTTCGCCACCATCCTCGCGGTGGTCGCGGGCCTGACCCTGGCCTCCTCCTCTTCCTTCGCGCACGACATCTACGTGAACGTCATCCGCAAGGGACAGGCCACCGAGAAGGAGGAGGTGCGCGCCGCCCGCTGGTCCACCGTGGTCATCGGCGCCGTCGCCATCTTCCTCGGAGCCCTCGCCCGCGACATGAACGTGGCCGGCCTGGTCGCCCTCGCCTTCGCGGTCGCCGCCTCCGCGAACCTCCCCACGATCCTCTACAGCCTCTTCTGGAAGCGCTTCACCACCCAGGGCGCGCTGTGGTCGATCTACGGAGGCCTGATCTCGGCGGTCGGGCTCGTCCTCTTCTCGCCCGTCGTCTCCGGCAAGCCCACCTCGATGTTCAAGGAGGCCGACTTCTACTGGTTCCCGCTGGAGAACCCGGGGATCATCTCCATCCCCCTCGGCTTCCTCCTGGGGTGGCTGGGAACGGTCCTGTCCAAGGAAGAGGCCGATCCGCAGAAGTTCGCCGAGCTGGAGGTGCGCTCCCTCACCGGTACCGGAGCCCACTGACGGGGGCCTGACAGGGGCTCCCCGAAACCGTACGAACACCGTGCGTGGCCGCGTCGTACTTCCATACGACGCGGCCGCGTTACGTATCGTTCATTCGGGCATCCCTCCACGACACACGGGTCGCGTACGCTCGAACTGAAGAAACCTCTAGATCCGGACAGGGGAGGGGGCCCACAGTGCTTCTCGACACGTACGGCCGCGTGGCCACTGACCTGCGCGTCTCACTCACCGACCGGTGCAACCTGCGGTGTACCTATTGCATGCCCGAGGAGGGCCTCCAGTGGCTGGGGAAGTCCGATCTGCTGAGTGACGAAGAGATCGTCCGGCTGATCCGCATCGCCGTCACCAGCCTCGGCATCACCGAGGTCCGCTTCACCGGCGGCGAGCCGCTGCTGCGGCCCGGCCTCGTCGGCATCGTGGAGCAGTGCGCGGCCCTGGAGCCCCGCCCCAAGATGTCGCTGACCACCAACGGCATCGGACTCAAGCGCACCGCCCAGGCCCTCAAGGCCGCCGGCCTGGACAGGGTGAACGTTTCCCTGGACACCCTGCGCCCCGAGGTCTTCAAGACCCTCACCCGCCGCGACCGCCACCACGACGTCATCGACGGCATGGCCGCCGCCCGCGAGGCCGGCCTGACCCCGGTCAAGGTCAACGCCGTCCTGATGCCCGGGCTGAACGACGACGAGGCCCCCGACCTGCTCGCCTGGGCCGTGGAGAACGAGTACGAGCTCCGCTTCATCGAGCAGATGCCCCTGGACGCCCAGCACGGCTGGAAGCGCGAGGGCATGATCACCGCCGGAGACATCCTGGCCTCCCTGCGCACCCGCTTCACCCTCACCGAGGAAGGCGCCGAGGAGCGCGGCTCGGCACCGGCCGAGCGCTGGCTGGTCGACGGCGGCCCGGCCACCGTCGGGGTCATCGCCTCCGTCACCCGCCCCTTCTGCGGCGCGTGCGACCGTACCAGGCTCACGGCCGACGGCCAGGTCCGTACCTGCCTGTTCGCCACCGAGGAGTCGGACCTGCGCTCCGCACTGCGCTCGGGCGCCCCGGACGAGGAGATCGCCCGCCTGTGGAAGGTGGCGATGTGGGGCAAGAAGGCCGGGTCCGGACTCGACGACCCGTCCTTCCTGCAGCCCGACCGCCCCATGTCGGCGATCGGCGGCTGACGCCCCGGGCCGCGTCCCGGCCTGAGCCGGAAGGCGCGGCCTACGGGCGCTCGCGCTCGGATCCCTCGGGCTGGACCCACTCGTCCAGCTTCACGACGTCCTTGAGGAAACCGCGGACCCCCAGGAACTGGGAGAGGTGTTCGCGGTGTTCCGCGCACGCCAGCCAGGTCTTGCGCCGCTCCGGCGTGTGCAGTTTCGGGTTGTTCCACGCCAGGACCCAGACGGCCGCGTCGCGGCAGCCCTTGGCGGAGCAGGTGGGGGTTTCGGGAGAAGTCACGGCCCCAACCCTACAAACGGAAGGGCGACGCCGGGCAGCCACGGGGGGAGCTGCCCGGCGTCGGTCCGTCGCTCCGACGGGGGATGCGGAGCGCGTAGGCAGTATGTCACGCACGACCCCGTGGGGTGCACCGGAACTTCATGATTGATCTGAGCTTTTATTGAGGTTTCCCGAGTCCAGTGCCGGGCGCACAGGGGCGGGGATGAAGTTCGAGGGCAGATTGGGCGTCGACTCGCGCCCCGCGTTGGCGATGACCACGGCGATGTACGGCAGCAGCAGGCCGGCGGCCAGCGTCACCATGGCCACATGGCGCTCCACGTTCCACAGGACCACCGTGGCGACCACCGACAGGGTGCGGATCCCCATCGAGATGACGTACCGGCGCTGGCGCCCCCGTACGTCCTCGGCGAGGCCCATCCGGGCTCCCGTGATCCGGAAGACCTCGGGTCCGTTCCGCTTCGTCCGCTGCATGCTCCACCGCCCGATCCGCCCGCCGGACGCTCCCCGGTCCGGACCACTCCACGGTACGCCGCGCGTGCCCGGGGGAGGAGGGCGGGTGTCCCCCGAACGGGAGTGTCCGAAATGCGTAGTAGGCCGGATAGGTCGAAACTGGGCCCACATGCGCACAACGCGCCACGAGGAGGCTCGACATGCAATGGTTGTGGGCGATCATCGTCGGTTTCGTGCTGGGCCTCATAGCCCGCGCCATCCTGCCGGGCAAGCAGCACCAGCCCCTGTGGCTGACCACCCTCTTCGGCATCGTCGGCGCCATCCTCGGAAACGCCGTCGCGCGCTGGGTCGGCGTCGAGGACACCCGGGGCGTCGACTGGCTCCGGCACCTGTTCCAGCTGGTCGGAGCCGTGGTCATCGTCGGCCTCGGCGACATGGTCTACATGGCCCTGCGGGGCGGCAGACGCCACACGGTCTGACGCGGGCACGGCGAAGGGGCCGACGCGGACGAGAGTCCGCGCCGGCCCCTTCGCCGTGCTCCGTGCGCGTCAGGCGCCGGTGACCTCCACCGCGGCGAGGTTCTTCTTGCCGCGGCGCAGCACCAGCCAGCGCCCGTGCAGCAGGTCCTCCGGTGCGGGGACCGCGTCCTCGGCGGTGATCTTCACGTTGTTCACGTAGGCACCGCCCTCCTTCACGGTCCGGCGGCCCGCGGACTTGCTCGCGACCAGGCCGGTCTCCGCGAACAGGTCCACGACCTGCGCCAGCTCGGCGACGCGGGCGTGCGGCAGCTCGGAGAGGGCCGCGGCCAGCGTGGCCTCGTCCAGCTCCGCCAGCTCGCCCTGGCCGAACAGCGCCTTCGAGGCGGCGATCACGGCGGCGCACTGGTCCGCGCCGTGCACCAGCGTGGTCAGCTCCTCCGCCAGCGCCCGCTGGGCGGCCCGCATCTGCGGACGCTCCGCGGTCTGCGCCTCCAGCGCCTCCAGCTCCTCACGGGACCTGAAGGACAGGATCCGCATGTAGGTGGAGATGTCCCGGTCGTCCACGTTCAGCCAGAACTGGTAGAACGCGTACGGGGTGGTCATCTCCGGGTCCAGCCAGACGGCCCCGCTCTCGGACTTGCCGAACTTGGTGCCGTCCGCCTTGACCATCAGCGGGGTCGCCATCGCGTGCACGTGCGCCGTCGGCTCGACCCGGTGGATCAGGTCGAGGCCCGCCGTCAGGTTGCCCCACTGGTCGGAGCCGCCCTGCTGGAGGGTGCAGCCGTAGCGGCGGTACAGCTCCAGGAAGTCCATGCCCTGGAGCAGCTGGTAGCTGAACTCCGTGTAGCTGATGCCCTGTTCGGAGTCCAGCCGCTTGGCGACCGAGTCCTTCGTGAGCATCTTGTTGACGCGGAAGTGCTTGCCGATGTCCCGCAGGAACTCGATGGCGGACAGGCCCGCCGTCCAGTCCAGGTTGTTCACCATGACCGCCGCGTTCTCGCCCTCGAAGGACAGGAACGGCTCGATCTGCGTGCGCAGCCGGTTCACCCAGTTCGCGACCGTCTCCGGGTCGTTCAGGGTGCGCTCCGCCGTCGGACGCGGGTCACCGATCTGACCGGTGGCCCCGCCGACCAGCGCCAGCGGCCGGTGGCCGGCCTGCTGGAGCCGGCGCACGGTGAGCACCTGCACCAGGTGTCCCACGTGCAGCGAGGCCGCGGTCGGGTCGAAGCCGCAATAGAACGTGACGGGACCGTCCGCGAAGGCCTTGCGCAGCGCTTCTTCGTCCGTGGACTGGGCGAACAGCCCGCGCCACTTCAGTTCGTCGACGATGTCCGTCACGGTCTCTCGACTCCTTACGAATTGTGGAAATGCCGAGCTCAGTCTAGGTGGATCAGACGCCCTTGCTGACCGAACTCATGTTGAAGTCCGGGATGCGGACAGGAGGCATCGCGGCCCGGGTGAACCAGTCGCCCCACTCGCGCGGAAGGGTCTTCTCGGTACGCCCCGCCTCGGAGGCCCGCGACAGCAGGTCCACCGGCGACTCGTTGAACCGGAAGTTGTTCACCTCGCCCGTGACCTGCCCGTTCTCCACCAGGTACACCCCGTCCCGGGTCAGGCCCGTGAGCAGCAGCGTGGCCGGGTCGACCTCGCGGATGTACCAGAGGCAGGTCAGCAGCAGACCCCGCTCGGTGCCCGCCACCATCTCGTCCAGGGACTTCTCGCCGCCCCCGTCCAGGATCAGGTTCCCGAACGCCGGGGACAGCGGCAGCCCGGTCAGCGCGGCGCTGTGCCGGGTCGTGGTCAGCCGGGCCAGCTCGCCCTCCTTGATCCACTCCGTCGCCGGGACGGGCAGCCCGTTGTCGAAGACCGACGCGTCGTCGCCCGAGCTGTGCGCGATCACGAACGGCGCGGACTCCAGGCCCGGCGCGTTCGGGTCGCTGCGCAGGGTCAGCGGCAGCCGCGACAGCCGCTCCCCGATCCGGGTGCCGCCGCCGGGCTTGGAGAAGACCGTCCGGCCCTCCGCCGCGTCCCGGGCCGCGGCCGACCACATCTGGTAGATCAGCAGGTCGGCCACCGCGGTCGGCGGCAGCAGGGTCTCGTACCGGCCGGCCGGCAGTTCGACCTTCCGCTCGGCCCAGCCCAGGCGCACGGCCAGCTCCGCGTCCAGAGCCGTCGGGTCCACGTCCTTGAAGTCCCGGGTGGCCCGGCCGGCCCAGGCGGAGCGCAGCCGGTCGGGTGACTTGGCGTTGAGCTCCAGGGTGCCGTTCGGCTGGTCGTGGCGCAGCCGCAGCCCGGTCGAGGTGCCGACGTAGGTGGAGGTCAGCTCGTGGTTGGCGAAGCCGTACAGCTCGCGGCCGCCCGCCCGGGCCCGGGCGAAGGCCTCGCCGAGGGCCGGGGCGAAGTCCGCGAACACGGCCGAGGAGGTCTCGTCCGGGGCGTCGGTGAAGTCCGGGGAGGCCGGGGTGCCGGTCACCAGCGGCTGGGCGTCCTCGGCGGGACCGCCCGCCCGCGCGGCCGCCTCGGCGGCCCGTACCAGCGGCTCCAGGTCGGCGGCGGTGACGGCGGAGCGCGAGACGACCCCCGAGGCCGTGCCCTCCTTGCCGCCGACGGTGGCGATGACCGTCAGGGTCCGGCCGCGGGTCACCCCGTTGGTGGTGAGCGCGTTGCCGGCCCAGCGCAGGTTGGCGCTGGACTCCTCGTCCGCGATGACGACGCAGCCGTCGGCGGTGGACAGCTCCAGGGCCCGCTCGACGATCTCGTGGGGCTTCGTGCGGTTCGGCGACATCAGCGTCCGGCCTCCTGGGTGGTGTTCAAGATGTTCACGTCGCGGAACAGGGCGGACGGGCAGCCGTGCGAGACCGCCGCGACCTGGCCCGGCTGGGCCTTGCCGCAGTTGAAGGCGCCGCCCAGGACGTAGGTCTGCGGGCCGCCGACCTTCTCCATGGAGCCCCAGAAGTCGGTGGTCGTGGCCTGGTACGCGACGTCGCGCAGCTGCCCGGCCAGCTTGCCGTTCTCGATCCGGAAGAAGCGCTGCCCGGTGAACTGGAAGTTGTAGCGCTGCATGTCGATCGACCACGAGCGGTCGCCGACCACGTAGATCCCGCGCTCCACCCCGCCGATCAGGTCCTCCGTGGAGAGCCCGCCCGGATCCGGCCGGAGCGAGACGTTCGCCATGCGCTGCACGGGCACGTGCCCGGGGGAGTCGGCGTAGGCGCAGCCGTTGGAGCGGCCGAGGCCGGTCAGCTTCGCGATCCGCCGGTCGGTCTGGTAGCCGGTCAGGGTGCCGTCCTTGACCAGGTCCCAGCTCTGCGCCTCGACGCCCTCGTCGTCGTAGCCGATGGTGGCCAGACCGTGCTCGGCGGTGCGGTCACCGGTCACGTTCATGATCGGGGAGCCGTACTTGAGCTTGCCCAGCTGGTCGAAGGTGGCGAAGGAGGTCCCCGCGTACGCGGCCTCGTAGCCCAGCGCCCGGTCGAGCTCGGTGGCGTGGCCGATGGACTCGTGGATGGTGAGCCACAGGTTGGACGGGTCCACGACCAGGTCGTAGCGCCCGGCCTCCACGCTGGGGGCCCGCATCTTCTCGGCGAGGAGCGCCGGGATCTGCTCCAGCTCGGCGTTCCAGTCCCAGCCGGTGCCGGTCAGGTACTCCCAGCCGCGTCCGGCGGGCGGGGCGATCGTGCGCATGGAGTCGAACTCGCCGGTGGTCCCGTTGACGGCGACCGCGGTGATCTGCGGGTGGACGCGCACCCGCTGCTGGGTGGTCGTGGTGCCCGAGGTGTCGGCGTAGAACTTGTTCTCGTGGACGGCGAGCAGCGAGGCGTCCACGTGCGCGACGCCCTCGGCCGCCAGCAGCCGCGCGCTCCAGTCGGCGAGCAGCGCCGACTTCTCGGCGTCCGGCACCTCGAAGGGGTTGACGTCGTAGGCGGAGATCCAGGTCTTGTCGGCGTGCACCGGCTCCTCGGCCAGCTCCACCCTCTCGTCCGAGCCGGCGGCCTTGATCACCTGGGCGGACAGCTTCGCCATGGCCACGGCCTGCGAGGCCACCTTGGCGGCGGCGTCCATGGTCAGGTCGACCCCGGAGGCGAAGCCCCAGCTGCCGCCGTGCACCACCCGGACCGCGTAGCCGAGGTCGGTCGTGTCGGAGCCGCCGGAGGGCTTGGCGTCGCGCAGCCGCCAAGAGGCGCTGCGGATCCGCTCCAGCCGGAAGTCGGCATGGTCGGCGCCCAGCGCGCGCGCCCGGGCGAGTGCCGCGTCGGCGAGCGCCCGCAGGGGCAGCGCGGTGAAAGCCGCGTCGATGGAATGGGCCACGGAAGTCCTCCCGGGGTCGGGGCCGGTCGCCCCGATCATGTCGCGACCGGGGCGGCTGTGCCTACATCTTTCTGTAGGGACTCGACAGAGCGGGTCGCGAGGCCCTGTCGGAGCCCGATTCTCCGGATTACCGGCACGGCCTATAGATTTTTGCCAATCAGACCGCTAGCGAAAGGGTGATCCGTTGAGCCGCTCGGTTCTCGTCACCGGAGGAAACCGGGGCATCGGCCTCGCCATCGCCCGAGCCTTCGCAGAGGCCGGCGACAAGGTCGCCATCACGTACCGTTCGGGTGAGCCCCCGCAGGAGCTCACCTCGCTCGGTGTGCTGGCGGTGCGCTGCGACATCACCGACTCCGAGCAGGTGGAGCAGGCCTACAAGGAGATCGAGGAGAAGCACGGCAACGTCGAGGTGCTGGTCGCCAACGCCGGCATCACCAAGGACACGCTGCTGATGCGGATGTCGGAGGAGGACTTCGCGTCCGTCGTCGACACCAACCTCACCGGGACCTTCCGCGTGGTCAAGCGCGCGAACCGCGGCATGCTCCGCGCCAAGAAGGGCCGCGTCGTCCTGATCTCCTCGGTCGTGGGCCTGCTGGGCTCGGCCGGCCAGGCCAACTACGCCGCCTCCAAGGCCGCGCTGGTGGGCTTCGCCCGCTCCCTCGCGCGCGAGCTGGGCTCCCGCAACATCACCTTCAACGTGGTCGCCCCCGGCTTCGTGGACACCGACATGACGAAGGTGCTCACCGACGAGCAGCGTGCGGGCATCGTGGCGAACGTGCCGCTCGCCCGCTACGCGCAGCCCGAGGAGATCGCGGCAGCCGTCAGCTTCCTGGCGTCCGACGACGCCGCGTACATCACCGGAGCCGTCATTCCCGTTGACGGCGGATTGGGCATGGGTCACTGATCACCATGAGCGGAATTCTCGAGGGCAAGCGCATCCTCATCACGGGTGTGCTGATGGAGTCCTCCATCGCTTTCCACACCGCCAGGCTGGCCCAGGAGCAGGGCGCCGAGGTCATCCTCACCGCGTGGCCGCGCCCGTCGCTGACCGAGCGCATCGCCAAGAAGCTGCCCAAGCCGGTCAAGGTGATCGAGCTCGACGTCACCAACGACGAGCACCTCGCCCGCCTGGAGGGCCTCGTCCGCGACGAGCTCGGCGGCCTCGACGGCGTCGTGCACTCCATCGGCTTCGCCCCGCAGGACGCCCTCGGCGGCAACTTCCTGAACACCCCGTTCGAGTCGGTCGCCACCGCCATGCACGTCTCGGCGTTCTCGCTGAAGTCGCTGACCATGGCCTGCAAGCCGCTCTTCCCGGCGGAGGGTGCGGCCATCGTCGGCCTCACCTTCGACGCGCAGTTCGCCTGGCCGCAGTACGACTGGATGGGCCCGGCCAAGGCCGCCCTGGAGGCCACCAGCCGCTACCTGGCCCGCGACCTGGGCAAGGAGAACATCCGCTGCAACCTGGTCTCGGCCGGCCCGCTCGGCTCGATGGCCGCCAAGTCCATCCCGGGCTTCTCCGACCTGGCCGACACCTGGAACCACCGCTCCATGCTGGAGTGGGA
The DNA here is from genome assembly GCF_055593565.1 of Streptomyces sp. NPDC040718. NCBI lineage: Bacteria > Bacillati > Actinomycetota > Actinomycetes > Kitasatosporales > Streptomycetaceae > Streptomyces > Streptomyces sp. NPDC040718. Next base: position 18,930 of record NZ_JBVIXO010000004.1, on the reverse strand, counting down.
CATGAGCGACCCGGAGCCCACGGGCCGCGGTGTCGTCGCGCTGCTGTCGGACTGGTTCCCGAAGACCACCGGCGAGATCGTCCACGTGGACGGCGGCCTGCACGCGATGGGTGCCTGATCCCAGGAGCTCCCCCGCACGAGCGGCGATGGCCGCGCCTTCCTCCCGGAAGGCGCGGCCATCGCCGTTCCCGCGTGCCGCAGCGGTGGGTGAGGGGGCCTCAGGGGGTGTCGTGCAGACCCGTTCGATCGGATTTCCGAGCCCGGGGTGGATCTTCCCGAGTCGAAAACCGGGACAGATGCCTGCAAAATGACCACGTCGGGATCTTCCCGGTGGGTTCGGGGAGGAGGTACGGGCGTGGGCGCGAGGCCGAACCGAGCGGTATCACTGCTGGTCACCTCCGTGTTCCTGACCGGCCTCCTGGGCCCCGGAGCCCTCGCCCAGCCCGGCGTGCGCGAACCCGCGCCCGGCCCCGAAGCGGCCGGCCGGGCCGTCGTGGACCTCGACGACATCCCCGCCGAGCCACCCGTACGGCCCGCGCGGCCGCCCACCCGGGAACTCTTCGGCGCCGATTGCGACACCGAGATCACCGGCTCCACGGTGGTCGCGTCCTGCCACAACGCCTACCCCGAGACCGACCTGCTCCGCCTCCACGTCGAGTGCGAGCGCTGGTGGGACGTCGACGGGGACGGCGCCCTCGTCCCCCTGCACCCGGCCGGCCGCACCCGGCTCACCGGCCGCTGCTGGAAGGAGGTCCGCACCGCCTGGGTGAGCCACCAGCGCACCCCAGAAGGCCCCTAGGGCCCCTGTCCGGCGGATCAGGCCGGGGTTCTGCCCAGGCAGACGAAGGGGTAGCCCGCCGCCTCCGCCGCCGCGGTGTCCGCGTCCCCGCGCCGGATCGCCTCGATCAGCCGGGCGTGGTCCAGGTGGTCAGCCGGGTTCAGCTCGGTGCCGACGTCCGTCCGGAGCCAGTCCGCGACCAGGTCGCCGAGGTCCGCGTACAGCTCGATCAGCACGTCGTTGTGCGAGGCCGCCACCACCGCCATGTGCAGGCCCACGTCCGCCGCCACGAACAGCTCCGCGTCCCCGCTCGCCCACGCCTCCTCGCGCCGGGCCAGCAGGGCGTCCAGCTGTACGAGGTCCCGCCCGGTCCGCCGCTCCGCCGCCAGCCGGGCCGCCGAGGACTCCAGCGTCGAGCGCAGCTCCGCGATGTGCCGGGGGTCGGCCCCCGCGAAGCGCCGGTGCATCACCCCGGCCAGCTCGCTGGTGGCGAGCACGTACGTACCCGAACCCTGGCGGATGTCCAGGAGCCCGTTGTGCGCGAGGGCCCGGACCGCCTCCCGCACGGTGTTGCGGGCGACGCCCAGCAGCTCCACCAGCTCGGGCTCGGTGGGGATCCGGCTCCCGACCGGCCACTCGCCGGACGTGATCTGGTTCCTCAGCTGGGCGATCACCTGGTCGACGAGCGCGGATCGCCGGGGCGAGGTCAGCGGCATGGCGGGTGGGGTCCCCTCGGGGTCGGCTGGAGCGGGGCGGGACTGAGGCGTGCAGGACGGTTCACGACTGGACAACCAATCATCCCATGATTCTATGATGGCTGGATGCACGACGAAGACATTCAGACCATGGACCGCCCGAAGGTCGCGAGCGGCGGCTCCGCCGCCCTGCCCGCGCCCGCCCCCGCCGACGCCGCCCCCAAGTGGCTGGGCCCGGTACTGGTCGTCGGAATCGTGCTCGCCGCCCTCAACTTGCGGCCCGCCATCACCAGCCTCGGAGCCCTCTTCGAGGAAGCCCGCACCGGCCTCCACATGAGCGGCGCCGTAGCCGGGCTCATCACCTCGGTCCCCGCCCTCTGCTTCGCCGTCTTCGGCGTCACCGCCCCCCGGCTCTCCCGCCGCTTCGGCCCGGCCGCCGTCGTCTGCGCCGGCATGGCCGCCGTCGCCGCGGGCCTGCTCATCCGCCCCTTCACGGACAACGCCGCCGGCTTCCTCGCCGCCAGCGCCCTGTCCCTGGCCGGCATAGCCCTGACCAACGTGCTGCTCCCGGTGATCGTCAAGCGGTACTTCCCGGACCGCGTCGGCACCATGACCGGCCTCTACTCCATGGCCCTGGCCGCCGGCACCTCCCTCGCCGCCGCCGCGACCGTCCCGCTGACCAGCGCCCTCGGCGGCAGCTGGCGCACCGGCCTGCTGATCTGGGCCGTCCTCGCCGTGGCCGCCGTACTGCCCTGGCTGCCCATCGCCGCCGCCGGCCGCCGCGAGAAGGCCGCCGCCCCCGCCGCCGCGACCGGGGCCACCGGCCCCTCCGTGGTCCGCAGCCGCACCGCCTGGGCCCTGGCCTCCTACTTCGGCCTCCAGGCCACAGGCGCCTACGTCACCATGGGCTGGCTCCCGCAGATCTTCCGCGACGCGGGCGTCTCCGCCTCCACCGCCGGAGTCCTGCTCGCCGTCACCATGGTCATGGGCGTCCCCCTCGCCTTCGTCATCCCCGGCCTCGCCGGACGGATGCGCAACCAGGGCCCCATCGCCGCCGTCCTCGGCCTCTTCGGCCTGGCCGGCTACCTCGGGCTCTACCTCGCCCCCGCCGCCGGAGCATGGGCCTGGGCCCTGCTGCTCGGCATCTCCAACTGCGCCTTCCCCCTCGTCATCACGATGATCGGGCTGCGCGCCAAGTCCCCGGCCGGGGTCGTCAAGCTCTCCGCCTTCGCCCAGAGCACCGGCTACCTCATCTCCATCCCCGGCCCCCTGGTCATCGGCACCCTCTACCAGCACAGCGGCGGCTGGGACCTGCCCCTGGCCCTGATGGCGGGCCTCCTCGTCCCCCAGATCGCCCTCGGCGTCCTCGCCGGCCGGGACCGCACGATCGAGGACGAATGCGGCATGGGAGACTGAACGGCATGTCGCCCGTACTCGAACCCAACCCCCAGAACGGCCACAAGAAGCTCGGCCTCGTGCTCGGCGCGATGCTGCTCGTGACCGTGGTCATCGCCGTCATCGCGACCATCGCCTCCCCCTGACACCAGGGGCCCCAGGGGATGGTGGGGTTATCCCCACCATCCCCTAGGGGGCCAGGTTCAGGGTTGCCTGGGGTGCGTCCCGGATGGGAACCGCTCCTTCGGATCCATAGATTCGAAGGAGAGCGAGCCCGTCCCACCGGCACACACACGGAGGCGGCCATGTCGGCCCCCGCACACCTTCCCGGCCCCCGCCGCACCACCGCCCCCGACACCAGGCTGCACTGGTGGACGCTGGCCCTGCCCGCGCTCGCCTTCGGCCTCCTCCTGCTCCTCCTCGCCGGCTCAGGCCAGGCGCACGCCGCCACCGGAGAGGGATCCGCGCTGGTCCAGGTCACCCACCAGCTGCTGCGCGCCGTCGGCTGACCCGCGTGCGCCGGGCACGCCCCACGGTGGAGGGGCAGGCCCCCAACACCCTGCGCCCGGTGGCTCGTTTCGTGCGAAGCTGGGGGCCATGAGCGCCGACACACCCCGCAGGATCGCCCTCCTCCGGCACGCCAAGGCCGACTGGCCGCAGGTGTCCGACCACGACCGCCCGCTGGCGGAACGCGGCCGCAAGGACGCGCCCGCCGTCGGACTGAAGCTGGCCGAGACCGGCATCACCTTCGACCTGGCCCTCTGCTCCACCGCCGCCCGCACCCGGGAGACCTGGAAGCTCGCCGTCCAGGAACTCCCGTCCCGGCCGAAGACCTCGTACGAGGACCGGATCTACGAGGCGTCGCCCGGCGAGCTCATCGCCCTGCTGAACGAGACCCCCGACGAGGTGTCCGACCTCGTCGTCATCGGCCACAACCCCGGCATGCACGCCCTCGCGGACGTCCTCTCCGGACGCGCCGAGGGCGACACCCTGGCCCGGATGACCCGTACGGGCTTCCCGACCGCCGCGCTGGCCATCGTCTCCTTCACCGGCTCGTGGAAGTCCCTCGAACCCGGCGCGTGCACCCTGCTGGACTACTGGACGCCCAAGGAGCACTGAGCCCGCGACGACGCGCGCCCGGCCGGAAGGATCCGGCCGGGCGCGCGGTGCGTACGGGGTCAGGCCAGGTCGGCCGCTTCCACTTCCTCGCGGGTGATGCCGAGCAGGTACAGCACGGCGTCCAGGAAGGGGACGTTCACGGCGGTGTGCGCGGCCTCGCGGACCACCGGCTTGGCGTTGAAGGCGACCCCCAGCCCGGCCGCGTTCAGCATGTCCAGGTCGTTGGCCCCGTCACCGATCGCCACCGTCTGCGACAGCGGCACCCCGGCCTCCTCGGCGAAGCGGCGCAGCAGCCGGGCCTTGCCCGCCCGGTCCACGATCTCCCCGGTGACCTTGCCGGTCAGCTTCCCGTCGACGATCTCCAGGGTGTTCGCCGAGGCGAAGTCCAGCCCCAGCCGCTCCCGCAGGTCGTCCGTGACCTGCGTGAACCCGCCCGAGACCACGCCCACCTGGTAGCCCAGCGTCTTCAGCGTCCGGATCAGGGTCCGCGCGCCCGGCGTCAGCCGCACCTCGGAGCGGACCTTGTCCACCACCGAAGCGTCCAGCCCCGCCAGCAGCGCCACGCGGGCGTGCAGCGACTGCTCGAAGTCCAGCTCCCCGCGCATGGCCCGCTCGGTCACCTCGGCGACCTCCGCCTCGCATCCGGCGTGCGCGGCGAAGAGCTCGATGACCTCGTCCTGGATCAGGGTCGAGTCCACGTCCATGACCACCAGCCGCTGCGCCCGGCGGTGCAGCCCGGCCGAGACCACGGCCACGTCCACGCCGATCTGCGCGGCGGTGGTGGCCAGAGCGGTGCGCAGCGGCTCGGTCTCGACGCCGGAGACGGCGAACTCGACCGCCGTCACCGGGTACTTGGCGAGCCGGAAGATACGGTCGATGTTGCCGCCGGCCGCGGTGATCCGGGCGGCGATGGTGGCGGTGGACTCGGCGGTGAGCGGGTGCCCGAGGACGGTGACGTGGGAGCGGCCGCTGCCGCGCGGCCGGTTGTCACCGGTGCCGGAGAGGATCTCCGCCTGCAGCTTGAGCGACTCGGCCCAGCTGTGCACGGTGGCCCGCAGCTCGCCCTCGGAGCCGGCGGCGGGCTTGGTGACGAGGACGCACAGGACGATGCGGCCGCGGGTGACGACCTGCTCGATGTCGACGACATCGACGGAGTAGGCGGCGAGGGTGTCGAACAGCCCGGCGGTGATCCCGGGACGGTCCTTGCCGAAGATCTTGACGAGGAGGGTGGGGACGTCGGAGGTCTGCGAAGCGCTCATGGTGCCCACACCGTATCTTCCCGCCCCCCTGAGCCGGACCCCCGTCCCATTCTTCAGACGCGCCGCGCGCGGGGCGGCGCCGGGAGGACGGCGGAAGGGCGGGTGGGGAGAACCGGCCCCGCGCGGCGGCGCACCACCCGCGTGGAGGAGGAACGGGGTGAAGGGCGTGAAGAAGGCGAGGAGGCGAGAAGTCCCGTATCGCACTCTCCGGGTGCCTTTCGACCCCGTCGACACCCGCACACGGCCCCCGCGGAAGGCCCCGATTCCACATGTGGCCCCAGGCCTGAAATAGTTCCACCGGATGTTCGCCATCCCTAGACTCCCTGACGTCGTTCTCCCTGGACGCCAGGGGGATTCTCGGGGGACCTTAAGTGGGGCTGGAGTGCCGGAACTCGTACTGGAATTGAACGGAAGGACCTGGACGCTCGATCCGTCCAGGTCGTACTCGCTGGGGCGCGATCCCCAGGGAGACATGGTGATCGATGACGCCAGGGTGTCGTGGCGGCACGCCACCATCAGCTGGAACGGCCGGGGTTGGGCCATCGAGGACCACGGCAGCACCAACGGCACCTACGTGCACGGCGCGCGGGTCCAGCAGACGGAGCTCGTACCGGGCACCCCGGTCCACCTGGGCAACGCCACCGACGGCCCGCGGCTGAATCCGAGCGCCGCGGCGCAGGCGCAGCAGCCGGCCTACCAGGCCCCCGCCGCGCAGGCACAGGCGCAGCAGCAGGCGTACCAGGCCCCGCCCCAGCAGCAGCCGCAGTCGCAGCAGCCCGCGTGGGACCAGCGGCAGCCGTACGTGCCGCAGCAGCAGGGCGGCGGCGTCGGCGGGGGCATTCCCGCGCAGCAGGCCGCCGCGGCCCCCGGGTACGGCAGCGACCACCGCAGCCCGACGACGTTCCACCAGATCGCCGTCGGCCGCGTCATGCGCATCGGCCGCGCCCTGGAGAACGAGCTCGTCGTCTCCGACCTCCAGGTCTCGCGCCACCACGCGGAGTTCCGCTCCACCGGCGGCCGCTTCGAGATCCACGACCTCGGCAGCCACAACGGCACCTACGTCAACGGTCAGCCGCTGCCCAAGTCCGGCACCGCCCTGCTCGGCCCGAACGACATCGTCGGCGTCGGCCACTCGACGTTCAAGATCGTCGGCGACCGGCTCGAGGAGTTCGTCGACACCGGTGACGTCTCCTTCTCGGCCCGCCACCTCACCGTCACCGTCGACGGCGGCAAGCAGATCCTCAAGGACGTCACCTTCGGCGTCCCGGAGAAGTCGCTCATCGGCGTCATCGGCCCCTCCGGCTCCGGCAAGTCGACGCTCCTGAAGGCGCTCACCGGCTACCGGCCCGCCGACCAGGGTGACGTCCTCTACGACAACCGCAACCTGTACAAGCAGTTCGCGGAGCTCCGCCAGCGCATCGGCCTGGTCCCGCAGGACGACATCCTGCACAAGGAGCTGAAGGTCTCGACCGCCCTGAAGTACGCGGCCAAGCTCCGCTTCCCGGGCGACACCGCCGAGTCCGAGCGCTCCGCCCGCATCGACGAGGTGCTGCGCGAGCTCAAGCTCGACATCCACAAGGACAAGAAGATCACCTCGCTCTCGGGTGGTCAGCGCAAGCGCGTGTCCGTGGCCCTGGAGCTGCTCACCAAGCCGTCGCTGATCTTCCTGGACGAGCCGACCTCCGGCCTCGACCCGGGCATGGACCGCGATGTCATGCAGCTGCTGCGCGGCCTCGCCGACGACGGCCGCACGGTCCTGGTCGTCACCCACTCCGTGGCCGAGCTGGGGCTGTGCGACAAGCTGCTCGTCATGGCCCCGGGCGGGTCCGTCGCCTACTTCGGCCCGCCGGACGAGGCGCTGAACTTCTTCGGCTACACCACCTGGGCCGACGTGTTCTCCGCCTTCGAGAACTACCGCGACTACGACTGGGCCGGCCGCTGGAAGGGCTCGCAGCACTACCAGCTGTACGCCGCCGACCTCGACGCGGTCGCCCCGCAGCAGGTCGCCATGGCGCCGCAGCAGATGATCCCGCCGAAGCCGCAGGGCTGGGGATCGCAGCTGTGGACGCTGATGCGCCGCTACGTCTCGGTGATCGCCTCCGACGTGGGCTTCCTCGCCCTGATGGTGCTGATGCCCGCGGTCCTGGGCGTCGTCTCCATCGTGATCCCCGCGAAGTTCGGCCTCGCCCCGCCGACCCCGCCGTCGCGCTTCAACGGCGACGCGGGAACGATCATGCTGATCCTCGCGGTCGGCATGTGTTTCTCGGGCGCGGCCAACTCGGTCCGTGAGCTGATCAAGGAACGCGTCATCTACGAGCGTGAGCGCGCGACCGGCCTGTCCCGGTCCGCTTACCTCATGTCGAAGGTGATCGTCCTCGGCGCGATCACCGCGCTCCAGGGCGTGATCATCTGCGCGATCGCGTTCACCCCGCGCAAGCTGCCCGCCGAGGGCCTGTTCATGAATCCGGCCGTCGAGCTGTGCATCGCGGTCACCTCGCTCGGCTTCACCGCGATGATGTTCGGCCTCGTGATCTCCTCGCTGGTGAAGACCGCCGAGAAGACCATGCCGCTGCTCGTCATGTTCGCCATCGTCCAGGTCGTCTTCACCGGCATCCTGTTCCAGCTGTACGACAAGATCGGCCTGGAGCAGTTCGCCTATCTGATGCCGTCCCGCTGGGCCATCGGCGCCGCCGGCACCACGCTGAACCTGGGCAAGCTCATGGCGCCGTGGGACCCGCAGAACCCCACCAACACCGACCCGCTGTGGGACCACACCGCCGGCCAGTGGTTCATGGACGTCTTCGTCCTGCTGGCGCTCGGCGTGATCTGCGGCTTCGCCGTGGCGCGCCTGCTGCGCCGCCACGAGCCCGAGGTCATGCGCAAGTAGCGGGCGGGTCCGGCAGGACCGCGCACGCGTGAAACGCCTCAGGGCGGCACCCGGGACTCCGGGGGCCGCCCTGAGGCGCATGGGGGCGTGCGGTGCCTAGTAGGCGCTGTTCACGTTGTCCATCGAGCCGTAGCGGTCGGCGGCGTAGTTGCACGCGGCGACGATGTTCGCGACCGGGTCGTACTGGTCGAACTTGGTGCCCTTGACGTGGTACGTCTTGAAGGTCGGGGCGATCACCTGGAGCAGGCCCTTGGACGGGATGCCGTTCTGCGCGTTGATGTCCCAGTTGTTGATCGCGCGGGGGTTGCCGCTCGACTCGCGCATGATGTTGCGGTGGATGCCGGCGTAGGTGCCGGGAATGCCCTCGCGCTTCATGATGAAGAGGGCTTCCTTGATCCAGCCGTCGAGGTTGTTCGCGAAGACCGGCGTGCGGGCCGCGGAACGGCTGGCGGCTTCCTTGGTCTCGCGGTCCTTCTTCGCCTGCGCCTCGGCCTGGGCCTTCGCGGCGTCCTTGGCCTTCTGGTCGGCGACGACCTGCTGGGCGCCGACGTGCTTCTGCACGGACTGGGTCCAGGCGACCGGGGCGGCCTCGAACGTCTGAGCCTGAGCGGTCTCGGCACCGGCGGGGACGAGGGAGAAGGCGAGGGCGGCGGCACCGAGGGTGGCGACACCGGCGATCGACAGCTTGTGCGCCTTCGTCAGACGACTGTGACCGGGAGTGCTGGAAGCAGACATGCGGGGCAACCTCTTCGAATAGCGGGGGCCGCAGGAAAGCGCCGCTCGGATCCGGGATCCGCGGCGCTGTGCGACGGCAGCCATTCTTAGCGGCGGCAAAATCGCCTGGCAAAGGTGTGACGTACGATCCCGGTTAGTGGATCACGGCCCCGGACCGAAGCGGCATTTCCGCTCCAGCCGCTAGGCGCAGCAGCACTGACGGCGTCCTTATGCGTCCACTACGCGGCTTCGTAAGTGATGTGCGTCCTATGCCGGGGCTCACACGGGGTCCCCGCCGCTCTCACCCAGAGTTGCGGCCGCAATTCAATGCGTGAGCGAACTCCGCCTTCCGGACCAGCCGACCGCCCCCGGACCTCCTCCCCAAGGCAGAGGGCCCGCACCGGCACCCCTCCCCAGGTCGTACGCCCCTGGGGCTCGGGACCTACGCCCGAGACCTACGCCCAAGGCCCGATACCGCAGGTCAGGGCCGCCGGTACGGTGACCCCATGCACCACGGACCCGCTACGGGAGGACTGGCGGCCGTCAGCACCGCGCTGCTCGCCATGAGCCGCCGGCTGGAGGTCCACGACGTCCTGCGCACGATCGTCGCCTCCGCCCGCGAACTGCTGGACGCCGAGTACGCCGCCCTCGGCGTCCCGGACGACCACGGGGGCTTCGCCCAGTTCGTCGTGGACGGCGTCAGCGACGAGCAGTGGCGCCGCATCGGCCCGCTGCCCCGCCAGCACGGCATCCTCGCCGCGATGCTCCACGAGGAGACCCCCGAGCGGCTGGCCGACGTACGGAAGGACCCGCGCTTCGGGGGCTGGCCCGCCGCCCACCCCGAGATGTCCGGCTTCCTCGGCCTCCCCATCAGGAACGGCGAGGAGACCCTCGGCGCCCTCTTCCTGGCCAACAAGAACGGCCCGGACGGGTTCACCGACGAGGACGAGGCGCTCCTCTCCCTCCTCGCCCAGCACGCGGCCATAGCCCTCACCAACGCCCGCCTCTACGAGCGCAGCCGCGAGCTGACCATCGCCGAGGAGCGCTCCCGGCTCGCCCACGAGCTGCACGACGCCGTCAGCCAGAAGCTGTTCTCCCTGCGCCTGACCGCCCAGGCGGCCGCCGCCCTCGTGGACCGCGACCCGGCCCGCGCCAAGGGAGAGCTCCAGCAGGTCGCCGTGCTCGCCGCCGAGGCCGCCGACGAGCTCCGCGCCGCCGTGACCGAGCTGCGGCCCGCCGCCCTGGACGAGGACGGCCTCGTCCACACCCTGCGCGACCACGTCCGCGTACTGGACCGCGCCCACAGCGCCCGCGTCACCTTCACCTGTGACGGCGTACGGGCCCTGCCCGCCGCCCAGGAGGAGGCCCTGCTGCGGGTCGCCCAGGAGGCCCTGCACAACGCCCTGCGGCACTCCGGCGCGGATCGCGTCGAGGTCACCCTCGCCCGCACCCCCGGCGGCGGCGCCGTCCTGCGCGTGCGGGACTGGGGGCGGGGCTTCTCCCCTTCCACCGTCCGCAACGCCGGCCGGCACCTGGGGCTCGTCTCCATGCGGGACCGCGCCAGTGGCGCCGGAGGCCGGCTGGAGGTCCGCTCGGAGCCCGGTGAGGGCACCACGATCGAGATGGAGGTCCCCGGTGGCTGACACCCCCGGCCGCGGCCGGATCCGCGTCCTGCTCGTCGACGACCACCAGGTGGTCCGGCGCGGCCTGCGCACCTTCCTGGAGGTCCAGGAGGACATCGAGGTGGTCGGGGAGGCCGCCGACGGGGCGGAGGGCACCGCCCGCGCCGAGGAGCTGCGGCCCGACGTGATCCTCATGGACGTCAAGATGCCCGGCACCGACGGCATCGAGGCCCTGAGGCGGCTGCGGGACCTGGAGAACCCGGCCCGGGTCCTGATCGTCACCAGTTTCACGGAACAGCGGACCGTGGTCCCCGCGCTGCGGGCCGGCGCCGCCGGATACCTCCACAAGGACATCGACCCCGACGCCCTGGCCGGAGCCATCCGCTCCGTGCACGCGGGACACGTACTGCTGCAGCCGGAGGTCGCCGAGGCCCTGCTGGCGGCCCAGGACGACCAGAGCGGCCCCGGTGGCCGGCCGGGGGCGCTGACCGACCGCGAGCGCGAGGTCCTGGGCCTGATCGCCGACGGCCGCTCGAACCGGGAGATCGCCAGGGCGCTCGTCCTGTCCGAGAAGACGGTCAAGACGCACGTCTCGAACATCCTGATGAAACTGGACCTCTCCGACCGAACCCAGGCCGCGCTGTGGGCCGTCAGGCACGGCCTCGCGGAGTAATGGGCTGAGCTGAGATTCATACGGTCGGGTGTATGTCGCCCACATGGCGTATCCCGGCCGGGGGGCGGCCGTTCTCCATGGCGTGCCGCGACGGCTGGTCGCGGCAGACGTACTGGAGGACGAGAACGTGAAGAACTTCAAGAAGGCCGCAGCCGTCACCATGATCGCGGGCGGCCTCGTCGCCGCCGGCGCCGGTGTCTCCTCGGCGCACGGCGGTGCGTCCGCGGAGGGCGAGGCCCTGAACTCGCCCGGCGTGGCCTCCGGGAACCTGCTCCAGGTCCCCGTGCACGTCCCCGTGAACGTGGTCGGCAACACCGTCAACGTGATCGGCCTGCTCAACGGCGCCTTCGGCAACACCGGCGTCAACGCCTGACCCCGGCACCGCCCCGCGGCCCCGCCTTCCCCCCTTCTCCCCGGGAAAGCGGGGCCGCGGCCGTGCGGCCCCGCCCAACCGCCGGAGGGCTACCGCCCGGCCTCCTCCACCGCCGCGTTGTACGCCGCCACCAGAGCCCGCCGCGCCACCCGCTCCACCGGCCGCAGCGCCTCCGCCCGCGCCGCCATCTCCGAGGCCGCCACCGCGCCCCCGTGCCCGCGCTGGTACGCCAGCGACACCATCAGGTCCACCCGCTGCGCCAGCGCCAGCACCCGCACAGCCCGCGCCGGGTACCCGGGCGCCAGTACGTCCCGCCCCGCCTCCGCCCGCGCCCGGTACGCCGACAGCGCCGCCTCCGCCACGGGCCCAGACCCCGCCACGTCCAGCCGGGTCAGCACCACCGTCGCCTCGCGCAGCGCCTCGGCCAGCTCCCGCTCCGCCTCGCCCAGCGACGGCACGTCCGCCGGCGGGGCCTCCCGTACCGGCAGGCAGTGCCACACCACCGAGACGTGCACGTCGCCCGCCGGGCCCGCCTCCGTGACCTCCGGCACCAGCCCCAGCGCGGCCCCCGCGCACACCACCGCCTCCTCGGCCTCCAGCGCCCGCGCGTTGAACTCCGGCGGTCCGCTCAGCCCCAGCGGATGCCCGGCCACCGGCAGCGCCACCCGGAGCCCGGTCACCCCCAGCGCCCGCAGCCGCCCCAGCGCCAGCGTGAGCCCCACCGGCCCCGCCTCGCCCGGCAGCCCGGCGACCCGGTGCACGGCGTCCTCGCCCACGATCGACAGCGCCGCCTCGTCGGGCGAGACCAGACCGGCCAGCAGAGCGTTCCCCCAGGCGGCCAGCCGCCCTGAACGTGGTTCGAAAAGCATCCCCCCACTCTACGGATCGGCCCCCCGACCCGGCCTGGCGCCCGGAGCCCGCTCCGAGTGGCGTAGGTTTTCCCCTGGGGCCGCGCCTACAGGCGCGCACAGAGAACCGTGACTGCAAGGGGTGACAACACGCTCATGAGCGATGTTCTGGAGCTGGTGGACGTATCCGTGGTCCGCGAGGGCCGGGCTCTGGTGGACCAGGTCTCCTGGTCGGTGAAGGAGGGGGAGCGCTGGGTCATCCTCGGCCCCAACGGCGCCGGCAAGACCACGCTGCTGAACCTCGCCTCCAGCTACCTCTTCCCCACCAAGGGCAGCGCCACCATCCTCGGCAGCACCCTCGGCAAGCCCGGCAGCGACGTCTTCGAGCTGCGCCCGCGCATCGGCGTCGCCGGCATCGCGCTCGCCGACAAGCTCCCGAAGCGGCAGACCGTCCTGCAGACCGTGCTCACCGCCGCCTACGGCATGACCGCGACCTGGCAGGAGGAGTACGAGGAGATCGACGAGCAGCGCGCCCGCGCGTTCCTCGACCGCCTCGGGATGACCGAGTACCTCGACCGCAAGTTCGGCACCCTCTCCGAGGGCGAGCGCAAGCGCACCCTGATCGCCCGCGCCCTGATGACCGACCCCGAGCTGCTCCTCCTGGACGAGCCCGCCGCCGGCCTCGACCTCGGCGGCCGCGAGGACCTCGTCCGCCGCCTCGGCCGCCTGGCCCGCGACCCCCTGGCCCCGTCCATGGTCATGGTCACGCACCACGTCGAGGAGATCGCCCCGGGCTTCACGCACGTCCTGATGATCCGGCAGGGCAAGGTCGTCACCGCCGGTCCCATCGACCTGGAGCTGACCTCCCGGAACCTGTCCCTCTGCTTCGGCCTCCCGCTGATCGTCGAGCGCAACGAGCACGACCGCTGGACCGCCCAGGGCCTGCCCCTGCGCTAGGCCCCGAGCCGAGCCCGGCGCCAGGCACCGCCGTTCGCGCCCTGTCCGGCCGCGCCCGCCCGACCTACCATGACCATGTGGACATCGACGCATGGGTGTGGTGGCTCATCGGCGCGGTCGGACTGGGCATCCCCCTCGTCCTGACCGCCCTCCCGGAGTTCGGCATGTTCGCCGTCGGCGCGGTCGCCGCGGCCGTCACCGCGGCCGTCGGCGGGGGAGTGGTCGCCCAGGTCCTCGTCTTCGTGATCGTGTCGGTCGCGCTGATCGCCGTCGTACGGCCGATCGCCAACCGCCACCGCGACCAGCGGCCCCAACACCGCAGCGGCATCGAGGCGTTGAAGGGCAGATCCGCCGTCGTCCTCGAACGGGTCGACGGCAGCGGCGGCCGCATCAAGCTGGCCGGCGAGATCTGGTCCGCCCGCACCCTCGACTCGGACACCAGTTTCGAACCCGGCCAGTCCGTCGACGTCGTCGACATCGACGGGGCGACCGCGGTCGTCATGTGACAAGCAGCCCACCCGCGGCCCCGGGGTCTGCGAGACTCCGATCAACGGGGCAGCACAGACAGCCGGAAGGGCACGGGGAACCGCATGCAACCGATCATCATCGTCCTGATCATCCTGGTGGTACTGGTCTTCATCGCCCTGGTCAAGACGATCCAGGTGATCCCGCAGGCCAGCGCCGCCATCGTCGAGCGGTTCGGCCGCTACACCCGCACCCTCAACGCGGGCCTCAACATCGTCGTCCCGTTCATCGACTCCATCCGCAACCGGATCGACCTGCGCGAACAGGTCGTCCCCTTCCCGCCCCAGCCGGTGATCACCCAGGACAACCTGGTCGTCAACATCGACACCGTCATCTACTACCAGGTGACCGACGCCCGCGCCGCCACGTACGAAGTGGCCAGCTACATCCAGGCCATCGAGCAGCTCACCGTCACCACCCTGCGCAACATCATCGGCGGCATGGACCTGGAGCGGACCCTCACCTCCCGCGAGGAGATCAACGCCGCCCTGCGCGGGGTCCTCGACGAGGCCACAGGCAAGTGGGGCATCCGCGTCAACCGCGTCGAGCTGAAGGCCATCGAGCCGCCGACCTCCATCCAGGACTCGATGGAGAAGCAGATGCGCGCCGACCGCGACAAGCGCGCCGCGATCCTCCAGGCCGAGGGCGTCCGCCAGTCGGAGATCCTGCGCGCCGAGGGCGAGAAGCAGTCCTCCATCCTGCGCGCGGAAGGCGAGGCCAAGGCCGCCGCCCTGAAGGCCGAGGGCGAGGCCCAGGCCATCCGCACCGTATTCGAGTCCATCCACGCCGGCGACGCCGACCAGAAGCTCCTCGCCTACCAGTACCTCCAGATGCTGCCGAAGATCGCCGAGGGCGACGCCAACAAGCTCTGGATCGTGCCCAGCGAGATCGGGGACGCGCTCAAGGGCCTCTCGGGCGCCATGGGCAACTTCGGCCCCCTCGGTGGCGGTTCGGCCGGCTTCAACCCGCAGAACCCCGGCAAGGGCGCCCCCGCCCAGGACACCGGCGCCGAGCGGCGCGAGCAGCCCCCCATCGACTGACGCGGCCTCCCCTTCGTGCATGATCGGTGGGGCCCCTCGACCTTCACGGCGGGGAGGCGACCCACTCACGCAAAGGGGATGGCTCCGTCCATGTCCATGTCCATCTGGGAATCACTCGCGGTATTCGGCGCCGGAATCGGCGCCGGCACCATCAACACGATCGTCGGCTCCGGCACCCTGATCACCTTCCCGGTGCTCCTCGCCACCGGCCTGCCCCCGGTCACCGCCAACGTCTCCAACACCCTCGGCCTGGTGCCCGGTTCGATCAGCGGGGCCATCGGCTACCGCAAGGAACTCCAGGGCCAGCGCGCCCGCATCCTGCGGCTCGGCGCCGTCTCCCTCGTCGGCGGGCTCGCGGGCGCCGTCCTGCTCCTGACCCTGCCGTCGGACTCCTTCGACACGATCGTGCCCGTCCTCATCGGCCTGGCCCTCGTACTCGTCGTCCTCCAGCCCCGCCTCGCCGCTGCCCTGCGCCGCCGGCAGGAAGCCGCGGGACGCGACCCGGGCGGAGCGGACGGCGGGACGCCGCTGCTGGCGGGCATGCTGCTGTCCAGCGCGTACGGGGGCTACTTCGGCGCCGCGCAGGGCGTCCTCTACGTCGGCCTGATGGGGCTGCTGCTCCACGAGGACCTGCAACGGATCAACGCCGTCAAGAACGTGCTCGCCGCACTCGTCAACGGCGTCGCCGCCCTCTTCTTCCTCTTCGTCGCCGACTTCGACTGGACGGCCGTCCTCCTCATCGCTGTCGGCTCCACCATCGGCGGCCAGATCGGCGCCAAGGTCGGCCGTAAGCTCCCCCCGACCGCCCTGCGCGGAATCATCGTGGCGGTCGGGATCGCGGCCATCGTCCAACTGCTCCTCCGCTGAACGACGTAGGGGAAATACGCCGCCCAACGGGCCCGGGTCGGCGCCGGACTACGCGGTGCGCGCCAGCCAGTCGGGCAGCGCGTCCTCCCCGCCCACCCCCAGAGCGAGCAGCATCGCGTCCGCCGGAGAAGGCACGAAGGGCTTCCGCAGCAGCGGCATCCCCGCCTCCTCCGGCGTCCGCGCCGCTTTCCGGTGGTTGTCCTCGGCGCAGGAGGCCACCGTGTTCAGCCACGTGTCACCACCGCCCTGGGCCCTCGGCAGCACGTGGTCCACGGTCGTCGCGCGCTTCCCGCAGTACGCGCACCGGTGCTGGTCCCTGACCAGCACCCCCCGCCGTGACCAGGGAGCATGTCTTCGGAAGGGCACCCGTACGTACCGGCACAGCCGGATCACCCGCGGCATCGGGAGCTCCATGGTGGCCGCACGCACACGCAGCTCGGGATGCGACTGTTCGACGACGGCCTTGTCCTGGAGAACCAGCACGACCGCCCGGTTCAGCGTCACCGTCGACAGCGGCTCGAAGCTCGCGTTCAGTACCAGCGTGTCCCGCATCTCGCCCACCTCCCGTGTGCAGGCCCGCGACCACCATGGCGGCAAGGCCCGCAACCACTCTGGCCGCGCGCGCCACGCGGGACAACGCAATAAAAATGCCCGGTCCTGGCCTTCTTTAGACCAGGACCGGGCAAACACCGGAAGAACGATCAACGCGCCGCGGGCGACTCGTACTCACCGATCAGCTGGGCACGGCCGAGGGCGTGGAACCGGAGGTGGAAGCCGACCGACGCCGGCGAGGAGTCCTCGTCCGTCCCCAGCTCCTCCCGGTCCACCGCGTACACGGTGAACACGTACCGGTGCCGCTCCCCGCGCGGCGGAGCCGCCCCACCGAAGTCGCGCGTGCCGTAGTCGTTGCGCACGTGCACCGCACCCTCCGGCAGCCCCTCGAAGTCCCCGCTGCCCGCACCGGCCGGCAGCGAGGTCACCGACGCCGGGATGTCGAAGAGCACCCAGTGCCAGAACCCGCTGCCCGTCGGCGCGTCCGGATCGAAGCAGGTCACCGCGAAGCTCTTCGTCCCCTCGGGGAAGCCCTCCCAGCTCAGCTCCGGCGAGAGGTTCTTGCCCGTCAGGACCTGGGCCGCGTGCAGGTCGGCCCCCGGCGCGACGTCCACGCTGGTCACGGTGAAGGACTCCACCTCGGGGTGGAAGTCGTGCGGAAGGGGAGCCCTGTTCTGTTCGGCCACTGCTGTCCTCCTGGATCGGATGAGGGGTACGGGCCCGAGCCTAGAACCAGTTGCGCTGCGAACCGACCGAGGCGATCCACTGGTTCAGGTACGCCGCCCAGTCGGTCCCCTGGTACGACTGCAGACCGACCTGGAAGCAGCGGTAGGTGTCGCTGCCCTCGCTGAACAGCCCCGGCTTCTTGTCCATCTCCAGCACGACGTCCATCTCGTGCCCGTCCGAGACGAAGGTCAGCTCGACCTGGTTCAGCCCCCGGTACTGCGACGGCGGCAGGAACTCGATCTCCTGGTAGAACGGCAGCGTCTGCCGGGTCCCGCGGATGTGCCCGCGCTCCATGTCCGCGCTGCGGAAGGTGAAGCCCAGCTGCCGGAACGCGTCCAGGATCGCCTGCTGCGCCGGCACCGGGTGCACGTTGATCGGGTCGAGGTCGCCCGCGTCCACCGCCCGCGCGATCTCCAGCTCGGTGCTGACGCCGATGTTCATCCCGTGCAGGTGCTGGCCGCCGAAGTGGGTCACCGGCGTCTCCGCCGGGATCTCCAGCCCGAAGGGCACCACGTGCAGCGCACCGGGCTGCACCTTGAAGGCACCGCCGAGGCGCTGCTTGGTGAAGACGATGTCCTGCTTGTACTCGCCGTCGCCGCCCTCCACCTCCACCCGCGCCTGGAGCCCGACGGACAGCCCCTCGATCTGCTGCTCCACGGACCCGCCCTGGATCCGCACCTCGCCCTGGACGATCCCGCCCGGCACGACGTTCGGCTCGGTGATGACCGTGTCCACCGAGGCCCCGCCGGCACCGAGGCTCGCGAACAGCTTCCTGAAGCCCATCTCAATCTCCCCTTGCACAGACATACGGATCCACTGACCCCTTACCACTGCGGAACCCTAGGGCCCGGTTGCAGCGACGCGCGTTCCACTACGCTCGACCGGATGAGCGCGCGCCCCGACCGTACGCCCCTGTCCCGGTCCTTCTTCGACCGCCCGGTCCTCACCGTGGCCCCCGACCTGCTCGGCAGGATCCTGGTCCGCCGTACTCCGGACGGCCCCATGGAACTGCGCATCACGGAGGTGGAGGCGTACGAGGGCGAGGCCGACCCCGGCTCCCACGCCTACCGGGGCCGCACCGCGCGCAACGCGTCGATGTTCGGCCCGCCCGGACACGCGTACGTCTACTTCATCTACGGCATGTGGTTCAGTCTCAACCTCGTCTGCGGCCCGCCGGGCCACGCGAGCGGTGTGCTGCTGCGCGCGGGGGAGGTGACGGTGGGCGCCGAGCTGGCTGCCAAACGTCGGCTCTCGGCCAGAAACCCGCGTGAACTGGCCAAGGGTCCGGCCCGCCTGGCGACGGCGCTGGACGTGGACCGCTCCCTCGACGGCACGGACCTCTGCGGAGGTCCCGATTCCGCCCTGTCCCTCCTCACCGGCACCCCCACCCCGCCCGACCAGGTCGGAAACGGCCCCCGCACGGGCGTGGGCGGCGCGGGCGCCGCCCACCCCTACCGCTACTGGATCGCCGGCGACCCGACCGTCAGCCCGTACCGGGCCCACGCACCGCGCCGGCGCGCAACTTGACTCGATCTTGGGAGACGCCTAACGTAGCCCGAGCCGCTTGAACGGGGCACTGCCTTCAGCAGACCTCCGGAGCGGCCAAACCACTACCTACGACTTACCCCTGGCGGGGTCTTATTCGGCATGCCCGAATTCCCTGCCAACCGGCTCGATTATGAGTCGGCAGGGAAAAGCGTTAACGTAGTCACCACGCCGAAAGGGAAAGCGCGAAAGCGCAGGACCTCGAAAGCGCCGAGGAAATCGGACACGAAAGAGTCTGATAGAGTCGGAAACGCAAGAATGAAGAACGAAAGCCCGGAGGAAAGCCCGAGAGGGTGAGTACAAAGGAAGCGTCCGTTCCTTGAGAACTCAACAGCGTGCCAAAAATCAACGCCAG